>JAGRIE010000100.1 GCA_020443425.1 Halioglobus sp.
CTTGGCGCGATTCCGGTCAGCCTTGCCGCTGCGCTCCTGTTCCTGCTGCTGGGGCCTTATCCGAAGGACATAAATCCCGGACTGCACGGACATTGATCTGACGCAAGGCTGGAAGGCTCGCACGACGTCATGATACAGCCCTGTATCAATAGAACGAGGGATGAGGAATGAACCAGACAAGCGCACAGGCCGTGACACACCCGATCCGCACGATCATCATCGGCGCAGGTATGGCCGGCCTTCTTGCCGGCATTCGCCTCAAGGAACGAGGCGACGATAACTTCACGATCTACGAGAAAGGCGATTGCGTCGGTGGCACCTGGCGGGAGAACACCTACCCCGGCCTCACCTGCGATGTTCCGGCCCACGCCTATACCTATTCCTTTGCCTACAATCCGGACTGGAGCCAGTTCATGGCCCCCGGCCCGGAAATCCGCGAATATTTCGAGGCCATGGCGAACCGCTACGGCGTGATGGAGCACATCCGCTTCAACGAGGAAATCGCGAGCGCCGAATGGCAAGGCGACAAGTGGCATATCCGCACGAAATCGGGCCTTGAGGACGAAGGCAATGTTCTGGTCGCGGCCACCGGCGTGCTGCATGTGCCCAACTATCCCGACATCGAGGGCATCGACAGCTTCGAAGGCGCCTGCTTTCACTCG
>JAGRIE010000101.1 GCA_020443425.1 Halioglobus sp.
AGCCCCCACCGGTCCGCCGGAATGCGCCGCTGTATCTCGCCGTTCCTAACGGGGTCGTCGCGCAGCTGTTGCGTGTTGTCCGTGACCATATAACCGGGAGCAATGGAGTTAACGTTAATACCCCTGGCCGCCAGTTCATTGGCCATGAGCATGGTCAGACCGCGAATGCCCGACTTGCTGGATGTATAAGAGGCAACGCGAATACCGCCCTGAAAGGACAGCATGGAGGCGATATGAATAATCTTGCCACCGCCGCCCTGTGCCACGAATTCCCTCGCCACCGCCTGTGACAGAAAGAGCGGGGCTTTCAGATTGAGATCCATCACCGCATCCCAGTCCTCCTCGCTGAAGTCGAGGAAGTCGTTGCGACGGATGGTACCGGCATTGTTCACCAGGATATCCACGCGACCGAAGGTTGCTTTCACCTGCGCCACTATATCCGGCACACAGGCCGGGTCACCCAGGTCGGCGGTTATTTGCTGGTAGCGCCGCCCCAGGGACTGAACCATCTCCCCGGTGCCGGAGGAATCACTGACGCCCACGCCGGCTATATCCGCACCCGCTTCCGCCAGCGCCAGGGCCATACCCTTGCCCAGCCCCCGCGAAGCACCGGTGACAATAGCGACCTTGCCGTCGAGTTTGAACTGATCCAGAATCATG
>JAGRIE010000102.1 GCA_020443425.1 Halioglobus sp.
TATATCCGCACTTACTGGCGCTGCAGAGCGAGCACCCGCAGCTCATTATCGATTACCGGTTTGCACCCAACTCCGACGTAGAGAGAGCAATCGCCGCATCCAGCGTGGATATCGGCTTCATGACGTCGAAATCCGCCCTGGCTGATGTCAGTTGCACACCAGTCGCGGAGGAGTCGCTGCTGTTGGTGACGCCGGCGACGGCTGCAGAGCCAGATTGGCAAACCTTGCTGGCGCTCGGCTTTATTGACCACCCTGACGGCAGTCACCACGCCAACCAGTTGCTCGGCGCCAATTATCCGGAGTTCCAGCACAGTCAGCAGTTTCCCGGGAGGGGATTCTCAAACCAGATCGGGCTGATTCTGGAGCCAGTCAGTATGGGGCTGGGTTTCACGGTATTGCCGGCCCATGCGGTGGAGGCGTTTCACAAACCCGGGCACATCAAGTCGCACCGACTTGCCAATCCGGTGAGTGAGACGCTGTACCTCTGCCGCCGGCGCCACAGGGCACTCCAGAAGCGAATGGAAACGGTAATAGCCGAAGCCAGGCGATGGCTTTAAACTCGACAGGGATTAATCACAGCAGTTCGGTTGCCGTGCGTGATGAAAACGAATCATTCTGACCTGGTACGTGGTGAACACCACAGGTATCTGTCGTGAA
>JAGRIE010000103.1 GCA_020443425.1 Halioglobus sp.
GGCGGCAATACCATCCTCGCCGCTGTAGACATCCATGCGGTCACCGAGGCGCCGCACCAGCTCTCGAATGCGCTCGATGCTGCCGCTGGCTTCCTTGATACCGACGATGTTGGGAATATCGGCCAAGCGTTCGACGGTTTCCGGCTTCATGTCGCAAGCGGTGCGACCGGGCACGTTATACAGAATCTGCGGAATCGCCACGCTGTCGGCGATTAGTTTGTAATGTTGGTACAAGCCTTCCTGGGTGGGCTTGTTGTAATACGGGGTCACCAATAGGCAACCGTCAGCGCCAGCCTCCATGGCGCGCTGAGTCAGATGCAGCGCCTCGCGGGTGGAGTTGGCGCCGGTGCCGGCGATCACCGGAATCCGCCCCTTGACCTGCCCCACCACCTTGCGGACCACCGCAATGTGCTCCTCATAATCGAGCGTCGCCGATTCGCCGGTGGTGCCAACGGCGATGATGGCATCGGTGCCGTTGTCGATATGAAACTCCACCAGCCGCGCCAACGCCTCGAAATCCAGCGCGCCGTCCGCGCGCATCGGGGTAACGATCGCCACCATGCTGCCACGAAACATAATCTTATACTCTCTGATTTTCCAAACAATCGTCGCATGGTACGGATACCAGACGAGCTTGACAAGCGCCCGCGCGGGGCG
>JAGRIE010000104.1 GCA_020443425.1 Halioglobus sp.
GATGTCATGCCTCTTTCCTCATCTGCGCGCGGATCCGGGGATCGAGGACGGAATACAGGATATCGGCCACCAGATTGCCCAGGATCACCAGAACGGTGGCGAACAGCACCGCCCCCTGCAACAGCGGCATGTCGCGCGAGGAAATCGCGCTGATCGTGATCCGCCCGACGCCGGGGATGGAAAAGATCGCCTCGGTGATGACGGCGCCCGAGAGAAGCCCCGCCACCTGGATCGCCATGATCGTTACGACCGGGATCAGCGCGTTCTTCAGCGCGTGGCGGGTGATGACGCCGGTTTCGCGCAGGCCCTTGGCGCGGGCGGTGCGGATATAGTCCAGCCGCATCACCTCAAGCAGGCTTGACCGCATCAGCCGGGCGATCACCCCGGCCGAGGACCAGCCCAGCACGATGGCGGGCAGGATCATGTATTGCCAGCCGTAAAAGCCCGAAACCGGCAGCAGGCGCAGTTTCATCGCGAAGACATATTGCAAAAGCAGCGCCGACCAGAAGATCGGCATCGACACGCCCAGCAGCGAAAAGCCCATGAAGAAACGGTCAAGAAAGCTGTCGCGCCGCACCGCCGAGAGGATGCCCACCGGAATGCCGACGATCCACGATACCAGCGCCGCCGAGGCGGCCAGCATCAGCGTGTTGGGA
>JAGRIE010000105.1 GCA_020443425.1 Halioglobus sp.
GACCCAGGTGGTTGAACTGACTCTGGATCACGCTTTTCGCATGACTTGCGCCGCTGGCAAGCAGGCAGGCGCAAAAGAGAAGTGTTGCGCGCATCGATTGTCTCCTGGTGAGGGTCATGCCTCGTTATGAATTTATTTGAGCCCGACCGGAGCGGAACGGCTGCCGGTGCGCGAACACCGAAGAATCAACCGATCCAGCCGGAGGCGAGTATAGCACCGGCCATTACGTTTTCTGCGCCATTTGCCGGTGCTGCCAACGAGAGAGGGGCGCCGACTATAGCGAAGCCATTGTGCATAACTGTGTGCCCCAATACTACATTTAACATAATATATATTATGCGCATATGTGGATAAATCCCGGCCGGGGCTATCTGACTGGTTTTGCAGGTCTTTTTGCTCTGTTCGGGCCCTTCTGGCGGACTCCAGCGATGACAGATTGTCAGCCCAGGTCTGCCATGGCGTATCGGATGAATCGACGTTGTAGAGCGGCAGCACCAACCGGGTTGGCGTCCAGAAGTAACGGTGATCGAGTTGGTTCCAGTACAGGCAGCCGTTGCGGATTTCCCAGTCGGGCCAGTCGAAGCGATCCAGGGTGGCGATCTGGGAGGCGACCAGGCGAATAGCCCACCGGGGGGCGCCTAACTGCACTCAGCCTG
>JAGRIE010000106.1 GCA_020443425.1 Halioglobus sp.
GCTGCTAAGTTTTGAGGCCATTGAAACTACGAACTTGCAGACTACGAGTATTGATACTCCTATTGCAACAAAGAGTAACGACGATTCAGTTTTGCCCAGATCAGAAGGTCCTACGCCGGAAAAAAGTTCAGTCCTAAACAAAGTGACTAATCCGGCAACAACAAATCCGCAACCGAAGAGGTACCCTTGTTAAGTGGCCGGTTCATAAGACTTGTACGCAATGTATGGCAGGAAAGTAACCCAAGCGAGGAGTAATGGCCCTACACGACCCGACGATAGATCGTAGTCTTGGAATAGTTGCGACCAAGAATGTCCGGCAACGTAGCGGCCAAATAGAAACTCGAAACATATGGTTAGAGCCAGCCAAATTATGCCTACTACCAGCGCTTGTAGTGAAGAACCCAGTATCAGATGCTTCGCGAGCAGTATGACCGACACGCCAAAGATAGCAATTGCAATGGCAGTCGAGACCTGATGCGCATGCAAATCTGATAGGAATCTCCCATACGTTGCTTCACGAACAATCCCATTACCGATAGCCAGCAACATCAAGACTAGCCAGAACCCCAAGTAGACCCAAACTACGCGCATTGATTGAGGCCACTTAACGCCTAAGGTTGGGGCGCGCGTCAGCGCGTCCCAAACCCTTACCTGT
>JAGRIE010000107.1 GCA_020443425.1 Halioglobus sp.
CAAGGTTAACCAAACGACCTTCAGCAAGCAAAATCAAATAATCATTTTCGTCGTCCGAGCGGAAAATTTGATGAACTTGTGGTTTGATCTCAACCCAGCGCCAGTTGTCACGCATAAATTGGGTGTCGATCTCAGTATCAAAGTGACCGATGTTACAAACAACTGCACCTGGTTTTAGGGCTGCTAGCATGTGACGATCACAAACATGGTAGTTACCAGTGGTCGTGACAATCATGTCAGTGTCTTCAAGCAGACGGGTGTTAATGTTTTCTGCGCCACCAGTGTTATCACCATTGATGTATGGTGATAATACTTCAAAGCCGTCCATACATGCCTGCATCGCACAGATAGGATCGACTTCTGAGACACGGACAATCATGCCTTCTTGGCGTAAGCTTTGCGTAGAGCCTTTACCAACATCGCCATAACCGATAACCAAAGCGCGACGACCAGCAAGGAACATGTCAGTTGCACGTTTGATAGCATCATTTAAACTATGACGGCAGCCGTATTTGTTGTCGTTTTTAGACTTAGTAACCGCATCGTTAACGTTGATAGCAGGTACTTTAAGTGTGCCTTTATTTAGCATTTCAACTAAGCGATGGACGCCTGTAGTCGTCTCTTCTGAAATACCGTGAATATTATCCAGCAATT
>JAGRIE010000108.1 GCA_020443425.1 Halioglobus sp.
TCTTCAGGTCAACGAGGTCACCGTACGACGCTGGATCAAGGACGGCGAGCTTCGGGCGATAGATATCGGCAAGGGGTGGCGGATCGGCCCGGACGACCTCGACGCCTTCCTCGAAGATCGCGCGACGCAGCCCGCCGTCGGGCCAAACGGCGGCACGGACACGCCTTCGGAGGGGGCTGCGGCACGGAAGAAGAAGGAACAGAAGAATTGATGGAAGTGATTGTTCAGTCGCCCTTTGCAGAGATCGCTGCACTGCTCGTGCTGGCGGCGGTGATCGGCTTCCTCGGGATCATCCTGCGCCAGCCGCTCATCGTCAGCTTCATCGCGGTCGGCCTGATCGCGGGGCCCTCGGCCCTGGACCTGGTGCGCTCGGATGAGCAGATCAGCCTTCTTTCGGAACTCGGAATCGCGGTGCTTCTGTTCCTCGTCGGCATCAAGCTCGACGTGAAGCTTATCCGCTCCCTCGGGGCGGTCTCGCTTTTGACTGGCCTCGGCCAGGTCGCGTTCACGTCGGTCTTCGGCTACCTGATTGGGCTCGCGCTCGGGCTCGGGCATGTCACCAGCCTCTATGTCGCCGTCGCGCTGACCTTCTCCTCGACGATCATCATCGTGAAACTCCTATCGGACAAGCGCGAGATCGACAGCCTGCACG
>JAGRIE010000109.1 GCA_020443425.1 Halioglobus sp.
GGACTCAGACCCTGACTGCTCATTTCCGGCCGATAGGGCGGCTCTTTCACTTTTGGCGTCTCGACGCTGGCAGGCTGCGCCTGGTGCATGACGGTTCATCCTCCCGTGTGATTCATGTGGCGAAAGATCACCGGCGCCTCGTGCAGATTGAAATCGTGTCCACGCGGCTTGATGTCCATCGATGCAACGATCGCGCGCTTGAGCGCCTCGTCGTCGCCGGGGTTGCCACGCACTACCCGACGCAGATCCACGCTGTGCTCCTGGCCCAGACACAACAGAAGACGACCTTCGGACGTCAGACGCACCCGGTTGCAGGTTTCGCAGAAATTGTGGCTGTGCGGCGAGATGAAACCGATGCGTGTCTCCACGCCCGGCACACGAAAATAGCGCGAGGGGCCACCGGTGTTTTCCGCGGTCGGCACCAGGGTGTAGTGCGCGCCGAGATCCTCGCGGATCTGGTCGCTGGAGTAGTAGCACTCGGCACGGTCGTGATCACCGACCACGCCCAGAGGCATCTCTTCGATAAAGCTGATATCGATGCCGCGTTCGATGGCGAATGCGACCAGCTCGTGGATCTCGTCGTGATTGCGGTTCTTCAATATCACCGCATTCAGTTTGATCCGCGAGAATCCGGCGTCCTGCGCTGCATCG
>JAGRIE010000010.1 GCA_020443425.1 Halioglobus sp.
ATCACGCTGCGTATCCACAGCTCGGATATGTTCTCGATATCCGGCTTCAGGTAGGGGTGCTCTTCAAACACGCTGTGAAACACCAACTCGCCATACAGCGCGAACGGCACGGTGGAGAGGCCCACGGTTCCCATGAAGTCCTGCCCCGGCGCCAGCACTTGGGCGAGTATCGGGTTCCTGGGAAAGTGCTCGTGAATGAACAGAAACCCCTCTACCAGCTTTGTCCCCGCGTCGTCGAAGCGCTCGATATGCCGGGCGGTCTCCTCCCCCAGGCGGATACCCTCGCGCTGGAAGGCGGCGGAGAGTACCTCGTATTTGCTGCTGAAATAGTTGTACACCGTCTGGCGCACAATGCCCGACTCCTGGGCGATGAGCCGCATATTGGTTTTCTTCAGCCCGTACCTGCTGAGGCAGGCGATGCCTGCGTCCATCAACTTCTCGCGCGTGAGCTCGTCGGACGGTGCCTCGGCTGCGCCGCCCTGCCTCACCGTGCGTTCAATGGCCATATCTTGTCTCCGGCGGTGGGATAGACCGTGGTTGCGCGGGGCGCTTGACGGCATGCGACACTTACCCATAATATGTCGCCAGTTGTGCGACACATTTTACAATAGTGTCGTATCGCAATGAAAGCGATTATCACGGAGACCGGGGGTGGCGCCACGCGGTAGCCCCCAGCGCGGCGATATCGCATCTTCCATCATCAACCCGGGGCATGACCCTGCAAGGATAGCAAATGAACTCGATGGAACAGGGCCTGGCCGAGCAACTCACCGCACGGGTGCTGGATCTGGTGAGCGCCGACACCACGGAGATGGCCGATGCCGTGCTGGAGGTCGATGCCGCCTTCTACACCGACGAGTCGCAGTGGCGCGCGGAGTGCGAATTCATGGCGCGGGTGCCGGCGGTGGCCGCCCCCACAGCGATGCTGCGCGAGCCCAACCAGTATGTCGCGCGCACGGTCAACAACAACCGCCGCATCCTGGTCACCCGCGATGAGGACGGCAGGGCCCACGTCTTCCTCAACGCCTGCCGCCACCGTGGCGCTGTCATCGTCGCCGATGGCGAGGGCTGCCAGAGTCGGTTCTCCTGCCCCTACCACAACTGGACGTACGCCAGTAACGGTGAACTGAAAGGCATCCCCTTCCAGCAGGGCTTCGAGGGCATGGACAAGAGCACCCACGGCCTGCTGGAGCTGCCCAGCGAGGAGAAGTACGGGTTTATCTGGTACACCCTCGATCCGGCGGCCGGCATCGATGTGGACGAGTGGTTCGGCGATTTCGCCACCGAACTGGCGCAGTGGAACTACGCGGATTTCGAGTACATCACGCACCGCCACTATGAAGTCCCGGCCAACTGGAAAAATGCGCTGGAGGCCTTCACCGAGTTCTATCACTTCCAGTTCGTGCACGCCGATTCCATCGTCGGCCAGGGCACCATCTCCAATGTCACCGGCTTCGACGCCTTCGGCTATCACTCGCGCATGCTGTCGGCGCTGGTATCCATCCGGGAGCTGAAGGACAACCCGCAGCCCTTCTTCGGCAGCCAGCACCTGGGCGTCATCTACAATGTGTTCACGAACCTGATTATCGCCAACTCGCCGATAGGGCTGGAGTTCCTGCACTTCATGCCGGGTGCGGCGCCGGACAAAGGCATGCTGTTCTATCTGGGCATGGCCAATACGCGCATTGAGGACAACGCGACTCGCCAGGGCTATGAATCACTGTTTGAGAATATGCAGAAGGTGGTCAGTGAGGACCTGGAGGTGATCACCGCCTGCACCAACGGCCTGCAGAACGGCCTGCCGGGGATCGTCATCGGCCGCAACGAGCCCGGCACCCAGCACTTCATCAAATCCATCCAGGCCGCATCGCAGTGAAAAAGGGGAAAAAAGGGGACGGAGGCTTTTTTTGACGGGGGGACAATCCACCCGCGGCGTTCTGACCCTGCCCCCGATTACCTGAACTGGAAGTTCGCCGCCGTGAAGGCGTTATAGGTGCGCTCGAGATCTTCCGCAGTCGCCGCCATCGGGGCGATGATGTGGGTGTGCACACCGCCGTCCGCATCCGCCTGGATGCGGGCGCGGATCTCGTCTTCCGTACCGATGATCGCAATCTCGTCGATCAGCGCATCGGTGAGCGCGCCGGCGGTCTTCTCGCGATCCTTCTCGGCCCAGCCTTCCCGGATGGTACTGGCAGCCTCCTCGTAGCCGGCCCAGGCCAGGAACTTGTTGTAGACCGGGGTGGCGTAGTACGGGCCGAAGGCGGCGCGGAAGATCTCCCGGCCCATGGCTTTGTCATCGGTGCACAACACCATTGCGCGGTTCACCACTTCAACGTCCTGCCAGTTCTTCCCGGCATTCTGCGCGCCGCGCTTCAGCGCCTCCATCATCTTTGGCAGGGCGCCCTGCGGCCACAGGTTGAAAATAACGCCGTCACCGACCTCGGCCGCCATCTCGATCATCTTCGAGCGCAGCGCGCCGATATAAATCGGCGGCGGGTTTTCGGCCGGCGCCTGACGGTAGCCGCGGCTGTACAGTGTCTCGCCCTTGAAATCGGTTTTCTCGCCCTTGAGCATCTGTCGCACCAGCTGCGCGGTTTCCTTCACCCGGGTGAGCGGCTTTTCCAGCGGGATGCCGTTCCACTGCCCCATGATGGTCTGGCTGGAAGAGCCGAGGCCCATTACGAAGCGACCCGGAATCACCTGGCTGATCACATCGGCCGATGCCGCCAGCACGGAGGGGCTGCGGGTGTACACCGGTGTCACCGCCACACCGATTCGGATCGTGCTGGTGTGGTGCCCCACTGCGGCGATCTGGGTGAGGGTGTCGGGCGCGCCGGCATCGCTGAACCAGGCGTCGGAGATGCCGTTGTCCTCGGCCCATTTCAGGCGCGCGATGGTGTCGGTAATCCTGGGGCCGGCGGGCAGTGTGATGGCGATGCGTTGTCGTGGCGTCATGGGATATCCCCGGTTTCTGGCAAATTGAAAGCAGGCCCGAGTATATGCCAGTGCGGCGACAGGGGGAAACGCGCAACGGCCCCCGGCACAGGCAAAAAGGGAAAAAAGGGGCGCAGCCCGTATTCGATACGGACCGGCTATACTCCGCACACGTCGAGCCACTCGCCCCCGGGCTGCCCGATTGACTGCCGGGCAGGGCAACGCACCCGGCCACCTGGCGGTGAGGCCGGGCCACGGTGTCGACAAGCCAATCGCAGCGATGCGGTTTAACCTGCACAGGGTGCAATGACGATGCGAAAACGATACGGTCACGGTCTTACTGCACTCTCCTGCCTGCTGCTGGTTGCATGTGGCACTTACTATCACAACGTGTCGTACCTGCCGCAGGCGGATGACCCGGGCTGGCCTGGTGGCGTGCATGCCTGTGCTGCCGGGAAAATACAGACCACCGGTATCTTTCACGAACCGAAGAAGTACGAATCCGCATTCGGTATACCGCTACCCTACAACTACAACAACCAGCTACCGCTGGTATGGCTGGCAATAGACAGCGAGCTGCTCAAGGAGAAAGCGTGCAGCGCGGGGCTGGTTGAACTGGAGGGGGAAACAGGGCAGACAATACCCGCCGAGCGCGTGCACGCCAACCTGTCGAGCGCCTACAATGGCTACGATGTGTTCTGTTACTACTATTTCCCCGCGAGCGTGCTGGCTGAAAACACCTACACCCTGAAGTTCAATGCGGCGGATACGCACTGCCCCATCCCGGACATGCATGTGAGCAGAACCGAAAAGACGGGGTATCGCGCTGAACAGTTGCAGTGAGTAAAAAAGGGCCCGGAGGAAAGCGTGCTGGCCAATACGGCCATACGCTTTTAAACTCCACGGCACCGACAGTAACTGTCCGCAATTTTGGCTTTCGCGGGCGCAGCATCCAGGGTGCGGCGAACCGGTTCCCGCCGTTGCCGGGAACGCGCAAGACGCAGCACAGACCAATCCATCAGCAATGGGCACGCGAATGACAAACCACCCCTGCCGCCTGGCGGCAACACTACTGGTACTGCTGGCGTTTATCGGCGGCTGCGCGACCGCCCCGAAGGAGCAGCCGATGGTCCCGTTCACGATGGACGGCGGCGCCAACGGCGATTTCCGCGGCCCCAGCCACTTCGTGATTCTGGATGATGAAACGGTCTGGCACCTTCAGGAGGAGCGCATCAAGGATTACGTCTCCTATCTGCTCGCGTACCGTGGCATTACCGAGGTCGATTCCGAGGAGGAAGCCGACTACCTGGTGTTTGTTAAGTACATTGATGTGGCGCAGAATGAGCAGCTCCAGCAGTTGAACCTCACCGCCGTATCCAAGCGCGTCTTCAATGCGCTGGGAGAACTGCGCCCGAGTTGGGTTGCGCTGTCGGTGCACTATGGCGAGACACCGGCCCCCGACCAGATGCTGCCGATGCACACCCTCTCTCTGCGCGATTTTGTCGGCGGCAATCCCAGCCCGTATCAACAGTCGATAGGCTACCGCGTGGACGCACCGGCGGTTCTGCGCCTGATGGAGAAAGTCGAAGGCGGGCAGCACAGCGCGGCTGACGGTGAATGACGGGGTGGGCCGCCCCGTTCCCCGCGCGGTAGCCAGCCGCAGTTAACGGGCCGCGCCCCGCTTTTGCCCGCTTCTCCCGCTCCGGGTCGCCCATGGCGCGCAGTGCGCAGAAAGTGTAATCTCTGGCTAAAAATAATCACTGCTCGCGCTGGAACAATCATGAAACTGAATACGACACGTTTATACCTGCTGGGCAGCCTGCTGGCGTGCAGCGTCCTTGTCATCAGCTGTGACAGTTCCAATTCCAATTCAAACCTGTCGCTGCCGGCGCCCGAACCGGTAGCGCCGACGCCGGTTGATCCCGCAGAGATTTCCACCACTGCCGAGTGGTCCGCCGCCACGACCTCCCTCACGCTGGATGTGTCGATATCCAATTTCACAGCCACGCGCGTGCGGCTGTATCCGCGCGGGATCGACGGCGACTGGGTGGAGACCGATGACTCCGCGCCGTTTTCCTTCACCATTGATATCGCCGATTTCACACCCGGCGACTACCCGATGCTGGTCATCGCAGACAACGGCGACACCGAGGTTGAAAAAAGCGAGACAGTGACGATAAACGGCTGCAACCGTGAGCAGACGCTGTGCCTACGCAGCTACGACCAGGTGCGCTTTGTCACTACGCACAACGCCATGTCGAACGCGATGGATGGCTGGAACCAACCGAACCAGAACCTGAATGTTCCGGCACAGCTGGAGGCCGGTGTGCGCGGGCTGATGCTGGATACCTATCGCGCCGGCAGCGAGAACCAGTTCGGCCAGATACAGGTGCCGGATGCCGACCCGGACGCCAGCTACCTGTGCCACGCCCTGTGCGCGCTGGGCAAGCAACCGCTGGTGGACGGCCTGCTCGAGGTGCGCGAGTTCCTCGACAACAACCCGGGCGCGGTGATCACCTTTATCCTCGAGTCCTACCTCAGCCACGAGCTCACCGCGCAGGCGTTCGACGAGGCGAACCTGACGCACTACACCTATGTGCACACCGGGGATGCCTGGCCGACACTGGGCCAGATGATCGATGCCGGCACCCGGCTGGTGGTACTGCAGGACAAGTCCGTCGACCCCGACTACCCGTGGCTGATGAATGTCTGGAGCCACGCGTTTGAAACCCACTATTCGGCGGCGACGCCGGCAGATTTCTCCTGTGCGGTGAACCGCGGCGATACCGGCAACGACCTGTTCATCTTCAACCACTTCCTCACCGGTATTTTCGGCTCACCGGATCTGGCCGAACAGGTGAACTACAACCCGGAACTGCTCGACCGAATCCGGGAATGTGAGGCCTTCCACGCGGTGCCGGCGAATTTCGTCACTGTCGATTTCGTCGATATCGGCGATACGATTCCCGCCGTGAAAACACTGAACGACAGCGGCGGCTTCTGAGGCGACCGGCGAGCGCGGCGCCACAAAAAGGGGACGGAGGCTTTTTCGATGCAGCAAAAGGCCCCAGACGGCAAAAAGGGGACGGAGGCTTTTTCGATGCAGCAAAAGGCCCCAGGAAAATGCCTCCGTCCCCATTTTTACGATGCAGACAAAGGCCCGAGAAAAATGCCTCCGTCCCCATTTTTACTGGGGCTGGTGCATGCCGATGGAGGGGGTGAGGGGCACTTCGTCGCCGAAGTAATCGGTTGCGGGGGCATCGACGACGCCCTGGCCGGCGGCGAAGGCGGGTGAGCTGGTGGGGATGCGGAAGGCGGTGCCCGCTTCGAGGCGGCCTGCGCCACGCCACATCACATCCTCGAACAGCGGGTCACCGACCACCTGCTCGGTGCCGGAGGGCGGCAGGTTGTAGAACAGGTTATTGCTGCAGCGATCACCGCAGGCCAGGGCGTCCGATTGCGGCGTTGTCGCATAGACGATGTTGTTGGCGAACAGCAGGTCACCGGCATTGTGGATGCGCGATAATTTGCTGAGTTCCAGCGCCGTGTGCGGGTGGGGCATCACAAAGGTGTTGTTGTAGATGCGAATATCGTCAAACGTGCCGATAGTCGGGAACTTGCACGGCGACACGTTCAGCACCTTGCCGTCATCAATACTCAGGTTGTAGCGCACCAGTGCGTCATGCGGCTCGTCGTCGCTGCACAGGAGGATGAAGCCGCCCTCGTTGTTGTGGCTGTAGTTGTACTGGATGACGGTGCCGGCCTGCCGGTTATCAATGTCGAAGCCGGTGCCGTCGCAGCCATCGTCGGGGCTCTGCCCGAAGCGGTAGCCGGAGACTTCATTGCGCTGGATCAGCGTGTTGTTCGCATTCCAGGCCCAGATGCCGGCGGCGCAGTTGCGCTCCTCGCTGCGGTAATCCCTGCCCGCGAGGTTACCGACGGTGACCACATTGTCCTCTATCACTGCGCCGGATGTGCTGTGGGCGACGATGGCATCCCCCTGCAGCCGCTGCAGGGTATTGCCGCGAATCACGATGTTGGTGCCGCCGTCGGGCCAGGGCTGTGCCGCCAGCGGCCGCGTCTTGGCCGAGGAGCCGATGAAGAAGATGCCGCTGCGGCCGACATCCTCGATCCGGTTGTTCTCGATCAGCACGCTGTCGAACTTCGCCTCGGGGCCGCCGAGCGAACGGCTGATGATCGCGCCGCCGGATTTGGCAGTGCCGTTGAAGCCTACCGGTCCGGTCACGTCGTGGATGTACAGGTCCCGGATCTCGACACCGGTCACCGGCCCCGCCAGGGCCGTCAGGTAGACACCGCGGTGCGGCTCCTCGAGATCGCCCGGGTTGGTGAGTTCGAGGTCGCGGACCACAATATGCGACATGTCCTCCAGGTGTACGGCCGCCGTGTTGGCGCCGGCGGCGTCGATCAGCGGCAGTGCGCCCTCGCCATAAGCGCCGATCACGATACGCTGCTGTGCTGTTCCTGAACCCGTCGGTTTCAGCATACCGGTGCAGCGGCTACCGCGCCGCAGCAGCAGGTGCGCGCCCGGCTCCAGTGTGATCGAACTGGCGGCGTCGAGATCGTTCCACGGCGCGCCCTGGCTGCCATCGCCGGACGTGGCGGCATCGCAGTCGATATAATAGGCGATGTCCGGGCCACCCGGGTGGTTCGACGAACCGTCGCTACAGGCGCAGAGGAACACGAACGGCAGCAGGCCGAGCACAGCGGCCCGGGCAGGAATTCTGGTCAGTCTCATAATTGAATGCTCTTATCGGGTTATATCAATTATCGGGCACCTTCCCTGCGCCAAAGGATATGCGAGAATAGTCTGGAAAACAAAGGACATAAGCAGTGACACGGATACTGATCTTCGGCAACTCCGGCTCCGGCAAATCGACACTGGCCAAAACGCTGGCCGGCGAGCACGGGCTGGCACATCTCGACCTCGACACCCTGGCCTGGCTCCCCACCAGCCCGCCGCAGCGCATGCCGCTGGCCGAGTCCCGCGCCGCCATCGACGCCTTCATGGCAGCCGGCGACCGCTGGGTGATCGAGGGCTGTTATGCGGACCTGCTCGCATTCGCCGCCGCGCAGGCCGAGCAGGCGATCTTTATGAACCTGCCGGTGGCGGCCTGTATCGAGAATGCCCGCCAGCGCCCCTGGGAGCCGCACAAGTACGCCTCCAGTGCGGAGCAGGACGCGAACCTGGACATGCTGATCGACTGGATCGCGCAGTACCCGACCAGGGACGACGTGTTCTCCGAGGCGGCGCACAAAGCGCTGTATGCGGGTTTCCGGGGAGACAAACTGATGTACACCAGCAACCAGCGCAACTGAAGCACTCGGGATTGAAGCGCCCGCTGCAAGTGGCAAAGTCCTGCGCAACGGCACCGAATGCAGTACCATGGGCTCCCTTCACACCCCGGCGCCCCCCATGAAACTACTCGTCCGCAATCTCGCCCGCACAACCACCGAGGAGGAGCTGAAAGCGCTCTTTGAACAGTTCGGCGCCGTGCAGTCCTGCCACCTGGTCAGCGATAGGGAGACCGGCGGCTCCAAGGGTTTCGGTTTCGTGGAGATGCCGAAACCGGGAGAGGCCAAGGCGGCACTGCAGAACCTGAACAATCGCACCGTCGCCGGCAACAAGATCCGGGTGAAAAAGGCCGAGAAGAAAGCCCCCTGACAGACGGCCGATATCGATTACAATCCCGCTATGAAACGTTACATCCTCTGGGACAACGACGGCGTTCTGGTCGACACCGAGTACTGGTATTTCAAGGCCACGCAGCGCGCGCTGGCGGAACTGGGCGTCGCGTTGGAAGAGGCCACCTACCTGCAGCGCATGGTGCGCGGCGCCTCCAGCTGGGAGCTGGCGGCAGCGGCCGGCATCGACCCCGAACAGATCGCCCGCAAACGCGAGCAGCGCAACGCCTATTACGAGGCCTTCCTCACCGACCAGGATATCGAGATTCCCGGTGTCGAAGCGCTGCTCGCGGAGCTGTCCCGGAGCCACGCGATGGCCGTGGTGACGACCTCGACCCGCCCCCATTTCGAGCGCATCCACCACAACAGGACACTGCTGCAGCATATGGACTTTGTACTCACCCGGGAGGACTACGTCGCCTCCAAACCCGACCCCGAGCCCTATCTCCTCGCACTGCAGAGGTTCGGTGCCCGCGCCGATGAATGCCTGGTGGTGGAGGATTCACAGCGCGGCCTGCAATCCGCGATCGCGGCGGGCATCGACTGCGCGATCGTCCACAACGCCTTCACCGCAAGCCACGATTTCAGCGGTGCCCGCCACCGGCTCAACTCACTGGCGGAACTGCCCGGGATACTGCATGACAGCGCGGGCTGACCTGTCCCCGGCGAGTTCGCAACGCGGTGACCGCACTGCCGCCGGCGCGGGCCCCGTGCGCCCGCCCCAGCGTCGCACCGGAGTGGTATGGGCGCTGTGCTGCGCGCTCGCGTTCGCGCTCACAGCGGTCGCTGCCGCGCACGCCGACAGTCGCCCCGGGGGCGACGCGCAAGCAGACACCGCAGCGGCGCCCGCCCCCGGCGCCACGCTGTTGCGGGTCGGCCCGCAGCGCTGGCTGAAAACGCCCAGCGCAGCCGCCGGGCTGGCCCAGCCCGGCGACACCATCGAAATCGACGCGGGCCTGTACCTGAACGACTACGCGGTGTGGCAGCAGGACAATCTCACTATCCGCGGTGTCGGCGGCATGGCGCACCTGCAGTCCGACCAACTGATACCCAATGGCAAGGCCATCTGGATCGTCAGCGGCAACAATACGGTGATAGAGAGCGTCGAGTTTTCCGGCGCGCGGGTGGTCGATACCAACGGCGCCGGCATCCGCCACGAGGGCGGCAACCTGACGCTGCGCGACACCTACTTCCACCACAATGAATTCTCCGTGCTCACCGGGCCGTATGCCGAGGCCAGCCTCGAAGTGGTCTCCTCGCGCTTCTACTTCCAGAAGCGCGAGGGCACTTTCAGCCACGGCATCTACGTCGGCGGCCTGGGGCGGTTCACCGTGATCGGCAGCCACTTCAAAGGCACTGATCGCGGCCACCAGATCAAATCCCGCGCGCTGGAGAACCGCATCCTGTACAACCGGATCGAGGACACCGCCGGCGGTAACTCCAGTCGGCTGGTGGACCTGCCGAACTGCGGGCTCAGCTATATCATCGGCAATGATATGCACCAGGCAGCCAGCACCGAGAATGTCGACGCCATAGGCTACGGCGCGGAGGGCTGCGAGCAGCGCACGGCAGAGCAACACCGCCTGTTCGTGATCAACAACACTTTTGTCAACGAGGCGGCGGGCGGCACACTGGTGCGCGACCATGTCCGCGGCGATGTGCTGGTCGCCAATAACCTGCTGTTCGGGGACGGCGATTTCCTGCGCGGACCCGGCGCCCAGGACCACAATGTGGCGCTGCGCCTGGCCGATCGCCGGCCCGGCAGCTGGGCCGCACCGGCGAACTCGCAGGTGATCGACGCCGCCCGTGCGCTGGCGCAAGCGTCGGGGTTTTCACTGCTGCCGCTGAGCGAGTTCCAGCCACCGCTGGGCACCGTGGCGCGGCGTCCGCAAGGCACGCTGGATATCGGCGCGCATGAAGCGTCCGCCACCCCGGCGGCGCCGGGGGCGACCGAGTAACGCGGCGCCGGCGCTAGCCCAGGCGCAGCTGGAAGGGCGGCAGCGAATCCAGGATGGCGCGGCCGTAGCGCTTGGTCAGGATACGGCGGTCCATCAGGGTGATGCGGCCGGTATCCTGCTCGGTGCGCAACAGCCGGCCGCTGGCCTGCACCAGCCGCAGTGCGGCGTCGGGCACACTGATCTCCATGAACGCATTGCGGCCCTGCGCCTCCACCCACTCGGCGAGCGCCGCCTCCAGCGGGCTGTCGGGCACCGCAAACGGGATTTTGGCGATCACCACATGGCGGCAGTAGGCGCCGGGCAGGTCCACGCCCTCGGCGAAACTGGCGAGACCGAAAATCACACTGCCGCCGCCCGCGTCGATCGCCTGCTTGTGCCGGCGCAGGATCTCCTGCTTGCTGTAATCGCCCTGCATCAGGATACCGCCACTGAATTCGCCGCTGACACCCTGGTACACCTCCAGCATCTGGCGGCGCGAGGAGAACAGCACCAGGCTGCCCTCAGCGTGATCGAGCAGGGTCGGCAGCTGGCGGATGATGGCGTCGGTATGCGCCTGTGCGTCGCCGGGATCACAGTCCATCTTCGGCACTGCGAACGTGGCCTGCTGGTAGTTGAACGGGCTGGCCACCACTTTGTAATTCGCCTCCGTCGGCGAGCCGGAGTGGAGCTGGAAGCGATCAAAGGAGTTCAGTGCGGTGATGGTGGCCGAGGTGATAATGACGCCCGCCGCCCGCGACCACAGGCAGTCCTGCAGGATGTCCGCTGCCAGCACCGGGCTGCAGCGCAGCTCAAAACCCGGCTGCGCGGTGTTGCTGAGCAGCGTGATCCAGCGCGCCTTGGGCGGGACTTCACCGGCGCCGCTGACCGCGTACTCGCGCCACAGTGCCAGCGCCGCCTCGGCCCTGCCCAGCATACCGCCGACATTGATATGCCAGGTTTCAATCTCCGATTTGTCCAGCCCGGCGAAATCGTCGTCCAGCGCCTCTTCCAGCAGGTTTTCCAGCCGCGCGAATGCGCTGCTGAGCTTCTGGAACAACCCGCTGAGCGAGGTCGCCACCTGCATCAGCGCGGCGGGCACCAGGCCGTGCGCCAGCCGCAGTTGCTGCTCCTCGCGATGGGCCGGCACATCGGTCTCGTCAAACAGGGCTGACACTGTCTGCTCCGCCACCTGCAGCGCGGCGATGGTCTCGTCCATATCGGCCGGCAGCGGCTGCAGCAGCCGCTGGGCGCCGTCGATGGCCGCCAGCGCGGGGGCCGCTTGTGACAGCGCTTTCTTGCTGTCCTGCAGCCAGGACACCGTGGCGTTCAGGCGGCAGTAACTGGAAAAATGTGACAGCGCCTTGTCCGGCAGGTGGTGGCCCTCGTCGAACACATAGATGCTGTCCTCCGGCGCCGACAGAATGGCGCCGCCGCCGAGCGCGAGGTCAGACAGCACCAGGTCGTGATTGGTGACGATGATGTCGGCGCTCTGCAGTTCGTCCCGCGCCCGGTAGAAACTGCACTGGCTGATATTCGGGCAGCGCCGCCCGCTGCACTGGCTGTGGTCCGACGTCGCGCTGAACCAGACCTCATCCGCGACACTGTCCGGCCAGTTGTCCCTGTCGCCGTCCCATTCACCGCGGCCGAGCGCCTCCAGCATCGCGTCGTAGACCGGCATCGCCTCGCTCTGCACCGGCGCGCCGAATTCATCCGGGTACAGCGGCACCACCGCAGAGGCGCCCTGCCCCTCCGCCATCAGGCGGTCCAGCTTGGACAGGCAGACATAGCGGCGGCGGCCCTTGGCCAGCGCGAAACTGAAGTTCATGCCGCTGCTGTGGCGGATGTCCGGCAGGTCCTTGTTCACGAACTGTTCCTGTAGCGCGATGGTGGCCGTGGCCACCACCAGACGCTTGCCCAGCGCCTGCGCGATGGGGATGGCGGCGACCGCGTAGGCAATCGTCTTGCCGGTGCCGGTGCCCGCCTCGATCACGCAGACCGCGGGCAGGCCGCGCTCCTCGATATCCGTGGGCGGGATGCGTGACAGGGTGTTGGCGATCTCCGCAATCATCTGGCGCTGCCCCCACCGCGGGGTGAGGGATTTGCTTTCCACGATCGCGTTGTAGGCCGCCCGAATAGTGCCCTTGAGCTCTTCGCTCAGCAAGGTGGTTGCGAGGCGCGCTCAGCCAGCGCCAGTTTGCTCACCACCGCATTGGCATAGATGCCCAGCGCGTAGGGGCGGTGTGCCTCCGGCAGGGCTTCAATGCGCGCCTCGAAGTCCGCGATGTTGCAGTCGCCCTCTTCCAGGTAGAGCTGCTCCGGGATGGCGGCGTCGGCGCCGTACAGCCGCCGGTAGGCGTAGATGTTGGTGGGGTGCAGGCAGTAGCCGGTGATGATTTGCCGGTCGACTTCCCGGGCCACCGCCTCGGGCGTCTGCAGGTCGGCGCCCAGCGGTGTGCCGAACGTGACGTGAACCCGCCCTTTCTCACCGGCAATACCCTGTGCGATAGAGGCGACATCCTCCTGCTCACCTTTTTGGTAGCGGCCCTCGGAGTCCTTCTGGTAGAGCTCTTTCGCCTTCATCCCGTCGCAGGGATCGAGTTCGTAGGAGATGGCGACAGGCACAATGCCCAGACCCTGGATATGGTCGCCAAATTCCTGCTCGCGCTTGTCGCGGCTCATCGACAGCATCTTGATAATCACCGGTTCAGTGCGATCGACGCCGTTCTTGGCCCGCCCCTCGCGCTGTGCGATCCAGATGGAGGAGCGCTCTGTCAGCAGCGAGTGCTGGATGTAGTTGGAGAGGTTTTTGGAGGCGGCGAGCAGTTCGCGCGGGCCGCTGACCGCCCGCTTGACGATGAAGCTCTTGTTCAGCCGCATGAGATCGGAGACCCAGGCCTTGGTGAGCAGGTTGTCACCGATGGCGATGCGGGCGGTATCGTGCCCGTTGCCGTGCAGGGCGTAGTTGGTGAAGGCCGGGTCCATGGCGATATCGCGGTGGTTGCTCATGAACAGGTAAGGGCGCCCCGGTGTCAGCCCGTCCAGGCCGGAGACGCTGAAGCCGCCGGTGGACGCCTCGATCATGCGCGTCATGTAGCGCTCAATCACCAGCTGCATGCTGCGCACATCCGTGACCCCGCGCACTTCGCGGGCGAGCAGGAAACGCACCAGCGGGCGCAGCGCCGGACGCAGCGCGCCAGGCAGCAGGCTGACCAGTTTACCGAGCCGATAGGCCGCCAGCGTGTCGAGAAATTCCGCACTGTGTAACAACCTGGCCAGGACGTCGACAACCTCGTCGTCCCGGTAGGGTCGAATCTCTGCAAAAGCGTCGGTCAAGCGGGTAATCCCATAATCTGAAGGCGCCACACCATACCCAAAATCCACCCGCGAGTCATCCGGCACATGCGCGCAGCGCGCGGCCCCGCAGCGTGGCGAGGGGCGGGGCCAGGCCGCCCCCGGGCCGCGACAACGGCGCCTCCGACAGCAGTGGAACAGCGGCTATCCAATCTGGCAAACATGACAACTGTTACCTGAGAGACATTAAATATAGTTAACGTTTCCCTCAGAAACTTATCGGAGACCACAAAGAAGCTAGTTAAATCAATGAGATAGATGATTTTTTGACCAACACAATCTGTTTTGTTACCTAAATACCCAAATAGTTACGATATAGTAACTCTCTCTGGCCGCCGCATGGCTTTATAATAGCGCCATCCGACACCGGTCCGCCGTGACCACGTCCATCGGTACCATCACCAACAGTGAATAGTGAGAGATTTGATATGAACCTACCCAAATTTGCAGCAGCCGCCGCCCTGATCGTCTTCTCTGCCGGCAGCCTGGCCGCCAAGCCCACCAGCATCGTCTTTGACGCCAATGCCGCCACCAGCGATGGCACCGCCTACTCGACCTACACGGTCAAGTGCTCCAACGGCAAGAAAGCGGAACTCACCGCCTGGGACAACCGCGGCAAGTGGTGCGTCGGCGACGCCAGCAGCGAGCAGTGTGAAAAGAAACAGATCAACGCTGCCAAAGACGCCTGTAAAGCCAAGTAGTCTCTGACCTGCGGTGCCCGGGCGACCGCCCGGCGCACCGCACTCAGTCCAGGTAGCGCGCTTTCAGCTCTGCCAGTTCCGGCGCACCCACCCCCAGCGCCTCCTGCAAATACACTTCCACCGACGGGTAACTCTGCTCTATCGCCAGCAGGGCGCGCGCCAGGTAATCCTCGTGGACTTCCAGCATCGGCAGGATGGCCTGCGTATCCATCTGTTCCATCTGGTATTTCTCGCGCAGGCGAGCCATTTCGCTGTCCGGGTGAAAGAAGCGGCCGGTGAGCATGTAGTCGCGCATCACCACCTCGCGGGGTACGCCCAGCGCCATCAGGATGATGGCGGCGGCAAAGCCGGTGCGATCCTTGCCCGCAGCACAGTGCACCAGAAAGCGCGCGTCATCGACACTCAGGATCTCCCGGAACATGCGGGCGTAGGTCTCTGCCTGCGCCTCGACAAAGTCGCGGTTGATCTCAAGCATGAAGTCAAACATGGCCTGACGGTCGGCCATGCGGCCCTGGGCCTGCTCGAAGAACCTCGAGTTACTGCCCGGAATGATCGGCAGGCTGGCAATCCGCGGCGGGTTGCGCAACGGCAGTCGACTGGGGTCGGTCTGCTGTTCCTCCTGCCGCCTGAAGTCGCAGACCAGGTCGAGCGCAAGGCTCTCCAGCAGGTCGACATCCTGGTCGCTGAGGCTGGACAGCTGCCCCGAGCGGTACAGGAAGCCCCATTTCACCTGGCGCCCCTCGGCTGTCGGGTAACCCCCGAAGTCGCGGAAATTCGGCGTGCCCTGCATGCCCAGCTTGCGCTCCGTGGCCAGCACCTCGGTGCCGTGCTGGTCGCGCAGGCGGAAGAAGTGGCGGCTGCGCGGCTCCAGGCCGGACATCCTTACCCGGCCCACCTCTTCACTGTAGTGAGCACTTACACTACCGCTAGGGGTCAGCGGCTCGACCGTCACTTGGGTGTCGGGGTGGCTGGCCTGCCACTCGATATGGTAATCACCGTCCGGCTCGCGCCAGATTTGCACTGCATCTGAAATTAACATGGTGTGGAAACTGCCTCATAACACGGGGGGAGGAACACGGAGACGGCTGGCTGCGGGGCTAGGTGGCCGACGGCGAACTCCCTTTATATTCAAACACTGCCAGCAGCAGCATCTTGATCAGGTTCAGCTGGTTTTCCAGCGCCTCTTCACTGAACGGGTCCTGGCCCAGCAGGTCCCGGTACATCGGCGCCATCGTAACGTAGGACATCACGAGGTTGTTAAACGCCATCACAGCCCAGGGCTGCAGGCCGGTGTCCCGGAACAGCGTAATACTGTCGCCGTCGATGCGGGCATCAGACTGGAACATCGGCCGGAACAGGCGATCGATCAGCTCATTGGTATGCGGCCCGCCGGAGAGCGCGGCGTGCTGCAGCAGCCTGGCCAGGTTGGGGTTGGCGTGGTGCTGGCGGACGATGGTCTCCAACCAGGAGAACACCCGCTCGTTGGTCACCGGCCCGCCGTTCAGTTCCGCCAGCGGTGCCGAGAAATCGGCCAGCAGACGCTCCAGCACGGCCTCGTACAGCGCCTCCTTGTTCTTGAAGTGGTTGTACAGGCTGGGCGAGCGGATTCCCACGCGGTCAGCGACGTCACCCAGTGAGGTCGCGCTATAGCCTTTCTCGGCAAACAGGTCTTCCGCCGCGTCGAGAATGCGCTCCGCAGTGCTGGGCACTGCGGCGGTTGTTGTCGCTGAGTTTGCCATAGAACTGAATGCCATCCTTGAGAAGCGGATCGATAACAACTAATAGGCGTTAGTATACATCAGCAAACGCGTGGCAAACCATAGACACAGCGGTTGACAATTGCAGGGGCAATGTGAATAATCGCGCCTCTTAATTTTTTGACTCCCTTTTGAGGTAATACAGTGGCTAACTCCCCACAAGCAAAGAAACGCGCCCGCCAGGCGGAAAAACGTCGTGCACACAATGCCAGCCTGCGCTCACTCGTGCGCACCGTGATCAAGAAAGTCAACGCGGCCATCGGCAGCGGCGACCAGGCAGCGGCCAAAACCGCCTATGACAATGCCGTCCCCGTTATCGATCGCATGGCTGACAAAGGTATCATCCACAAGAACAAGGCAGCCCGCCATAAGAGCCGCCTGAACGCACAGGTGAAAGCCCTGTCTGCCTGATACCGGGCACCTGCTCCAGACACAAAAAAGCCGGCTTATAAAGCCGGCTTTTTTTATTGCTGGAATTTGCCTCCGGCGCCCCCCTGTTGCCACGGGAGCGACGGATAACGGCTCCGGGAGCGGTCAGGCCGCCGAGCTGGTCTTGGCGTCCTGCTGCTCGTGCACCTCGGCAAACCTGGCCAGCATGCTCTGCTCGTAGGCCTGGGCCTCCTCCGTATCCAGTGGCCGCTCCAGCTCCGACCAGTCGATATCGCCATCGGTGGCGAGGTTTTCGTAGTCCAGAATCCCCAGTGCCTCGAACTTCGGCCGCACTGTCTCGGTCAGCAGGCCGATGCGATTGAGGTTGGGAATGACGCGCTGGAACAGCAGGTTGCGGAAGGTGGACATCACAAAGCCATCCAGCACTTTCTTGCGCGCCTCCTCGACATCCCAGCCGAAATGGCGGAACACATCCGTCGCCACCAGGCGCTCGCGGCTGATCGCGCAGGCCTCGTAGGCAAACTGGGCGCGCTCCTCACGCTCCTCGTCTGACAGTGTCTTGACGAACTCTTCCAGGTAGTTGACGCCGAAGGTGACATGCCTCGCCTCGTCGCGGGTCACCAGGTACACAACGTCCTTGAGGATGGGGTCGGGCGTGGTTTCACGGGTGGTGGCAAACGCCGACAGCGCGAGCCCCTCGATAACAATCTGCATACCGATAAATTTCATGTCCCAGCGCTCATCGGTGAGGATCTTGTCGATAATGCTCTTCAGGTGGGTATTGATCGGGTACATCATGCCGATACGCGTCTGCAGGTATTTGTTGAAGACCTCCACATGGCGCGCCTCGTCAAACGTCTGCGACGCCGCGTAGAGCTTGGCATTGAATGTGGGCGCGCAGGAGCACAGCTGCGAGGCCACCAGCAGCGCGCCCTGCTCACCGTGCAGGAACTGGGACAGGCTCCAGGCATTCATATGCAGCCAGAAATCGGCCTTGGTCTTTTCGTCCATCGCCAGGTAGGGCTCGTAGTCGTGCAGGTTCATCATCTCCGGCGACTGCTGTTCCGACGGCCAGGGGCGATCCCAGTCGATGTCCATCTCGGGGTCCCAGTTGAGCTGCTTGCCCAGGTCGTAGAGCTTCTTGATGCGGTCGTCCTGTATCGTGTAATCCCAGTTGTAGGAGCCGGTCAGCGGCGTCTGGAAGATTTCGGCGATATGATCCACATCAGCACTGGTCAGGAGGTCTTCCAGGTCAGGCTGCTCTTTCGGGTAGTCGGCACCCGGGAAACGCTGGATCTTGCGGGGCGTGCTTTCTGTCCATTCAACTTTCATAGAAGTTACTCCGTTATTTTGTGCGGTCACTGACTATGCGCCTTGACTGCAAGGGCAGCAAGGTAAAGTCTTGTCAAAAGATGGTCATTTATGGCCAAATAGCGCGATGTCGAATACCACCACACCCGCCCAGTACATACTGATCCTGATCGACATGGTCGAACAGCTGGGCTGTGACCAGAAGGAGCTGCTCGCGGGCACCTCCTTTGCCAGCACCGGGATCACTACCATCGGAGCCCGCATACCCGACGCGGATTTCAACCAACTGGTCGCCAATGCCCAGCGGCTCACCGGCGACCCGGCGCTCGGCCTGAAACTCGGGCTGCGCCTGAACCTGAGCGCACACGCGGTGCTGGGGCAGGCATTTATGACCTGCACCGACCTGGCGCAGGTGTTCGAGCTGTTCCTGAAATACAACCACCTGCTGGCCTCGGGCCTGCACTTTGAATTTGAAACCGTCGACGAGGAGTCCATCCTCACCGTGGTGAGTACGCCGGAAGACACGCCGGTGGAATTCGGCTATGAACTGTTTTACGGCGCGCTGATCAACACCCTGCGCGGCCTGTTGAACACGCCTGAGCTGCTCCTGCGCATGGAGTTTCCCTACCCCGAACCGGGGCACGCCGCGCTGTACTATGAGGTCTTCGGCAGCGACATTCACTTCGATACGCCGCAGGGCCGCATCCTGTTCCAGCGCGACCTGCTCGGCACGCCACTGCCCTCCTCCAACCCGGTGCTGCGCAACCTCTACGAGGCCGAGTGCGCACGCCTGCTGGCGGACCTGGAAGAGGAGGCCTCTGTCGCCGAGCGCACCCTGCGACTGCTGCGCAAACTCGAAGGCCAGTATCCGCAGATGCCGCAGATCGCCGCCATGCTCAACCTCAGCCCGCGCACCTATCGGCGTCGGCTGGACGAGGAGCAGCAGTCATTCCAGCGCCTGCTGGACCAGGTGCGCGCCGAACACGCCACCCGTCACCTGCAGAACAAACGGCTGCCGCTCTCCAGCATCGCCTATATGGTCGGCTTCACCGACACCTCGAATTTCCGCCGCGCCTACCGCAAATGGACCGGCAGGACACCGCGCGATGTGCGCCGCAGCTGATACGGCGCACTGCGCCTAGCGGAAACAGCCCCCCTCGACCTGGAAGGTCTCACCGCAGCACTCCTGCGCCATCATGCGCTGCATCAGCTCGGGCTCCTCGCTGTAGGCCACGGTGCGACGCCCGTCGGGCAGGTCAAACACCGCCACCGCGCGCCAGGGGTCCATGCCCTGGTACAGCACCGTGTAGCCCGCCACCGGGGCCGGGCCGCTGTACTCGGCCACCAGCTCGCACTCCCGGCTCGCCGCGCGCACCTGCTCTGTGACATCCGCACAGGCCCAGCCCCCGGCGCCGGGTGTGGCCGACCACAGGGCGCAGGCCTGCTTGGTCAACATGCCGCTGACCGTCGTCACCAGCCCGACCTCAGCGGGGTTCTGGCGCAACAGCTGGGCCATTTTCACCGTCGCCTGGAAGACAAAGTTATTCAGCGGCCCGCCGCCGAATGTCATGCCGCCGGTGACACTGACGCTGTGCCCGGGGCTCATACCGAACTCCTCGAGCTGCACCCGCACCGCGTATGGGAAGCAGGAGTAGAGCTCGCACAGCCGCAGCTCGTCAAAGCTGACGCCCGCCATCTCCATCGCCACCTGCCCGGCGACCCGGAACCCCGGGCTGGCACCCAGGTCGCCGCGACTGGCAACCACGGACATGTAGTTCGACTCGGTGAAAGCGCGCGGGAAAATCCACTTGCTGCGGTCGATACCCAGCGATTCCGCAACCCCGGCGGAACACAGGATCAGGCCGGCCGCCTGGTCGATATTCCACTGGCTGTTGTGCAGCTTGGTATAGGGGAAGGCCAGCATGCGGTTGGCGGCGGAGTGTTCACGGATGTGTGCAGCCGGGACCACCTCATCTGACCAGGCGTCGGGATTGTCCGCGGCCAGCTCACTGAGCCCGGAGTACATGGCGGCCATCTGGTCGCGATGCTCGTCCACACTCAGGCCCTGCTTGTAGCGCAGCGCACTGTCGAGGATGGCGTAGTAGCCCACGGGCATGCCCAGCCCGCTGGCGGACTCCACCGGCGACCACATCTCGTCCTCGGGTCGCAGCGTGGTATCGGGACTGGCATCCACCTGCCCGGTCTCACTGGCCTCGGCACCGGCCTTTTGCGCACACAGGGCGCGGTACTTGGCCTCGCCGCCTGTCACCAGCACGACCTCGCACTCGCCCGCTTCAATGCGCTGGCAGGCCAGCGTCAACAGTGTCTGCTGCAGGATGCCGAATTCCGCCAGCAGGGTGCGCGCCGAGGTCGCCCCCAGCGCATCCGCCACCAGCCGGCCCGGGTCGCTGTAGCCCCAGATACTCCTGGGCACCATGATCTCATCGGCCCGCTGCAGCAACTCCTCGCACCCGGCATCCGCCGCCGCGTCGCGCAGCGCCTGCTCCATCAGCGCCACCGGCTCGAGGGCGCGCTGGTAGTCCGGAATCTTTTGCTGTACCGCGGCGATGCCGACCAGCACCGGCGTATTGGCAGCGAACTCAGCCATTGATGAATTCTCCCGCGTACCAGTTCAGCATCGCGATTTTCTCGTCCAGCGGCTTGTCCTCCTCCATCTCATAGACATTGCGGAAGCCGATAATGACCTCGGAGACACCGATACTCTCAAGCTTTGCAATCCCCTCGGGCGTGAACGCGTCCTGCCCGGTGGTGTAGACCTTGAACGGCTTGCCAGCGGTGCCGTACTCCTGCCGCAACTGGTTGATACGGCCGATGTAGGCCTCCAGTTCCTCGATACTCGCCCCGGCACACATCCAGCCATCGCCCACCCGCGCAGCGCGTTTCAGCGCCAGCTCGGTGTGGCCGCCGATCAGCAGCGGCGTGGGCGCGCTGGGCACCGGGTTCATTTTGTTGGCCGGCATACTGTGCAGTTCACCCTCAAAGCCAAAGTAGTCGCCGGTCTCCAGGCCGCGCAAAATGGCGATCTGCTCATCGAATCGCTTGCCGCGCTTGTCCCAGGGCACGCCGCACACCGCAAAATCCTCCTCCCAGGGGCTGATACCGATACCGAAGTCAAAGCGATTCCCGGACAGCACCTGGATACCCTGCACCTGTTTCGCGACCACCGGTGCCTGCCGCACCGCCAGCTTGTAGACAAAGGTCGCAAAGCGGATAGTGTCCGTCACGGCGGCCATGGCCGCGACCGCGATCAGGCTCTCGACGAAGGGGACACTCTCGAGGAACTCCCGGCTGCCGTCCTTGTTATAGGGGTACTTGGAACTGGCTTGCTGTGGATAGCAAATACTGTCGGGGATGGTAATGCCGTGATACCCGGCCTGCTCCGCCGCCCTGGCGAGGGGCAGGTAGTGGTCGGGGTCGCACATGCCGATCTGGTAGCTGAATCTCATCGTATTATGTCCTCTGGCGGTTGCATGAGTAGCGCTGTACAGCGAGCGCATACTCTAGCCCGTTCCGGCGCCGATATCCCCGCCCGGCGGCAATTTTCGACAGCTGGCCTCACATACTGAACCCCGCACCGCCTGTCTGCGATATACTTTCCGCTACCGGCGCGGCTGGCGGCGCCTGTGCCCGCCACGCGCCGGACCCACTGGCCATAACGAAAGCACCCGCTTCAATGAAGACATCGACAGACACTCCCGGGCCCGACAGCGGCGATCAATCCCAGCGTTTCCTGTTTGAGCAGGCAGATATCCGCGGCGAGCGCGCGCACCTGGACGCAGCCTATCGCGAGATACTCGCCATCCACCAGTACGCCAGCGGCGTGAGTCGCCTGCTGGGGGAATTTCTGGCGGCGGCGGCCCTGCTGAGCAGCAACCTCAAGTTTGAGGGCAAACTGGTGTTACAGGTGCGGTCAGAGGGACAGGTCCCCCTGCTGATGGTGGAGTGCGACGACGCGCTGCAGGTGCGCGGTATCGCACGCGGCGCCGAACTCGCCATCTCCGAGGATTTTGATCAATTATTGCACAACGGGCAATTGGCCATCACCATCGACCCGACCAACGGCCAGCGCTACCAGGGGATTGTGCCGCTGGAGCAGGGCTCACTCGCCCTCAGCCTGGACAACTATTTCAGGCACTCGGAGCAGCTCAACACCCGCATCTGGCTGGCGGCGGACGGTGAGCGGGCCGGCGGCCTGCTACTGCAGCAGCTGCCGGCACAGCTCAGCCCGGATGAGGCCCTGCGGCAACAGCAGTGGGAGCACGTGTGCGCGCTCGCCGCCACCGTGAAAGGCGACGAGCTGCTGGCGCTGCGCAGCGAGGAACTCCTCTATCGCCTGTTCCATGAGGACCCGCTGCGCCTGTTTGAGCCCGCGGCCATCCGCTTCCAGTGCTCCTGCTCCCGCGAGCGCACGCGCAATGCGCTGGCCACGCTGGACCCTGCGGAAATTGTCGAACTGCTGGAGGACCTGGGCAGCATTACCATGGAGTGTGAATTCTGCAACCAGGAGTACCGCTTTGAGCGCGCCGACCTCACCGACATCCTGCAGGGTCACGCCGGCAAAGTTTTACACTGATCACATCTTCGCCTTCATTCGGGGAAATTATGCCCAATATATTTCGCAATACGTCGCGCTTCTGACATAATTACGCCCCCTTGAAGCCCGAAGAATGGCGCTGAGGTCCCATCAGGCCTGCGCTTCATAACGACAGGACGCACCATGACGCAAGACATCCATACCGCTCAGGCCTACACCGACCTGACGACAGCCCAGTTGATAGAAGAAGCCTTGAAACGCGGTGAGGGCCAGTTGTCCGACACCGGCGCGCTGCTGGTCACCACCGGCCACCGCACCGGTCGCTCACCCGCCGACAGGTTCATCGTCCGGGAAGCCAGCACCGAGGACAGCATCGACTGGGGCGGCGTCAACCGGCCTTTCGACAGCGACAAATTCGACGCGCTGTGGGACCAGGTCCAGTCCTATATGGCGATCCGCGACAAATTCATCACGCACCTGCACGTCGGCGCGCACAGCGACCACTACCTGCCGGTCAAAGTCACCACGGAAACCGCCTGGCAGGCCCTGTTCGGCCGCAATATGTTCATTCGTCCCAAAAACTACAACGGCGGCCGCAAGCCCGAGTGGAACATCCTCAACGCCCCGGGCTTCGAGTGCATCCCGGAGCGTGACGGCACCAACTCCGATGGCGTCGTCATCATCAACTTCGCCCAGCGCAAGGTCTTGCTGGCCGGTATGCGCTACGCCGGCGAGATGAAGAAATCCATGTTCTCGGTACAGAACTTCCTGTTGCCCGAGAAAGACGTGATGCCCATGCACTGCAGCGCCAACGTCGGTGAGGAGGGCGATACCACCCTGTTTTTCGGCCTGTCCGGCACCGGGAAGACAACGCTGTCAGCCGACCCCGACCGCTACCTGATCGGCGACGAAAACGAGCACGGCTGGGCCAAGGGCTCGGTGTTCAATCTCGAGGGCGGTTGCTACGCCAAGACCATCGACCTGAGCCAGAAGAACGAGCCGGTGATCTGGGACGCGATCCGCTTCGGCGCCATCATTGAAAACGTGGTGCTGGACGATCAGCGCCACGCCGACTACTGCGACACCAGCCTCACTGAGAACGGCCGCTGCTGCTACCCGCTGGAACACGTGGAAAAACGCACCGAGTCCAACAGTGGCGGCGAACCCAAGTGTGTGATCTTCCTGACCTGTGACGTGTCCGGCGTGCTGCCGCCTGTCTCCATCCTCTCCAAAGAGGCCGCGGCGTTCCACTTCCTCAGCGGCTACACCGCGCGCGTGGGCTCCACCGAACTGGGCGCGGAAGCGGGTATTCACCCGACGTTCTCCACCTGCTTCGGCGCACCGTTCATGCCGCGCCCGGCCAGCGATTACGCCGAGCTGCTGATGAAGCGTATCGACGATTTCGACAGCCGCGTGTACCTCGTCAATACCGGCTGGATCGGCGGCTCCGGCGCACCCGGCGGCAGCGGCTCACGATTCCCCATCCCGGTGACCCGCGCCGTGGTGAACGCCTGCCAGAGCGGCGCGCTGCTGAATGCCCCGACCGCGCACCTCGACATCCTCAACCTGGATTTCCCCACCGAGATTCCCGGTGTCGACCCGCAGTACGTCGATCCGCGCAGTGGCTGGGGCTCGGAGGACGCCTACAACGAGCAGGCCCGCAAACTGGCCGTGCTGTTTGAGGAGAACATCAAGAGCTTCAACGCATCAGACGCCATCGTCGCGGCCGGCCCCAAATCGGCCTAGACCGCAGCTGACCGGTAAAGGCCCGCTTTTCAAAGCGGGCTTTTTTTTGCCCGCCCGTTTGCAAACGCCACCCGCCACAGCGCTGCCGGCCGCGCCAATAAATCACTTTTTTCTAGTATGTTTATTCTAATTTTTTTCCGTACTCTGGCGTCCAACAAGTGGGGTAGCCCACTGATTACAGCGACCCACCAGGAGACCTCTCATGGCCGAAGCCCAAGAAACCCAAGCAACCACTGCTGCACCTAAAACTGCTCGCAAGGCGCCCGCGAAACGCAAGCCTGCCGCCAAACGCAAGCCCGTTGCCAAGCGTAAGCCCGCCGCCAAGCGCACCGCTGCCAAGAAAGCAGCGCCCGACTTCGCCGCCAACGCCCAGGAAACCGGCCGCAATGTTTTCCTCGCTGGCCTCGGCTTCTACGGCAAGGCCTACGACCAGGCGCAGGAGCAGTTCAGCGAACTGCAAAAGCAAATGGAAGCGCGTCGCAAGAAAGCTGACAAAGTGTACAAAGAGCTGGTCAAGCGCGGCGAAAAGCTGGAGAAAGAAGCGAAAGGTGCCATCAAGGACATCGAGCTGCCGAAACTGGAACTGGACGCACTGACCGACCGCAAAAAGCTGGACGCCCGACTGAAAAAGGCCAAAGCGCGCTTCGCAGAATTGAAGGACTCCGTCCGCTTCAAGTCTGCTGCCTGAACATATCCCATCCAGGGCATATTACCCTGCCAGTCAGGGGCAAGTTCCGGGGCTATTTTATAGCCCCTTTTTTTTGTCTGCCAATCTGCTTTAATAGGCATCCCTGTTTCCACCCGCTGTTCACCAGGCCCCTGCGTGGGGAAGGCAGTCCGTATGAGTGATGACAAGAATAAAGTCACCGACAAAGCCAGTGAAATCGCCAAGAATATCTGGCTCGCAGGTGTCGGCGCCTACGGCAAGGCCGTGGAGGAAGCCCAGGGTCGACTGGAGAAAGCGATGGAACCACCCAAGCTGTTTCGCGACCTGGTAAAGGCGGGCACCGCCCTGGAGGAGGATGCCCGGGAGAGCACCGCTTCCGCCCGGCAGTCAGTCGAAGAGCGCATCAATCGCGTGCGCGAAAATTTTCACAACCAGCGCCCCGCGCGCATTGAAGACCTAGCGGCACTGAGCAAGAAAGTGGACCAGCTCTCGCGCAAGGTCGACAAGCTCAGTAAAGCACTGGCGGCACAGGACACCACCGCGGCCAAAGGCACTGGAAAAACGGCTGCCGGCACCCGGGCGAGCGCCAGGAAAACACCCGGTGCTGCGCGTAAAACCGCCGCGGCCAAAAAAGCACCCTCCCCGAGGAAGTCGGCTGCGAAAAAAACCAAGGGCTGATCCACTGACTGCATGAAAACCCGGGATCGCATTCTCCACACCAGCCTGGCACTGTTCAATGAGGAGGGTGAGGCCACCACCACGACCATTGATATCGCCAATGAGATGGACATCAGCCCCGGTAATCTCTACTACCATTTCAAAGGCAAGGACCAGATCATCACCGAGCTGTTCCAGCAGTACGAACAGGCCATGCACCACACGCTGACCGCCCCCATCGAACGACCGCTGAGCACCGACCGCGGCAGCGCCGAGGAAAACTGGTACTACCTGTACGTGGTCCTTGAGGAGATGTACCAGTACCGCTTCCTGTACCACAACCTGGACAACCTGCTGCACCGCTACCCGGATATCAAGCGCAGTTTCAAGCGCCTGATGCAGCTGAAACGGGCCGCGCTGTACTCCATCTGCCAGACACTGCTGCAACAGGAAGTGATTGACGCCAGGGACCAGCAACTGCTCGGGCTGGCCGACAACATGACCCTCAACCTCACCTTCTGGTTCAGCTACGAGGCACTGCTGCACGACAACCGCCTGCCGCAGATCACCATTCACCAGGGCGTGCTACAGCTGCTGACCATGGTCGCGCCCTACCTCGGTGATGACGAGCTGAGCTTCTACCATGACTGTGAATCCATCTACGTCAATATGGTCAAGGAGATGGAGGGAGGGGGCGCCGCAGCAGAATAACGTCGGCCCCGATAATCTCCACCGCCGCGCCGTACCGCCGCGCCCACCAGTGCCAGGTCCGGGCACTGAAGAAACACACATGGGTCGGGTCATTCTTGTAGTGCCAGCGGCTGAACGCCTCGGCATCGCGAACCAGTTTGGTCATGATACCCAGCCAGCCACCGGGCTGCAGCAGCGACCACAGCCGCTCCAGCTCGCGCCCGGGGTGGTGCAGGTGTTCCACCACCTCGGTCGCACAAATGAAATCGTAGCACTGCGCCAGTGCCGCCGCATCGGGCACAAACAGGCTGTCGTAGCACACCACCTCGAAACCCTCCTCGCGCAACATATGCGCCAGTGCCGGCCCCGGCCCGCAGCCGAAGTCCAGGCCCCGGGCACCGGCTGCGAGCCGTGTCACCAGCGGCTCCATCAAGCGCGACAGGAAGCGGCGGTAACCCGGGTCGTGGATATGGTTCTCGTGCAGCGCGTACTCGGCCTTCTCCGCCGCGCGATCCAGGTGGTAGGCCGGCGGCACAAACACCAGCTCGCAGTCCCCGCACTGCAGGTAGCGGCGGCGCCGGTCACTGCTGTACCACGATATCTCGCCCCCGGCACATAACGGGCAGTGCGTTTCACCGCTCATCTGCTATGATTCCCTCTCATTTTGGCCTGGCCCAATTCCAAGGAGCGTAGCATGACCATCAAAACCGGCGACAAAATTCCTTCCTGCACACTGAAGACCATGGGTGAAAAAGGCCCGGTCGATATCACCACCAGTGACATATTTGACGGCAAGAAAGTTGTACTGTTTGCGGTTCCCGGCGCCTTCACGCCCGGCTGCAGCATGACCCACCTGCCCGGGTATGTCGTCAATGCCGATAAAATCAAGGCCAAGGGCGTGGACACCATTGTCTGCATGGCGGTCAATGACGCCTTCGTGATGGGCGCCTGGGGCAAGGCCCAGAACGCCGAGGAACTGCTGATGCTGGCGGACGGCAATGGCGAGTTCACCGCGGCCCTGGGACTGGAACTGGACGGCAGCGGCTTCGGCCTCGGCACACGCAGCCAGCGTTTCGCGATGATCGTCGACAACGGCACGGTGACCCACCTGAATGTGGAAGCCGGCCCCGGTGTCGATGTCAGCTCCGCTGAAAACATACTCGGGCTGCTCTAGACCCCGGCGCCCTCGCGTCAGGTGAGCAGCAGGTAGCACACACTGCTGATCACGGCGGCCCCCAGCAGGTTGATCAGGAAGCCCTCCCGCGCCATGCGGGCGGTACTGATCAACCCGCTGCTGAAGACCACCGTATTGGGCCCGGTGGCCACCGGCAACATGAAGGCACAGCTGGCGCTCATGGCCGCCGGCACCATGATCAATTCCGGCGCGATTCCGGCCGCCACTGCGGCCGCCGCCAACACCGGCATCAGCAGCGCTGTGGTCGCGGTATTGGAAGTGGTCTCGGTCATGAATGTGACTGCGAGACAGACCAGCGCCATCAGTGCATAGGGGTGCATGCTGATCATCCCCACCAGCCACTGCCCCATCAGGTCGCTCAGGCCAGACGCGACAAACCCCTTGGCCAGGCAGATGCCGCCCGAAAACAGCAGCAGCACGCCCCAGGGAATGGTGCTGGCACGCTCCCAGGTCAACAGCCGGTCGCCCTTGCCATCCGGCACCAGGAACAACACCACCACCGCCAGCAGCGCCACCGAGGCGTCATTGGCCTCGGGCACCCCGAACCAGACACTCCAGCCGCCGAAGGGTTCACTGCGCGTAATCCAGGCCAGAGCCGTCAGGCTGAAGACAATCATCACCCGGCGCTCCTGGGTCTGCCACGGCCCCATGGCCGGCAACTGCAACTGCAGCGCACCCTGCAGGTTGCGGGTCAGTATCACCGCCATTGCCGGCACCAGTATCACCACCACCGGCAGCGCCCAGCCCATCCACTGGGTAAAGCTGATCGCGGTGCCGGTCACCTGCTCGTAGACCTGCATGAAGATCAGGTTCGGCGGCGTGCCGATAGGCGTTCCCAACCCGCCGATGTTGGCCGCGTAGGCAATACCCAGCAGCAGCGGTGGCGCCAGCTTCGCCTTGTCCTCGACACCGTCCAGCACTGCCAGCGCTACCGGCAACAGCATCAGCGTGGTAGCGGAATTGGAGATCCACATACTGAGGACCGCCGCTGCGGCCATGAAGCCCATCACCAGGCGGCGCGTACTGCTGGTGCCGAACAGATGCACCATGCCGAACGCAATGCGGCGGTGCGCGCCGGAGTGCTCCATCGCCTTGGACAACAGGAAGCCACCGAGCAGTAACAGTATCAGCGGCGACCCATAGGCCTGGCCGACTTCCTGCGGCGTCAGCACTTCCATCAGCGGCAGTATCGCCAGCGGCAGCAGCGAGGTCACCGGGATGGGAACCGGTTCAAACACCCACCAGATCACACACACCACGGCGACAAAACCCACCGTCGCCAGATCCGCGCTATGGCCATAGGACAGGCTCGCCGCGGCCGTCACTGCCCCCAACAGCGGGCCCAGCCACAGCGCCCAATTCCCTATCGCCGACACATTATTATCCCCTGTCCCACACCGGCTCTATCGTGTCGCACAGCGGCGGTGGTGTAAACCCCGCTCTGGAGTAGGCAGCGGCAAGCGGCTACACTGCCGGACATGACGACGACCTTCCCCTCTGTGTTGATGGACCGCTTTCAACGGCGTGTGGACTACGTTCGCCTGTCGGTGACGGACCGCTGCGACTTCCGCTGTGTGTACTGCATGGCCGAGGACATGACCTTCGCCCCCAAACAGCAGGTGCTCAGCCTCGAGGAGATCTACGAGGTCGCACGCGCCTTTGTGGAACTGGGTGTCGGCAAGATACGCCTCACCGGGGGCGAACCGCTGGTACGCAACAATATCCTGTCGCTGATCAGGCCGCTGGGGCAGCTGCGCGGTCTCGACCAGCTGGCTATCACCAGCAACGGCTCGCAACTGCAACGCCTGGCGCCCGCGCTGCACGAGGCCGGCGTGAACCGTATCAATATCAGCCTCGACAGCCTGCAACCGCGGCGCTTCCGGCAGCTCACCCGCCACGGTAATCTCGACCAGGTGATTGCGGGTATCGATGCGGCTATCGCAGCGCGCTTTGCAAGCATCCGGCTGAACGCCGTGATCCTGAAGGGGCGCAATGAGGACGAAGTGCTGGACCTGGTGAATTTCGCCATGCAGCGCGGCATCGATATCGCGTTTATCGAGGAGATGCCGCTGGGCTTGATCGACGAACACAACCGCGCGCTGAGTTTCTGCAGCAGCGAGGAATTGCGCACCATCATTTCCAGCCAACACGCGCTCGAGGCGCTCGGTGACCCGATGGGACAGGAGGGCCCGGCCCGCTACTTCCGCACCGCAGGCAGTCCGACACGCATCGGGTTCATCTCGCCGCACAGCCACAATTTCTGTCACCTGTGCAACCGGGTGCGCGTCACGGCCGAGGGCCGCCTGCTGCTGTGCCTCGGCAATGAGCACTCCGTCGACCTGCGCGCGATACTGCGCGCGCCCGGCTACACGCTGGACACACTCAAACGCGGCATCATTGATGCGATGGCAATCAAGCCGGAGCGTCATCACTTCCACCTGGATGAAACACCGGATATTGTGCGATTCATGAATACTACCGGAGGCTAGCTTTCCCCGGCCCGTTGATCGCGTACAATAACACCCCCATATCGGAGGTACGCGGTGCACACTCAGGATTTTCCACAACTCGACTCGGTCGAGAAAATTGAGCAGGGTTTCGAATCCCACGGGTATATTTGCAGCCGCAAAATTGCCACCGCGGTATTCCTGGCTTTCCAGTTGCGCAAACCGGTCCTGGTCGAGGGGCCGCCCGGGGTCGGCAAGACGGAGCTGGCGAAAACCCTGGCCCTGCTGCTGGAGAGCCCGCTGATCCGCCTGCAGTGCTACGAGGGTCTGGATGAGGCCAAGGCGCTGTACGAGTGGAAATACGGTAAACAGCTGCTGTACACACAGGTTCTGAAGGAGAAGCTGGGGGACCTGCTGCAGGGCGCCCAGAGCCTCGCCGAATCCGTCGCCAAGCTGCACCAGTTCGGCGATATTTTCTACTCGGAGGAGTTTCTGGAACCGCGCCCGCTGCTGAAAGCCATGCAGCAGGAAAAAGGCGCCATCCTGTTGATCGACGAGGTGGATAAAGCGGATTACGAGTTCGAATCGCTGCTGCTGGAGATTCTATCCGACTACCAGATCTCCATCCCCGAGATCGGTACCATCAAAGCGCGCTCCGCGCCGATGGTATTTCTCACCAGCAACAATACCCGCGATATTTCCGATGCGCTCAAGCGGCGCTGCCTCCATCTCTATATCCCGTTCCCGACCGTCGAACTGGAAGAGCGGATCGTGTTGAGCCGGGTGCCCGGTATCGACGAGCAACTGCGTCACCAGCTGGTGGGGTTCGTGCACTCGCTGCGCGAGCTGGACCTGAAAAAAGCACCGGCGATATCGGAGACTATCGACTGGGCGCGCAGCCTGCTGCTGCTGCATGCGGAACACCTGGAAGAGGAACTGGTGCGCAGCACGCTGAATGTGCTGCTGAAATACGAAGACGATATCGAGGCCACCGATGCCGAACTGCGCGCGCTGGTAAGGAGCACCGCCGCCGACCACGCGAACTGACACAATAACTGGCCGGCGCACTCCGGCACACAAGAAGCGCGGAGAAACAGTCACTATGCAGTCCAATCTGGTCGATTTTATTCAGGTACTGCGCACGCAGGAGGTGAGGATCTCACCTGCGGAGACGCTGGATGCCATGGAGGTTGCCAGACGACTGGGATACGCCGACCGCACCCTGCTGTGCGACGGCCTCGCGATGACCCTGGCCAAGACTCCCGAGGAAGAGGTGATTTTCCGGCATTGCTTCGACCGCTACTTCCAGCAGGAGCTCTCGGACTTCTCCACCCAGGGCGAGGCGCCGGAGACCGAAACCGAATCCGGTTTATCCCCGGCCGAAAGCGCCACACAGGCGCAGGAACTCGCCGCCACGCAGGCGACCGCGCTACAACTCGCCGCCGAGACCAACCCCGAGTTGGAGGCCCTGCTGCAAACCGAGCTGATGCAAAACCTGCTCAGCAATGATCGCACCGAGTTGACGCTCGCGATGAATCAGGCGGCTGAGCGTGTCGGGCTGCAACAGATACAGATGTTCACCCAGAAGGGCCAGTTCACGCGCCGTATCCTGGACGCGATGGGCGAGGAGCATATTCGCAGTGCGGTGATTGCACTGGAGCGGGATGAGAGCCCGGCACTGCCGGTGCTGCAGCGCTACCGGGACACGCTGCGCGAGCAGGTGCGCGATTACGTGGAGCGCGAGTACCTGCTGCACGCCGAGGGCAAGACACAGCAGTTCATGGACGATATCCTCAGCAAAACCCGGCTGAACAATATCGAGCACCTGTACCTGCACAAGGTGCACGAGCTGATCCGTAAAATGGCCAAAAAGCTGGCCAGCCGCCACTCGCGCCGGCGCAAACTGCTCAAACGCGGCCGCCTCGACATGGCGAAAACCCTGCGCAAGGGCATTCCCCACGACGGCATGATGTTCAACACCTACTGGCGCCAGGTGCGGAAGGAGAAACCCCAGATACTCGCAGTGTGCGATGTCAGTGGCTCCGTCGCCGCCTACGCGAAATTCCTGCTGCTGTTTCTCTACAGTTTGCAGGACATCCTGCCGAAAGTCCGGAGTTTCGCCTTTTCCAGCCATCTGGGGGAAGTGAGCAACTATTTTTCTGAGCATCCTGTCGAGAAGGCCATCGAACTGGTGAACTGGAAATACGGCGGGGCGACCGATTACGGCAGCAGCCTGTCGGACTTCGCGCAGCTGGCGCTGGACGATATCAACAGCAACACCACCGTGATCATTCTCGGCGATGCACGCAATAACAACGGCGACCCGAGGCTCGATATCATGCAGGGAATTTACCAGCGCGCACGGCAGGTAATCTGGCTCAACCCTGAATCGCGCCGGGCCTGGGGCAGCGGCGACTCCGAAATGCTGCGCTACCAAAGCGCCTGTCATTTTAGTGCCGAATGCAATAACCTTAAGCAACTCGAACGCATCGTCGACCAACTTCTGAAGAGCAGCCGATAACCCCCATGGCCTACCTCTGCAAAGACTGCAGCTACCGCGGAACAAAAAGTGGTCAAGTGGGAGAATGCCCGGCTTGCGGCTCCCACAACCTCTCCAAGCGCACCACGACGTTCAGGGAGCAACCGCCACCGACAAAGTGGCGCCTGGTGGTACTCGTTGCTCTCTGGGGTTTTCTCATTGCACTGATCATAGGAAAGTTAGTCAACTGAAACTAGGGCCTGAACACGTTCCATTCCCCTGTTCACTGCGCGAGCTGGTGTTGGACCGCTATGGCGAACCCGCAGGCGTCGGCGGCCACGCGCACCCCATGCAGCATCACGAACTGCTGGGCTACCTGAAAAACATCGACAATTTCAGCCTCTCTCCCTGGGTCGCGCTCGCCGAGCAGACCGAGGCCATCGGCGACCCCGCGACACCTTCACGGGAGGAGATCGCCATCCTGCGCTGGTTGGGCAAGGCGCTGGAACTCTGGGAGAAGCAGTCGCCACTGGAGGGCCGTGTGGCGGCGCAGGTGCGCCGCCTGAAACCGCTGGCAGCGGCGCTCGCCGTCACAGACCCGAGCTTCCTGCAGCCCGGCGCCCACCCCCTGCACCAGCTGCTGGACAACATCCAGGCCAGGGCGATCGGGTGGCAGGCACGCCTGGACCGGGTCGGCACCATTCTGGAACAACAGGTGACCAGGGCAGTGGACGAATCCAGGAAGTGGTTCGACAACCCGTCCACCGACCTGGCGGCGGTCTGTGCCGAATTTGCGTCGACGGCAGAGCGCGACCAGGCGCGCGCGCAGCGCATGATACAGCGTGTGGTGGAAGCCGAGGCGGGCAAGGCGAAAACCGCGGCGGCCAAGCGCGAGGCCGCGCAGATGATCAATGCTGCACTGGAGAGACACCCGGCACCGGAGGAGATCGGCGGCTTCCTGAAAGGCCCCTGGTACACCAGTGCCCAGTTGCTGCTGCTGAAGTTCGGTGCGGATTCCGAGCAGTGGGAAAAGATGTCTGCCACCACGAGAACCCTGCTGGACTCGTTCCAGCACCCGGAGGACGCGGACGAGGCACGTCGCCAGCATATTTTCGAGGTTGTCACCCAGCTTCCGAAGGAGATGCGGCGCTGGCTGCTGAGCCTGCATCACGACACCGAGGCCGTCAATGAGTCGATGGGGCTGGTCGAATTCGCGCATTTAAGAATCCTGCGCCGGCAGCCGCTGGAACTCCTGCACATCCCGCCGATCGCAGTCGAAAGCGACCACCTCGATCCCGGGGAAACACCGCCCCCCGCCGCGGCGAAGAATTGGCAGGAGGGGCAGTGGTTCAATGTGGAGACGGGCAAGGAAGGCGCGCTGCGTGTACAGCTGGTGCTGAAGGTGGAGCCGTCACAGCAGTTACTGTTTACCAATATGGCGGGGATCAAGGTGCTGCAACTGAGCTTCACCGAGTTTCAACGCCTGGCTTCCCAGGGCAAGGTGCAGACGCTCTCCAGCGGCACCAGCTTCAGCCTCTGCCTCGGCTCGGCAGTGGGCGTTGACTCTGTGGAGATCCTGGATGCGCTGGCCAGTGCACTGGCACAGACACCAATCGAGCCCGCGCCCGCGCCGGCACCGACGCCGGCGCCGCCGCCCGGGCCCGATACACCGCCGCATACGGCACCGGCGGTAGCGCCACCCCCGGTGCCGGCGACAGACCCGACACTGGAGTCGCTGGAGGAATTGACGCTGGAGCTGGAGAGCGCCTTCGGGACAGGGCCCGAACCCGAGCTTGAACCCGATTTCGAACTGGAGCTGGACCTGGATGCAGAGCTCGGTTCGGAGCTGGACGACTTGCTGCAGCCAGATGTGGAGCCGGGCCCGGATACCGAGGCGCAACAGGAATCGCAGTGGCTCCAGAATCGGGGCCTGGAGCTGGAGTTGGATAGCGAACCGAATGCGGGGCTGGACGCCGGGCGGGAAGCGGAGCCGCCGCCGGAGCCGCGCGCGGATCCCGCAACGGTGGGCGCAGCGGCGGCCAAAACTGAACCGCAACCGGCTGCCCAGCCCGCCCGCCAGGCCGGCGGTGAAACAGACAGCGCAGCGACCCGGCCCGCGCCGGAGGACTCACCAGCCCTGCCGACGGGGGACGGCTACCTGATCGACCAGGCCCAGCAGATCAAGGCCCGGGGCGGCTACTTTACCCGCCGCGACAAAGAGCCAGCGGCAGCCCCGGAAATCGAGATAGAAGAGATTATTGCCCAACCCGCGGCCGATCCTTTCGCGCCTGCCGATCCCGCGCCTGCCGACGATCCCGCCGCAGGTCACGACAGCCCTGCCGCGGCGCCCGGCGATGAAGAAGAGGACGCGAGCCTGGAGTTTCTGCTGTCGCAAGCCGGCGCAACCGATACGCCCGCCGAGGCGCCGCCGCCCGAGCCCGCAGCGGGCAGCGCTGCAAGCCCGCCACACGGTGCCACAGCGGCGCAGGACACACGCGAGGTCAACCTGCCGATGGGTGCGTGGCTGGGCTTTCACGATGGCGAGACACCCCTGATGGCGCGGCTGGCCGTCTACGACCTGGAGAACGACCACTATATTTTCGTTAATCGCAAGGGCGTCAAGATGCGCCAGGTCAGCCGGCTGGAGCTACTGCACCTGATTGACAATGAACTGGTCGACATCCTCGAAACCAACTCAAGCTTCCGCAACGAAGTCACCGCGGTCCGCAAGCAGCTCGACCACGATTAGCGCTGGAGTAGCACTATGCCTGAGCAAAGAAAGTACCTGCGACTGCCCCTCGAATGCACCACGTTTATCGAGCTGCTTTCACCGCGACTGGGCCAGAGCGAGTCCGGGAAGATGGTAAGGTGCAGCACGATCAATGTGTCGCGGGGCGGCCTGCAGGTCATTCTCGCAGAGCCACTCACCGTCGGTGCCATCCTGCAGATTGGCGTTGATTTGCCGAACTGGGCGGACACATTGTATCTGGCAGCGGAAGTGCGCTATTGCCAACCGAGTAATAACGCGCAACAGCCCTGGATAGCCGGCTTCCAGATACTGAACGCCAACGACTCTGATGTCGAGCGCTGGGTGGCGCTGATCACAGTGATGGAAAACTGACAAGGACCCGCTCGACCGCACGATAACCCGCTGTAACAGATAAGGAGTTTCCATGGCTGAAGTCATGCTGCGCTTTGATATGCGCCTGCCCGCATTCGCTACCGCCTCACAGGCCGACCTCTACGAAGCGGCTATTGAAATGTGCGCCTGGGGCGACCAGCGCGGCATCCCCAGTGTGCACCTGTCAGAGCATCACGGCTCCGAGGACGGTTACTGCCCCTCGCCATTGCTGCTGGCCTCAGCCATCGCCTCGCGCACCCGCAATATGCGTATCTATATCTCGGCGCTGATCGCCCCGCTGCACGATCCGGTGCGCCTGGCGGAAGATCTCGCCATCCTCGACACCATCAGCCGCGGCCGGGTCATCCCCATCCTCAGCGGCGGCTACCGCGAGGAGGAGTTCCGCGCCGTCGGCAAAGGCCTGGGCGTGCGCAAACAGTATATGGATGATATCGGCCCCTTCCTGAAACAGGCCTGGAGCGGGGAAACCTTCACCTTCGAAGATCGCACCATCACCGTCACCCCGAAGCCGTTCAGCGACCCGCGGCCGATGATCCTGATGGGGGGCAGCAGCAAACCGGCCGCCCGCCGCGCCGCCAGGGAGGCGGATTTCTTCATTCCCTCCGGCCCTGAGATTTTTGAATACTACCGCGAGGAACTCAAGGCGCAGGGAAAACCGGACCCGGGCCCGATGCCGGCCGCCCCATCGACAGTGACCTTTGTGGCCGCAGACCCTGATGCCTACTGGCAACAGATTGCCCCGCATGTGCAGCACGAGACCAATACCTACGCACGCTGGGCAGAGAAAGCACAGGTATTTTCTCCCTACCGGTATTTCGACAACTGCGATGAACTGCGCGCCAGCGGCGCCTACCGGGTCTACCACCCGCAGCAACTGATAGAGGCGGCCCGCAGCATGGTCAGCGCACAGCCGATCATGTTGCACCCGCTGTGTGGTGGCATTCATCCGGACCAGGCCTGGCAGAGCCTGGAACTGTTCGGTGAGGAAGTGCTGCCGACGTTGAACGCAGAGGGTATCGCCTAGCGGCCCGGCTCAGGTGCCGGGCAGGAGAGCGCTCAACCGGGGTTGAACTCGCCGTCATCCAGGGACGCGAGACTGAGCCCCATGGCGCCGTCATCCGCGCCCCCGCCATCCCCCGCGAACTTGATTTTCAGGCGCACATTGTTGGCAGAGTCGGCATTGCGCAGCGCCTCTTCCTCGGTGATCAGGCCCTCCTGGAACAGCTCAAACAGCGCGGAGTCGAACGTCTTCATACCGACGTTCTCCGACTTCTGCATCACCTCCTTGATACCGTCGATCTCGCCCTTGAGAATCAGGTCGGCAACCATCGGTGTACCCAGCAGGATTTCGATCGCGGCGCAGCGTTTGCCGTCCACGGTCGGGATCAGGCGCTGCGACACAATACACTGCATATTCATCGACAGGTCCATCAACAACTGGGGCCGCCGCTCCTCGGGAAAGAAGTTGATGATGCGGTCCAGCGCCTGGTTGGCGTTGTTGGCGTGCAGGGTCGAGATGCACAGGTGGCCGGTTTCGGCAAAGGAGATCGCGTGCTCCATGGTTTCCCGGTCGCGGATCTCACCGATGAGGATCACGTCCGGCGCCTGGCGCAGGGTGTTTTTCAGCGCGTTGTGCCAGCTGCGGGTGTCGACACCGACCTCGCGCTGGTTGACGATGGACTTCTTGTGGCTGTGGACATACTCCACCGGATCCTCGATGGTCACAATATGGCCGCTGCTGTTGCTGTTGCGATAGTCGATCAGCGCCGCCAGCGATGTCGACTTGCCGGAGCCGGTCGCGCCCACAAACAACAGCAGGCCGCGCTTGCGCATGACCACTTCTGTCAGCAGTGGCGGCAGGCGCAGGTCCTGCCAGCGCGGGATATCCGCGACAATGTTACGCGCCACGATCCCGACCTCGTTGCGCTGCATGAAAATATTGATACGAAAGCGACCATAACCGGATATGGAGGTCGCCAGGTTCATCTCCAGATCGGTCTCGAAGGCGGCGCGCTGGGTGGGGTCCATCACCTCGTAGGCGATATCCTTGATCTCGCCCGGCTGCAGAATCTCACTGGAAATGGGTTTGAGTTCACCCTGGAATTTGGCGCAGGGTGGAGCCCCTGTGCTCAGGTATAAGTCCGAACCCTGCTCCGCAGACAGTATTTTCAGCCACTCGGTTATTCGCACGGTACACTCCCGGTTCTCAATTGCGCCCTACTGTAGCATTTTGCAGCGGGCGGACAAGTGTGAAAAAGCATGGAACAGGCGATTGCAGGGGCGCTCTGGCGGTCGACCCGATCATTACAAAATGTACAGTAGCCACCGGGACACCACCCACGTATTCTATGCGCCAGTATAAAAACCGAACACAGGAGACACGCAGTGGACGACGCTCGCCCAACCCCCCTTATAGACGATATCGAAGGCACACGAACAAAACTGGAGTCCTGGATTTCCTCGCACCGGGGCCATGCGGTCAGTATCCCTGATCTCTCCATCCCGGAAGCCACCGGCATGTCCAATGTCACACTGCTGTTCGATATCAACTGGGAGGAGAATGGGCAGGCCCGCAGTGAGGCGGTTGTCGCCAGGCTGCAGCCCTCCGTCGAGCGACCGGCTTTCCCCGACTACGACCTGAGCCTGCAGTACGAGGTGATGGACAGTGTCGGCCGCCACAGCGATGTGCCGGTCCCGGAACTGCGCGGACTGGAAACCGACACCTCGCTGCTCGGTGTGCAGTTCTACCTGATGAAGCGCACGGAAGGGCGCATTCCCACCGATATGCCGCCCTACAATATGGACGGCTGGATGATGCATGAGACCACGCCCGCGCAGCGCGAAACACTGTGGAACGCCGCTGTGGATACCATGGCGCGCTTTCACCAACTGGACTACCGGACACTGGGCTTCGACCGTCTGGCCAAGCCCGGGAAGACCCCGCTGCAGCAGCAGCTCGACTACTGGCAGGACTACCTCGACTGGTCGATGGAGGGCGCGGGACACCCGATCGCCCAGCGCGCCCTCGACTGGCTGCAGGCCAACCAGCCGCAGGATGAACCCACTGTGCTGTGCTGGGGCGACGCGCGGCTGGCCAATATGATTTTCAAACCGGAACTGGATGGCGTCGCCGCTGTGCTGGACTGGGAGATGGCGGTGCTGGGGAATCCGCTGCAGGACCTGGCATGGTTCAATTACCTGGACGCCACCTTCTCCGAGGGACTGGGTGTACCCCGGCTTGAAGGCCTGCCCGGCTATGAGGAAACTGCCGCACGCTGGGAGCGGGCGACGGGCTTCTCGACCCGCGACTACAACTACTACCTGATCTTTGCCGGCATGCGCTTCGGCCTGATCCTGTCGCGAATCATGCTGGCCACGAACCGCGACACCGAGGTGCAAAACGGTTTCGCCTGCCAGTTGCTGCAAAAGTACCTCGACCGCTTGACCTGACACCCGCCCCCTGTCGCCACTGTCAGTGCAACTGTACTCCACTGACATTGGCGGCTACACTTGTCGGCGTTTCAGGAAAGCCGCTGCGAAGAAGCCCGTCCCGCACCAGCCTCGCGCCTCCCGGTCTGCCTGACAAGTACAAGGAGATTCCGTTGGCTTCCGATTTGCAAATACAGTTGCAGGCGCTGTCGCATCCCGATGCGCGCGGTTTGCTCGCCGCCATTAATCGCGGCATCGAAAAAGAGAGCCTGCGGATAACACCACAGGGGAAACTGGCACAGACACCCCACCCCGCCGGGCTGGGCTCTGCACTCACCCACGCCTCCATCACCACGGATTACTCGGAAGCACTGCTGGAGTTCATTACACCGGTGAGCGCCAGTATTGGGGAGAGCCTGGAGCAACTGGAGAATATCCACAGCTACGTGTACCAGAAGCTGGACAATGAAATACTGTGGTCCGCCAGCATGCCCTGTATTGTCGCGGGCGATGACAGCATACCCGTCGCCCGCTACGGCAGCTCGAATGTGGCGCGCATGAAAACGGTGTATCGCTACGGCCTGGGGCACCGCTACGGGCGCCTGATGCAGGCCATCGCGGGCATTCACTACAATTTTTCGATGCCGCAGGCTTACTGGGACAAGACCTGGCGGGAAGCCGGCTGCCCCGGAGAGCAGGCGGACTACATCAGCGAGCGCTACCTCGGCCTGATCCGGAACTTCCGGCGCTACTCCTGGCTGTTGATCTACCTGTACGGTGCATCACCCGCCGTGTGCGCCAGCTTCCTGAAGGGTCGCGACAGCCACGGCTTGCAACCGTTCGACGCGCAGGGAAAGAGCCTCTATATGCCGTACGGCACATCGCTGCGCATGGGAGGCCTGGGCTACAACAGCGATGCGCAGAAGCAGTTGAACGTCTGTTACAACTCGCTCGACTACTATGTAAAGACCCTGTCCAGCGCCATCATGCAGCCGCACCCGGCCTACCGGGATATCCCGATGGGGCAGCATGGCGACTACCAGCAGTTGAACGACAGCCTGCTGCAGATCGAGAATGAATTCTACAGCCCCATCAGGCCCAAGCGGGTGGCCCGGTCGGGAGAGACACCCCTGTGCGCGCTGGTCCGGGGCGGCATCGAGTACATTGAGGTTCGCTGCGTGGATATCAACCCGTTTTCCGCGGTCGGCCTCGACGCCGAGCAGATGCGCTTCCTGGACACCTTTTTGCTGTACTGCCTGTTACAGGAGAGTCCCGCCTGTGACGACGATGAGCAGAGCGAGCAGGCCGACAACCTCGAAGCCGTGGTCAATACCGGCCGGCAACCCGGCCTGGCGCTGAAAAACAAGGGCGCGGACGTCCCGCTGTCGCAGTGGGGGCGGGAGATGCTTGAGGCCATGCGGCCGATCGCGCAGCTGCTGGATACCACCCACGGGAGCGGCGACTACATCAGCAGCCTGGAACACCAGCTGGCCAAAGTAGCCGATACCGAACTGACGCCGTCGGCGCGCGTACTGCGCGAGATGCACGAGCGCGAACTGCCGTTCTTTCGACTCGCCATGAGCTACAGCGAGCAGTGGGCGCAGTATTATCGCGAGCGCCCGCTGCCGCCTGACGAGCAGGCCCGGTTTGAGCATGAGACCCTGCGCTCACTGCAGGCGCAGGCCGAGATTGAGCAGGCCGACGACATCGGCTTCGACGAGTACCTGCAGAACTTTTTTGCGCAGTACAGAACACTCCAGGGTAGCAGTGGGTGAATTTCCTGGCGCACTTTCATCTCGCCTGGCCGGATGAAGGTCTGGTGGTGGGCGGGCTTGAAGGGGACTACGTCAAAGGCCAGCTGCGCGGGGCTTTACCGGCACAGCTGGAGAAGGGCATCAAACTGCATCGCGCCGTCGATGCCTTCACCGACGCCCATCCACTGATCCTGCAGCTGCGAGGCGAGCTGCCGAGGGGACTGCGGCGCTATGCCGGCATCATCATCGACCTCTGCTTCGACCACTACCTCAGCCTGCACTGGGAGCGCTTTTCCAGCATGCCGCTCGCCGACTTCAATACCGACGTCTATCGGATTCTCGCCGCCCACGAGCCTGCCCTCAGCAACGGCGCCCGCGGCATGGCCTCGCGCTTGATCGAGTACGATGTGCTCAACCGCTACCGGGAATGGGACACCGTGCCCGCGACCGCCGCCCGCATCGGCCAGCGCTTCAAGCGTCACAACCCGTTTCTCGACCTGGACGCCGAACTGGGGCCGGCCAGGCAGGCACTGGAGCGGACATTCCTGAACTTTTACCCGCGACTGGAGTCTTTCTGCAGGGACGCCATCTCACGGCTGTAGGGACGGAAGCGTCACCAACCGTTGCGCTCCATAGAAAAAATCCCTAGTGTAGCCACCGGTGCTTAAACCATCTGCGAGGACGCCAACAAGCATGCTGCACACACTATCACCACGCCTGGTCTTCGTCGGACTGGTACTGCTGGCCATTGTCTCCATGCTGTTCGCGCGCGTCTACCTGCAGGGCTTTCTCGGCCTCGATGCCTGCCCGCTGTGCATGACGCAGCGGGCTTTTGTAGTGGCCTGGGGGGTGATTGCCCTGGTCGCGGCGCTGCACAACTCACAGGGCCTGGGCAGCCGTATCTACGCGACCCTGTGCGGCATCGCCGCCTGGGGTGGGGCCGCCGTGGCCGCCCGTCACGTCTGGCTGCAAAACCTCCCCGAAGACCTGGTACCCGCCTGCGGCCCCAGCCTCGATTACATGCTGGAAAACCTGCCCTTTGAAGACACGCTGAGCATTGTCCTCGCCGGCGATGGCAACTGCGCACAGGTTTCCTGGAGCCTGCTGGGTTTCAGTATCCCGGAGCAGACGCTGATCATTTTCTGTATCACCATTGTGGTGTGCCTGTGGCAGGCCGTGCGCCGCTATCCCGCAAAACCCTGAGAAATATCCAGCTTGCCCGCACCTGCGGGCAGTCATATAGTAAGCCGAAGCCTCTCACCCGCAGGACATCCAGCCATGCTCTCCAGTAACAGCGACCCCAAGCAGCACTTTGAAGCGGTAGAGGAATTGCTCACACGATGGCTCAAGGAGAGACGCGCGCTGCTCGGCGCGTACACGGAGATTATCGTGACACTGGATTACCGCCTGGACGACGAGGCGATGGAACGGCGCCAGAAAGCGCTGTGTGAACTGCTGGTGGACTACGTGTCAGTGGGGCATTTCGAGGTGTTTCACGAGTTGATCAACGAAGCAGAGAGCTTTGCCGATGGCAGCTGTGCGCTGGCAGAAAAACTCATGCCACCAATTGGCGACACCACGGAAGTGATACTCGCATACGAGGAAAAGTACGCCGATATGCAGGGACACCCGGAAAAATTAAAGCGCGACCTGTCAGCCCTGGGGGAGGTGCTGGAGTCGCGCTTTGTGCTGGAAGACCAGCTTATCGCCGGCCTTCACAATCGGCACCGCCGCCTGGTTGGGCAGGTGCCGGCATCGGCCTAGGCCTTATTCGGCAGCGTCTTCTGCTGCTGCCGCTTCACCCTCTGCACCGTCGTCCTGGCTCGGGATGTCGATCAGTTCCACTTCAAATACCAGTGCGGCATTGGGTCCGATCACCTGTCCAGCCCCACCGGCACCATAGGCGAGGTCGGCAGGAATCGCCAGCTCCCACTTGGAACCCACGGGCATCAGTTGCAGCGCCTCGGTCCAGCCGGGGATGACCTGGCCAACGCCGAATGTCACGGTTTCACCGCGGCTGTAGGAGGAGTCGAACTCAGTGCCGTCAGTCAATGTGCCGCGATAGTGCACTTCTACGGTGTCGTCCGGACCGGGCTTGGGACCGGTACCCTCGGTGATGACTTTGTACTGCAGGCCGGACTCAGTGGTCACGACGCCCTCTTCTGCGGCATTGGCCGCCAGGAACGCAGCGGATGCCGCCAGGTTGGCTTCGCTCAGCGCTGCCTGTGCCGCTTCATTCTCGGCGTTGGCTTTTTCCTGGTAGGCCTGCATTTCGGCAGCAATTTCTTCCTGCGTCATGCGCGATTCCTTACCGTCGAGCGCATCGGCAAGCCCGGCGCCGAACGCACTCGCATCCAGTGGCACGCCATCGGCTTTCATACGCTGTCCGAGACCGTAGGCAATGCCGTAGCTCAGGCGCTGCTCGGTTGTCTTCAGGGCCGCCTCTGCGGGAGCACTGCTCTGCGCAGCTGCCGCTGGCTTCTCAGCAGTAGTGGCTGGGGTTTTCTGGTCGCAGGCCTGCAGGGACACAGCGCTGACCAGAACTAACGGCAGTAGATACGTCTTCATATTTTATTCCATTGCGGTCAAGGATTTGGGCGACTATCTTACTACCCGTCCCACCGGGACGCCACACCAAACACGATTTTCTCTGTGGCGCTGAACAGCTAATTCCCGGACAGGAAGGCACGGGTCGTATCCGCCAGACCCTCGCGCAGCGGCAGCGCAGGGCGCCATCCCAGCGCAAATAATGCAGCCGTATCGAACTGCGGCACCATCACTTCTCCCGGCCGATACGGCAGCGCGCCAAAAGCCAGCTGCGAGCCCATAAAACCCGCCTCCTGCTCAAAGACTGCCTGTGCGGTTTCCACAAAAGTGCGCACACTCAGCATCTCACCACTGCCGATGTCGTACGCGGCCAGACCGGTCTCCCCGCCGCGATCGAGAACCGCGAGAATCGCCGCGCTGACATCGGCGACATGGACAAAATCGCGCAGTTGCGCCCCCTCGGTGAGCTCGACCCGGTCGGCGCGGCGCGCGAATTCCTGCAGCAGCCAGGACAGGAAGCCGCTGGCGGGTTCTCCCGGGCCGTAGATATTGCCCAGCCGCAGATTGGCGATCGCCATCGCAGTGGAAAAATAGGGCAGCCACGCGCTGAACTGCTTTTTCGAGAGCGCGTAAGCGTTGACCCCGGCGTCCAGCAGCGTGTCGGCATTGATAAAATACCTGACACCGCTGCTGCGCGCGGCCTGCAGCAGCTGGATGCCCAGCGTCAGGTTCACCGCGAGCAAAGCGGCGATATCACTGCTGCCGCGCCCCTGTTCACAGGCGAGGTGCACCACGGTATCGATACCGTGGGTAGCCATCACCTGTTCCAGCGGTGCCGCGTCAATATCGACCAGCACCACGTCGTCCAGGCAGGCGGCAATCCTGTCGGTCTTTGAGGATGAGCGAATGAGGACGACCACGCGGTGGCCGCGGGCGAGCAGCGCCGGCAGCACGTGGCTGCCGAGAAACCCGGTGGCGCCGGTGAGCAGGACTGTCCGGCTCATCGCCCTAGGACCAGGAGCGTCGGAAATGCGCGATCTCGTCGAGGCAGAGCTGCTGGGCACCCGATCCCGCCAGCCACGCCCGCTGCCAGTCGACGATGCGCGCCAGTGTTTCCTGCAGCGTCCAGGTCGGGCTCCAGTGCAGATAGGTCCTGGCGCGCGAAATATCGAGCTTCAGGTAGGTGGCTTCATGCGGCTGCGCCGTGTCTGCCATCAGCTCCCAACTGGCACCCTCGCCCCACAGCTCGGACATGCAGCCCGCGATCCAGTCCACCGGCCGGGCGCCCTCGTCGAGCGGGCCGAAGTTCCAGGCCCTGGCGGCCTCATGCCCCTGCTTGTACAGGGTCTCCGCCAGCAGCAGATAACCTGACAGGGGCTCGAGTACATGCTGCCACGGCCTGATCGCGTTGGGGTTGCGAACGATCGCGGGGCGGCCCTCCTGGAACGCCTTCAGGATGTCGGGCACCAGGCGATCCTCAGCCCAGTCGCCGCCGCCGATGACATTGCCCGCGCGCGCACTGCCGACCGCGATATCGGTCTGCGCAAAAAAGGACCGGCGGTAGGCGTCAGTCACCAGTTCCGCGCAGCCCTTGCTGTTACTGTAGGGGTCGTGGCCGCCCATGGGTTCGCATTCCCGGTAACCCCACTCCCACTCCCGGTTCTCATAGCACTTGTCGGTCGTCACCACCACGACCGCCCGCACAGTCGGCACATGGCGCGCCGCTTCCAGCAGGTGCACCGTGCCCATGACATTGGTGGCATAGGTTTCCACAGGATTCTGGTAGGACGCCCTGACCAGTGGCTGGGCGGCCATATGCAGGATGATATCGGGCTGGAACGCGGTCAGGCTGCGCGTGAGGTCGACTGCATTGCAGACATCGCCCAGTTCACCGTCGACCAGTTCCGCCACGCGGGCCTGCTCAAACAGCGAGGGCGTGGTCGGCGGCGCCAGCGCGTAGCCGTGTACCTGCGCGCCCAGGCTGTTCAGCCAGATACAGAGCCAGCTGCCCTTGAAACCGGTATGCCCGGTGACGAAAACGCGTTTCCCGCGCCAGAATTCTTCGTCCATCATGACCGCTCAGCCCCAGGTCTTCCAGGGGGCAGCGCCCCGCTTCCAGAGATCTTCGAGATTGTTCCTGTCGCGCAGTGTATCCATACACTGCCAGTAGCCTGTGTGCTCGAACGCCATCAGCTGTTCATCTTCGGCCAGTCGCATCAGCGGCTGCTGCTCCCATACGGTGCTGTCATCCTCAAGGTAATCCAGCACACCCGGTGACAGCACAAAAAAGCCGCCGTTGATGAACGCACCATCACCCACCGGCTTTTCGTTGAAACGCGTGATGCGCCCGCCCTCGATGCCCAGCGCACCAAAACGGCCCGGAGGGGCCGCGGCAGTCAGCGTCGCCAGCTTGCCGTGCGACTTATGGTAGGCAATGGACGCGCTGATATCCACGTCGCTGACGCCGTCGCCATAGGTGAAGCAGAACGCCTCTTCATCCTTCAGGTGCTCGCCGACGCGCTTCAGTCGCCCGCCCGTCATCGTCTGCTCACCGGTATCAATCAGCGTGACGCGCCACGCCTCGGTGCGCCTGTCCAGCACTTCAAAGGAGTTGTTCTTCAGGTCAAACGTGACATCAGAGGTGTGCAGGAAATAGTTCGCGAAGTACTCCTTTATCACATACCCCATATAGCCGCAGCAGACGATGAAATCATTCACACCGTGCTGGGAGTACATCTTCATAATGTGCCACAGCATCGGCTTCCCGCCGATTTCCACCATGGGCTTGGGTCTGGAGGAGGTTTCCTCACTCAGGCGCGTACCGAGACCGCCAGCAAGAATGACTGCTTTCATAATTTTTCCCAGTTGCTGAATCGATGTACCACACTACGGCCGTTGGTGAAGCAAAAACACTGTCCCACAAGGTCGAACGAGACTGCAGACAGGCAGTGTCGCATCTGTGACCAGTATACTGACGCAGGTTACAGTTTTCACCTCCATTCAGGAGCCGCTGCAGATGCGCGCTGTCAACGCACCATCTCCGTGCATAAACCTCGCGCAGCTTCCGTTACAAAAAACCAGCAAGACATATGCCACACTTACGGTTTACATTTCGCGTTGCAGTATAAATCAGCCGGGGGTTCACGGTACTATGGACACCTGCCTGAGCGCTTGTTGCAGCTCGCCATCCGTGACCCAGCGCACAAAACCGACCACGAGGACTGACATGCCAGACACCCGAACCCAAGCCACGTCGGCCGGCCTGCCCCTGCTATTGCTGGCGCTCATCACTGTTTTAACGCTGCCGGCCCCGGCGGCAAGCAGCGCCGAAAGTAGCCGCGACGCGTCGCAGGAGCAACCCGCCCGGACTCCCGCGACCCGGCCATTCCTGATGGGCTTCACGCCGTTTCATTTCAGTTGGGTCGAGGACAGGATCACCGAAACCTATGCCATGGTCTACGAGCACTCGGACCTGATCGCCTACCACTTCGACGAGGGAGTGCCGTGGCCGGAAGCCTATGCCGGCAGACCCTATCACGACCACGTCGAGCAGGAGCTGAAGTTCCGGCAGGAGCAGATGAAGCCTGGTGGCAAAGTGTATGTAGCGACAACCCCGATCAATTTTGCACGCGACGGCCTCGCCGACTACTGGGAGGAGAAGGAACAGATAGACCGCCCGCAGGGCTGGGAGGACAAAGCACTGGATGACCCGCAGGTCATCGACGCCTATATCAGGTACTGCGAGCGGCTTATCGATACCTTCAAGCCCGTGTACTTTGTTTACGGCGTGGAGGTGAACCTGCTGGCAGCGAATAATCCCGAAGCCTACAAGCGGTTCCAGACACTGGCCGCCGCTGTCTACCCGGCACTCAAAAAGAAATACCCCGACCTGCCGATCGCACTGTCCTTCTACCTGCACCCGCCCAAACGCTGGGAGGAGACGCGCGAACAGGTGGCACCGCTATTGCCCTTCACCGACCTCTACGCCGTCAGCACCTATCCGTACATGGCCGTTGGAGATGACGGTTTCGAGGTGGATGAAATCCCGCAGGACTGGCTGCAGCAGACCCGTAAAATCGCACCCGGCAAACCTTTCGCGATCGCGGAGAACGGCTATATCGCGGAAGACTTCAGCGTGCTGACGAAAACCATGGCGAGCTCTCCCGACGCGCAAAAGCGCTATGTAGAGCGTATGTTGCGAGAAGCTGACGAACTCGATGCCCAATTTGTGATCTGGTTCGTGGTAGCGGATTACGATGAGTTATGGGGCGTGCTAAAGTGGATGGTAATGTTTAACCCCCTGATGCGCGCCTGGAAAGATACCGGACTGTATGACGGCGACCTGAACCCGCGACCTGCCCTGCAGGTGTGGGATGACTGGTTGGCAAAACCCGTCAGGCAGTGACCATCAGCGGCGAGCGCGAGGCTCCCGTTATTACTCAATCTGAAAAGAAAAGTTCTGGTGGTCTGCTGGCCGTTGCCAAAGTCATTCTCGGCAACGGCAGCTATGTGGCGCTGGGCTTTCTTGCCAATGTCGTCTCTGCAAATGGATTGAGCCCCGCTCAGTTCGGCCTGGTCTCCATCGCGCTGGCGACCCTGAATGTGTTGCAGGAGATATGCGGCAACGGGCTGGACCTGGGCATGGTCAGGCTCGCCGCGCCGCATCTGGAGAAAAACCCCGGTGCGGCTGCGGCCTACTACCGCGCTGCGCTGCAGATCAAGTTGCTGGTCAACGGTGGTGTCGCCCTGCTGTTGTATGTTCTGGCGCCGCAGATCGCGCTGCTGGTTTTCGAAAATGCCGATATGACGCCGATGCTGCGCTGGGTCAGCTTCGGCCTGATGGGCGCCTGCATGTACAACTATATGCTGGCGCGGGTGCAGGCCGAGGAGCGGTTCAGCCTCTATGCGGTTTTGCGCGCCAGCAACAATATCGGCAAGCTGCTGGTGCTCGGCGGCATCTGGCTGCTGGACATATTTACGCCGGACAGTGTACTGGGCGCGTGGATGGGTGCCTTTTTCATCGGCTATGTGCTGTCTCTCGCACTGGGCGCAAGCCGCCACAGCGCCAGGGCTGAAGGCCCGTATATCGGCAGGGAGTACTGGGCCGGTATTATCAGTTTCAGCAAATGGGTTATCGCCTCGTCGTTCCTTTTCAGCCTGTACTCGCGTATCGACATGCTGATACTGTCCCGCTTTGTCGATGCGGCAGAGATAGGCCAATACGCTGCGGCCTGGAATATCACCTTCATCATCGACCTGATGACGTACTCGGTCATCATTGCGCTGCTGCCGCAGGCCGTCAAAATACGCCATCACTCAGATTTCCCGGACTACCTCAAGAAGACGTTCGCGATCTGCCTGCTGCTGGCGGCGGGCCTGACGCCGCTGTTCTTGTTGTCCAACTGGTTCTTCGCTGTATTTTTCCCGGCCTACACGGGTTCGGCGGGCCTGTTCCGCATCCTGTTTGTGGGCGCGATCATCACGCTGCTGTTCCACCCGCTGTACCTGATCCTCTACGCGCGTAACCGCGTCAGTCGGCTGGCGGTTATCAACCTGTTCCTCGTCATTTTCTGCACCATACTGGGCCTCTCTGTCATTCCCACGTACGGCGCAGAGGGCGCAGCCTGGGTGACCGTGACAGGGCGGGTATTCTCCTCAGTTCTAATCTGCTATTTTGTTCATCTGGAACTGCAGACTATTTTTTCCGAAGACAAGGTGCAGGCGGCATAGTATGGACGGCGCTACCCAACCCAACACATCCCTGCGCATCTTCACACTGGCATTCTTTGTCGGCTTACTTGCATCAGCGGCCTTCATAATCGATAAGCCACTGTTCTTCGCCGCCGCAGTAGTGGGGCTGGTCGGCGTTATTCCACTGCTGCAGAATCCGCGACTGGGCCTCTATCTCACCATTGCCACCGTGCCGCTGGATGAAGTCGGTGAACTCGGCCAGATCCTGCCGATGATCGACATCTCCATCACCAAGATATTCGCGCTGGTTACACTGATGGCCTGGGCGCTGAACCTGGCCATGAAGAAGCTCACCATCCTGTGGCGCTGGCAGGTCGGCGTATTGCTGATCTACTGGCTGTGGGGCGCATTGACACTGTTTGACGCACTGGACACCAAACGCGGCCTGCAGGAGTTGATCATCCAGGGCACGACCATCCTGTTCCTGGTGATGGTGTTCAATCTGTTGCGCACCAAGCGCCAGTTGCTGATCGCGATACTGGCTTTCACCACTGTCAGCGCCGGCACCTTCGCCTACGCCGGGGTGCAGCGGTTCCTGCCCGGTGCGGAGATTGCAGAGCGCGTCGGCTGGCTGGAGGAAGGCGAAGCGACCGCCGGTGTCGAGATCAGTGGTATCGAGGAAGGCAGTGTCGGCACGGTGAAGCGCAGCACAGGCACCTCGGCCCACTCCAATGTGCTGGGCACCAGTACCGGACTGCTGGTGCCGGTGCTGCTCGCGCTGATGCGACTGACACCCTATCGCCTTTACAAGGCACTGGCACTGGCGGGTATCGCCTGCTGCCTGGTCGGTCTCATCGATTCACTGTCGCGCACAGGCATGCTGACCTGGGCGATCATATTCCCGATGCTGCTGTTGTCCGGGTTGCTGGTCATTACACCGCTGCGCGTTGCGCTGGCAGCGGTGGCCGGCCTGCTCAGCCTGCCGTTCCTGCCCGAAGGCGTCACCCGCATCTTTGACCCGAGGAACTACCTCTCCAGCCAGAGTGTCAGTGTCAGCGAACGCTTCAAGCTTTGGGATGCTGCGTTCCGCGCCTTTCTGGAAAACCCGATCACCGGCTTTGGCTTCGGTGACAACCGCGGTATTTTCGAGTTCTACCACAACCCCTGGAACCCTGGCCTGCTGACCGTGCACAGCACCTACCTGCAGGTACTGATTGAAACCGGTATCGTTGGCCTGCTGATCCTGCTGTTCTTTTTCTATTGCATGCTGCGCATGTTCTGGCGCGCTGCGAGCCTGTACCGCAGGCAGGGGGATGCCTTTGGCTGGAACCTCAGCATCGCGGTCCTGATCAGCCTGACAGCTTTCCTGATCATGGGCGCCATCGCCTTCGACTTCATGCGCATCGGCTTCAAGAATATGTGGTTTCTGATTGGGTGTGGTGTCGTGCTCTACAACATCGCCATACGGCAGGAAAAAGCAGCAGCCCTGCATCGAGCCTAGTGCTGCTTCTCCCTCAGTTCCGGCTCAGCGCTAGTGCTTGTTGAGCATTGCGCCCAACACCTTGACACCTGATTGCCGCAGACGCGATACCGTCGCCTCTGCTGCATCGCGCTGGCTCTTACCTGCCTCCAACACCACCATACAGCCGTCCGCCGCCTGTGCCCACAGCGTGGTCAGCGGAGACAGGGTTGCCGGCGGCGCATCAATCACTACGTAATCGTAGTGGTCGCGCAGCAAATTGAAGGTCGCATTGACCTGGGACGGACTCAGGTTTCCGGACGTGAAACGCCCCACCCGGCCCACGTTCAGCAGATGCGGCGCGCCAACACCCAGCGGCATCACCGTATTTTCCAGCGTCTCCTGCCCCAGCAGGAGATCCACAAAACCCGGCACCGGCTCATTGCCGGAGGCGTTGTTGCGGGCGTGTACATTGCCATCTATGAACAGCACCCGGCGCTGTGGTGTGCGTGCCAGGCAGACGGCGAACCACCAACTGATGGTGGAGTTCCCGGCCCCGGACTCGGCCGCAGAGAACACCATGATTTTGGAATCGGACTCGGGCAGGTTCAAATTCATCTGCGCCTGTGCCTGCAAAAAGGTATCTTCCAGTTCTGCCGGCATCACAAACTCGTAGGGGCGCAGGCCGGTCAAATCTGTGGAGAGACCGTCGCGGCTGGCCGCCGACTGCAGGCGCACCTGCCAGGTTGTGCCATCCCAGGGCTCGCAGGCCAGCACCTCAAAATCCTCTATCACGCGGACACTTTTCGCAGCGAGGAAAGGGGAGTTGAGCGCCACCTTTACGATATCGCCCTGCCGGATGAGCTCACCAGAAGCGCCGTTGTTGTACTCCAGCTTCATACCGCCTTCGGACAGGTTGGCTGTGTAGGCGGTGAAGCGATCCCCGGATGCCAGTTCCACCTCGACCGGAAACCGGCCACCGACGCGCTCGTGCGCGCGCCTGTCATCAAACTCAGCGCCGCTTGCATTGCTGCTGCGTCCGGAAGCGGTCGCGCCACCTGCAGACAGTCGCTCAAACGTGTTCTCAAGCGCACTCTTGGGCTGTTTGTTTCTCATAAGTTTTCCGTATGTCTTCTCAAGACGCTGTATCGCTGCTGCTGCGGAATAATTCCGGTAGCAATTGTCACGGGCCTGCTCGCCGAGTCGCTCCGCCAGAGCGGGATCCTGGATGAGTTGCTCGATTGCAGCTGCCAGCGCTTTTGCATCTGCCGCGGGCACAAACAGCCCGGACTCACCATCGCTGAGTATTTCACCCACACCAGACACAGGTGAGGCCACAATTGGCACACCCATAGCCATTGCCGAATATATCACCATCGGCGTGCCCTCCGCGGATGAAGGGAACGCAAAAACATCCAAACCTGCGAGCACCGACACAAAATCCTCACAGTAGCCCGGCATCAGCACCACATTCTCCAGATTGGCCTGGCGAATCTGTGTCCGCAGCGCATCGCCAAGCGGACCGTCGCCGACAATCAGGAAGCGCAGCGCGGGGTATTTACGCGTCAGCAGACCCGCCGCTTCCACCAGCGTAGCCTGTTCTTTCTCGGGCCACAGCCGTGCAATATTCCCCACCACGAAAGCGTCTTCTTCGAGGTTGAGCATCTTTCTCGCCTGCGCCCGCGTCGGCGCGGCAGCGTAGGGCTCAAGATCGATACCCGAGTACATATACATGCACTTGGAAGCGGGCACCCCGCGCTCCAGTGTTTCCACATGGGTGTTGCGCGACACACTGATCACGAGGTCGGCGGCATGCATCAAGCGCGCGCGGATCGCCTCGAGAATCTTGCGCTTCAATTCGGCCGGGTGCCAGGCGTGGTTTGATATCACCAGCGGGGCCCCGGTGAGCCAGGAGACAATGATGGCGACCAGGTCAGAGCGCGTATCGTGGCTTTGCAGCACCGGGTTGGGCGCTTTCCTGACACGACGCCAGAGGTGGTAGACCGCCCCAGGCAGATTGCGCAGATTGCCCCAGGGCAGCATTTCACAGTGTATTCCCTGCTCCTGCAGGAATTTCACCGAGCGCTCGTGCATCCCCCGCCGCTCGCTGAACACCTGCAGCCGCGGCTGGTAGTGATCAGCATCGGCGTACTTGAACCAGCCGACCAGTGTTGTCTCAATGCCACCCAGGTAGTTCGAGTTGCGGACGTGGAATACCGTTATGCGATCACTGGATTCAGGCATGACGTTTCCGACCCAGCGCAGCGGACGGGCGAGTACTGTACAGCTGCTCATACAACGCCAGCGACTGCTCGGCCGTGCGGCGCCAGGTGAACTGCGCCGCGCGCAGCAGACCCTTTTCACGCAGGCTGTGCTGCAGCGACTCATCCGTCGCCACGGCGTTCATCGCGGCGGCGATATCGTCCACGGACTCCGGGTTCACCAGCAGCGCGGCATCGCCACCGATCTCTTTCATTGAGGAATTATTGGACGTGATCACCGGCGTGCCGGCCGCCATGGCTTCCACGATCGGCAGCCCGAAGCCCTCCCACAGCGAGGGGTACGCCAGGGCAACTGCACCGGAGTAGAGTTGCGGCAGTTCGCTCATCGGGGATTTACCGAGGTCGACCACGTCCCGCTCCAGGCCGTGCTGGCGGATAACATTGTCTGCCTCCTGCGCCGCCCAGGTGCGCTCACCGGAAAATACCAGCTGCATATCCATTTTTGACTCCGCGCGGAACCGGGCAAAGGCCTCGATAATCCGCACGATATTCTTGCGCCGCTCCCAGCGTCCGGAGAACAGGAAGTAGGGCCGGTCGATACCATAGGTAGCCTGCACGAAACGCCGCGACTCTTCCTTGTCCAGCGGCTGGAAGGCATCGCTGGCGCCGAGATGGGTGACCGCCAGGCGATCCTCGCTGACCTTATAGCGCTCCCTGACGACCTGGCGGATGTGATCGGAGATACAGACTATCAGCTCGGATTTTGCGATCGCGCGATTGGTCAGTGTGGTCAGCCGCAGGCGAATGGCCGGTGGGAACAGTTCCGGGTGCTCGATCATGCTTGAGCACACCAGCGTAAATGCATAGGGCTCGGGTGAAAACGGCGGGGGAACATAGGTCGCGTGCCATACATCCGCCCGGGAGCGCCGCATCTGCAGCGGCAGGGACGTCAGCATACTCACCGGCCGGATGCTGGGCGACAGCGCCCGGGCGGTGAAATTCTCCTGCTTTACCAGGCGCTCGGGCCCTTTGCCGAAGAGGGTCAGCAGCTCGTACTCGTTGACTTTATCAATCGCCGCAAGGTGCTTGACGAGTTCCATCTCATAGCGTTCCGGACCGCCAGAGTCGCTGCCGACACTGCCAAGGAACATACCGATCTTCATTCTGGTCCCCTATTTACTCAACCTGCTATACAAGGCCTACTGGATACCCGGTTCCAGCACCTTCGTATCCTGGTTGACCTTCATCGAACCTATCTGGTAATTGAAACCGATGCTGGAGTTCTTCAGCATGGGCAGCAAATCGTACAGATAGGCGTTAAGCGTGTCGGAAACCGCTGCAATAGCAGTTCGCGGCACAATGATCACATCGAACGGGCGCAGCAGTATGTCATTGGTAATGACCTCACCGGACCCCTGGCTGGTCTCCTTGCCATCGATATCAGCGAGCAGGTTGCGCACAATGTAGCGCGGCTCACCGTTAATGCCTTTGCGCAGAATCACCACGCCGGTCATCTCAGCGCGCCGGTTGATGCCACCTGCAGACATAATCGCCTGCAGGGAAGTCATCATGGGCTGGAACTGCAGCGCCTGCGGCGCATTCACTTCACCACCGACAAAGACCTTGGGCTCCAGGCCACTGCGCAGCGTGAGGTAGAGATTGTCCATTTCTGGCAGGGTGACACGCAGTCGCTCGCCATTACTGTACACAGTGGACGACGCTGCCTCCACGACATTGAGCGACAGCATGGGGTTGTCCAGCAAAGTGCTGTAGGCCGACTCCAGCTCCCGCTGCAGCATGCCCGCTGTCTTGTCTTCCGCTATCACGGCGCCGAGCAATGGCATGGATATGCGACCGTCCGGGCCCACCTTGACCGTGGTGCTGTACTGCGAGACATAGGGGAACTTGATCTCGATAATATCCGCCGGCCCCAGCAGGTACACTTTCTGGTCCGGTGCCGGTGCATCCTCTATCAGGGCTGCATAGCGTCGCTGCAGTTCTTTGGTGGCCTCATCGATCGTCATCCCCTCGACCCGCACCGAGGGAAGAAAGGGCAATTTGATAGTACCGTCGAAGCTGACCACCACCGTAGTGCTGTAATCGGGCTGGCGCATAAAGCGCACATCGATCTCATCGCCATAACTCAAACGGTAGCGAAACGTGGGATCGAGGTCTTCCGCGTTGGCCGGCTTCACATCCTGCACAATCAACTGGTCGAGCGACTGGGCAGGCATATCTTTCTGTACTGTGGTGCAGGCGGTAACCGCAAATGACAGCAACGTGAGAACAATCAGGCGTCGAATGGTCATATCAGTTTTTTCCAAAATGCTTGCTGTCATAGAGCGGGAATGTGCCGACAAACTCCAGGCCGAGATACTTACGCACGTCCGCCTCAGTGGCGATGGTGCGGTCATTGAGATAGGCCAGGAACGGCATCGCCAGGCCGACCAGCAGTGAGCCGATAAACGCGATTGCCAGGTACAACAGCTTGCGCGGACGCACTGTCTTCAGCGGGTAGGGCGCGTAACTGACAACTCTTACCGCGCTGATACTGGCACTGCTCATGGCCTGGCCGACACGCGCTTTTTCCAGGTTGCGCACATTCATCTGGTAAGACTCTTCCAGTATTGCAGCCTCCCTTTCACGGTTTCGAAGCTCAAGGTTCACCGCCGCAATGGCATCGAGATCCCTTTTGTACTCGTTCAACACCTCCATGGTGCTGCGCTTCTCAGCCTGCAGCGCCGCCAACTCCGTTTCGAGATTCACCAGGTTTGTCTGCAGCGCTTCGCGCAGGTTGACGCTGTTGGGAGCTTTCTTCAGGTTTTCCCTGTTCGAGGCAACCTGTGACTGCAACCGGGCCTCCTGTATCTTCAGGCGTCGCAGTGCTTCCTTGGTTTGCTCATAGTGCAGAACCAGTGACCCTTCCTGCTCACTGCTCATGAAGTTGGTTGATTCAATCTGCAGGTTGAGGATGTCATTTTCCGACGCCATCAACTCCGCGCGCAGTCGCTCGGTTGATTCGGTGAAGAACTGGTTGGCCCTGTCCTCGCGAATAGTGCTGAAAAACTCAATGAATTCATCGAGCAGGGCATTGACCATATCCTTGGCAAGCACCGGGTCACTGCTGCGAAACGAAACACCCAGCACATTTGAATCCGCCAGCGGAGCTACCTCGATGCGATCGATCACCTCATCAACCAGCCTGATGTGGGCGAGCTCCGCCTTCTCCTCTTCGGTCAGCGGTATACCGAGCCCGAGCAGGCTTTTGATGCCGTCATACACAGCCCTGGCGGTATCGATCACGCCGTCGATAACCATCTGCACATAGCGACGGGCATCGCGGATATGGTTGAGCTTTTCCATCGTCAGGTCGAGATCAGCGACCACATTCTCGGCAATCTCCCTGGCCTTGAACAGCGCCGCTGTGGTGGCGATCTCCTCATCCCGGTTGACGTTGCGAAAGGTCGTGCTCCCGCCGGAATCCGCGCGCGCGGAGAAGTTCACAGCGGGGTTATTCCGGTCCACCCATACCGAACCATGGCCCTCGTAAAGGGGCAGGATCAGGAAGATGACAATTACCGCAGGGACCAGAATACCGATGAAGGTATACAGGGCCAGCTTGTACCAGCGTTTATAGATAGCGACAATTTCGGCTAGCGAGAGAGGTTCGAACTCCCCGTCATTCACCGGCCCCTGGGGCATTGGTTTAGTGGTCACTAGCGGTAATTGATTCTCAGGCATGATTTATTTCATCGGCAAGTTGTAAAATGCATCCCATACATTTGAGGAAAACCGGACCTTCCCGGATTCACTCAAAAGCCCCGTATCCCGCCACAGCAGGCTGTAGGCAGGCAGCGCCGCCGAGCTCATCAGCTGGTCAAAGTCCCGATGGGCCCACACTACATAAAAGACATAGTCTTCCAGATAGGCTCTCACCAGCATGCGAAACAACATCTCACCTTGCAAGCGCTCTGTTGCAGGAATGTGATCGAGGCCAGGGAATTCTATCACTTCAGCAGGATATCCACTCTCTGATATGGCCAGCGGCTTGTCTGTATGCTCCCTTATCCGCGCCATGATGGCGACGGGGTCATTCAGGTCCAGCGGGTACTGCATGAACGGGTAATAGCTGAACGCCGCGATATCCGCGTAGTTCCACAGTTGCGACATCTCGCTCCAGGCGTCATCGGTATTGGCTCTCATCTGGTTGAGCGTGTGCAGTGAGCTGCTGAAGAAGACCGGCAGCTCCGGGTGTGCGAGCTTCAATGCACTGTAGGTCTCGATGTACAGCTCCACAAAATCCTGCCACAGCAGCGGCGAGTTGAAAAACAACTCATTGGCCTCTATCGCAATAGCCAGATAGTCCGGCTCAAAATGCGCGATAGCGGCCTCGGCATAGTTCAGGTAGGCCCGCTTTACATCGGGGTCATTGAAGCGTTTGCCCTGGAAAGCCGCAGGCATGGCCATGTGCGTGAATTCGCCGCGATAGTCCGCCAATCCGCTGCGGCTCTGGTTCAATGGCGAAATCGACAACAGGACTTTGAGGTCGCTGGACGACTTCGATGTCCGCTGCTTCCACTCCCACATCATATTCGGATGGAAGCTTTTGTTTTCCAGCGCCTCCACCCAGGGAACACCTTCCTCCAGGTGGTGGGAAATAATGTTCGAATGGCTATTGATGAAGCTATAGGTGGAGTCAACCGCCTCTTCGCTCAAATCATATAGCCACGGTGTGAAACCCATTAAAAATGTCCTTTGCACTTCCGCGCTCGACACGCCGCTATAAACACTAGTGATAAAGCCGATAATGACAACACTACCGATTCGCCGCGCCAGTGCGCCAAAGGCGCGTCTATTACTTTTGCTCATGATCTCTCCTGCAACTTCTGTTGACCGCTATCTTGATGAGGGCAAAATTCCCGGATCATCAAGTAAAACGTCCAAGCACAAGTGCAGGAAAGGAAAAACCTTTAAAAAGTAAAGATACTCGGCGAGATCGCTAAAACTCCACAAAAAACGCTATAAAAACAGACCGCAAAGTGTACCTTATTCTCCACGGTTATGACCTGATATTCTCATTGCACCGACTTCAGCGGTATCACATCCTGCGGCGCGGCGGGTTGCCCATGCTGCTTGAAGATATGGCATCCATCACAGATAGTCGGCTCAACACCTCGCCCACCCTTCTTGAAGAGCGAGCGCGCAGACTGGTACTTCCGGTTATTCCAGATGTCGTCCAGCGACTCTTTCTTGAAGTCCCCGAAATCGTTCTTGTCACCGTAGACAATACAACACGGCGCGGTGCCACCGTCGGGGTTCGTGGTCATGGAACGGTAGAGGTAGAAACAGGAGGTGGGCACATCGCCCTGGAAGGCCTCGACCCTGCCCTCATCATCTTTCAGGAACCAGTCGTCCTTCAGCTTGTCCGGCTCCTTGGCGGCGAACGGAATTCCCGGCGGTATCACACGGAAGCGGTCTACACCCATCTCATAAGCCATTTCACGCGCCGCCTCCAGCTCGTGGGCGTTGTGTTCAAACACGATGAACTGCCACTCGATAAACGGCGTGCGACTACCCAGCTCCTTGCGTCGACGGATCAGCTTTTCCACGTTGCCCAGCACCTTGTTGACATTGCCGCGCACGCGGTACTTCACATAGGTGTCCTGGGTGATGCCGTCTATGGACAGGATCAGGTACTCGAGGCCGCTTTTGATCAGGTTGTCGATCTTCTCATCCGAGGCGCGATTGAAATTGGTGCTCATATTGGTGGCGATATTCTTGCTGTTGACGTACTCGATCATGTCGAAGATACGCGGATGCAGCAGGGATTCACCCCAGTTGTGCAGATTGACTTCGTAGGCGTAGGGTGCGACTTCATCAATGGTGCGGGTGAAGGTCTCCCACTCCATCCGCTGCTGCTTGCGCTCAAGATCGCCGGTACCGGTCGGGCAGAGCGGGCAGCGCAGGTTACAGACATTCAGCGGGTCGACAATAATGATATACGGGTGACCGCGCACTGTGGTGCGGCGCAGCCGGTACTCCAACTCCACCAGTGCAAGATTGAAGAGTTTTCGCGGCGTCGAATGCTTGATCACAGATAGCGCGTGTCGACTCATGCGGGTCAGCTGTGGCAGCTTCTGGCGTAACTTTGCCAGAGAGGAGATTGGCGCATTGTCATTGCGCGTCGAAATAGCGCGTTCAGCTGTCATCTTAACTACCTCCTACTCCCTCTAAAACACCGGCGATAGTATCCGCAAACACATGCTTTGGATTGAATTCTATTGTTTGTCTTGCACGACTGTTGTCGGCTATGGAATTGCGCAGTTCGCCGGGTACTGCCTCGGCGTAAACCGGCGGCTGGTCGAAATTCAATGCTTGCGCTATAGCACTGTACACCTGATTGACTGTCAGCGCCTGGCCGGAACCGATATTAAACACCTTGCCCTCTGTGGGATGCAGCATGGCATTGATAAAGCCCTGGGCGACATCCTCGACATGGATGAAATCCCGCCGCTGCTCGCCGTCGCCAAATATCGAAGGCGCCCGCCCCTCACGCATGGCGTTGGCAAAAATAGTGGCGACCCCGACATAGGGGCTCAATGCCTGGCCGCGCCCGTAGGTGTTGAACAACCTCAGCACGGCCGAATCGATTCCGCTCTGGTCACACATCTGTCGCACCAGCATCTCGGCCGCCAACTTTGACACCCCGTAGGGAGATACCGGCTGCAGGGTATAGTCTTCCGATATCGGTGTCGGCTGCGGCGAGTCCGCGTAAACCGCCATCGACGAGGCCAGTATGAACTTCCTGACCCGGGAGTCGGCGCGGGTCGCTCCGCGCAGAACATTGGCGGTACCGACAACGTTCGCCGTGGTGTCCTCGACCACAAACTCAAACGATGAGCGGATAGCCACCCGGGCTGCCAGGTGGAAGACGGCATCACAGCCGGCGATGTCGTCCATCACTGCGCTGTCGAGGATATCCGCCTCAACCAGGGTTGCAGCAGCGGGTACATTCTCACGCCGGCCGACGCTGAGGTTATCGATGACCACAACGTCGATATCGCGCGCCAGCAGATTTCGCACCACCTGGCTGCCGATAAAACCGGCACCTCCTGTCACGCAGGCCTTTTTCACTGTTTTGCTCAAATCCCTATCCACCTTCTGTCTGCTCCTGGCAACCGACCACTTTTTCCCGCGTCACGATGACATTGCTGAACTCAGTCTCGGCCGCCACCACCGCCTTTTCGAATACGACACAGTTCGACAGGACCGCACCAGCCGAGATCCTGGCACCCGGCCCAATCACTGCATTGGTGAGGCTGGCACTGGGATGGACCTCAGCATCATCGGCAACCAGGTTGCCGTCCGGACTCTCCTGCGCCAGTTGCAGGTTGACCCGCAGCAGGTCGGCGGGATACGTCAGGTTCATATCATCGTACACCGCGTCGACGGCGGACACATGCTCCCCGTCGTTAATCAGAACCTGAATGGCCTCGGTGATCTCGTATTCATCGCGCATGGCCGTACGCGGCGTCCGCCGAATGGCGTCAAAAATAGTCAGGTCAAACAGGTACAGACCCACACCCTTGAGTTTGTTGGAAACATGCCGTGGCTTCTCCACCACGCGAACGACCCGGCCATCCTCTTCCAGCTGTACTGAGTAATTGCGGCGTATGGCCAGCGGGTCTTCCTCGATCTTGGTGGCGAGCACCGCTCCGCCCCCCTGCCGTTCAAACTGTGCAAACATGCCCTCGATATCCTTGGCGACAAAATAAATATCGCCGAGAAACATCAGGAAGGGCTTTTCCACTGAATTTTCGAGCTGGCCGACCGCGTGCGCTATGCCCAGTGTCTCTGTCTGCTCCACGTAGGTGAGGTTTACACCCAGGCTGCTGCCGTCACCCAACACGCGCGCAATCTCGAAACCTTTATGCCCTATCAGCACGACAATATCACTGATCCCGACCTCCCTGAGCATTTCGATCTGGTGCACCAGCAGCGGCTTGTTGCCGACCGGAAGCATGGGCTTGGGAATGTGACTGCTGAAGGCGGCCATCCGCGACCCCTTTCCCGCTGCCAGTAGTACTCCGCTGTATTTCTCTGCTTTGGACATGGGCTTCCCTGTCAGCGCCTCACCAATAGAATCAGCCACGGATTAAACCCGGTACTGCGTAACCAGCTAGTAATTCGCCAGGACATCAACTGGTTGAAATAGAAGCGGACCGGAATCTGCAGAATACGGCCCAGCAAATAGGTCGACGACGAGTAGAAGCCCCAGTATCCGCGCAGGGGCAGCACTTCAATACTGCTGCACTCCGTCCCCACCTTGAGCAGTTTGGCGTAATCTTTCACGGACAGCAGGAAGGACTCCTTGGGCGAATGAAACCGGGGCGTGTGTTTGGCGACATCGGCGCGATGAAAAAAATCAACCGGGCACAGTCGATTGGGGCTGGTGACAATCATCAGCCCGCCCCGACGTGTCACCCGGTTCATCTCCCCGGCTGCGAGTTCCCGCTCCTGCTGATAACCCGGCTGGGCGGCATAGGTATCGTCACCCACGCCGATATGCGGCAGCACACATCCCATCATGATGATATCAAACGAGCCTGTCTCAAAGGGCAGGTATTTGGCGTTGGCGAGATAGTAGCGGTCCGGAAAACTTCGCCGCGCCCAGAACTCAGAGCGATTGCCGGCATCGATACCGTAAGCCTCGTACCCGGCATCATTGAGGGCCTCAACATCCGAGCCCACACCACAGCCGATGGAGAGAATACGCAGGCTGCCCGGATCCCTGTCACCAAACTGCTCACGCAGCAGTGGTATGACATAGTTATTGGCCAGGTGCCGGCCGGTATTTTCTTCATTGCACCACATACACTCGCACTTCTCGTCATTGAAGCGCTCACCGCGTATCAGGTCCCAGCAGTTGTTTTCGCGGCCGTAACGCGCGTGGCAACTCGGGCATTCAAGGCAATCGTCGACCAGCGCCAATGGCGCCCGCTGGTCGCAGGGACAGACGAGCCCCGGCCCCGGCGTGAGTTGTGAACCTGCAATGTCAGGGGCTGATGTCATAACAATCCTTTCGCTTTGAATACTGTGCCCGGAATACATCCGACATGGATCATGACTCCTCGCGCTTGGCGGCCGGCGCCTGCCCCGGCAGGTTGGCGAGTTGCCAGCGCACATAGTCACTGAAAATCATCAGCTGCGCGCGCAGTGTCAGCCCGACCCAGGCGACCAGTGCCATGGGATGAAAGCGCGCCTTCGCGTGGTTCTTGCGATAGTACAGGTAGGCGCCGCTGTGAAAATCCTTGATCATGCGGGAACTCTTGCGAGCGGTGCGTTTGGCCTTGAGGTTTTCATCGTGAATGATATGGCTGGCCGGCACTGCCACGATACGGAAGTTTGCCGCCTTCACACGCGCGCACCAGTCAGCGTCCACCCAGTATACGAAGAAGTCCTCGTCCAACCCGCCGGCCGTCTCGTAAGCGCGGCGACTGATGGCCAGTGCCGCCGTCGATACCCAGTCGACTTCAAACGGCTCTTCGTTCTCGACCTGCTCGTTCATCAGGTACTTGCTGGACAGCGGGTTGTTCGGCCACAGGCGCGTTATCAGTGAACGCCGACCGAATATCGCATTGTGCCAGGAGGGCTTGCGCCGAAAGGTCCGCTGCAAACTCATATCCGGGTTGTGCAGCATACTGCCCGCGATACCGATACTGGGGTCCGAATCCATCACCGCCAACAGTGCATCCAGGGCACCGGGCAGTATTCTCGTATCGTTGTCCAGCGACATCAAATGCCTGCCACGGGCCATGCGCAGACCGTCATTGAAGGCCAGGGCGAGTCCGACGTTTGCGTCGTTAGCCTGGCAGATCACTTGTGGGAACCGCTCGCGGACTCTCTCGAAACTGCCATCCGTGGATGCGTTATCGATGAGGATGACTTCAAACTCGCACGATGGCGGGTTCTCATAGATCGTCCCAATACAGGTATCTACCAGCAGTCCGCCATTGAAGTTAACGATAATTAGAGACAAGTCCACGGTCTGAATACTCCCTTTGCAGTTGTTGCTATGCCTACAGGTAAAGTGCTGATGCAGGGTTCGCCCTACTCCGCTCCCTTGCGCTGTATAACAGCAACAACCGTTTGCCAGAGAATTTTGAGATCGCCTTTGAACGTCCGCGTTTCGACATAGTCTGTGTCGATGTCCGCGGTTTCCTGAAACGCGAGATCGCCGCGACCGCCCACCTGGGCCGGACCGGTCAGCCCGGCCTGCACCTGGAACTTCTTCAGCTGGCGCTTGGTGTAGTAGGGGCTCATTTCAGGTATTTCCGGACGCGGGCCACACAGTGTCATATCACCAGTGAGTACATTCCAGAAGTTGGGCAGCTCATCGAGGCTGGACTTTCGCAGCCAGCGACCGACACGGGTCACCCTTGGATCATTGGAGACTTTAAACCGGATGGTTTTGATCTCCTCGTCGGTGTAGTCGTAAGCGTACAACTCCGGAAACCGCTCCCTGGCATCGACGTACATGGTGCGAAACTTCAGGAAGGTAAAGGGGCGTCCGGCATAGTACACCTTGCGCCGGTCATCGCCCTCTATCGCAACTGCGAGTGTGTTACTGCGACGTCGATCCTTGGTCATCCGGATCTGGCGAAACAGCGCGGGACCGGGGGAGTCAAGCCTGATAATGATGGCAATGATTACCATGATTGGGAGGCCGACCGTCAGCGCCAGCACTGACACAACAATATCCAGCGAGCGCCGGACAAAAGTCTGCAACGCCGGGTCGGTGCGGATTATTCCCGGTGTCGGTGCATCCGCCTGCGCAAAGTATGGGGGCTGCTCGTCATTTTCCAGACTTAAGCCCTCCGTGGGTCCATTAGAGCTCACAGCCTGTCACCTCTCTTCCATGTACCGCCAATTGCCACTAAAAATAAAGCCATCTTTCCTAAAACCTTGTTTGCTAGCCAAACCTGCAGCTCGCATCGCTAGCAAACAATTAGTGTGCGACCTGCTTCCTGAGGCTCCTGCTCTCTGCATCGTGCAGCAAACAGGAGGGTATTTCGCGGCGGGCGAGTCCAAGCCTTGCTCCATCCATTGGGAGTCATCCACCGTAAAACGGTATCGGCTTTGATTTCATAATGACAAGAATTTTCAGAATCGCAAGGTGCAGATGGCTCATCTCGCAATAATTTTTGCCGCGCCTCTAAAATCTGTGGATGCTTTCACACTATTGTGAAAGTGTTATTACGCATCGGGCGAATTTTTTAACAAGCTCTTTGTATTCCGGTGAACAGAAGATACCGTAGGATATTGCAGACGGAGGTAAGTTGGCAGATGAATGTATTGGTCACCGGTGGTACAGGGTTTATCGGGTCTCATGTATGTGATGCACTATTAAGGCGCGGGCACAATATCCGTGTGCTCAGTCGTAAGGCAGAGCCGTACCGACCCCCACTGCCCGGGGTAGATTATTTTCTCGGCGACATCGCCGATACGTTTTACCTCAGCGAAGCCCTCAGCGGCATGGACGCCGTCATCCACCTCGTCAGCAGCACCGTACCGGGAACGTCCAATCTCGACCCGGTAGCGGATATCAACTTCAATCTGGCTGGCACCGTGCGGATGCTGGAGTTGATGCGCCAGGCCGGGCCGAAACGCATCGTGTTTCTGTCTTCCGGTGGCACAGTGTATGGCGAGCCGTCGCGCCTTCCGGTCGCCGAGACCGAGCCCTTGAACCCGCTGTGTTCCTATGGCGTGACCAAGGTTGCGATTGAGCACTACCTCGGCATGTACGCATTTCTTTACGGTATCGAGCCGGTTGTCCTGCGCGCATCCAACCCATTCGGCCCGCGCCAGGGGCGCCTCGGTATCCAGGGGCTGGTAGCGGCCTTTCTCAGTCGCATCCTTGCCGGCAAACCGCTCGTTGTCTGGGGTGACGGCGAGGTCATCAGGGATTATTTCTACGCCTCGGACCTGGCAGACCTGTGCGCGCTGGCCGTGGAGTCCACAGAAACGGGCATCTTCAATGCCGGCAGCGGCCAGGGCACGAGTATCAACCGCATGATCGAACTGATCGGCAAAGCCACCGCTATCCAGCCGGAAGTGCACTACGAGCCACAGCGCAAATTCGACGTCAGGGAAACCTATCTGGATATCAGCAAAGCGCGCACCGCATTCGGCTGGGAGCCGGTGGTCGACCTGGAGAGCGGTATCTCACAGCACTGGGACTGGTTGCGCAGCCTCAGTTGAGCGCTGCGTCACAGTTACAGCCACCGGACACGGCGCGCCTGTCAACATTCTTTACAAATACTGGAATAAGAGTAACCTGTAGAGGTGGTTTCACAAGCTAGTCACCTGTGTTCCAACACTATTTCCAACTCGGGCACGCTCTTTGCATTGCCTTTACAGCGCGACGGAGTGCGCTTAAAACTGATAAAAATCGCACCGCAAAGCTGCCGACCACCTGTTTAGAACAGGCGGCCGACGATACATGTAACGTTAACGGGAGAGGGTGCAGCAATGGGCAAGACATTTATGACAGCGGGATTCAGCAGCGCATTGAAGCTGGGCAAAGCACTGGCGGCGGCCAGTTGCCTGACATTGCTTGCCGGCACAGCGGCGGCGACACCTTTCCCCAACCCCGACCCGGGGTCGCTACTGGACGACCTCGATGGCAGTGGCTACTTCACGCCCGGCAACACCGGCAGCCTCTCTATCGAACTGTTTGACCTCGGCGACAGCGTCGCCAGCTTCGGCTTTTTTGCGCAGGGTACGCCGGGCACTCTGGTACCCATTTTTGAAGCCGGTGACCTCAGCGGCCAGTCGGCCATCATAGATTTCTCGATAGGCTACGTGTTCGACCCGGAGGACAACGCGATACAGTCGCTCTTCCCGGCGACCTCTACCATAGGCTTCTACCTCGATTTTGCCGGGTTCATTCTCTATTCCGACCCGACGCTCAACCTGGGTGGGCTGGACATAATGGGCGCCTACCCATCCATCAACGACGACTTTACCAGCCTGCTGTTTTTTGATGGCCCCGCCGATGACCCGCAGCGAACTCTGCTGTCGTGGCATGTCATCTCCGATGTCAGCCCGGTCCCCGTACCGGGAACCGCACTGCTTCTGGGCGTCGGACTGGCTCTGCTAGCCCGCAGGCGCACCGCCGGGGTGCGCCGCTAACCCGGCCGGGACTCTGAAAAGCCGGGGTTACCGGCCCTGCGGGACGGATGCTCGCGAGCGACGGGTCGCAACACGGCACACCAACACCCCGAGAGAGACGCCGAGTGTATTCGCCAGCAGGTCAAGCGCGGACATTTCCCGTCCCGGCACAAACGACTGACCCACCTCCAGCAACCCGCTGTAGGCAATGATGCCGATGCACACCCCGATATAGTGTCGCCTCGACAGGCGCAGGCGATACGCCAGTGTCGCGAAGATCGCGTAGATCAGCAGGTGTGCGGACTTATCGTAGGAACCGACCAGCGCACCGCCCGCCGGCAACAGGGACGCGAACGCAACCAGCGCTGTATAGCCGCCGAAAATCAGCTTGCGATACCTTTCGATCACCGGCGCGCACCCGCACCGTCGCGATAAAGCGCATCGGGCGGCAACAACACCACGCCGTGCAAACGCTGGCCGCGGCAAGCCTCTTGCAGTGCGCACCTCATGCCGGCCACCGCCTACTGCTGCGCACGCAGGGGTCTGTCAAACCACGCCTGCCATACATCCAACGCCGCTCGCGGGCGCAGGGTCTCATCGTAGAGGCCGGCATCACGCCAGATGGCCGGGAGGTCGTACTGGCCCAGCACCGTGTTCCACAGGGCATCAAAATCCACCGCGGTAAACCAGATCACAAACCGGGCATCCAGCCGCTCTGCTTCATCCAGCGTACGCTCGACATAGTTGCGCTGTGTCGCATCGTCACTGCGGATATCGATCGCAAATCGCGGCAGCAGCAGATCCTCTGCCACCCAGCCGGTCTCGGTAATCGCCACAGGCTTGTTCGGTGCGATAACGCTGATCTGGCTCAACCAGTCGGTCGGCAGGGTGTCCGGGGAAGCCCCTTCCTGTGCATTGTAGAATGCGTAGGGATAGACACTGATGCCGACCAAGTCGACGTAATCTGCGATCCGGGCGAACTGGCCGGCGAATTCGCTGGTCTCCGCCGCGGCGGGACTTTTCAGCGCGATGGACACCATAACCGGCAGCGCCGGGTACTGTGCCTTGATATTGTTGTAGACCCCGCGTGCGAACACCACAAAATCATCAAACGCCGCCGGGTTTCGATTGTAGAGCTCATTGGCCTCTGTCGCGTAATTGAAATACGCCGGCTCGAAGCGCGCGATCATATCCAGCGAGAAATTGGAAAATGCCGCAATCACCTCAGGGTCAGCAAACGAGCGACTGTCCCAGGGCGGTGTCCGACTCTCCTGCCCGCTCTCTCCCCAGTTGCCTATCAGCGTCTCGCGCAGGATGCTGAGGGAGTCGATGGCAAGGTATACCGTCTTGTCACCCAGGGTCTGGGAGACGCGCCCATCGATCTCGCGGGTGAGATGCGCCGGATAGGCTGTTTGATTCAACGCCGCCTCCCAGGGCACCCCCTCAGTGATATGGTGCGCGACGATGTCCCCGTTCTGCTGGATCAGCGTATAGGTGTTGTTCAGCGCGTCGAGTGTCGCATCGTAGGGCCAGGGCGTGAAGCCCATCTGGAAACCCCGGGTGAGCGTCGGAGTCACCACAGCGGATGAGTCATTGTCACTGTCGCCACCCGACCCACCGCCACAGGCGGCGAGCGTCGCGCCAAGCGACAACAGAATTACTTTCAGATACCTGGCTTTCACTATCGGGGCACTCTGTCTACGTCAATACATTGCCCCTGCGGGGCGCAATCGCTACACCAGCACTACCGGCTACTGGCCGTCAGAGACCGTGTCATCCTGGAGAGGCAGGGCCAGCACCTCACGCCAGCGGTCAAGCAACAGTTCGCGCGACGTTCCATCGTACTCTTTCAGACCCATGGTGCCGAACGCCTTCAACACGATTTCCGAGAACAGTTCCAGTTCTCCGGGGATAGACACCGTATTCTTGGCCTGGTTCACCGCCTGGCACCAGAAATCCTGCTGACAGGCGTCGTTCTCCGGGTCGGTGCTGTCAGTGCGCACGTAACAGGTATCGACAACGTTTTTCGGCAGCACATCCACGGACGAGAACCATGCCAGCAACAGGAACTGGTTGGTGACTGCGCTATTCACCAGGTACTCGAAATAGTCGGCCGAGAACGTCTCGTCAGAATAAGGGAAGTTATTGAAACAGGTATTTTCATCACCCGCGGAGATACTGACATTGTTCCAGCCGGTCTCGACGATGGACAGGCGTTTCTCATCAGGATGCAAATTGAGCACCCGGGAGAAGTAATCGGCTGGCAGATCGTACGGTGTCGCGAACACGCCCTCGTCGTCCCTTATACCGAAAGGATAGCTGGCCATCGCAAACGTATCGTACTGCATCCGGGCCACCGCCTGGTACTGCTCCTCGGACCAACCGTCCAGCGTATCCTCATACAGCGCTTCGAGGTTGAAGGATGCGAACACGATGATGGTCGGGTCGTAGGCCTTGATAGCGTCATAGGCGCGCCGCTGAATGTCGACCAGGGCGTCCCAGGCATCACCCTCGCCACCACAATTGGCGTAGAAGATGTTCGCCTCGGCGAAATTCACCACATAGGTCGGCTGGAACACCTCGACCATCCACAGTGCATAGTTGACATAGGCATCACCAATACGCGCCGCGTCAGGTGCGGACAGGTCGTAACAGGAGGGCGCCCAGGTGAGGTCGACTTGCAGTTTACCGTCGACGTCGAGCGCCTGGCCTACCATGCTGTCGCGCGAAAAGCCCAACTGCAGCAGCAGGGGACGCTCGCTGGCCTGTGCATCCGAGGCGAGCTTACGCGCCACTTTTGTCCACGGGTGTTGCTCGGGAACCCCGGTGTCATCGGCAAAAATGTCATAGGGAATACCGATGTAATCCGCCACGATTTTGACGAAATCCACATCCTCGGCTATCGAGGCTATCGGAAACTGGGCATTGCCGTTTCGCAGGGGCCTGTCCTCCACCGGCTGCATCTGCACGACACCGGCGCCCATGCGAAACTCGCGAAAATCGACACCGGCCTGCCCGGTCGGTTGCGTTGCCCTGTTGCCACTCAGCGTGATGGTTTCGCTGATCTCCGTGGAACCGCCCCCGCCACAGGCGTGGACCACCAGCAACAGCGGAATCAAGTAAAAGAAACGAGACTTCATAACAAGTTTATTCCTGTAAGCTGCGCGCAATCGGCGATCGCGCACTGACACTTGCGTAAACCTCGAAACAGGCAGATGGGCCTCGCAGCGTCATCACACAGGCACAACCCAGCTGGACCGGTTCTGCCGCTGCGACACTGTCACAGTGCCCGGACACATACCCCACTTCGACTTTACCCCATTCACTGCTGCCTTGAAACCAAAAAGCCTGCCGGCGTCAGGAGGCGATCACAGCGGCCAGCTGGCGGATGGCTTCCTCCCACTCATCACGCGCCCGGCTCTCCCGCTGCGCCACCTGTGCCAGATTGAACAACAGCGGGTTGTCGCCGCGCTCCAGCGCGGCAGACTGCTGGTAGAAGGCGTACATCATATCCTGCTGTGCCTGCTCGGCCTTCAATTCAAGGCCCTTGAGGTCTTCGCGCACAGCGGCGGCCGGCGCATACCCCTGCAACTGGCGACGCAACTCCCGCAGCGGCCTCACCACAGACTCTCGCCACTCGGACACCGCCGCGTCAAGTGCCTCGAGATGGCTTCCGGCCAGGCATTGATTATTACGCGCCAGCCAGGCCGCATACAGTAACTGGTTCACATCCAGGCCAATCCGGTCCTGTAGCGCCAGGCAGGCAGCGGCCACCCCCTGCTCGCGATAGGTGGCCAGCGAGAACTCCCACAGTGGATTGCCCATGAATTGACCGCATGAATAGACTGCCACTGCCAACCATACACCAGCGTCACCCGCGCGCACCAGAGACCCGTGCGGACCGGACCCGGCACCACTGCCGGGAGAATCGCAATTGCAGGGGCATAACACTGGCTCGCGGCGTGAGCGGCGGGTAGAATCCTCGCCCTCATGATCATACTGCGCGATATCGTCCTGCGGCGCGGCAGCAAACTGCTGCTGCAGGATGCCAATGTCACCATTCAGCCGGGGCAGCGCCTCGCGCTGATCGGTGCCAATGGCTGTGGCAAGTCCAGCCTTTTCGCTCTGCTGGTGGGCGAGATGGGGGCCGATGCCGGCGACATAGAAGGTATGGCCACGCTGCGCCTGTCGCATATGGCGCAGGAGATACACGCCACCTCCCTGCCCGCCGGGGAGTTTGTCTGGCGCGGCGACACCCTGCTGGCCAATCTGCGCGACGAGGTCGCAGCACTGGAAGCCGCCGGGAACTTCGAGAAAGCGGCACCGCTGCACAGCCGCCTTGACGAGATTGACGGCTACAGTGCGGAGCGTCGCGCCCAGCGCCTGCTGCAGGGGCTGGGTTTTGCAGAGGATGCGGCCACGCGCCCGGTCAGCGACTTCTCAGGCGGCTGGCGTATACGGCTCAACCTGGCCCGTGCACTGATGACGCCCTCAGACATCCTGCTGCTGGATGAACCCACCAACCATCTCGACCTCGACGCGACGCTGTGGCTGCAGCAGTGGCTGCAACAGTACCCGGGCACCCTGCTGATGATTTCCCACGATCGCGACTTCATCGACGCCACCTGTGAACGCGTACTGCACATCGAACAGCAGCAGTTGTTCGCCTACAAAGGCAACTACTCGGACTTCGAACGCATGCGGGCCGAGCGCCTCGCCAACCAGCAGGCCAGTTACGAGAAGCAGCAGCGTCGCATCGCCGAGATCGACGACTTCGTACGTCGCTTCCGCTACAAAGCCACCAAGGCCAAGCAGGCGCAGAGTCGCCTGAAAGAACTGGAGCGGATGCAGACACTGGCGCCGGCCCACGCCGACTCGCCGTTCGATTTCAGCTTTCCGGCGCCGGCCAGAAGCAGCGACCCCCTGCTGCGGCTGGATGAAGCCGACCTGGGCTACGGTGACAGCGCTGTGCTGTGCGGCGTGAACCTGCAACTGCGACCGGGCAGTCGCTACGGCCTGCTGGGACGCAACGGCGCCGGGAAGTCGACCCTGCTGAAAAGCCTGATCGGCGAACTGCCTCTGCTCGGGGGCACCCGCAGCACCGGAGAGCACCTGGCTATCGGCTACTTTGACCAGCAGCAACTGGAGGCCCTGGACCTGCAGGCCAGTCCCGCGCTGCACCTGCAACGCCTGAGTCCAGCGGCGCGCGAGCAGGACATACTGAACTTCCTCGGCGGCTTCAACTTTCGCGGCGATGCGGCCACGTCGGCCATCGCGCCGTTCTCGGGTGGCGAGAAAGCGCGCCTCGCACTGGCCATGGTAGTCTGGCAAAAGCCCAATCTGCTGGTGCTGGACGAGCCCACCAACCACCTCGACCTGGAGATGCGCCACGCCATGGAGGTTGCACTGCAGGCCTACGACGGCGCCCTGGTTCTGGTCAGTCACGATCGCCACATGCTGCGCAATACCGCAGAGGAATTGCTGCTGGTGCACGACGGGCGCGTGGAGGAGTACCGGGAGGATCTCGAGGGTTACGAGCGCTGGATACTGTCCAGCTACAAGCAGACGGACAAAGCCGACACCGGCCCGGCGGACACCTCGCGCAAGGAAAAACGGCAGCAGGCCGCCAGCCAGCGCGAAAAGCTGCGCCCACTGCAGAGGCAGGTGGATAAAACCGAGGCACAGATGGCGGAAGTTGCTCTCACGCTGCAGTCGGTGCGCGACCAGCTGAGTGACACCGAGCTGTATACCGACGGCAACAAGCAGCTACTCGCCGACCTGCTGAAGCGCGAGGGAGAGTTGAAAACCCGGGCCGCCGAGCTGGATGACCTGTGGCTGGAACAACAGCAGCAGTTGGAGGAGCTGGCGCAGTGAACACAGCCGCCGGTGGCGGCTCAGGTCTGCACCAGCCGCAACTTCTCGATCCGGCTCAACTTCTTGATACAGGCCTCGCGCCGCTGCGCGGCGCTGCGATCCGGCTCGGTGGCCGACCACAGCAGTGCTACCGGGCGGCGCGCCCGGGTGTAACGGGAGCCGCCCACCAGCTCGCCGTTGTGCTGCAACAGGCGCCGCTGCAGATCCCTGGCGACACCGGTATAGAGTGAGCCGTCGGCACACTTGAGGATGTAGACATGCCACATATCAACCACGGCATCAGGCCAGCGCCAGCAGCTCTTTCACACAGGCACTGATCCCGTCATACGCTTCCGACACCCTGCCGGCCAGCATATAGGCAGGTGTCGTCACCAGTTTACGCTGTGCATCGACTCGCGCCTCCGACACCGGGCACTGCAGATGCTCACCGCCCATGGCCTCGATAGCCGCCGCCACCTCGGCGTCGTCACCGACCGTGCACTGGGCTCCCTCACCACAGATCGCCGCTGCCATCACCGGGGCGATGCAGATCAACCCTATCGGCTTGCCGCTGTCATGGAAGGCGCGCGCCAGTTGCAGGAAGTCGGGCTGCACTGCCATCTCGGCACCGGCCACGGCAAAATTACTCAGGTTTTTTGCCGCCCCGAACCCGCCCGGCACCAGCAGCGCATCGAAATCCGCCACCTTCAGCAGGGTGAGATCCCTGATGTTGCCGCGCGCAATCCGCGCCGCCTCCACCAGCACATTGCGCGACTCCCCCTCGACCGGCTCACCGGTGAGATGGTTGATCACATGCAGCTGCGGGATGTCCGGTGCAAAGCATTCATAACTGGCCCCCTGCTGCTCCAGGCACAACAGCGCCAGTACGGCCTCATTGATCTCTGCACCATCGTAGACACCACACCCCGCCAGTACCACGGCAACCTTGCTCATCGCTTATTCCCCTCCGTTGTTAATGCCCTGCAACGGGCCCTTCACTCGCCATTTCCCGCGCTGCGGTCAACCCCGGTTCCACCGGTGGTAGCGCTCCACCCAGCGCAGCAGCCGCTCCGGCTTGCGCGCCTTGCGCCACTCCCCGGCGACAAACTTGTTGCCCTCTCCCAGCGTCGGGTAGATATGAATAGTACCGAGAATTTTGCCCAGGCCAAGATTGTGCTTCATGGCCAACACAAACTCATTGATCAGTTCCGAGGCATGGTACCCGACAATCGTCGCACCGAGAATACGGTCTCGACCTGGCTCGGTCAGCACTTTGATGAAGCCATTGGTCTCGCCATCGGCAATCGCCCGGTCGAGGTCGTCGAGTTGATAACAGGTCACCTCAACCGCGATACCCTTTGCCCTCGCCTCGTCTTCACTAAGCCCTACCCGCGCCACCTCGGGATCAGTGAAGGTCGCCCAGGGCACCACGGAGTAGTCGACCTTGAAGCGGCGGAAACGGCCAAACAGCGCATTCACCGCCGCATACCAGGCCTGGTGACTGGCCATGTGGGTGAACTGGTAGGGGCCGGCGACATCGCCGCAGGCATATATCGTGGGAATCCGTGTGCACAAGTATTCGTCCACCTCGATGGTGCCGGAGCGGCCAATCGCAATACCGAGTTCCTCCAATCCCATCTGCTCGGTGTTGGCGCTGCGCCCGACCGCCAGCAGTAGCCGCGAAAAGTCGACCGTGCGTTCGCCGCCGGCACTGCTGAATACCGCCTGTCCGGCGGCGCCCTCACCGGCGACTCGCAGCGGCTCAAAATTCTCGTGGATGGTGACCTGCAAGCGCTGCAGTGCGGCCCGTACCAGTGCGGCCACTTCAGCATCCTCGCGCGGCAGTATCCGGTCGGCATGCGTCACCAGCGTCACACAGCTGCCGAGTTCGGCAAACGCCTGCGCCAGTTCGCAGCCGATGGGCCCGGCACCCAGCACCAGCAACTGCCCAGGCAGTTCATCAAGCTCCCAGACCGTATCCGAGGTGAGGTAGTCCAGTGCCGCCAGACCGGGAATATCCGGGACCCGGGGCCGCGCACCGCTGGCGATGATGATATGGCGCGCCGTCAGTGTCTGGCCGTTCACCTCCACCGCCCACGGCGACACAATGCGGGCATCGCCGCTGACACAGTTCACCCCGAGGCCGGTAAAGCGCTCGACCGAGTCGTGCGGCTCAATGGTCTTGATGATGCCCCGCACCCGCTGCATGACCCTGGGGAAATTAACCGCCACTGTCATCGGCGCCAGTCCGAACTCCTGTGCCCGGCGCGCTGTTTGTGCAACCCGGGCCGAGCGGATGATTGCTTTGCTCGGCACACAGCCGGTATTGAGGCAGTCGCCGCCCATCCTGTGCCGCTCTATCAGCGTGACCTTCGCCTTCACCGTGGCGGCAATCAGCGAAGCCACCAGGCCGGCGGAGCCGGCGCCGATGACGATGAGGTTGTTATCGAAGTGCTCGGGTTTGGTATAGGCGGCCAGCAACCGGCGCCGCTGCACGAACGCCAGCAGCCATCGCGCCAGGAACGGGAACACCGCCAGCAACACGAAAGACCCCAGCAGTGGCGCCGAGACAATACCCGCCAGCGACTCCAGCTCACCCAGCTGCGTGCCCGCATTCACATAAACAGCAGTGCCGGCGAGCATACCCAGCTGCGACACCCAGTAGAACGTCCAGGTTCGCAGCGGCAGCAAGCCCATCAGCAGGTTGATCAGGAAAAACGGGAAAATCGGCACCAGCCGCAACGAGAACAGGTAGAAGGCGCCATCTTTTTCGAAACCCGCGTTTACCGCACCGAGATGGCGGCTGAAGCGCTGCTGCACCCAGTCCCGCAGCAACACCCGGGACACCAGGAAGGCCAGTGTGGCCCCGATGCTGCTGGCAAAAGACACCAGCAGTAACGCATACCAGAACCCGAACAACGCGCCCCCGGCCAGTGTCATCACAGCGGCACCCGGCAGCGAGAATGCGGTCACCGCCACGTATCCGGCCAGGTAGATAAAGCCCGCCAGCAGTGGATTCGCCTCGTACCAGGCCCTCAGGTCACCGAGGCGCTGCTGCAGTGAATCGAGCTGCAGGTAGCTGCCAAGATCAAACGCAAACCAGGCGGCGATGGCCAGCAGCACAGCGACGATGACGACGATTTGTTTGGCTTGCACAGGACTCTCCCAACAGTGGCGGTGAACTAGACTAGCACGGACCGCCGCCGGCGACTCGCACCCGGCCCGCACCGCGGCATACGGCCGGCACCGGGTACTTGCGGGCACAGCGGGGCGGAGACAGTATTGCGCAGCAAGCCGCGGGTTTAACGCTAATAGCCAGAGGGCATATCAGCATACCAAAATACTCTATCCGCACAGTTGTACCCAGACTGTCCGGTGGTATCATGGCGCCTTTGTCATCCCGCGGAATTAACAACCGCAGAATAACCGGAGAACAACATGAGCGACCAGATCGTCCACGTCAGCGACGCCACCTTTGACGCAGAAGTATTAAATTCCGATGTTCCTGTGCTGGTGGATTTTTGGGCAGAGTGGTGTGGACCCTGCAAGATGATAGCGCCCGTACTGGACGAGTTGGCCGCTGATTACGACGGCAAACTGAAGATCTGCAAGGTCGATGTGGACGCCAACCCTGAAATCCCGCAGAAGTTCGGCATTCGCGGCATCCCGACCCTGATCATGTTCAAGGGCGGCAACGCAGAGGCCACCAAAGTCGGCGCACTGTCCAAGACACAGCTGACTGACTTCATTCAGGAAGTGATCTAGACGGCGGGGTGATGCCTCTCCCGCCTGCGCCGGCGGCGCCGGAGCAACCTTCATATTGGTAAAAAAAAGCGGTAGACGGCCCTAACGGGCCGTGCTACATTCCGAATCGTCGCACATTCCTGTGCCATAACAAAAACTCTGCAACCCACGTTAAAGCTAATATTTGTTGGCAGCGCCAACCAGCGTTCGGTTACACCCTATTCCTTCCTCCAATCATACGTGCACACTAGTTTTCCCTATGAATCTAACTGACCTTAAGACTAAATCTACACAAGAAATCATCGATATTGCCAAAGAGATGGGCCTGGATAACATGGCCCGTTCGCGCAAGCAGGACATTATTTTCGCCGTGCTGAAGCACCACGCGAAAAGCGGCGAGGACATCTACGGCGATGGCGTACTGGAAATTTTACAGGACGGGTTCGGGTTTCTGCGCTCCGCCGACAGCTCCTACCTGGCAGGCCCCGATGATATCTATGTCTCGCCCAGCCAGATTCGCCGCTTCAACCTGCGCACCGGGGACACGATCTCCGGCAAGATCCGGCCACCGAAGGACAGCGAGCGCTACTTCGCGCTGCTGAAAATAGACAAGGTCAACCTCGACCGGCCCGAAAACTCCAAGCACAAGATTCTCTTCGAAAACCTCACCCCCCTCTTCCCCGACCAGCGCCTGACCCTTGAAACCGGCAATGGCAGCACCGAGGATTTGACCGGTCGCATCATCGATCTCGTCTCTCCGATCGGAAAGGGACAGCGGGGACTGCTGGTGGCGCCGCCGAAGGCGGGTAAAACCATCATGATGCAGAACATCGCGCAGGCGATCATCACCAACAACCCGGAGTGTTACATCATCGTACTGCTGATCGATGAACGCCCGGAGGAAGTGACGGAGATGCAGCGCTCGGTCGGCGTTCGCGGCGCCGAGGTCGTGGCCTCCACCTTTGATGAACCCCCCTCACGCCATGTGCAGGTCGCCGATATGGTGATCGAGAAAGCGAAGCGACTGGTCGAACACAAGATGGATGTGGTGATCCTGCTGGACTCCATCACCCGCCTGGCCCGCGCCTACAACACGGTCATCCCCAGTTCCGGCAAAGTGCTGACCGGTGGTGTCGACGCCCACGCGCTGGAGCGCCCGAAACGCTTTTTCGGTGCGGCGCGAAATATTGAGGAGGGTGGCAGCCTGTCCATCATCGCGACCGCCCTGATCGATACCGGCTCCAAAATGGACGAGGTGATCTACGAGGAGTTCAAGGGCACCGGTAACCTCGAGTTGCACCTGGACCGCAAGATTGCCGAGAAGCGTGTCTACCCGGCGATCAATATCCGCCGCTCCGGCACCCGCCGCGAAGAACTGCTCACCGCCGACGATGAACTGCAGCGTATGTGGATACTGCGCAAACTGCTGCACGGCATGGAAGACCTGCCCGCCATTGAGTTTTTGTCTGACAAACTCAAGGAGACCAAGACCAACGACGAGTTCTTCAAGTCCATGAAGCGCAAATAGTCTCCACCCGCAGCGCGATGCACCCGCAGACACTGTGAAATACACTGATCTCAGAGATTTCATCGACGCACTGGAAAAACGCGGCGAACTGGTGCGCATCAGGGCGGAGGTCGATCCCCATCTCGAGATGACGGAAATCGCCGACCGCACACTGCGCGCCGGCGGCCCCGCACTGCTGTTTGAAAACCCCAAAGGCTATGACACGCCGGTACTGGCCAACCTGTTCGGCACCGAGCTTCGCGTGGCGCTGGGCATGGGCGCGCCGGACCTGACCGCACTGCGCGAGATCGGCGAGATTCTCGCCTACCTGCGCCAGCCGGATCCGCCCAAGGGCATGCGCGACCTGTGGGACAAGGCGCCACTGCTGAAGCAGGTGCTGCACATGTCACCCAAGCTGGTGCGCAATCCGCTGTGCCAGTACCACGCCAAACAGGGCGCGGACGTCGATCTCTACCAATTACCCATACAGACCTGCTGGCCGGGCGATGCCGGGCCACTGGTCACCTGGCCGCTGGTGATTACCCGCGGCCCCAACAAGGAGCGCCAGAACCTCGGTATCTACCGCCTGCAATTGATTGGCAGGAACAAGCTGATCATGCGCTGGCTGTCGCACCGGGGCGGGGCACTGGATTACCGGGAGTGGCAATTGCGGCACCCCGGCAAGCGCTACCCGGTGGCGGTGGCACTCGGCGCGGATCCGGCCACAACTTTAGGCGCTGTCACCCCCGTGCCCGATGCCATTTCCGAGTACGCCTTCGCCGGACTGCTGCGCGGCAGCAAAACCGAAGTGGCGGAGTGCTTTACACCGCTGTGTCGCGAACACGGGCTACAGGTTCCCGCGTCCGCGGAGTACATACTGGAGGGCTACCTCGAGCCCGGCGAGATGGCCGATGAAGGCCCCTTCGGCGATCACACCGGCTATTACAATGAGGTGGAGCGCTTCCCCGTGTTCACCGTGGAGGCGATCACGCACCGCGAATCACCCATCTACCACAGCACCTATACCGGGCGGCCACCGGATGAACCGGCGATACTCGGCATGGCACTGAACGAGGTGTTCATCCCGATACTGCAGAAGCAGTTTCCCGAGATTGTCGATTTCTACCTGCCACCGGAGGGCTGTTCATATCGCCTCGCGGTGGTGACGATGCGCAAGGAGTACCCGGGACACGCCAAGCGCGTCATGCTGGGCGTATGGTCATTCCTGCGCCAATTCATGTACACCAAATTTGTCATTGTCACCGATGAGGATGTGAACGCCCGCGACTGGAAGGACGTCATCTGGGCGATGACCACCCGCATGGACCCACAGCGCGACTCGGTGTTTATCGACAACACACCGATCGACTACCTGGATTTTGCCTCCCCCGTCTCCGGCCTCGGCTCCAAGGTGGGTTTTGACGCCACCAACAAGTGGCCGGGGGAGACGACACGGGAGTGGGGCCGCCCCATCGTGATGGATGAAGCGGTGAAACAGCGTATCGATTCGCTGTGGGACGAGCTCGGCATCACGCTGTAGCGACAGCCGGAACGCTGCGCCGCACTCCGCTGCGGATTGCGATCAGACGCTGGCCACGACCCGCGAATCGTGCAGGTAGCGGTCCGGCTTCGGCAGGGTCGGCAGCCCCTTCTCCTGCAACATCAAACCCTCGCGAAAATACGCAGCCGCCACCGTGGGCTCACCGAGGCCATCCAGCAGTCGACCCAGTTCGGCGCAGATTTCGGTCGTTTTCTCCAGGCGGTACGCGCTCTCGAAATAGTCGCGCGCCTTGCCCCACAAACCGTCACGCGCAGACAACCTGCCCAGGCACAGCAGCAACTGCGGCTCCTTGGGATGGGCTGCCAGCCAGCTTTCCGCCCTGGACAGCTGTCGCGAGGCGTCCGCTTCGACATAGCCGTACAGGCGTACCAGCGGTATCCGCCACTCCTGCTTCAGCACCCGCAGAATCGCTTTCTCCGCAGCGGCGTGATCGCCGCACTCAACCAAACGGCGCACATACACCTCGACGAATGCGGCATCATCACGCAGTGACTTCGGCACCTGTTGCCACATCGCGTGCAACTGCTGCAGGCCGGCATCGCCGCTGTCGAGGCTGTGCAGGCACACCTGCCGCTCCAGTCGCTCAAAATCCTCGCGTTTCAGCAGTTTGTGCTTCTGCAGTTGCGGCAGCAGATCACGCAGCTTGTCCCAGTCCTGCAGGCCCTCATACGCCTGGGCCAGCAGGCTGAGCACATAGGGATGACGGCCGGGATTCGCCAGCGAGTGATTGAGGGCCGCAATTGCCTGGTGGTACTCGCCGTCCTGCAGCCGCATCTCGGCCAGCGATATCTCCACCGCCATCGCCGCAGCCGGCTCGGCGTCTTCAGCGCTGCGCAAATACTCGTGGACTTTATCGCTGTCGTCCAGACGCGCACTGGCGCGTGCCGCCAACAGGTAATTCAGCAGTGGCGCCTCGTTATGCCGGGCGCCCTGTACCAGCTGACGGCGCGCCGTCAGCCAGTTGCCCTCGATGAAACTGACCAGTCCCTGCGTGCTCAGGCGCAGGGACTTGCGCGATTTGCGCGCGCCCAGCCAGGAGGCGAGGCTGCGCTGGCCACTGAATACCTGGTAGGCCAGGCGCAGCACGAAGAACACCAGCGCGACCAGCAGCAACAGCAACACCAGGCCGATCCAGAGGCTGGCCTCCAAGGTGTAGTTGCCGTAGGCCACCAGTACATAGCCAGGGTCGGTTTCGATAACAGCGACAATAGTGACACCGAGCAGCAGCGCCACCAGTGCAATGGCGAATAATTTACGCATGGCTACTGCTCGCCTCCGTCTTGGGCACGCAGTTCAATCGCCTTATCCAGCGCGTTTTGCGAGCGGGAGATATTGGGCTGCGGTATCTGGATGGTGAGCGCCTGCAACTCTTTTATCTGTGCGGATATCGCTTTCGCCGCGGCGGTGTCGGAATCCTTGAACTGTGCCACCCACTCCTGCGCCTGCGACAGGCTGGTGGTGTACAGCGCCTGGTTGCCGGACAGCAGGGCAATCTGCGCCTGCTCCAGCAGCATGCGCAGGTTCTGTCGCACCAACCCCTCCCACTGCGGATCCATCAGCGCCTGCATGGGCACATCCCGACGACGGATGATAATGTAGTCCGAGAGCTTGGACAGCGCCGCTTCATACTGCTGGCGCAGGCGACCCCGCCAGCTGTCCGCCGCCTCCGGTGCGGGCTTCGCATCCTGCTCCTCGAACTGGAAGATCACCAGCTTGTCGGCCTGCCCTATGAGTGCGGACAGGCGCAGGTAGATGCCTTCCACATCGACCTCAGGCACCGCGCGCAGGGCCGCGATGTCAGCGGCAACAGCGGCGCGGACCACGTGCAGGGCCGGATCGTTGAGGTCGCGCAGCACAGAGTCCGCACCGTTCAGCAGCGCTTCGGCGGCAACCGGGTCACCGGCCATGACCAGCCGCTGATTGGCGAGGCGCAGCAGGTGACCGGCTTCTGCCAACAGCCAGTTTTCTCTATCGGTGGCGCTGAAGCGGGCGAGTTCCTTCTTCTGGTCGGCCAGTTGCGCCTCGACGGTTTCCAGGCTGCGGGACAGATCAGCCGCCTGCGTATTCATATCGCTCTTCAGACCCTCCAGCCCGGCGTTCAACTGCCGTGTCAGGCGGTCGGAGAGCTGGTCCAGATTGGCCTGCTTCTGCCCGGTAACGCTCTCGAGTTGGGCAATGCGCTCCTTCAGGCCGGACTCCCGCAACTGCGCTTCGCGCAGCACCCAGACCGCGCCGGCCGCCAGCGCAATCACCAACAGGAATGCCAACCATGCGACCGCGGCGGACAGACCGCCGGACGATTTCGCAGGTTGGCCGGACTTCTCGGTCGATACGGATTTGCTGCTCAATTTTTCTACTCCAGATGCCGCGGTTGCCGACGAGTCCTGCGGCGGCGACAGTTTATTGGGTTCGGTGTCACTCATTGTTATTCTCCAGTGCCGGGTCGCCACGCCTGCAGCGCGTGAAGCATGGCTTCATCCGAGGCATTTTCGGCGGTCACGACGTGACAGAAACCAGCCTCGCGAGCCATTTGGGCAACGCGTTCCGACGGCACGATCAGGCCGATAGTTTTTAACTTAGTGGTTTCTGCCGGGCTAAGCAATAGCAGGAGGTTGGCGAGGCCCTCACCACTGCTGACCAGAATGAGATCAATCCGCCACTGCGCGATGCGCGCCGCCAGTGCACCCGCCGGCAGCTCGGGCAGTCCGCGCCGGTAGCAGGCCAGCTCATCGACCAGCGCACCCCGGTGCAACAGCTCCGTGCGCAGTGTGTGGCGACCGCCCTCGCCTTTGACGATCAGCAGCCGCTGGCCCTCCACATTGCGCAGGTAGGGCAGTGCCAGCAGGCCCTCGCTGCTCATATCACGGCCCGGCGTGACCGCGTGTATGTCGTATTGCTCCAGACGCCGCGCGGTGGCCGCGCCGACCGCATACCAGTTGATACCCACCGGCAGCTGGGGCCAGAAATCGCTGATCAGCGCCATGCCGAAACGCACGGCGTTGGCACTGATAAAAATAATATGCTGGTAGTGATCGAGGTCGAGCAGCAGGTGCCGCTGCGCGGGCGGCAGCTCCGCCAGCGCGGTCAACTCGAGCAAGGGCTGGCTGTAGGCCTGGTAACCCGCCGCCCTGACCGCGTCACACAAGGTGTCGGCCGGTTCACCCTGCGGACGGGTGACCAGTACTGCGCGCACGGCCCTGTCACTGCTGGCTGCCATACACCTCTGCCAGAATCGCCGCCGCGCCCTGTGCCAGCAAGTCTTCGGCGACCTCGATACCAAGCTGCTCGGCGGCGTCAACCGGCGCCTCGGCCTGCGCTCGCAGCACCAGTGAACCGTCGGGTTTGCCGACCAGGCCGCGCAACAGCAGTGTGGTGCCATCTTCGGATAACTCCGCATAACAGGCGATCGGCACCTGGCAACCACCCTCAAGGCGCCGGTTCATCGCCCGCTCCGCTGTCACCCTCGCCGCCGTAGGCGCGTGGTGCAGCGGCTGCAGCAGTGACAGCACTGCGGCGTCCCCGCTGCGCAGCTCGATACCGACAGCGCCCTGCCCGCCGGCCGGCAGGGACTGGGACACCGGCATACGCTGGCGGATTCGGGCATCAAACCCCAGCCGCAGCAGGCCTGCGCTGGCCAGGATGATGGCGTCATACTCGCCCTCATCCAGTTTGCGCAGGCGGGTATTCACATTGCCGCGCAGGAAATTCACTTCCAGGTCCGGACGCCGCTCACGCAGCTGGCACTCGCGCCGCAGGCTCGAGGTGCCCACCACACTGCCGGCCGGCAGCGCCTCCAGCGATGCATACCGGTTGCTGACAAACGCGTCAGAGGGGTCCTCCCGATCGCAGATCACACCCAGCCCAAGCCCGGGCGGGAACTCCATCGGCACATCCTTCATCGAGTGCACCGCAATATCGGCGCTGCCATCGAGCAGCGCCTCCTCCAACTCCTTCACGAACAGGCCCTTGCCACCCAGCTTGGACAGCGGCGAATCCAGCAACTGGTCGCCGCGCGAGGTCATGCCCAACAGGTGCACTTCGAGGTCGGGGTGCTGCTCCGATAACGCAGCGCGGACGAATTCCGCCTGCCACAGGGCCAGCGGGCTCTCCCGGGTGGCGATAGTCAATTTGCGCAGCATGCATGGGGTTCCGTAATTGCCTGCGGGCAATCATACCAGCCGGGCACAGTATCAGCGACTCCTCGGCGCAGCGAACTGGTATACTTGCCGCGGCCCGGGCCTCCATTACGGCTCCAATTGCGCATGACCATGGAATAGACAGAGCGATGAGCAAAGAAAAAGACACCAGCAAACTCTGGGGCGGCCGCTTCAGCGAGGCGACTGACGCGTTTGTACAGCGTTTTACCGCATCGGTTACCTTCGACCAGCGCATGGCCGCCGAGGACATTGCCGGGTCGCTCGCCCACGCACGCATGCTGCACAGCGTCGGGGTGTTGAGCGCACAGGAGCTGGCCGAGATCGAGGCTGGTCTCGCCCAGGTGCAACAGGAGATCAACGAGGGCAGCCTGCCGTGGTCGATCGAGCTGGAAGACGTGCACATGAACATCGAGGCGCGCCTGACCGAGCTCATCGGCATCACCGGCAAGAAACTGCACACCGGGCGCTCCCGCAACGACCAGGTGGCCACAGATATCCGCCTGCACCTGCGCGCCGCCATCGATACCATCGCCGCCGAGCTGACCCGGTTGCAACAGGGCACGATCGGGCTGGCTGAAGCCAATACCGACACCATCATGCCGGGTTTCACGCACCTGCAGACAGCACAGCCGGTGGTGTTCGGGCATCACCTGCTGGCGTGGAATGAGATGCTGGAACGCGATTACGGGCGATTGATGGACTGCCGCGCGCGCCTCAATCAATCGCCGCTGGGCGCCGCCGCACTGGCCGGCACCACCTACCCGATCGACCGCGCCCACACTGCGGCAGCACTCGGCTTCGACAAGCCGACAGAGAATTCGCTGGACTCTGTGTCAGACCGGGATTTCGCCATCGAATTCTGTGCGTTCGCCGCACTGCTGCTGACCCACCTGTCACGCATGTCCGAGGAGCTGGTGCTGTGGACCTCGGCACAGTTCAATTTCATCGAGTTGCCCGACCGCTTCTGCACCGGCTCCTCCATCATGCCGCAGAAAAAGAACCCCGATGTACCGGAACTGGTGCGCGGCAAGGTGGGCAGGGTCAACGGCCACCTCATCTCCCTGCTGACACTGATGAAGAGCCAGCCGCTGGCCTACAACAAGGACAACCAGGAAGACAAGGAACCGCTGTTCGATACCATCGACACGGTATTCGACTGCCTGCGCGCGTTCGCCGACATGGTTCCTGCGATCAGGCCCCGGGCCGAGGCGATGCGCGAGGCCGCAAGGCGCGGCTTCTCCACCGCCACTGACCTGGCGGACTACCTGGTGCGACAGGGGCTGCCGTTCCGCGACGCCCATGAAGTGGTGGGCAAGGCCGTGGCTCACGGGGTGGACAGCGGCCAGGACCTGGCGGAAATGAGCCTGGATACCCTGCAGGGGTTTTGTGCGGATATCGGTGAGGATGTGTTTGCGGTACTGACGCTGGAGGGCTCTGTGGCAGCCCGCGACCACCTCGGTGGCACCGCGCCGGCGCAGGTGGCGGCCGCCGCCGGCCGGGCCCGGGCGCGACTGGCCGAGCGCTAGCGCCCGCAGCCGGGCCGGGTCAGTCCAGCAGCGCTGAGCGGTAGCGCACACTCGCCTGGAAGGTGACGTCCGGCGCCGTCTCGACACGGATATCCTCGACGATACTGAAATCCACCGACCAGTGCGGTGCGACATACCAGCGCGCACCCAGCGTTCCCAGGATCGCATCGTCGCCGACGCCGGTGAGTGAGCTGTCCAGTGGCGCGGCGTGGCTGTCTATCTGGGCGATCAGCGACCAGTTCTGCGCAAAACGCCAGTCCATCGCCAGCCCCGCAAACCACAGGTTCTTCTCCTGCAGCCCTTCCAGTACGTCGCTGTCACCGGCCCGCAGGTAGCCGACCTGGCCGTGCCAGCTCAGCGGCAGGTCGGACAACTGCTGCCCGGAAAACCGCAGCGCGATATAGGCATCGTCGCCGCCGCTGCCGAGGAAATCGTCGTCATCCCCGGTGCTGAACTTGTAGCCCAGGGCGGCGCTGACGGCGGAGTTTTCATCGCGGTAGAACGCGTGACTGACCGACAGGCTGATATCGCCAACACCGGAGCTGTCGTCCTGCAGCGAGAACCCGCCCTGCGGGGACACGTAACGGTAGTCGAGCACATCCCGGGGCACATTCGAGCGACCGCCGTCAGACATGCCCCAGAAATCGTGCCAGTCGTCGATCAGGCCATCCAGGTCGCCGCCGCTCTGGTCCAGCCAGGGCACTTCCAGCTGCACATCCCAATTCTCGGCAAAGCCGTAGCGAAACTCCAGGTCGACGCGGCCGGTCTCGCCGTCGAAATTGAGGTATTCAGTGGCATTGTTTTCGTTCACGTAGTGGTTGGCGAGACTGCCGTGCACCGCGACGGCGAAATTGCCACTGGGTGTGGTCAGCGCATCGCGCTGTGAGGGCAGGCCAAGCAGGCCCGCCACCGGGCTCAGGTTCTTGACATACAGTGGCTCACTGCCCGCAGCGGGCAGGGCCGCCAGTGCGAGCGCGACCGGTATACACGCCCGACCGGCACGCCGCTTCACGTCGGCCCCCTTGTTACAACCAGGCAAAACGGACACCCCCCTGCTCCTGCATCTGCTCCGTCACAAACGGCCGGAACAGCTGTCCGGTGCGGGTGTCGCGCCAGTCGCCGGCCTCGTCATCGAAGGCGAAGTGAAAGCCGCCGGAACGCGCGGCCAACCACAGCTGACGCGTCGGTGGCTGGCGACTGAACACCAGTTGGCGGCCGTTCTCGAACACCACAGTGAGCACCCCACCGGAGGTTTCACAGTCGATATCCGCGTCGATTTCGTCCAGCGCTGTCTCCAGCTCGGAAAACGTACGGTCTATCAACTCATTGAAGGTAGATTCGTTCATCTCAGGGGGTTTCCAGCAAAGTGTGCACAATTCAATAATAAGGGCTGTTCGCACTGCTTACTAGCGGGCAGTATAATTTGACGCAACATCGCCCGGACTCTAGCCATGCATTATTACATTTCAAACCTGCTGCTCGTCGTCGCCCTGCTCGCCCTCCCGGGGTGCGGACAGATGGGGCCGCTGTATATGCCGCCGGAGGAAACGCCCCCTCCGCCCGCACTGTCCGAGCCCAGCGCCGCACCTGACGCCGACGAACGCGCCAAGCAATCGCAACAGCAGCCCTGACGAGAGGTGGACCGATGACTCCGTTCACGTATCGTGAGGGCAGCCTGTATGCCGAAAATATCGCCGTCAGCGCCATTGCCGCCGAGCACGGCACGCCCTGCTATATCTATTCGCGGGCGGCACTGGAAGCGGCCTTTACCGAGTACCAACAGGCGCTCGCCGGCGCCGATCACCTGATCTGCTATGCGGTGAAAGCCAACTCCAACCTGGCCGTACTCAATGTGCTGGCCCGGTTGGGCGCCGGATTCGACATCGTATCCGGCGGGGAGCTGGAGCGCGTGGTCGCGGCCGGCGGCGACCCGGCAAAAATCGTCTTCTCCGGGGTCAGCAAAAAGCCCGCCGAGATGGCGCGTGCGCTGGAGCTTGGCATCCACTGCTTCAACCTTGAATCGGCCGCGGAACTGGAGGTGCTGAACCGCGTCGCCGGGGAGCTGGGCCGGGTGGCACCGGTGTCCGTGCGGGTGAATCCCGACGTCGATGCCAGGACCCATCCCTACATCTCCACCGGGCTGCGGGAGAACAAGTTCGGGCTGACCATAGAGGAGGCCCTGCGGGTCTACCAACGCGCGGCGCAACTGGACCACATCTCGGTGGTGGGTCTCGACTGCCATATCGGGTCACAGCTCACTGACGTCAGCCCGTTTATCGACGCCCTGCACCGCCTGCTGGCACTGGTGGACGCGCTGGCGGAGTCGGGGATCGCCATCCAGCACCTGGACCTGGGCGGCGGCCTCGGTGTGCAATACCACGATGAGAAACCGCCTTCTATCGCCAGCTATATCGGCGCTATCCGCGAAATACTGGGCGATCGCAAGGTGCAGCTGCTGTTTGAACCCGGGCGCTCGATAGCGGCCAACGCCGGGCTGCTGGTGATGCAGGTGGAATACCTGAAATCCACCCCGGACCACCACTTCGCCCTGGTCGACGCCGCCATGAATGACATGATCCGCCCCGCCCTCTACCAGGCCTGGATGGATATCCGCCGGGTGGAAGACGACGGCGAGGGCCAGACCGCCGCCTGGGATGTGGTCGGCCCGGTGTGCGAGACCGGTGACTTCCTCGGCAAGGGGCGCCAGCTGTCGCTGCGCCAGGGTGACCTGCTGGCTATGTTTGGTGCCGGAGCCTATGGTTTCACGATGAGTTCGAACTACAACAGCCGCGGCCGGGCGCCGGAAATCATGGTGGATGGCGATACCGCACACCTGGTGCGGGCGCGCGAGACCTTTGCCGATCTGGTTCGCGGTGAATCCTGCCTGCCCGCACCGGGCGCAGCGCAGTGAGCGGGTAGCGACGCGTGTTACTGAAATTCACCAAAATGCACGGGACGGGGAACGATTTTGTCGTCGTTGACCTGATCACCCAGCACTACAAAATCCGCTCCCGGGATGTCCGCAAGCTGGCCGACCGGCATTTCGGCGTGGGCTGTGACCAGGTGCTGGTGGTGGAGCCACCGCAGAGCCCGGAGGTGGATTTCCGCTACCGCATCTTCAATGCCGATGGCAGTGAAGTCGAGCAGTGCGGCAACGGCGCACGCTGTTTTGCACGCTTCGTGCGTGAGAAAAAACTCACGGCCAAGAAAGTCATCAGCGTCGAGACCGCTGCCGGGGTCATAGAGCTGCGCGTACGCCCCAACCACGACGTTGAGGTCAATATGGGGCCGCCGCAGTTCGAGCCGCAGAGCATCCCGTTCGCGGCCCAGGCGCGCGCACCGAGCTACAGCCTGCAGGTAGATGGCAGCGAGGTGGAGATCGGCGCCGTATCGATGGGCAACCCGCATGCGGTATTGCGCGTCAGCAGCACCAGCCGCGCGGCCGTCGAGCACCTGGGGCCATTGATCGAATCGCACCCCGACTTCCCGAACCGGGTCAATGTCGGTTTCATGCAGGTGGTATCAGAGCGGGAGATACGGCTGCGCGTCTACGAGCGCGGTGTGGGCGAGACCCTGGCCTGCGGCACCGGCGCCTGCGCGGCGGTGGTGTATGGTATTTCCCGTGGCTGGCTGCGCGAATCCGTGACAGTTGGACTGCCGGGGGGTAAGCTTTCCGTATCCTGGGCGGGCGAGGGCCAGCCGGTGATGATGACGGGGCCCACCGCCATTGTATTTGAAGGCACAATAAAGATTTGACGCTACAGCAACGCAGTTCACCCCAATAACGAGAGGCAGTGATAATGTCAGCCAGCAAAAAGCAGGAAACAGCAGTGAAGATGGCGACGGAACAGGGCAGTGACACCGGTCTCAATGATGAATCCGTGCGCGAGTACCTGAAAAATCACGACGATTTCCTGCAGCGGTATCCCGACATGCTGGATTACCTGCACGTGTCGCACGCCTCTGGCAGCGCGATATCACTGGTCGAGAAGCAGGTCAGCGTGCTGCGTGAGCGCAACACGGAGATCCGCCAGCGACTGAAGGCGCTCTCCACCAATGCCAAGGACAATGACGCGCTGTTCGAGCAGACACGGGTACTGGTGCTGAAACTGCTGGATGCCGAGTCTGCGGAGGATCTCTACAGCACCTTCCTGGCGTCCATGAAGGACGACTTCCGGGTCGACTATGCCAGTATGATCCTGTACTCGGAGGAGAGCGGGGAGACAACCGTGCGCACGGAATCCCGCGACACAGTGAAGAAACAGATCGGCTCACTGTTCCGGGGCCACAAGGCGGTGTGCGGCACACTGCGCGCGGAGGAGCTCAGCTTCCTGTTCGCCGAGCGTGTCGAGGTCGGCTCTGCCGCGATTGTGCCGCTTTCGATGAAATCACCCGACAGCGAGCCGCTGGGCCTGATCGCCGTGGGCAGCGCCAATGCCAGCCAGTACAACAACAACGTTGGCACACTGTTCCTGTCACACATTGCCGATGTCATCGTCAAGCTGCTGACACGGCTGAATGGCGCGAGAGACTGAGAACACGGTGAACACGGAGTCAGCGCAGGACACCCCACTGGGGCCAGCTGCGACGCGATTTCTCGACTACCTGCGCGACGTGCGCCAGCTTTCACCACACACGATCAGCAACTACCAGCGCGACCTGCTATCGCTGCAACGCTACTGCGAGGCCAGCGGCAGGGCGGATATAGGCTCGCTGGCGGAAGCGGATATCCGCGGCTGGGTCGGCCAGTTGCGCCGCCAGGGGCTCGCCGGCGGCAGCATCCAGCGCAGCTTGTCCGCCACCCGCTCGTTCTACAATTTCCTCGGCCGTGAAAGCGGGCTGCTGCGGAACCCGGCCGCCAGCGTGCAGGCGCCGCGCAAACCCCGCAAACTGCCCAAGACGCTGGATGCCGACCAGGTGAACCAGTACCTGTGCTTCGACTCTGAATCCGTGACGGCGCGGCGCGACAGCGCGATGGCGGAGTTGTTCTACTCCTCCGGGCTGCGGCTCGCGGAGCTGGCTTCACTGGAAGTAGACGATATCGACCCACAGGCCAAACTGCTGACAGTCACCGGCAAGGGCAGGAAGACCCGCACTGTGCCCGTGGGCAGCGCGGCGCTGAAGGCCATCGAACACTGGCTGGAGGTGCGCCCGCCCGCAGCGGCAGACAGCGGTGACAGCCGCGCCCTGTTCACAAGCAACCGCGGCCGTCGCATCAGCGTGCGCAATATCCAGCAGCGACTCAAACTGCAGGGCCGCAAATCCGGCATGCGCCAGGACGTGCACCCCCATATGCTGCGCCACTCTTTCGCCAGCCACATGCTGGAATCCAGCGGTGACCTGCGTGCGGTGCAGGAGCTGCTCGGGCATGCCAATATCTCCACCACGCAGATCTATACCCACCTGGATTTCCAGCACCTCGCCAAGGTGTACGACGCCGCACACCCCCGCGCCAAGCGGCGCAAGGACGATTGACGTGCCTGTCTCCGTGATCACCTTCGACCTCGACAACACACTGTGGGATGTCGAACCTGTACTGGTCAAAGCGGAGCAGGCACAGCAGCAGTGGCTGCTGCAGCACCGGCCCGGGGCGGCGGACGCCTTCGATCACGAGGCGCTGTTCGCGTTCAAGAAGTCGGTGTGGAAGCGACACCCGGAGCTGGCGCACCATGTCAGCCAGATGCGTATCCAGATGCTGTACGAGTTGCAGCTGGCCGCCGGTTACAGTGAGGAGGAGGCGCTCAGCGGCGCCCGCCAGGCGTTTTCGATCTTTCTACAGGAGCGTCGCAAAGTGGTGCTCTACGAGGAGGCGCTGGGCGTGCTGGAGCGACTGGCCAATCACTACACGCTGGGGGCGCTCACCAATGGCAATGCCGATATCTACAGGACTGATGCCGCTGAATATTTTGACTTCGCGTTCCTGGCCGAGGATATAGGTGCCAGCAAACCGCATCCGGACATGTTTCACGCCGCTCTCAAGCAGACCGGCGTCGACGCCGGGGGTATCATCCACGTCGGCGATGACCCGGAGCACGATGTGCGCGGCGCGCGCGAGGTGGGCATGCACACAATCTGGGTCAATACGCAGCGCAAGCCCTGGCCCGGTGGCCAACCGGCTGACGCCGAAGTGATCAATCTCAGCGAGTTGCCCGACGCGGTCGAGACTATCAGCGCCCGCGCCTAACGCGGCATGGCGTCGACGAACGCTTGCAGTTTCGGGTCCTGGAAGCGACCCTGAGGGAAATCAATACACTGTAGGACGGTCTTCACCTGCTCCTTGACTCCATCCAACCGGGTGGCAACGCCCCCGCCCGCGACCTCGACGGCGCCCGCCTCGTCATGGGCCTGCACCATCACCACTGCCGTCTGCTCGCTCATGGTTTCTACAGCGCAGACAAATTCGTTCTCCGGAAACGCGCTCGCAGCGCCGACCGGCAGGAGTAAGGCGACACCGATGGAGACAGCCGCGATTATGTTCTTCATAGCATTTAATCCCTGTTCCTAATGCCAACACTCGTCCGCGTTGCTGCCCGTCGCGCTCTTGGCCCCGGAGTGCGACAACACGAAGGTGGTGCAGGCCGCGTCGTGAGACTGGGGAGAGGTGTTCTGCGGTGTCGCCGTCAGCACATAGCAAGTCGCTATGGTGCCGTTCGCGCAGGCGGCAGCATCGATTGTGTAATGCCCCTCTGTGGTGACCATGGGGTCGTCCTCATAACCGAGGTCTTCCATATCCAGCGTATAGCTGCCGCGGTCCAGCATGAATTGCTCCATGCGACCGGCGACATCCAGCAAACCCGCTTTGGCGTCGCTGCGCTGCCCCTTGCGCACGCTGTCCTGGTAGGCCGGCAGCGCAATCGTCGCAATGATTCCGAGAATCACCACTACAATAATCACCTCAATCAGCGTGAAACCGCGCTGCGCACGTCCTGTTACAGGCGGCATCTTACTGCAGTCGACCATCAGTCAGTGTCCATATGCCAGTAGGAACCGTAGGGCGCCGGTATCTGGGAGTTTGTCCGCAACGGGTTGCCGACGACATTGGTGGTTGACACGCCGGGCGGCAGCAGAAGGCGAATCTCGCCATCTTCCCCGAAATGCGCCGAGGGCGTATCCGGTATCAGTCCGCCTACCATCAGGAAGCGATCATAATTGCCGTCGCCATCGAAGTCCATGACCGAGGTCGCACCCTGCAGGCTGACGTTGTACAGGCGGCCGGTACCGGGCGTGGGCTCACAGATATTGGTGGACTGGGCATCCGGGGAGAACGTGGTGAAGTAGACCTTGCCATCGATCGTCAGCGACTCCGCCAGGCTCTTCTCACCGTCGGCCAACAGATTGATCAACCAACCCGACGCCTCTGACAATCCCTCCGCTGCCGCCGCCTTCTGGGCCGCGGTACCTTCCTGCAGCAGGTTATCGGTGGCATCGTACAAACCGGCGGGCGTCATCGGCAGGCCGCAGCGGAAATCCTGCTCGGGCTCGCTCACACAGACACTGCTGTCCAGCGCGCTGAAGTACGGGTTGATCTGCTTGTCGCGGATCATGTAGAACTGGTTGTCCACCGCCACCCTGGTCTCATCCGTGGCATCGTCTTTCTCAGCCGGGTTGGTGCGATCGCCGGTGCCGATCAGGATCGCGTCGACCGGCGCGTTATCGGCCGTGGTGCGCACTACATCGGGCGCACTGAAGAAGCGCCGGTCAGTGCTTCTGGTGCCGCCGTTGGCAGCAAACATTTTGACAATGCGCCAGGTGTTCTGGCTGCTGGTTGGCAGGGCGTCCAGCGGCATATCGATACGCCACAGGTTGCCGCCGGTATCGCCGAAGTAGATTCTGTCGGCAACACCGTCGCCATTGCTGTCGAGCGGCGTCACTGCGGCTGGCACGGAGTGAATAAGACCCGTCTCCTGCAGGTTCTTGTTGGAGTTCGACGCCGGTGTAACACTCCAGACTTTTTCGCCGGTGACCGCGTCCACGAAAAAGATACCGCGCCCCATGCGGTCACTGTTGGAGACCGCCAGCGTGTCGTGATCGTCCTTCACCGGGTCGTACCCGGCGCCAAAAACCAGCACCGGCTTGTGGTAGCCCTCGTCATCCACATAGCCCGGGATACGCACGACTTTCGGCACGGACCAGGTTTGGCCCAGCTCTTCAAAGCCGTCTTCCTCATCGCTGATCCGCCACAGGAAGCTGGGCGTATCGGGGTCGGAGATATCCAGTGCGTACAGCTGGCGGCCCCCTCTGCGCAGACCGAAGTAGACCCGCGCTGAATCGCCCGCTGTGTGGTCGATAGTACCGTCCAGGTTGAGATCCTCCGTGGCGACCACCACAGGCGAGTCAATGCCGTAGACGCGCTCGGAAGACACCACGTTGTCCTTGCGACGGGTCAGTACCGAACCCAGTTCCTTGGCAAAGAATGCCCAGTCCTCTTCACCGTCGCTGTTTCCGAACATGTGCAGGAAGCCGGCGTTGGTACCCACCAGAATGCGGATATCCGGGTTCTCGTTGGTGAAGGAACCCAGTGCGCCGTAGTTCACAATATGCGGCTTGCTGTGCAGTATATCGCCGAGCAGCCACGGCCGGTTGTCATTGGTTGAGTCATCCTCATCCTCGTCCTCGGTGTCGTAACCCACGCCCCAGCGAATGACTTCATTGAGCTCAGCCTGGTCACTGACACCCCAGACAGAATACAGCAGGGCCAGTTGATCCTCTGGTTCGGTGATATCAAAACCGTACGCCGCGGTGTCAATATTCGCGCTGCTGAACAGTTCCAGCGCCTCATCCGTGCCGGTATTGGTCCAGAGCCGGTTGGCGCGAGCGGACAGGTTGGTGGTGGCCAGCAGCCCGCCGACGCCGCCTTTGCCGACGTTGGCGCCGTCGACTTCGGTGCTCCAGACCGTCGTGGCATTGTCCTTGATCAGCCCGGTGGACGCGTCTATCGCCGGGTCGCCATTGCTGTCTTCCAGCACGGCATCGCCGGTGTCAAAGGAGATATCAAGGCGCTTGATATTACCCGGCCAGTTCTGGGAGTCATCGGGCTTGAACATGGCGAAGAACACTTCGTTGCGACTCTGCACACGGGTGAACGTATCCACGGCCACCGCCGGCGCAGTGAAGGTGGAGTCGGTGGAGAGAATGCTGAGCACGGCGCCCTGGAATGCCGCGGTCAGCTCCGCTGAGTTTTCGGCCTGGTAGTAGCGCCCCTTACCTTTGGTCGCCGCGTCCCTGAGCAATTCCTGCCGCTGCGTGAAGCCGATGGTATAGGTGATACCAAACTGGTTGCCGTTGCTGGCGACGCCATCCAGGTCGCGGTTCGCCATATACTCTGTCAGGGTCGGCAGGCAGTTCTTGTCGGTGTTGCCATTGCTGTCAATCTCGTAGCGGCCACAGGTTTTGCCGGTGAGTGACTCGATCGCACTGTTGGCATAGGAGTCGTAGGTCGGATAGCCGTCTGTCATCAGGATGACATAGGTATAGGCACAGTCGCTGGTGGGCGGGGCATACTTGCCGCCACTTTCCGCCGCATAATCGCGGTCCGGGCTGTCACTGGAGCGTTTTTTATTACCGTACACCAGCGACTGGCCGGAGAGGTAACGGTAGACCTCGTAGGTGGATTCGCACAGTGGCGTCCAGGTGTCGGGGCTCAGGCTGCTGACCACATTTGTCAGCGTTGTACGCTGTGCATCGCTCATACTCGGGATAATGCGCTTTACAATCCTGCCGCCGTTATTGCTGCTACTGCTGTTGCCGTTGTTGTAGTTGAACACCGCCAGGCCAAAATCGATGATCGGGTTGGAGTTGATCAGGCTGTTGACCACTTCCTGTGCAATCTGCATACGGGTCTTCTCTTCCGACAAGATCGTGTCGTCGTACAGCCAGTCCATGTAGTGGGCGCTGTAGAAGGTGTAGGTGGTATTGCCCCAGTCGACGTTGGAGGTGCCGCGATTATCGGTGTACGCCTGGCTGTTGGAGGCAGCGGGGTCACTCGGCTGGTAGGGGTAGCCATCGTCCTGGCCCGGGCCATTCCCGGCATTGCCCGGATCAATCACGTCAGCCGCACAGTCGACATGCATCGGCGAGCGGTCGCTGGTGCTGAGCGCACGCCACTCGGCCTCATCACCACTCCAGTACCGGGTTTCCACCCACTCCCAATCTCTGCAGCGTCCCTTTTTGTACCGGGTACATTCCCAGCCGGAACTCTCGTGCCAATAGCCATCACTGGGGCGCCACAACTGGGCTTTGGAGGTGAATTTTCCCACGGTACTGAGCGGTGTGACCGAGGAGGCACAGCGATTGCTGCTGGTGGAGAAGTACTGGCTTGAGTTCGAGCTGGGTGGATACTGGTCATCGGACCAATAGATACGGTCGCTGTTGAAGCGCTGCACGTAGGTGCCATTGGGATCGTACTCAGGGCGCTCCCCGCCCTCCTGAACCACGGTATCCATACTGCCGGAGTTATCGAAAATGATCAGGACTTTGGGACGCCCCGAAGTACCAGACTGGTAATCGGCCTGGTAGATCTCGGTATCATCAGCGCGTACAGCGGGGCCGGCTGCGACAAGCAGCACCAGCAGGCTGGCCACCACCAGCAGCCGCTCCACTCCTTCAACGCAGTATTTCATAGCCACCCACTCCCCTGTTTTATGACAGCTGCGGCGGCCTGGCCACCACAATTGCCGCCGCCCACTAGCGGACATTCTTGCCGATAATCGTCTTGACCACACCGACGTTAATCCTGGTGCGCGCGCGCCTCTCCACCTCGTGTTCGGACTCGATCCGGTAGTAATCGCAATCAAACAGCCCCACGCTGGAGCCGTTCGCTCGCCGCGGGCAGGCCGTGGCATCCACGGTAAGGAAAACGTCAGTCGTCACGGAGTCAGGGCCGCTGTCCAGCAGCCGCAGCGGGTTGTCGTCATCACCATAAGCGGCGAATACGTCCTCTGTAGAGGCGCCCATGAACAGGTCATTGGCGGTGCCCGATGTGGCGAGTGCAGCGTACACACCGGCCTCCGCGGCCTGGAAGGATTGTAATCCATCCTGGGCATTCATCGACATCTTCAGCGCGGAGCGGCTGTTGGTCGCCGCCACCACACTGATCACTGTGAGAATCAGCAGAAACAACAGGGACACGACCAGTGCCATGCCCTGCTGTTGCGATCTGCCCGCAAAACCGCTCATGCCGCGTTACCTCGTATCATCAATTTAGGATTGCGCAGCGACATACTGTTGGTGATCAACATGCGCCTGAAGCTGTCCGCCGGTGTCACATTGCCGCCCGGCATGACATAGGATTTCGGGTTGCTGTAGTTCGGGTCCTCATTGGCACTGCGCACCAGCACCGAGACCTCTACCGACTCCACCTGCCCCCAGTTGCTACCCATATCGCCCACCGCGGTGTAGGTATCCACTTCACCATCCCCGCTGCCGGCACCGTCCAGGCCGAAACGCAGTCGCATATCCTCGACGCCTTCAACCAGATCTTCGGTCACAATGGTCATGCCGCCGGCGACAAACGCCAGCACCTTGCGGCTCAACTGCGGGATATCGTCGTCGCGGACATAGTACACCTCGTAGCGGTAGGCCCAGGCGACACCACCCGGCACATCCCCTCCGGTGAGTATGCTGGGTGCGGAGTCCGCCCCGTCGAACATAATGCCCACGGTATCGTTGGTCATCACATAGGTCTGTGTGGCGCTCAGCGCAGTGGGCGTGTCGATTTCGCCGTCGCCGTGGGTCTCCACATCCGGGTCCGGGTTATCTCGCGGCCCATCAGTAAAGGGACTGGGTGCCACCGACTTGATCACAAGCACATGGCTGCCCGGCACGGCGTCGGTAATGCAACCCAGCGCATCGCCGTCAGCGTCGGCGACAGCGGCAAACAGGTAGTTCTGCAGGTCGTAGGCGGCGGCATCTCCGGCGCAGTCCACGGCGCCGGGTATCGCCGTCAGGTCATCGTCCAGCTCAATGCGGTTGGATTGCACCTCGCCAAAAAAGCCCGCGTGCAACAGTGCGTTGTTCAGCAGGCGCTGGGCAAACTGGGCGTTTTCTGTCAGCGCCGAGATTTGCTCGACCTCGGTGTAGGAGCGCTTTGACGCCAGGAAAATCGATATCGCCCCGCCAATCAGTATCAGTCCGAGCAGCATCCCTATCATCAACTCGATGGCGGATATACCTTTCTGGCGCTGCCGTAAGCCCTGGCGCATGCTCAAATCTCCGTCTCGTCTACCACAAAGGTATTCACCGCCACCTGCCGGCGATAGCCTTCGTCGCCGTCGCTCACGCCGCCGCAGACATTTTCATCGTCTTCCAGCGCGTCAGCGGTATCGACCAGGCCGCGCCACTGGATAATCACGCTGAGCTGGCCGGACCGGACACGAGGTGCGGCCGGCGTAAAGACGATACAGCCGCGCGGGCTGACCAGGCCATCAGCGCCCTCTCCCGCCACGGTCGCAGTCTGGCCCTGCAGCGACTGCTCCCAGGCCCACAGATCGTGAGCCGCCAGTTGTGTCGGCGTACAGGGGCTGGATGAGCAGTTCGGTGAGGGCTCCGGACTGGGCTCACCGCTGGGTGAAGCAGGGCCGACGGGATTCAGGCCGATATTGTAGGTTGCGATGGCGGCAGGATTGATACGGATTCGCTCCACCATTGCGTCCGCCAGCTCAACGGCGCGCGTCCGCTGCACGGCCTGGTGCTGGGACACCTTGGAATTCACCATCAGGCCAACCACACCCAGCAACCCGACGCTGAGAATCAGAAAAGCGACCAGCACCTCAAGCAGGGTGAAGCCGGACTGGCTGGAGACGGCGGATTTACTGACAGGAGACATCATTGCCGGTGTGATCCTGAACGATGTGCGTGGAATCCTCATCTTCCGATGGCACTGCGGCCCTGACAGCACCCACTGCGGTGACAATCAGCCCGCGGGCATCACCGGCACCGCGGTCGTCACAGAAGGTAAACGTCCCGTTGCTGCCAAGCGCCGTGCCGTTGCTGTCGAAGCGCAGGGTCGTGCCCGCCCCGACCTGGTTGTAACTGATGGCGATACCCTGGGTGTTTTGCTCGCGGCTCTGCAGCAGTTGTTCATCGTTGTCGAGCTGGCCGTCGTTGTCCAGGTCGATGAAGGCCATGTAGCCCACGCCCCAGTCACCAGAGCTGCAATCAATCGCATTGGCGCTGCGGCATACGGTCACGGTCGTGCGCTGCGTCTGCGCCTCTGAGCGCGCCGCGCTGAGGACGGTGCGCAGCGCGTAGTTTTCGGTCACCAGGCGATTGTTCTTGATCATCGCGCTGAAGGAGGGGACGCCCGCTGACAGCAGTACCGCCACGACGGCCAGCGTCACCATCAGTTCGATCAGCGTGAAGCCGCGACTTGTGTTCACTCTCATAGCGCTCGTTACCTCTCTTCCGGGCGGCCGCTGTTGGCCTGGTCACTCGCAGTGACTGAAAAAGCGGTACAAAGAACCGTTGGAGGCGCGAAGGCGAGGGATGGGCAGGCGCCGGACACAGTCCGTCACCAGTGGCGATTGCGGGGGCCATGTCAGTTGTACCCCGACCATCATTGTTACGTCACTTTCCATTCCGGCGGCCCCGCTGTCATCAGGCTTACGCCTCTTAGACCGGTTGCTTTGCGTCCCCACCTTTCAGTGGGTTTGCCTTTTTCAGAACTGACTTACTGTCACAGACTATGGCACCGGGCCACAGACAGTCAATGATATGCCGCCATGATATTTTCTGATATCGAGTTATACGCCCAGGTTATATCAGGGCGGGTCTGCGGCGCCCGACTGCCGACGCCTGGCAGGGCGCGGGCGCCACCGGGCGCGGCTTGCTAGTTCTGCTTGAGAATTTCGTTCTTGGTGCGATTGTACTCGCTCTCCGAAATAACGCCCTGGTCGTAGGCCGCCTTCAGGTCGAGCAGCTGTTTGCCCTGGGTCTCCGTGGTCTTCACCACCGTCTGTGTATCGTTGCCACCGCACCCGGACAGGCCCAACACCAACGCCAGCACGGTGGCGCTCACAGCAATCTGTTTCAACACTTGATGTAATCCTTTCTGATGAATGATTGTCACATCCCGGCGCCGCACAACAGCGAGCGATTGGCAGCAGCGGAAAGCGCAACATTATGGAATAAAAAAAGGGGGGCCGAAAGGCCCCCCAAACACGCATCATAAGACGCGCCCGCAAAGTCTATGCACTACACTCAGCCGCTACCGCTGGCGCCGACGAACTCGGGGTAGGCTTCCATACCGCACTCAGCCATATCCACACCCTCGTACTCTTCCTGCTCGCTGACACGGATACCCATGACGGCTTTCAGGATGCCCCAGACGATCAGGCTGACCACGAACACCCAGATGAAGATGGTCAGGGCGCCGATGATCTGGCCGCTGAAAGAGGATCCATCGTTGGTGACGGGTACCAGCAGCAGGCCCAGCAGACCGACAACACCGTGTACCGAGATCGCACCAACAGGGTCATCGATTTTCAGCTTGTCCAGGGTGACGATGGCGAATACCACCAGCACACCACCGATGACACCGAACAGGGTCGCCTGCAGGGGGCTCGGTGTCGACGGCTCAGCAGTGATGGCAACCAAGCCAGCCAGTGCGCCGTTGAGGGCCATCGTGAGGTCGGCTTTACCGAACATCATGCGCGCCACAATCAGTGCGGCGATCAGGCCACCGGCCGCAGCCGCGTTGGTGTTCATGAACACCACTGCCACCGCGTTGGCACTTTCCACACTGGCTGTCGCCAGCACCGAGCCACCGTTGAATCCGAACCAGCCCAACCACAGTACAAAGGTACCCAGCGTTGCCATGGGAAGGTTGGCACCCGGGATCGGGCGGACCGAGCCGTCAGCACCGTACTTGCCTTTTCGCGCGCCGAGCAGCAGTACACCTGCCAGAGCCGCGGCAGCACCTGCCATGTGGACGATGCCGGAGCCGGCGAAGTCAGAGAAGCCGAGGTCGCCCAGCGTGTACATGCCGAACACCGCTTCACCACCCCAGGTCCAGCTACCTTCCATCGGATAGATAAAGCCGGTCATGACGATGGCGAATGTCAGGAAGGCCCACAACTTCATCCGCTCGGCAACCGCACCGGACACGATGGACATGGCTGTCGCCACGAAGACCACCTGGAAGAAGAAGTCAGCCGAGGGGGCGTAGGTTGCCGGCTCTTCCGCTCCAGCGACACCGTCAGCAACAATTCCCTGCAAAAACAGCGTAAAGTCGCCACCACCGTACATGATGGAGTAACCGCAGATCATGTACATGGTACAGGCTACCGCGTACAGCGAAATGTTCTTGAGCAGGATCTCAGTCGTGTTTTTGGAACGCACCAGACCAGCTTCGAGCATTGCGAAGCCTGCTGCCATCCACATTACCAGCGCGCCACAGATCAGGAAATAAAACGTATCCAGGGCGTACTGTAGTTCAAAAATAGTGTTTTCCATGGGAATACTCTCTGCTAACAGTCGATTGGGGGTTTAGATCGCGTCTTCGCCGGTCTCGCCGGTACGGATACGGATCACCTGCTCCAGCGCCGCGACAAATACCTTACCGTCACCGATTTTGCCGGTGTTGGCGGCCTTGGTGATGGCTTCGATAGTCTGCTCCACAACGCCGTCTGCGACGGCCACTTCAATTTTTACCTTGGGCAGGAAATCGACGACATACTCCGCGCCGCGATACAGCTCCGTGTGCCCTTTCTGGCGCCCAAAGCCTTTGACTTCAGTCACAGTGATTCCCTGAACGCCAATTTCCGATAGCGCTTCGCGCACATCGTCCAGTTTGAATGGCTTAACAATAGCCGTAATTAGTTTCATAAAAACTTCTCCTGAATGAAGAGCCAGCCAGTCGCCTGGCCGACTCAATGTCGCTTGTTGCTATTACAGGCTCTTGCTGATTGAGAAGACCGCTGTGTCGTCGCAGTAGTTGCTGTTCCAGCAGTCGTCGTCATCGAGGTCGGTACCGACCCAGGCCACGGAGAAATCAACACCTTTGAAGGTGTAACCCAGGGTTACCGAGTAGTCGGTGTAGCTGTCCTCGTCTGTCGCGAAAAAGCCGACATCATCGAAGTCGTTGTAGCCCACGTGCAGGCCCAGCGAGAAGTCCTCGAGGAAGGACAGGCTGTAGTCACCTGAGTAGTACCAGTACTTGCCGGTCTTCGCGTAGAAGTCGTCCGAGTACACGATACCGATCGACAGGTCTTTCCAGGACGGTGTGATGTGGAACTCCTGGTAGTCACCTTTGGGGTCAACGGTGTCACCGGGGTACTGGTAGTAGGCGTAGCCCACGTCTACCGCGAAGTCGGTATCACCGATAGGACCGGCCCAACCTGCGTAGTAGTCGATCTCCATGGTGCCCCAGCTACCTGTGTCGTTGTCGCTTCCGAAATCCACTGAGGAAGCCCAGGTGCCGACATAGATGCCCGGCTCAAAGGATGCATCGAAGCCGCCCTGAATTGCCGCATTGGTATCGGTTTGCGAAATACCGCGGAAGCGGTAGTCAGAAACCAGCGCGACGTTTGCGCTGATATCGAAGGCCTGTACTGACGCTGCTCCCATACCTGTCAGAAGGGCGGTGCTTACTGCTGCTGTAACCAGTTTCTTGTTTAACATGTCTCTTTACTCCCGTGTGTTTTAAGTCAGAAAACAGACTCTGCAAAGCGTCAAATTATTGCTGCGGACGCATTTCGTGCGCATTACTAATCTGTCGCCTAGACATAGCAGAGTCTGTGCCAAATAGATTATTTTCTTTATATATCAATTACATGTGAATTATTGCCTGTTTTTTGTACTACAGTAGCCGGGGTATTTGTGGTTCCACTATGGTGCAATGCACCAGTTTTGTGCGCCATGCTGCGCTGTGCCCGCCTGCCGAAATGCACTAGACTTCCCACCTATACACCACAGCATGAAACGGCGAATTGATGGCATTGAAACCACCCCCTCCCCCCTGGGAATTATTGCAACAGGTCAGCGAACTGGTCGGCGGCAGCGGCGTCAGGCAGGAAGTGGACAAGAACATGCGCTCGCTGGCCCAGTCAGCGCTGTCGCGGCTGGACGTGGTGAGCCGCGACGAGTTTGACGCGCAGGCCGAAATCCTGCAGCGCACACGCAGCCGCGTGACGGAACTGGAGACGACACTGGAAGCGTTGACAAAGGAACTGGAACGCCTCAGCGAGACCCAATAAGCCGACCCGGCACAAGCTCAAGGACGAGCGATGGAATTGTCAGTCGTACACAGCAGGGCACTGGCCGGCATCGACGCCCCATCGGTGCAGGTCGAAACCCATCTATCGAACGGCCTGCCGTCTTTCCATATCGTGGGCCTGCCTGAAACCGCGGTCAGGGAGAGCAAGGATCGCGTTCGCAGCGCCCTCATCAACTCGCACTTTGAATTCCCCGACCGGCGCATCACCATCAACCTGGCCCCCGCCGACCTGCCCAAAGAAGGTGGGCGCTTCGATCTGCCCATCGCGCTCGGCATCCTCAGCGCCTCCGGGCAAGTGCCGAAAGACCGCCTGCAGCAACACGAATTCCTCGCCGAACTGGCGCTCGACGGCAGCCTGCGAGCGGTATCCGGCGCTGTGGCCGCAGCATCGGCAGCGTCACGGGCCGGACGCCGGCTGGTGACGGCGAGCGACAGCGCCGCGCTGGCGGCCCATGTACCGGGTGCCGAGGTCATCGCGGCGCCCGATATCCTCACGCTCTGCGCCCACCTCAACGGCAGCGAGACCATTGCCCCGCACCGGGCGGAACTACCGCCCGCCACCGCACCGCTGCCCGACCTGCGCGACGTCGCCGGGCAGCAAGCGGCGCGCCGGGCGCTGGAAATCGCCGCCAGCGGCGGCCACAACCTGCTCCTGCAGGGTCCGCCCGGTACCGGTAAAACCCTGCTGGCGAGCCGCCTGCCGGGAATACTGCCGCCACCGGGTGCCGATGAGATCCTGCAGGGCCTCGCGCTGCGCGATATTCACGGCCACTTCTGCGCGGGGGCGGCGATCTTCAGCCGCCCGTTCCGCAGCCCCCACCACAGCGCCACGCCCCCGGCACTGGTCGGTGGCGGCAGCCGGCCACGGCCCGGCGAGGTGTCGCTCGCCCACGGCGGCGTGTTGTTCCTGGATGAGCTCCCGGAATTCAGCCGCCAGTGCCTGGAGGTGTTGCGCGAACCCCTGGAATCCGGGGTCATCACCCTGTCCCGCGCCAACCACAGATTCACCTACCCCGCCCGCTTCCAGCTGGTCGCGGCAATGAACCCCTGCCCCTGCGGCTATCTGGGCGATCCGCAGCACCCCTGTCGCTGCACGCCCGACCAGGTCCAGCGCTATCGGTCGCGGATTTCCGGCCCACTACTCGATCGCATCGACCTGCATGTACAGGTAAACCGCCTGCCGCCCGCCGATTTACTCAGGCCACGCTGCACCGGTGAGGACTCCGCGACGGTGCGGGCCCGTGTCGAGAGCAGCCGCGTGCGGCAGGTACAGCGCCAGGGCGGCCCCAATGCGCGCCTCTCACCCGATGAGTTAGCTAGCGCTTGCGTACTTGGCAAGGCCGAAAGAAAGGCACTGGAATCCGCAGCCACACAGATGCAGCTGTCCGGCCGGGGGCTGCACCGCACACTGCGGGTAGCCCGCACCATCGCCGACCTCGCAGACTGCGAGACCATTGGTATGGCGCATCTCAGTGAGGCGCTGGGCTACCGCGCCTGATCGCACTGCGGGCTTTCCCCACTCAGCCAACTGTTTATACTGCGACTGCCGCGAATGCCGCAGCCGGCCCTGCGGGCGGCAGCGGTAAGGCCGTTGGCACACCGCAGGCCTGCCAGAGGAGAAAAAAGATGAATGATTCAACACTGCGCGACAATCTGGCTCTGGAGCGGACACGGCTCGCCAACGAGCGCACATTTCTTGCGTATGTACGCACCGCGCTCTCGCTGATGGCGGGCAGCGCGGTGCTGTTCCAGTTCTTCTCCGATCTCCCGTCGTACCTGTTCGCGGCCTGGGCACTGGTAGTGGGCGGTGGCCTCACCCTTGTCGTCGGCCTGGTGCGATTTTTACGGGTAGCACGGCAACTGAAGGCCACTCCCGCAGTGGAGTAGCTGCCACCCAGTGCTCGCCGCGGGCGGCGCACAGGCAGGGATGCACCGAAATAGTGCACAACACCGTCTCCAGCGCTGTGCTTTCGCGTCCAGCCTACCCCTGAAGTACACGCGGAATATTTTCCCTCCTTTTAAAACAAGGGCTGCGAGCTTGTTGGCATAGTGCTTGCTTTTCCTTGGGCAGTGCGAGAGATCCCCCTGCTGGTGTGGCCGGGGGTCAGGAACACAAGCCCAATAGATATCTAGGGTTCCGGTCGCAGCGGCCTGTCGCCGCTGCGATGACTGGACCGAGAGTTATCGACCTCCTCTGGCAGGGGGTTACACGGAGGGATAAAAGCCCGGGAGAACGCGTAAGCGGGATCTCTCGCGCGCCCAGCTACTGTGCAACTCTTTGGAGGAGTTTTTATGAACATCGCAACTACATTCAGAAAACTGGTTAAACCACTCGCCGCGACCCTCGCGGCGGCAACACTCAGTCTCGCCGCGCAGGCGGCGGAGCCGCTGAAAATCGGCTACAGCGACTGGCCTGGCTGGGTGGCCTGGGAAGTGGCGATAGAAAAGGAGTGGTTCAAGGACGCCGGCGTCGATGTTGAATTCGAGTGGTTCGACTACGTCGCCTCCATGGACGCGTTTGCCGCCGGCAAGCTGGACGCGGTGACCATGACCAACGGCGACGCCCTGGTGACCGGTGCCTCCGGCGCCCAGAGCGTGATGATCCTGGTCAACGACTTCAGCAACGGCAACGACATGATAGTGGCCAGTCCCGGCATCACCTCGGTCGCCGAACTGAAGGGCAAAACCATCGGTGTGGAAGTGGGTTTTGTCGGCCACCTCCTGCTGCTGAACGCACTGGAAGCCGCCGGCCTGTCGGAGAGTGACGTCACGCTGGTCAACGTACCCACCAATGAGACACCCCAGGTGCTGGCCTCCGGTGATGTCGACGCCATTGTCGCCTGGCAACCCAGTTCCGGACAGGCCCTGTCGCAGGTGCCGGGCTCAACAGCCATCGCCACCTCCCGCGACGCGCCCGGCCTGATCTACGATGTACTGGCCGTCAGCCCCGCCTCGCTGGCCACGCGCAAAGCCGATTGGGAAAAAGTGGCAACTGTCTGGTACAAGGCCGTGGATTACATCTATGGCGAGGAAACGCAGGCCGATGCACTGTCTATCATGGCGGCCCGGGTCGGTATTCCCGCCGACCAGTACAAGGCCATTCTCGATGGCACCAAAATCCTCAGCCTCGAAGAGTCGCAGGCAGTCATGCAAAAGGGTGAGGGCATGAAGTCACTGTATGGCTCGAGCAAGATCTCGGACGATTTCAATGTGAAGTACGAAGTCTATGCCGAGCCGCAGGCCATCGACACCTATATCGACCCTTCCATCATACTGGGGATGTAAGCACACCCGACTGGAGCCCCGCGCGAGCGGGGTAAACAGACTGAGACAAACAAGGGTTTTCACATGTCGCAATCACCACGGTGGTTTGCTGTACGGCAGGCCTTGACCAAAAAACAGGTCACCACCCTCACATTACTGTCATTCTTTCTGCCGATATTGCTGTGGTCACTGGTCAGCTATGTGCCATTCCTGTGGCACCCGAAAGTAGAGATTGTGGAGTCGGGTTCCATCACCTGGCTCAAGCCCGGTATGCTGGTCGACCAGGAGGTGTTCGCCGAGCAGCAGCGCCTGGCCACAGAGCAGGAGTCTGCGCTACCTCAGGGCACCGGGGCAAACCCGATCTACCTGCCGGCGCCGCACGAAGTGGCCATCGCGTTCTATGCCGCCTTCGCGACCGAACCGACGCGCAGCAGTGAGCAGTGGCTGCACGAGAGCCTGTGGCACAGCATACAGATCATATTCTGGGGCTTCACCCTGTCGTCACTGATCGGTGTGCCGCTGGGGGTGCTGTGCGGCACCTATGTCGCTATCTCGCGGCTGCATGAGCCATTTATCGAGTTCTTCCGCTACCTGCCGGCGCCGGCGTTCGGCGCACTGGCGGTCGCCATACTGGGTATTCACGACGGGCCCAAGATAGCGATTATCTTCATCGGCACATTTTTCCAGCAGGTGCTCATCATCGCCAACACCACCCGCAAGCTGGACGTTGCCCTGGTGGAGGCGGCACTGACGCTGGGGGCGAAAAAATTCCAGCTGCTGTTCCGCGTGGTGATACCGGGCATCCTGCCGGACCTGTACCGGGACCAGAGAATCCTGCTCGGCTGGGCCTGGACCTACCTGATTGTCGCCGAGTTGATCGGCACCAGTTCGGGCATCACCTGGTTTATCACCCAGCAGGCCCGCTACAAGAACTTCGATAACGTCTACGCCGCCATCATCATGATCGGCATCATCGGTGTAGTGTCAGACATCTTGCTGGCCAAACTCGGCAAGCGTCTGTTTCCCTGGGAAAAAGAACAGGTAAAGGCCTGAGCCAATGACTACGATAGAACTCCCCAGCTACCTGGACAAAAGCGAAGCGGTAAGCGCCCGTTTCGAGAAACTGAAACAGCGCGAGGTGATACTGGAAGTCAAACACCTCGGCAAGCAGTTCAACTCGCAACAGGGCCCGGTAACCGCACTCAAGGATATCAACTTCAAGACCCACCGGCGCGAATTCGTCTGCGTTATCGGCCCCTCCGGTTGCGGCAAGTCCACCCTGATCAGGATTCTGGCAGGGCTGGAGTCGCCGAGCAGCGGTGAGGTCCTGCTGGACAACAAGCCCGTGTTTGAACCCGGTCCCGACCGGGGCATGGTGTTCCAGGGCTACACGCTGTTCCCCTGGCTGAGCGTCAAGGAGAATGTGATGTTTGGCCTGCAGATGCAGGGCGCCACCAAGGCCACGGCCGAGAGCGAGGCGCTGAACTGGATAGAGCTGGTGGGACTGGAACGCTTTGCGGACGCCTATCCCCACCAGCTGTCCGGCGGTATGAAGCAGCGCGTCGCCATCGCCAGGGCGCTGGCGAACAAGCCGCGGATACTGCTGATGGACGAACCCTTCGGGGCGCTCGATGCACAGACGCGCAGCAAGATGCAGGCGAACCTGATCGAGATCTGGCGCAATATCGATATCACGGTGTTATTCATCACCCACGACCTGGACGAGGCCATCTACCTGGCCGATCGCATCCTGGTGCTGAAGGCCAACCCGGGTGAGGTGGAGGAACTGATCGAGGTTTCCGTGCCCCGCCCAAGGCACAGCGGCCAGATCATCTCCCCGGAATTCCTCGCCACCAAGAAGCGCCTGGAAGAACTGATCCATCCGCCATCCGAGGAGGACGAGGCCGATGGCCTGCACATGATTCGCATGGCACACGTTGGCGATGACGTAGAGGTTATGGAATAATGCGTCTTCTTTCCTTAGGAACCCTCCAGGACGTCCTGGCAGGTGTAGCTCAATCGGGACGGCCCGCGGTGCATTGTGATGCTGTGGTTCTACAGTCCTGAAAAGCTGACAACCAGACTGCGATTCTTACCCTCTTTGTTACCGGCGCAAACACCAACCGTTTGCACCGCGTTGCCGCGCCTGCGTATCGCGCACTCGCGCGCAGGCCCTTCCCCTCGACGCAAGCGCAACAAGCAATGGCAACTATTTCAACCGGCCAGCGGAGACAGGCTATGAAAGATACGATTCACTATCAGGACACAATTTCGGGCGGCTGCCACTGGTCAGTGGTGATGAAGAAGGGCCTGACCCTGAGATTGATTGACAAGGAGGGCGGCGCCAATGTCGGCATGCTCTTCTACAACCCGGAGAACCTGCTGGAGCGCTACAACGCACCCGACACACTCAAGTGCCAGCACACATTCAAGCTGACCCGCGGCAACTGCCTGTACTCGGATATGGGTCGCGTGTTCTGTTCCATTGTCGAGGACACCGCTGGCTGGCACGACACCGTGTGCGGCAACACCACCAAAAAAATCGTCAGGCAGAAGTGGGGGGAGCGAAACTACCAGGAGTATCGCAATGACTGGCAGCTGAACGGTTACGACTCGTTCCTGGTCGAGGTCGCAAAATACGGCCTGGGTAAAAAGGACCTCGCCGCGAATCTCAACCTGTTCAGCAAGGTCACCGTCGACACGCAGGGCAATCTGGCATTCGACGCCAGCGCCGCGCGGGCCGGAAGCTTCATCGACCTGCGCTTTGAAATGGACACCCTGGTGGTGCTGCACACCTGTCCCCACCCGCTGAACCCGGCCGCAGAGTACCCCCGCAAGCCGATCAGCTTCCAGATACGGACCAGCGAGGGCATCGCGGAGGATGACGACTGCAGGAACCACTGCCCGGAAAACCAGCGCGGCTTCCTGAACACTGAACTGTACACGCTGGGCCGCGCCTGAGACGCGGCCGCTAACTGAGAGCGGAGATGTAACATGATAAAAGAGAGTGTGATGCAGCCAGAACAGGCGGTTTACCGCGAAGTGGTAAAAGCCGGCGACTACTACCTGCGGCCGATGAAACAGGGCCAGACCATTCGCATCCTGGACCTCGAGGGCAACCAGGCCGCCGACACCCTGTTCTACAACGCACACGATACCAGCGAGCGCTACAGCGCCATCGATACCATTCGCGAACAGGGCAATGTCTATCTCACGGCCGGCTCCATGCTGCTGAGCAACGAGGGCAACCCGATGCTGGAGATTGTCGCCGACACCTGCGGACGCCACGACACCCTCGGTGGCGCCTGCGCCACCGAGTCCAACACGGTGCGCTACGCACTGGAGAAGCGCTGTATGCACGCCTGCCGCGACTCCTGGCTGCTCGCTGTCGCAGAGCATGAGGAGTTCGGCATGAGCAAGCGCGACATCACCCACAACATCAATTTTTTTATGAACGTGCCGGTGACCCCGGAGGGTGGACTGACCTTTGCCGACGGTATCAGCGACGCCGGCAAGTATGTCGAACTGACCGCAGCCATGGATATCCTCGTGCTGGTCTCCAACTGCCCACAACTGAATAACCCCTGCAATGCCTACAACCCCACTCCGATTGAAATTCTGATCTGGGACTGAGCGCATCCGCCGGGAGGGAAACATTATGTTCAGCAAAATACTCATCGCGAATCGCGGCGCCATCGCCACGCGAATTATCCGAACCCTGAGACGCCTCGGCGTGCAGTCTGTCGCGGTCTACAACGAAGCGGATGCGCAGTCCCTGCATGTACAGCACGCCGATATCGCCATCAATCTCGGCGCGGGCAGTGCGGCCGACACCTACCTGGACATGGACAAGGTGCTGCAGGCAGCGCGCGACTGCGGTGCCGAGGCGATACACCCGGGTTATGGCTTCCTCAGTGAGAACACTGAATTTGTCGCCCGCTGTGAGGCACAGGGGCTGGTGTTCATCGGCCCGACCACCGCTCAGATGGAACTGTTCGGCTTGAAACACCAGGCGCGCGATGCCGCCGAGCGCGCCGGTGTACCACTGGTGCCTGGCTCACCGCTGTTGCAGAACCTTGACGACGCCCTCGCCTGGGCGGCAGACGTGGGCTATCCGGTGATGCTGAAAAGCACGGCTGGCGGGGGCGGCATCGGCATGCAGGTCTGCACCGGTGACGGGGTACTGCGCTCGGCGTGGGACAGCGTCAAGCGCCTGGGGGCAAACTACTTCGCCAACGACGGTGTCTTCCTGGAGAAGTACATCGCCAACGCCCGCCACATCGAAGTGCAGGTTTTCGGCGACGGCTGCGGTGCGGCGATCGCACTGGGTGAACGCGACTGTTCCGCGCAGCGCCGCAACCAGAAGGTCATCGAGGAAACGCCGGCACCAAACCTGCCCGACGCCGCGCGCCAAAACCTGCACGCGACGGCAGAGCGCCTGATGGCCTCAGTGCAATACCGCAATGCCGGTACCGTGGAGTTCATCTACGATGCCGACAGCCAGCAGTTCTACTTCCTGGAGGTGAACACCCGGTTGCAGGTCGAGCACGGTGTCAGCGAGGAGGTGTGGGGCGTCGACCTGGTCGAGTGGATGCTGCAACAGGCGGCGGGGGAGCTGGCCGACCTCGACACACTGAAGGCGTCGCTGTCACCGCGCGGTCACGCCATCCAGGTTCGCGTATACGCGGAGGACCCGGCGCAGGACTTCCGTCCCTCCGCGGGCCTGCTGTCACAGGTCAGCTGGCCGCAGGCAGACGGCCTGCGCATCGATCACTGGATTGAATCCGGCATCGAGGTGCCGGCGCTGTTCGACCCGATGCTCGCCAAGGTCATCGTGCACGGTGTCGATCGCGGCGCGGCGCTGGCGCAATTGTCACAGGCGCTGGCCGACAGCGAGATTTACGGCATCGAAACCAATCTGGCCTACCTGCAGGCCGTCCTGCGCGGCGACGCCTGCCAGCGCGGCAAACTGCTGACGCGGACACTCGCCGAGTTCGATTTTTCACCCGCCACCGTACAGGTGTTGGTGGCCGGCACACAGACCACAGTGCAGGACTTTCCCGGCCGGGTCGGCCTGTGGCACGTCGGCGTGCCGCCCTCGGGCCCGATGGATTCCCTGTCCTTTCGGCTCGCCAACCGGCTGCTGCAAAACCGCACCGACGCCGCAGCACTGGAGATCACCCTGAACGGCCCGACACTGCGCTTCAACTGTGCCACGCAAATCGCCCTGACCGGTGCGACGATCGAGGCCAGCCTGGACGGCGCGCCACTGGCGCCGTTCACGGTGACAGAGGTGCAGGCCGGCCAGGTACTGGCGCTGGGCAAAGTGACGGGGCACGGGGCACGCGCCTACCTGGCCGTGGCCGGAGGTTTCCAGTGTCCCGACTACCTCGGCTCAAAGTCCACGTTCACACTCGGTCAGTTCGGCGGCCATGTGGGCCGCGCGCTGCGGGTCGCCGACGTGCTGCACCTCGCACCCCACAGCGGGTCGGCAGGGGTCGACGCGGCGGTGCTGCCAGCGGCACTCCGACCCGACATCGGCAACAGCTGGACACTGCGGGTCATCTACGGGCCGCACGGGGCGCCGGACTTTTTCACCGACGGTGACATCGACACATTTTTCAGTACCGAGTGGGAGGTGCACTACAACTCCAGCCGCACCGGCGTGCGCCTGAAAGGCCCCAAACCGCAGTGGGCACGCGAGACCGGCGGCGAGGCGGGACTGCACCCCTCCAATATCCACGACAACGCGTATGCGTTCGGCACCGTGGATTTCACCGGCGATATGCCGGTAATCCTCGGCCCCGACGGCCCCTCGCTCGGCGGCTTCGTCTGTCCCGCAACGGTCATCACCGCCGACCTGTGGAAGCTCGGCCAGTTGCAGGCCGGGGCCACGCTGCGCTTCGAGCCGGTGAGCTACGAGCAGGCGGTCACGCTTGAGGCCGAGCAACTTGCGTACATTGAGCAGTTGCAGGCGCCGGGCCACCGCGCCAGCGTACCCTGTGTGCCGGATTCTCCGATTGTGCACCACACGGCTATCGACGGGGATGACGTCGTCTGCAGGCTCGCCGGCGATCACTTCCTGCTGATCGAACTGGGTCCACAGGAACTGGATATTGAGCGCCGCTTCAAGGTGCATGCGCTGATGCTCTGGTTTGAAAGCAACCCGCTAACCGGCATCCGCGAGTTGACCCCGGGTATACGCTCCCTGCAGATTCACTATGACTCCCAGCAGCTGACGCTGGCGCAGTTACTGCGTCACATCGACCTGGCGGCGACAGCACTGCTGCAGGGCAGCGAAGTCTCCGTCCCCTCGCGCATCGTGCACCTGCCACTGAGCTGGGATGACGAGGCCTGTCGCGAGGCGATCCAGAAATACATGCAGTCGGTGCGCCCCGGCGCGCCGTGGTGTCCCAGCAATCTCGAGTTCATCCGCCGCATCAATGGCCTCGACGATATCGACGCGGTGAAAGAGATCGTGTTCGCAGCCTCCTACCTGGTGATGGGGCTGGGCGATGTCTACCTCGGCGCCCCGGTCGCGACACCACTGGACCCCCGGCACCGCCTGGTCACCACCAAGTACAATCCGGCGCGCACCTGGACGGCGGAGAATTCCGTGGGTATCGGCGGCGCCTATCTGTGCGTCTACGGCATGGAGGGGCCGGGCGGCTACCAGTTTGTCGGTCGCACGCTGCAGATGTGGAACCGCTACCGGCAGACCGAGGCCTTCACCCGGCCCTGGCTGCTGCGCTTCTTTGACCAGATACGCTTCTATCCCGTCAGTGCTACGGAATTGCAACAGATACGGCGCGACTTCCCGCTGGGCAACTATCCGCTGAAGATCGAGGAGACACGTTTCAACCTCGCCGAATACCAGCAATTCCTGCAACAGCACAGTAGCGAGATCAACCGCTTCGAGTGCGGCCGGCGAGCCGCATTCGCCGAGGAGCTGGCGCAGTGGAAGCGCGATGGCCAGCTCACCTACGAGCAGGAGGAGGGCTCCCCCGAGGAGGCCGACGAAGAACGATTACCCGAGGGCGTTGCGGCACTGGACAGCCCCGTGTCCGGCAATGTCTGGAAAGTGATGGTAGAGGACGACCGCGTGGTGACAGCGGGCGAGGTCGTCATGATCCTTGAATCCATGAAGATGGAAATTGAAATCCACGCACCACAGTCCGGCAGCATCAGGAAAATCCTGCGCCAGCAGGGCCAGTCCGTCACCGCGGGTCAAACCCTGCTGTGGCTGGAGGAGTCTGCCGGGGTAGCATCGAGTGAAGGAGAGCACTGAGCAATGAGCAGCAGCCCCAATGAAGTCCACAACCTCAGCCTGCAGGCGCTGAAGAGCGCCTATAGCAGCGGCGGCATAACACCCAGGGAACTGATCGGCCAATTGTCGGCACAGGCGCGCCGGCAGGATGAATACAACGCCTGGATTTACCTGTTGAGCGATGCCGAACTCGAACCCTACCTGAGCGCGCTGGAGCAGCGGGACCCGGCGAGCCTGCCACTCTACGGCGTACCCTTTGCAATCAAGGACAACATCGACCTGGCCGGCATCCCCACCACCGCCGCCTGCCCGGACTTTGCCTACACACCCACCGAACACGCCGCTGTCGTCAGCACCCTGATAGCCGCCGGCGCTGTGCCACTGGGGAAGACCAACCTCGACCAGTTCGCCACCGGCCTGGTGGGCACCCGCTCGCCCTACGGTGAGGGCAAGAACAGTTTTAATACCGACTATATCTCTGGCGGCAGCAGCGCCGGCTCGGCGATTGCCACGGCGCTCGGACAGGTGGCGTTTGCACTGGGCACGGACACCGCGGGTTCCGGGCGCGTACCCGCAGTGCTGAACAACCTGGTCGGCCACAAGCCCACCCGGGGGCTGCTGAGCACCCGCGGCGTGGTGCCGGCCTGCCGCACCCTGGACTGCGTCAGCATATTCGCGCTCAGCTGCGACGATGCGGCGGTGTTGCTGGACATCGCCGCCCGCTACGACGCCGCAGACCCCTACGCACGGCCCAATACGTTCTACAACCGCCAGCGCTATTTCGACACAGCAGCGGCCGCGCCCTTTCGCTTCGGGGTGCCGTCATCACTGGATTTCCAGGGCGACAGCGAAACGCAGGCGCTGTTTGAGGACAGCGTCCGGCGCCTGGAGCGACTGGGCGGCGAAGCGGTTGCGGTGGCGTTCGAGCCCTTTCTGGAAACCGCCAGGCTGCTGTACGAGGGGCCGTGGGTGAGCGAGCGCTGGCTGGCGACACAGGGCGTCGACCGCGCCTCCATGCTGCCGGTCATCCGGGAGATCATCGCCGGTGCCGAGGGCAAAACGGCAGCGGATGCCTTTGCCGCACAGTACCGGCTGGCCGACCTGAAACGCCGCTGTGACGCAGCACTACAGGGACTGGACTTCGTTCTGACCCCGACCTGCCCGCGATTCTACACTCGCGCAGAAATGGCCGCGCAGCCGATCGCAAACAACTCGCTGCTCGGCACCTACACCAATTTCATGAACCTGCTGGACTACAGCGCCACCGCGGTGCCGGTGGGTTTCACCGAGTGCGGTGTGCCGTGGGGCGTGACGCTGTTTACTGCGGCGTTTGACGATATCCGCCTGCTCGGTCTCGCCGGATTACTGCACCGCGATTGCGAGCTGCCACTGGGGGCGACCGGCCTCACACCGCCCCCGCCGGCCAGCGGCACCGCCCCGGCGGTGGCACAGGCCATTGACGTGGTGGTGTGCGGTGCCCACCTTGAGGGACAGCCGCTGAACTGGCAGCTCACGGAGCGCGATGCACGGTTGCTGCAGAAGACCACCAGCTCACCGCACTACCAGCTGTACGCCCTGCCCGACGGCAAGCGACCCGCCATGGTGCGCGACGAGGAACAGGGTGTCGCCATCGAGGTGGAGGTGTGGTCCATGCCACACAGTCACTTCGGCAGCTTTGTCGCCGGCATTCCGGCACCACTGGGAATCGGCAAGGTGGAACTGGCCGACGGGCGCTGGCTCAGCGGCTTTATCTGCGACGGTTTCGGCCTCACCGGCGCCAGCAACATCAGCGACTACGGCAGCTGGCGCAACTGGCTGAACGCCCGGTAGCTCTCCATCTCTGCGGGGCCGGCCGCCGGAGCGCACAGAGTCACCGCCGCCGGCAAGCGCCTGTGCGCGGGTGCCGGCCCTTTCGCGGCCAGGCCGCTTGTGCCACAATTTTGGCCTCAGGACTCTACAAGCTACTAGTTATTAGTTAGTATTGCTGCAGCCAAATACTATAACGCGACCCTCGGAGAAACCCATGAGCCAGTGCCCCTTTACCAACCTGCTCGACCCGGACACCTACGCCAACGGCATGCCGTATGCCAAGCTCAGGGAAATCCGCGACGCCGGCCCGGTGGTCAAACTGGAAGACCCGCTCACGGGCGTCCCCTACTGGGCAGTCACCCATATCGCTGAAATGGACTATGTGTCGAAGAATCCCAAACTGTTTTCTTCCGCGGCCCGCTCGGCGTTCCCGATGGAGTATGACCCGGACATGGTGAGCGGCATCCACAGCCAGACCATCATCAATATGGATCCCCCCCTGCACCAGAAGGTGCGGCGGATTGTGCGCAATGCGTTCACGCCCAAGCGGGTCGAGTCCTACGCGCCCCAATTCCGGGAACATGCCAAACGCATCATCGACGCCGTGGCGTCCAGGGGCGAGTGCGAATTTGTCGAGGAAGTCGCGGCCGAGCTGCCGTTGATCGCCATCCTTGAACTGCTGGGCGTGCCACTCGAAGACCGCAAACAGTTCTTCGACTGGACCAATACCATGATCTTCGCCGATGACCCCGACATGGCCATCTCCGAGGGCGAGGGCCAACTGGCATCCCTGCATGTAATCGAATACGCGTTGAAGCTGGCGGCACAGCACCGCCAGACCCCGATGGACAATATCACCGGGGCACTGCTGGACGGTGACCTCGAGGGCGCCCCGATTGGCGAGGACATGTTCGGCTGGATGTTCATCCTCATTCTGGTGGGCGGCAATGAATCCACCCGCACCGTGATCGCCCAGGGCATGCGGCTGCTGATGGAGCACCCCGACCAACTGCAGTACCTGGTGGACAACCCGGACAAGATTGGCAATGCCTGCGAGGAGATCCTGCGCTACAACACGGCGTTTATCTCCATGCGCCGCACCGCCATGGAAGATGTCGAACTGGGTGGCCAGCTCATCAAGCGGGGTGACAAGGTCGTGCTGCACTATCACGCGGCCAACCACGATGAAAACGTGTTCGGCGAGGATGCGATGGCGTTCGATGTGACCCGCGCCGAGCGCATGCCAGACCTCTACAACCAGTTGCGCTCGTTCGGGATCGGGCAGCACTTCTGCATCGGCTCCCACCTCGCCCGCCTGGAGCTGAACATCATGTTCGAGGAACTGATCCCGCGCCTGCGCAACCCGCGGCTGAAAGGTGAGGCGAAGTTTGTCCGCTCATTTTTCGTCAATGCCATGAAGGAAATGCACATTACCTTCGACCCCGAGAGCAGCGCTGCCAAGGTCGCCTGAACTCCCCGTTCAGGCGCGCTCCCTTTTACCAGCCGGCGGCAAAGAGCGGTAGATATTTGTCGCTGACTGATCTACTCTTCGCCTAGCCATATATAATAGCTAAATTGGAGCCGACATAATGACCATGAAATCAGCACTGGCAGTACTCTGCCTGTCATCCATTGCCACCAGCACCGCACTGGCGGCAGTTAGTCCCGAGGAAGCCGCGCGTCTGGGCAAAGACCTGACGCCCGTCGGCGCGGAAAAAGCCGGCAATGCCGACGGCAGCATCCCGCCCTGGAACCCCGAGGGCACACCGACACCACCAGACTTCGTCCCCGGCTCGGATAACTATGTCAATCCCTACGCCGACGAGAAGCCGCTGTATACGATCGATGGCAGCAATTGGAAGGAATACGCCGATCTTTTGACCGTCGGTACACAGGCCCTGTTCGAAAAATTCGGTGACGAGGGATTCAAGATTCACGTCTATCCCACACACCGTGGCACTATCCGCCCGCAGTGGTATTACACCAACTCATTCAAGAACGCCACTGACGCCACGCTGGTGGCGGACGGGCAGAAAATTGATGGCAACCTGCCAGGGGTGCCTTTCCCGATCCCGCAATCCGGCCTGGAAGTGATGTGGAACCACATGATCCGCTACGGCGAAGACACCACGCTGGAATCGGATGTCTACTATGTCGGCTCCAATGGCAACCCGGTGCTGTCGACCACCAGTTCCTCCGTCTCGGTGTTCCCCATGTACCAGGAGGAAAATCGCGACAAGGTCGTCGGCGAGACCCCCTTCACCAAGCTGCGTATCAACTATGAGGCACCCGCCCGCCGCGCCGGTGAAATCCTGCTGGTCCACGAGCCGGGTGCCGACTACACCGAGGGCAAGGGCCGCAAAGCCTGGCAGTATCTCGTCGGCCAACGCCGTGTGCGACTGGCTCCCGCGGTCTCGTTTGACACTCCCAACCCCGGTGTCGCCGGAACATCCACCTACGATGACGCCTTTGTCTACAACGGCTCACCCGAGCGCTTTGACTGGACGCTGATCGGCAAGAAGGAAATGATTGTCCCCGCCTCCAACTACGACATGATCTTCCAGGGAAAAATCGAGGACCTGCTGGGCGAGAAATTCCTCAACCCGGAGAAAATCCGCTGGGAGAAACACCGCGTCTGGGTGGTCGACTCCAACCTGAAGGAAGGCAATCGCCACCTGTACAGCCGCCGCACCTTCTATATTGACGAGGATAGCTGGACTGCAGTTTCCGGCGAGATGTACGATGGCCGCGACCAGCTCTGGCGCGTACAGTACAACTACGGCGCGAACCTGTATGACCGTGAGTCCAGCTTCGGCTCTTCCTACGGCTCCTACGATCTGCTGCAGGACATCTACAACCTGAGCGGTAAGCCCATCCCCGGCAAGTTCAAGAACGGCGTGGAGCAGGGTGACAAATACTTCACACCTGAGGGTATGGCCCGCGGCGGTGTTCGCTAAGGCCTGAACCAGGCATGGGCGCTGCGGCGCCCGATAGACCCGATAAAAAGGCTGGCATCGCGCCAGCCTTTTTTTTTCACTGCTCACCCGCCAGACAGCGACGAAAACCAGGGCGGGAGGCACCACAAGGGCCTGTCCGGGCCAAATTTGTGGTTACTTTCGGGACAAAAAACGCGAAAATCACCCCCCGTTTTTTTGATCACATCCACCAAGGAGCCCCAATGTTCAAGATCAACCAGTACTTCGACGGCAAGGTCGCCTCTATCGCCTTCCAGACTGCGACCCTGCCCGCCACGGTAGGCGTCATGGCCGTGGGAGAGTACGAGTTCGGCACCAGCCAGCTGGAAACCATGACCGTGGTCAGCGGCGCACTGACCGTGAAACTGCCGGGCAGCAGTGCGTGGCAGACCTTTGCCGCCGGCGATCAGTTCACAGTGCCCGCCGATGCCAAATTCCAGCTCAAAGTCGCCGAAGAGACGGCCTACCTCTGCACCTATGAGTAGCGAGCAGGACAACCAGGCCGGCATCGAACTGCCCAATGCGGCGGCACCCGGGTTCCTGAAGATGCTCGACGGCAGGGTTGTGGCCAGCGCCAGTTCCGTCGCAAACCTTGTGCGCACCGCGTGACGACACTCAACCCGCGCCAGCGCGAGGCGGTGCGCTACATCGACGGCCCCCTGCTGGTGCTGGCCGGTGCCGGCAGCGGCAAGACCAGTGTGATCACGCAGAAGATCGCCTATCTGGTGGATACCTGCGGCATCAATGCCAGCCATGTCGCGGCCGTGACATTCACCAACAAGGCCGCCCGTGAAATGAAAGAGCGCGTCGGCAAACTGCTGCGCAGCGGCGCGGAGGGCCTGACCGTCAGCACCTTTCACCAGCTGGGGCTGAAAATCATCCGCGCAGAGCGCCGCGAGCTGGGGCTGAAGTCCGGCTTTTCCATCTTCGACGCCGAGGACACCCGCACCCTGATCCGCGACCTGTTGATCCAGCAGCACGGCGCCGAGGGCGACCAGGCGAACACCATCGCCCAGCGCATTTCCAGCTGGAAGAATGATCGCGTGCTGCCGGAACAGGCGCTGGCTGCGGCCACCAGCCCGGCCGACATCCTCTGCGCCCAGGCCTACCTGCGCTACAAACGCGCGCTGAAAGCGTACAACGCGCTGGATTTTGATGACCTGATCCTGCTGCCGACGATTCTGTTCGAACACCACCCGGCGATCCTGGAAAAGTGGCAGAACCAGATCCACTACCTGCTGGTCGACGAGTACCAGGACACCAACTCCAGCCAGTACCTGCTGGTGCGGCAGCTGATCGGCATGCGCGGCGGGCTGACCGTGGTCGGCGACGACGACCAGTCCATCTACGCCTGGCGCGGCGCGAGGCCGGAGAACCTGGTGCAGTTGCAGGAGGATTTCCCGGCCCTGAATGTGGTCAAGCTGGAGCAGAACTACCGCTCCACCGCGCGCATCCTGAAGGCGGCAAATACGCTGATCGCCAACAACCCGCACGTCTTCGACAAGCAGCTGTGGAGTGAACTGGGCTATGGCGAGCCGCTGCGCGTCCTGCGCTGCAACGACGAGCAGCACGAGGCCGACCAGGTGGTGGCCGAGATTCTCGACCACAAGCTGCGCAAGCGCACCCGCTTCGGCGACTACGCTGTGCTCTACCGCGGCAACCACCAGTCGCGCCTGATCGAACTGGCACTGCAGGCGCAGCAGGTTCCCTATCCC
>JAGRIE010000110.1 GCA_020443425.1 Halioglobus sp.
GATTTGCTTTCGGGGTCGGCTATGTATAATCACGCCTCTTTTTGGCCCGGGCGTGGCCCGGATCGCTGCCGATCAAGGCAACAATCTATCCGGAAATCGACGTGACAACGTCTCCTCCCGCCAGCGGCAAGATGCCGCCAACCGATACCAAAAATCCCGATTACTTCCACAGAGTCGTGGACTGCCAGTGGGCATGCCCTGCGCATACCGATGTGCCGGGCTATATCCGGCTGATAGCACAGGGGAAGTACACGGAAGCCTACATGCTGAACCGGGAGTCGAATGTATTCCCGGGGATTCTCGGCCGTGTCTGTGACCGTCCCTGTGAACCGGCCTGCCGGCGCGGCAGGGTCGAAGAAAAACCGGTAGCCATCTGCCGCCTCAAACGCGTTGCAGCAGATCTTGCTGACGACTATTCCGCTTGGCTGCCCACGGCGCCGGCGCAGAAGAATGGCAAGCGCGTGGCCTGTATCGGTGCCGGTCCGGCTTCGCTGACCGTCGCCAATGACCTCTTGCCGCTCGGCTATGAAGTGGTGATCTTCGAGGGCCTGGAGGTGCCGGGCGGTCTGATGCGCTCGAACATCCCGTCCTTCCGCCTGCCTGCCGATGTGCTGGATCGCGAGATCGGCGATATCGTCGGGATGGGCGCC
>JAGRIE010000111.1 GCA_020443425.1 Halioglobus sp.
CCAGAAACAATGGGGATGGTATGCAGACCGTGGAAACCTATAACGACAAAGTCGTCCGCCAGTTCACGATTGCCACCGTGGTATGGGGTGTGGTAGGCATGCTGGTCGGGCTGTTCATCGCCGCCCAGCTCGCCAGGCCGGCGCTGAACTTCGATATCGCCTGGCTCAGTTACGGCCGCCTGCGGCCGCTGCACACGAATGCGGTGATCTTCGCCTTCGGCGGCAGTGGCCTGTTCGCGACCTCGTACTACGTGGTCCAGCGCACCTGTCACGTACGCCTGTTCTCGGATCGTCTCGCCGCCTTCACGTTCTGGGGCTGGCAGGCGGTCATCGTGGCCGCCGCCGTGACCCTGCCGATGGGCCTGACCCAGAGCCATGAATATGCCGAGCTGATCTGGCCGATCGACATCCTGATCACGCTGGTCTGGGTTGCCTATGCGGTGGTCTTCTTCGGCAGCCTCTCCAAGCGCCGGATCCGCCACATCTTCGTCGCCAACTGGTTTTTCGGCGCCTACATCCTGACCATCGCGGTCCTGCACATCTTCAACAACCTCGCCGTGCCGGTCTCGTGGACCGAGTCGTATCCGATCTACTCGGGCGCGGTCGACGCGATGGTGCAGTGGTGGTACGGACACAACGCGGTCGGCTTC
>JAGRIE010000112.1 GCA_020443425.1 Halioglobus sp.
GTGACCAGTCGCATTACCCAAGTTTACCAAACGACCTTCAGCAAGCAAAATTAAGTAATCATTTTCATCATCTGAGCGGAAGATTTGATGGACTTGTGGCTTAATCTCAACCCAGCGCCAGTTATCACGCATGAATTGGGTGTCGATCTCAGTATCAAAGTGACCGATGTTACAAACAACCGCACCAGGTTTCAGGGCTGCTAGCATATGTCTGTCACAAACATGGTAGTTACCAGTAGTCGTGACAATCATGTCAGTGTCTTCAAGCAGACGGGTGTTGATGTTTTCTGCGCCGCCAGTGTTATCACCATTGATGTAAGGTGATAATACTTCAAAGCCGTCCATACATGCCTGCATCGCACAGATAGGATCAACTTCTGAGACACGTACAATCATACCTTCTTGACGTAAGCTCTGCGTAGAACCTTTACCAACATCACCATAACCGATAACTAAGGCGCGACGACCAGCAAGGAACATGTCAGTTGCACGTTTGATAGCATCATTTAAGCTATGACGGCAGCCGTATTTGTTGTCGTTTTTAGATTTGGTAACTGCATCGTTGACGTTGATAGCAGGTACTTTTAATGTGCCTTTATTTAGCATTTCAACTAAGCGATGGACGCCTGTAGTCGTCTCTTCAGAGATA
>JAGRIE010000113.1 GCA_020443425.1 Halioglobus sp.
TCCAGGGCTCATATTCATGGGGGAGGAACAGGTTCCACAGGCCCTCGGCCCTGGCCAACCCACGCAGTTCGTCAAACCAGGGCGGCGTCTCCCAGAGGTTGTCCTGGTTGAGCGTCCATTCGTTCCAGTCATGCTCGCGGGGATAGACATGCTTCTCCATGAACGTTTCCAGTTTAGCGTTCAGCACCATCACTTTTTCGTTTACTTCAAACCCCATGCTCTCTCTCCTCAGTGTGTATAGCGGGAGGTCAATCCGTTCACCGCCTGGTAAAATCCATTCACAGTATCCTGCACGATATCCGCTGCGCTCTTTATTTCATCGATGCGCCCGACCACCTGGCCGGACAGCGGAATCGCCGCCTCCATATCCCCGCCGAAATAGAGCTCGGGTATTCCCGCCAGATGTTCCATGGCGTTGAACGCACCCAGCGGTTCCAGCATTGCAGTACGCTGTGTGCGCAGTGCACACAGGGCGGGACGCGATTGTTGGTTGAGAAACACCGTATCCGTTTCCTTCGCGGCAATTACCGCCTGCTTCCAGTTGTTGTGCACTGGCGAGTCAGAACTACTGAGCATACGGGTACCCATCTGCACTCCTTCCGCACCCATGGCAAAGGCGCCGGCCATGGAGAGTCCGTCGCACATGC
>JAGRIE010000114.1 GCA_020443425.1 Halioglobus sp.
TTACCGGGAAATAGCCCGCATCAGGCCGGATCGAGCGTCACCTCGACCTTGCTGAAGCCGTTGATGAAGACGTTCTCGAGCCGCTCGACCTTGCCGGTCACGCGCGGCCGAATGTCGAGCCGGATCATCTCCTCGATCAGCGTGCGCAACTGCAATTCGGCCAGCCGCGCGCCGACGCAGCGGTGGACGCCGTAGCCGAAGGCAACATGACGGCGAGCATTCTCGCGATCGACCTTGAGCGCGTAGGGATCGTCAAACACGGTCTCGTCGCGATTGGCGGACTTGTACCACAGGATGACCTTGTCGCCCTTCTTGATGGTCTGGCCGTCCAGCTCGTAGTCCTCCTGCGCCGTTCGACGCATGTGGGCCACGGGCGTCACGAAACGGATGCATTCCTGAACCGCGTTCGGGATCAGCGAAGGATCGGCTTCCAGCTTGGCGCGTTCCTTGGGAAACCGATGGAAGCCTTCGGCAATGCCCGACATGGTGTTGCGGGTCGTATCCACGGCGCCGACGATCAGCAGCGACATGTTGGCCGAAAATTCCATCGGATCCATCTCGGGCATTTCCTCGGAGTGGATCAGGCGTGACAACAAGTCAGGCGCGGGCGGAGCATTGAGCCGCTGCTGCCACAGCTTGTACATGC
>JAGRIE010000115.1 GCA_020443425.1 Halioglobus sp.
CTCGTAGGCCTCTTGGAACGTCATGTCGTTGCAGAAGCTGTCGATGGCCATCTGCTTGACCACCTGGGGCGTGACCTCCTTCTCGAGGCCGGCCAGCACGCGGAACGGGCTCAGGTGCGTCGGCAGGTCGTAGCGGAAGTCCTCGAAGTGCCCTCGCTCGAGCTCCTCGTCGGTGCGCGTGCCGATCTGCGCGCACAGCCACGAGCCCGCGCTCGCGCCCGAGAGGACGTTGGGCAACAGGCGCTCGTGGACGAGGGTCTGCACCACGCCGTGATGGAAGTAGATGACGCCGCCGCCCCCGCTGAGCATCAGCGCGGAGCGCCCGTAGCAGTGGCTGGCCCGTCGAAAGAAGTCGACCTTCTCGACCAGCGGGATCTCGCGCGGGCTCGCGGCGGCGACGCAGCGCAGGGCCTCGACGATGACGTTGACGTAGTCGTCGACCAGGGCCTTGGTGCCCGACTTGGCCTGCGCGTAGAGGGTGGCGCGACCGATGCCCCCCATGTTGCCGTGGATACCCTCGTTCAGGGCGTAGAGCACGCCGTGTACGTCGCCCGCGTCGATGGCGGTGCGGAGCTGGTCGTGGCGCTGGCGGATCTCACGGTGGTCGTACAGGTGGCTCGGCTCGCGCTGACGCCAGGCGTCCAT
>JAGRIE010000116.1 GCA_020443425.1 Halioglobus sp.
CAGAGTCCTGAACGGTTTCAATCCGCAATCGTCGGCAGCTGGTAATTCTTATAGCGCTTGCGCAGCTCGGTTTTCAGCAGTTTGCCGGTGGCAGTGTGCGGCAGTTCCTCAACGAATTCTATCGCGTCTGGCAGCCACCATCTGGCGACTTTGTCGCTGAGATAGTCGTGCAATTGCTCCGCATTAACGGCCTGGGGTGAGGTGCGCATAACCACCAGCAAAGGACGCTCGCCCCACTTGGGATGCGGAACACCAATAACAGCAGCCTCGGCGACACCGGGATGGCCCATGGCGGCGTTTTCCAGATCGATGGAACTGATCCACTCGCCGCCGGATTTGATCACATCCTTGGTGCGATCCACGATCTGCAGAAAGCCGTGTTCGTCGATGGTTGACACATCACCGGTCCGAAACCAGCCCTCCGCGTCGAAGGCGTTCTCGTTGGCTTGCGGGTCGTTGTAATAGCCACTGGTGATGGTCGGGCCGCGCACCAGCAGTTCACCAAAGGCTTTGCCGTCATGCGGCAGGCGCTGGCCACTGGCATCGACGATTTTCAGCTCGACCCCGAACAGGGCGCGCCCCTGCTTGACCTTGATATCGTGCTGTTCTTTTTTTGGCAGCCGGCGCATGGCCGGGCTCAGAATA
>JAGRIE010000117.1 GCA_020443425.1 Halioglobus sp.
TGGTATCGGGTCGGCTTCGATCATCGCCGACTGATGGATGAAGTGACCGATTTGGCGACCGGATTGTTGGCTGGGCGCGTGTCGCTGGCGGAACCGGAGCGCTTGAGCTATCGCGCGGCCTTCCAACGTCATCTGGACCTGGACCCGCACCGGGCCACCGTAACGGAACTGGTGGTTTGCGCGGAGCGGTTCGGGGTACCCATCCCGCCGGGGATGCCGGCGGATGAAACCGATCCCTGGCTGGATTTGCTGCTGACTCACCGCATCGAGCCGCGTCTGGGCGCGGGACGGCTCACCTTTTTGTACGACTATCCGGCCTCGCAGGCGGCGCTGGCGCGGTTGCGGCCGGGCGATCCGCCGGTCGGCGAACGCTTCGAGTTGTATTTAAACGGTATCGAGCTGGCCAACGGCTTTCACGAATTGGGCGATGCGGTCGAACAGCGCCGCCGCTTCGAGGAGGAGAACGCGGTGCGGCGGGCGCGGGGACAACCGGAAATGCCGGTCGACGAACATTTGTTGGCGGCACTGGCCGCCGGTCTGCCGGATTGCGCCGGCGTGGCGCTCGGCTTCGACCGGCTGGCGATGCTGGCGGCGGGCAATGAGTCATTGGCGGAGGTGCTGGCGTTTCCGTTCGAGCGGACGTAA
>JAGRIE010000118.1 GCA_020443425.1 Halioglobus sp.
GACAATGCCACAATCATAAAGCGAATGATCGGATCGGTACGTAACTTATCCCAACTACCTGATAGTGTTAGCACGCCGTTAATCATACCACCCCAAGATGGCGCAAACAGGATGATTGAGAATACCATTGCTAGAGACTGCGTCCAATCTGGAAGCGCTGAATAATGCAAATGGTGACCACCAGCCCACATATATGACGCAATAAGTGCCCAAAAGTGAACGATAGACAAACGGTAAGAATAAATAGGACGACCAATCTGTACTGGAACGAAGTAATACATCATTCCTAAGAAAGCTGCCGTTAGATAAAAACCTACCGCGTTATGTCCGTACCACCACTGCACCATCGCATCAGTCGCACCGCCAAATAACGAGTAAGACTTAAATGCGCTAACAGGAATCGCCATGCTGTTTACGATATGCAGTAATGCAATCGTAATAATAAAGGCTGCAAAGAACCAGTTAGCCACATAAATATGTGAGGTTTTACGTTTGATGAGCGTACCGAAGAAAACAATGGCATAAGAGATCCATACCAAGGCAATCAAAATATCGATTGGCCACTCAAGCTCAGCGTATTCCTTGGTCGATGTTAAACCTAAAGGTAGGGTAATAACCGCTGATACGATAACGGCTTGCCAACC
>JAGRIE010000119.1 GCA_020443425.1 Halioglobus sp.
AATCCCAAGCATGGCTCCCAGCGTCTACTTACAATCAATTGAGGTCAGCCGCATATTGCCGCAGCACATTCAAAGGGATCACCTCCAGGGCACGCCTGTGGGTACGGGTGAGAAATACTTTCGGTGCCATGTTTCGGTCGTAGGCTTCCAGCCAACGCGGAGCACATAGACACCACCGATCTCCGGGCTTAAGTCCGGGGAAGCCGAACTCCGGCACTGGCGTGCTCAGATCATTTCCCACAAAGCGTGAGTATTGCAGGAATTCCTCGGTAACCTGGATACATACCGTGTGGGAACCCACATCCTGATCATTGGTATTGCAGCAACCGTCACGAAAGAAGCCGGTCACCGGGTCTTCACTGCAAGGTGACAAAGGCTCGCCAAAGACATTGAGGGATTCATCTAACTGTATTTCTGCCACGGTCCTAAATCCAGAAGTTGGAAGGCCGCAGCATAGCACGTCACCATCGGCATGGCGTGGCAGGTTTGGCCTGGAACCGTCCGGCAGACACCCGGAAATTCCTCTTGGCCACACAGTGGCCGCCTGGGAGCAAATGTTGGGTGCAGGACAGATAGGGTTATGGCAACCTCAGCTGTACTTCAACCACTCAATCTGCAGGCCACGTATGCCTATAAGAGCAA
>JAGRIE010000011.1:0-32530 GCA_020443425.1 Halioglobus sp.
TGACCAGGGCAGCCAGTTCACCAGTCAGGCTTTCACGGGCCTGCTGAAGGATAACGACATCCAGATCAGCATGGATGGCAAGGGCGCCTGGCGAGACAACGTGTTTGTAGAGCGGCTCTGGCGATCAGTGAAGTACGAGGAAGTGTACCTGCATGCCTACGACACCGTCTCGGCTGCCAAGGCCGGCCTGGATCGCTACTTCCGGTTCTACAACAGCCGCCGGCCACACAGCAGTCTTGACCGGCAAACCCCGGATCAGTTTTACTTTGAAGCGCTGCCACTACCCATGGCAGCTTAAACCCAGGGCAGGCATCCACTTATGGAATGGGTTGGACTGTTCAAATAACCGGGGCCACCTCTAACAGGGAGAGTTCGTGTGGCAACAAACTACGTACTGATAGACTTCGAAAACGTCCAACCCAGTAACCTGGGGATACTGCGACAGCACCCTTTCAAGGTGATTGTTTTCGTAGGTGCAAACCAGGCCAAAGTACCTTTAGACTTGGCTATGGCAATGCAAACCCTTGGTGATGCGGCGCAGTACATCAAGATTGCCGGCAGCGGAAAAAACGCCCTGGACTTCCATATCGCGTTTTATATAGGTGAGCTGGCCGCGAAGGAGGCAGACGCCTACTTCCACATTATTTCCCGCGACACCGGTTTCGATACACTCATCAAACACCTCAAAACACGGGGGATTAAAATCCAGCGAGAGCGTGATCTGGCTGAAATTCCCGTCGTGAGAATGTCCACCGCCACCTCAACCGAGGACAAGCTTGAAGCCATCGTGAAGAACCTCGCGGGACGGGGACAATCCAGGCCCCGCAAGGTCAAGACGCTCTCAAATACAATCAACTCGCTGTTCACAGAGAAACTGCCAGAGCCGAAGCTCTGTGCAATCGTAAAAGAACTGGAGCAGCGTGAGTACATCAAGATCAGTGACGGCAATGTTTCATACCAGCTACCGGACTAGCCCGGGTAATACCAGGTAGCGGAACGCCTTTTCCGTTATGTCCTGACCTGTACGGCATCGCTGTGCACGCTGCCATCTGGTGGACGTGTCACCGCGTGTCCCACCAAACCACACCCACCAGAAGCCCGCAGAACCCGGCCGCTTATTTCCAAAAAATTAGAAAATACGGGCGCCTAATAACCGAAAGATTATCTCTGCCAGCCGCCGCTACGCCTGTCACCGGGAGGCAGCGCGTCCGCTTTCTTTACAGTCGCCCCATATTTTTACGAGCAGCGCCCAATCGCTTTTTTGGAAGCATTTGAATTGATTTGGATTTTTCATTTTTGGCTCATAAGATGCATGTTTCTCGCGCTTGGCCTCACTAATGGAATAGGACGATGTCATCATGGAACGAATGAAACTAGCAGCAGCAGTCTTTATTGGTATCGGTGGTTTTGCCTCGGTTGCCGCCACCGCCGCCCCCCTCACTGGCCCCTCCTACTACGTCCGCCCTGCCCTGCGCGTCGGCAGCGGTGAATTGATCGATGGGTACCAGGCCAATGGGCCGACGACCAAAGCGGTATCGCAGAGCGTAACGGGGACGTCCCGGTCTGAAGTGAACCTGTCCGACGGCACCGTCAAGATGTACGTGGCCGAGACGCTGAATGCGCCGGTCGGCCTGCAGGCATTTGGAGGCTTTGGTGAGCGCATTGATATTCGCAATGGTGCTGGCACTTTCTGGGATTTCGGGTTCGGCATCGAGGGCGATATTTTTGGTGACCTTGGCTTCTATGCGCCGGGCAATCAACCCGCTACCTTTGTCTACAACGTCGGCCTCGTGGTGCATCAGCCGGGCGTGGCGACCGGCGAAAATTTTCTGGGTATCGCCAATGATCCCTGCTGGGGACAGGACCCGCTCAACTGCAACCCGGCGCCAGCAGCGCTGGTGAATGAGTTCGCGCAGGGCGTGTATACCATCCCGGCGGAAGACTTCCCGAACGTTGACTCTTTTTACGAGTACGTCTCAGAGTCGGTCTTCGGCAGCATCAAACTGCTGACCAATGCCGAGCAGTTCGACCTCTTCACCTACACCAATATTTATCTCGCCTTCGACACCGCCGGGCCCGAGGACGGTTTGACCCGCTACACGATGGATTTTGAGCACACGGCGACCTTCAACCAGGAGGTCGCGCCGGGTGTGGAACTCTACTCCAGCTCCGGCGAATTCCTGGGTCTGGGCACACCACCACCCACTGGCCCGACGCCCGTCCCTGTCCCCGCGACCTTCACGCTCTTCAGTCTGGGCCTGCTCGGCCTCGGGTTTACCCGACGCAAGCGAGCGTAAGCGATACCCCACTCGAAAGCCCGCCTCGCGCGGGCTTTTTATTGTCCGCAAATAGCGATATCTTCGCTGTAAGCTGTCAACAAGGCGTAATGGGAAATGAAACTCGCAGTCCTGCTCTTTGAAGGTTTCGAACTGCTGGATGTATTCGGTCCACTGGAGATGCTCGGCCACCTCGGCGGCGAACTCGATATCAGCCTCGTCGCGGAATCCACCGGCCCGGTGCGCTCGGCGCAGGGGCCGGCGGCCTGCAGTGAACGCAGTTTTGCCGACAGTGACGACTACGACATCGTGCTGGTGCCCGGCGGCATCGGCACGCGCCGTGAGGTTGATAACCCGGCCTGTATCGACTGGATCGCGCGCTCCGCATCCCGCGCCCGCTATACCGCCTCCGTCTGTACCGGTGCTGCGCTGCTGGCGCGCGCTGGCGTGCTGGACGGCAGGAAGGCCACCACCAACAAGCTGGCGTACGCGTGGGTCTGTAGCCAGGGGCCCAACACCCAGTGGCAGGCCAAGGCGCGCTGGGTGCAGGATGGCAACCTGTTCACCTCCGCCGGGGTGTCCGCCGGCATCGATATGGCGCTGGCACTGATCCAGCACATCTGGGGTACGGCAAAAGCGGAAGAAATTGCACTTTGGTCGGAATATGTGTGGAATCCTGATCCTGCAAGCGATAGTTTTGCAGCCAGGCATGGGCTGGTAGCGCATTAGCCACCGCAAGCAGCGGCAGCAGTCCTAATAGAAAACCAATAAGAGAACACAGTATGTCTGATCAAGCACTCACCGAATTGCTCGCCAGGAATGCCATCCAGGATGCCCTGTGCCGCTACTGCCGCGGGCTCGACCGAATGGACAAAAACATGGCCTACTCGGTCTGGCATAAGGATGGCACCGCGCTGTACCACGATATGTACAAGGGCACGGGGCACGGCTTCATCGACTGGGTGTGGAAGGAACATGCCCAGATGGAGCGCCACTCCCACCAGATTGCCAACTCGCTCATCGAGGTGGACGGTACCACCGCACGCAGCGAGACGTATGTCACCATCGTGCTGTGGACAAACCCGGACCGCCACGGCGAGCAACAGGAAATCATCGGCAAGGGCCGCTATCTCGACCGCTGGTCCTACCGCAACGGGAAGTGGGCCATTGATCACCGCGAGCATATTCTCGACATGCAGACACTGCACGACCTGAACCGGGGCTACATCAACGATGAGTCACGCCGCGACAAGAACGACCCGTCCTTCCAGCTTTTTCCCAACTGAGTTGCACCCACTGCGGAGAGCGTGCGGGGCGGCTTGCCGCACCCGAGAAAAGCGTCATAACAGTGCGCCACCGCGCCCCAAAATTTTCCTCACGCACTAATCTGGCACAAACGCAGTGAAAACTAGCGGGTTTTTGCCTTAAAACACGTCTCCAGAAGTCGGCACGCTATTTGCTCCTTGCATACTGTAAACCGTCATCCTGCTCCACGTTGCGCAGGATGGTCGGCCGACAGGATGCAACAGAGGCGCGCCCGACATGCTTATCACTGTTTTCAGTCTCCACACCGTTACGCCGCGAGTCGTGGCCGGGTGAGCTGGGACACCGTCATCACTGAGAGCATCCAGGCCCGCCACTGGTTTCACCGCCACCCGGAACTCACGTGGCAGGAACACAACACCGCTGCCCGTATTCGCGAGCGACTGACGGCGCTGGGTATCCAGTGGCGGGTGTGTGCCGAGCACGGCACGGTGGCCACACTGGCCGCCACAGCGGCAGGCCAGCACATCGCGTTTCGCGCCGATATGGATGCGCTGCCCATCACCGAGAACGCCGCCGTCGAGTATTGCTCCTCCCACAGTGGCGTCATGCACGCCTGCGGCCACGATGGCCATATGGCGGCCCTGCTGGGGCTGGCGGCGTGGCTGAAACAGCACGAGGCCCTGCTGCAACACCCCGTCACCCTGCTGTTCCAGCCCGCCGAGGAAGGCGGCCACGGCGCGAGGGAAATGATTGCCGACGGCGCGCTGGCCGGGGTGGATGTCATCTACGGCTGGCACAACTGGCCGGCCCTCCCCGCCGGCGTGGCGCTGTGCCCCGACGGCGCGGTGATGTCGGGCAATGGCACGTTTCATATGACCATTACGGGTGTCGGCGGCCACGCCTCGCAACCGGAGATCTGTGCCGACCCGGTGCTGGCCGCCTCCGCGATCACCCTGAACCTGCAACAGATCGTCAGCCGCCGCCTGCCGCCCCAGGCCGCGGCCGTGGTCAGCGTGACCTCCATTGTTGCGGATGCCGCCGTTACCGTGATTCCCGGCAGCGTCCGGCTGGAGGGCAGCATCCGGGTGTCAGACCCCGCCCTGCGCGCGACAGTGAACACGCTGATCGTCGAGATCAGCCAGCACACGGCGGCGGCATACGGCGTCAGTGTTGAAACCGAAACCCGGCCCCGCTACGAGGCCACCGTCAACCACCCCGATGCCGCGCGCAGTTACCGGGCCGCACTGCAGGCGGAGTTGGGCGATACCTGTGCCGACAGCACACTGCGCCTGCCCATCATGGCGTCGGAGGACTTCTCCTACTACCTGGACGCAATACCGGGCGCCTTCGCGCTGGTGGGCATGGCTGAGTCGACAGCCGACCAGACCGGTTACAGCGCCCCCTGCCACAGCCCCGACTACCGCTTCAACGACCGCATCCTGGCAGCCGTGATCCGCGTCTTTTCACGCCTCGCCGGCCTGCCTGTGGACGCAGCCGGTGAACCCATCTCTGAGCCCGGCCTCGCCGGGCATTTCGCACCAACGCACCCTGGGAGTTAATATGAACTGGTTTGAATCCTACGAATCCGATATCCGCGCTTACAGCCGTGTCTATCCGGCGGTATTCGAGAAAGGCGACAACGCGCGCCAGACGGATGAAGAGGGCAAGGAGTATATCGACTTCTACGCCGGCGCCGGCGTCCTCAACTTCGGCCACAACAACCCCCGACTGATCGAGGCGGTGATCAGCTACCTGCAGAGCGGCGGTGTGCTGCACACACTCGATATGATGACGCCGCCCAAGCGCGAGTTCATCAAGGCGTTTGTGCAGACAATCCTCGAACCCCGGGGCATGGACTACAAGCTGCAGTTCATGGGGCCCACCGGCACCAATGCGGTGGAGGCGGCCCTGAAACTGGCCCGGCGTGTCACCGGCCGCAGCGAGGTGGTCGCGTTCAGCCAGGGCTTTCACGGTATGACGCTCGGCGCCCTCGCCTGCACCGCCAATGAGTACTTCCGCAACGCGGCGGGAACACCGCTGGGCATGGTCACACACTGGCCGTTTGAAACGCATGACGGCGGCGGCATCGACAGCCTGCACACCCTGCGCGCCCTGTACCAGAACAGCTCCAGCGGTGTCGAGAAGCCCGCGGCCTTCATCGTCGAGGTACTGCAGGCGGAGGGCGGCGTGAACCTCGCCAGCAAAGCGTGGCTGCAAGCCCTACAACAGCTGGCGCACGACATCGGCGCACTGCTGATTGTGGATGACATCCAGTCCGGTTGCGGCCGCACCGGCAGCTATTTCAGCTTCGAGGACTGCGGTATCGATCCGGACATCATCACACTGGCCAAGGGCATCGGCGGTATCGGCACGCCGATGGCGATGAACCTGGTCAAGCCCGAGCACGACAAGCACTGGCAGCCGGGTGAACACACCGGCACCTTTCGCGGCCAGAACCTCTCCTTTGTCGCGGGCCGCGAAGCGCTGCGCTATTTCGAGGACGACGCATTGATGGCGGACACGCGGCGCAAGGGACAGATCATGGCGGACTTCCTCGCGGGCATTGCCGCGCAGTACAGCGATGAAGGCTTCAGCGTCAGGGGCAAGGGCATGATGCAGGCGCTGGACGTCGGCAGCGGCGACCTCGCCAAGGCGATTGCCAACGACTGCTTCGAGAACGGCATGCTGTTCGGCCCCTGTGGCGTCGGCGGCGCCGTGATGAAGCTGATACCACCACTGACCATTCCCGATGATGACCTGCACCAGGGGCTCGCCATTCTCGGCGCCGCTGTGAAACGCCAACTGGAGGCCTGAGCCATGCTTGAACGCGACGATATGACATTCCCTTTCACCGAGTACCAGCGCCGTATCGGCGACCTGCGCAAACGCATGCAGGAGCGCCTGCTGGACGCGGTGATCATCTCGGATGCCGAGAACATCATGTACCTGACGGATTACCAGACCACAGGCTACAGTTTTTTCCAGGCGCTGGTGGTGCCGCTGGAGGGCGAGCCGTGGATGGTGACGCGCAAACTGGAGGAATCCAATGTCATCGCCAGGACCTGGGTCAGTGTCACCCGCCCCTACCCCGATACCGGCGACGCGATACAGATGCTGGTGACCTCGCTGGTGGAGTTCGGGCTGGCCGGCAAGACCATCGGCTACGAGAGAAACTCCTACTACTTCACCGCCTACCACCAGGATTTCTTCCACACCTCCTTCACCAAGAGCCGCCTGATGGACTGCTTCGGCATTGTCGAGGAGGGCCGCATCATCAAATCCGCGGTGGAGCTGGACGTGATGAAAAAGGCCGCCGTCGCCACCAAAGCCGGCATGCAGGCGGGGATCGAGGCAGCCAGGCCCGGCGTCACTGAGAACGAGATCGGCGCGGCCATCTGCCACGCCATGTTCTCCGCCGGCGGCGAGACACCCGCGGTGATGCCCTACGTCACCTCCGGCCCGCGCAGCATGATCGGGCACGCCACCTGGGAGGGCAGGACGGTACAGCCCGGCGAACATGTATTTCTGGAGATCGCCGGCTGTTTCCGGCGCTACCACACGGCGATGATGCGCACCGTGGTCTGCGGTGAACTCTCCGACAGCATGTACAAATCGCAGGAGCTGATGAAGCAGGCACTGGATACCGCGCGCAAGGAGTTCCGGCCGGGGTTGACGGTGTCGGATGCGGACAAGCTGATGCGCAATATCATCCGCGAGAACGATGTCGATGCGCGCCTGATCACCCGCTCCGGTTACTCCATCGGCATCGCCTTCCCGCCGGCCTGGGACGAGGGTTACATCCTGAGCCTGTTCCAGGGCAGCTCGGAGATCCTGCGGCCCGGTATGACCTTCCATGTGATCCCGTGGATGTGGGGTATCGACGGCGACAAGTCCTGCGGCATATCGGACACCTTCTACATCACCGAGGACAGCTGCGGCTCCTTCTTTGACGATGTACAGCAGGACTTCACGGTCAAGCCCGATACCCGCGACAGCAAGGACAGTGGCGGCGCCAAGCCGGTGCTGGTGAAAGCGAACCAGAAAACCGCCGCAACAAGCCAGAAGGCGTAGGGAGCCCGCTATGTTTATCGCCACCAACCCGACCACGGGCGAGCCGTTGCACGCCCACCCGCTGCATACGGAGGCCGAGGTCGACGCCATGGTCAACGCGTCACTCGCGGCCTTCAGGCAGTGGCGCAAGACAGGCTTTGCCGAGCGCGCCGCGCTGCTCACCGCCGTCGCACAGCGGATGCGCGACGACGAGGAGCGGCTGGCGCGCCTGATGACAGTGGAGATGGGCAAACCCATTGTCGAGGCCCGCGCCGAGGTGCAGAAAGCGGCGTCCTGCGCCCTGCACTACGCCGCCCACGCCGAGGCGTATCTCGCCGCGCAGACCCTGCCCTCCGATGCCAGCCACAGCTATGTGCAGCACCTGCCGCTGGGCGCAATACTCGGCGTGCTGCCGTGGAACGCGCCGTTCTGGCTGGCGTTTCGCTACTGCGCACCGGCGCTGATGGCGGGCAACACCTGCCTGATGAAGCACGACCCGCACGTCCCCGCCTGTGCCGAGGCCATCGCGGAGTTGTTCATCGCTGCGGGCGCGCCGCCCGGTCTACTGCAGAACCTGCGGCTGGACAACGGGCAGGTCGCGCAATTGATTGACAACGATGCCGTACAGGCGGTGTCACTCACCGGCTCCAGCGCGGCCGGCAGTGCGGTGGCGTCGCTGGCCGCCGCCGCCATCAAACCCGCCGTGCTGGAGCTGGGCGGTTCCGACCCCTGCCTGGTGCTCGCCGATGCCGATCTCGACGCCGCCGCGCAGGTGCTGGCGGTGTCCCGTATTATCAACGCCGGGCAATCCTGTATCGCCGCCAAGCGGATTATTGTCGAGGCGCCGGTGTATGAACGCTTCGTCGACAAATTCCGGCAGCGACTGGCGACACTGCAGATGGGTGACCCGGCCGAGGAGACCACCCAGGTCGGCCCGATTGCGCGCAGCGACCTGCGCGACAACCTGCACCGCCAGGTCAGCATGACCATTGCCGAGGGCGCCGACTGCCTGCTGGGCGGGGAGTTGCCCGACGGGCCGGGCTATTTCTACCCGGTGACATTGCTGACCGGGGTCAGCCCCGGTATGACAGCGTACTGCGAAGAGACCTTCGGCCCGGTGGCGGTGGTGATCAAGGCCGACTCGGTGGAGCACGCCATGACAATGGCCAACGATACCCCCTACGGCCTGGCGGCATCCATCTGGTCGGCCGATACCGCGCGCGCTGTCGCCATGAGCGCCGACATAGAGGCGGGCCAGGTCGCCATCAACGGCATCGTCAAGACCGACCCGCGCCTGCCCAGTGGCGGCGTTAAACGCTCCGGCTATGGGCGCGAGCTGGGCCCGCATGGCATTCTCGGCTTCGTCAATGTGCAGCAGGTCTGGGTGGGACCTGCGCAATAGCAGCAGTCAGTCTACAGAAACGACAGCGAGGGGCGCCGGGACGGGAAACCGCGCGCACGGTGCTGTTCGCCGCGCGGCGGAATCGGGTAAACTGCCGGCACCTCAACCCGGATGACGACACCTCACCATGCTGCCACCTCGCTACGCGCGTGCCCCGCGCCTTGCCACCACCCTGATCACACCGCTACTGGCCGCTGCACTGCTGCTCGGCTGCAGTGATTCCAACGACTCCGGCGACGACGCCATCGTGTTCTGGGTCTCCAGCACGGGCGATGACAGCGCCTCCGGCAGTGTCGAGTCGCCGTTTGCGACCCTCGTCCGCGCGCGGGATGCCGTGCGCGCCCTCACACTGGCGCAGCGCTGCCAGGGCGTTGCGATCAACATCGAAGGCGGCCTGTACACGCTGGACGAGCCACTGGCGCTGGATGCGCGCGACAGCGGCTGTGCCGGCAGGCCGGTGGTGTACCGCGCCGCCGCGGGTGCAGAGGTTGAACTCTCCGGCGGCACCAGCGTCGAGGGCTGGACGCTGCACGACCAGACGCTGGGTATCTACCGGGCGCCGGTCCGGGTGCAGCACACCCGGCAGTTGTACGTGAACGGTCGCCGCGCCACCCGCGCGCAGACAACGCCCTACCCCTCCGGGTTCCGGCCCGCGTTCTATTACGCCGACGGCGTCCCGCAGCCCGAGGGTATCGAGTTCATCCCCACCGACCTGAATCCATCGCGTTGGGGTGACCCCGCATCCTGGACCAATGTCGACCGCATCGAAGCGGTGCTGATCACACAGTGGAAAATGATGACGGTGCCGCTGCAATCGGTGGTGCCGTATCCCACCCACACCACGCCGCCGACATTCCTGCCCTTCCCGACGCTGCCAGCCGGCGGCCACACCGGTCTTATCACGCTGCAGGAGCCGGCATGGAGCAACGCCAACGTCTTCCTGGAGGCATCCACCGGGCAACCGGGGCTGTGGAGCTTGTGGGAGGTGACGCGCTTTGAGAATGCCTACCAGTTCCTCGATGAGGCGGGCGAATGGTATCTGGACAGTGACGAGGGCTTCCTCTACTACATCCCGCTGGACGGGGAGGACATCCACTCGGCCGACGTGCAACTGCCGGTGCTCGAAACGCTGGTCGACGGCGCCGGTGATGAAAATGAAGCGCTGGCGTACATTACCTTCGAGGGCCTGACCTTCAGCTATGCCACCTGGCTGGCTCCCAGCGGCAGTAATGGCTATGTCAGCGACCAGAGCGGCTTTCACCTGACGGGACCGGGACACGCGCCCAACGTGATCGGGCATGCCCGGGATGTCACCCGCACACCGGGCAATATCCGCATGCGCTACGCCCACCATATCACCTTCAGTGGCAACCGCTTCCAGCACCTGGGCGCAGTGGGCCTCGATTTCGATACCGGCAGCCAGTACAACACGGTGTACGGCAATGTCTTCACCGACATCTCCTCCGCCGCCATCCAGCTCGGTGGCGTCAGCGCCATCGACAGCCACCCGCAGCTGGCCGCGCAGTTCACCCGTGGCAATGTCATCGAGCAGAACAGCATCGAGGGTGTGGGCCGTGAATTCGTCGACGCCGCCGGCATCTATGTCGGCTTCACCAGCGACACGCTGATCCGCAACAACACCATTGCCGATGTGCCCTGGACGGGTATCGCCATGGGCTGGGGCTGGGGGCTGCTGGACCCGGGCATGTTCCCCGGCCTGCCGGGCGCGGAGCGCGGGCAGTGGGGTGTCTACACCACCCCCACGCAGAACAGCGGCAACCGCATCCTGAACAATCGCATTGAGAACTTCCTCGGGCAGGTGTGGGACGGCGGCGCGATCTACACCACCGGCCAACAGGGCACATCGATGGAGGACGCGCTGCTGATAGAGGGCAATGTGGCGCACAATAAACGCAGCGCGGCCGGAGGCAATATCTTCTATACCGATGGCGGCAGCCGCTATATCGTGCTCAGGAACAACGCCTCCTATAACAACCCAGTGGGCGTGGTGGATTTCGGTCCGGCATCGAAAAGTGGCGACCCCCTGCCCTATCCAACCTATGCCAGTATCAACGGCATCCCCTATGGCAAGGAGACCGGTGGCTGCCAGACCTACGGCGATATCCTGTACCAGCAGAACTATTTCGACGATCTCACCTTCTTCAGCATCTGCCCGTTCACCGAGAACGGCATCTCCTATCCCGTCAACCTGATGTATGACAACAACCACATCATTAGCGATGAGAGCGGGATTCCGCAGTCGATACTGGCGGGAGCCGGGGTGCAGTAACTCGCACAATGCACCTGCTTCTGGCACGACCCCGGCACGGCGGTACTGCTTGCCCTGCCACCGGGACGCGTTCCCGCCCTGGCGGGCAAGTGAAGCGCACGGGCGGGCTGAAGATAGAATGGATGGGTTACAGGGCGTATACTTTGCAGGGTGTTCCGACCACCGGGGCATTGTTTTTTGTACCCGGGAGTTGACGTAATGCTATCTATTTTCACCGATCTGGCAGACTGGGTCGCCTACAGCTTACTCGGCCTCGTACCAGGCTCCAAACTCGGTGACTCGGTTCAGTTCTTTATCGAAGACACCAGCAAGATCTTTTTCCTGCTGGTGGTGATGATCTACGTGATCGCGCTCATTCGGGCCTCACTGAACATTGAGCAAGTGCGCGATTACCTGGCTAAGAACAATAAGTTCTTTGGCTATTTGATGGGGTCGACCTTCGGCGCGATCACGCCGTTTTGCTCCTGCTCCAGCATACCGGTATTCCTCGGTTTCACCTCCGCCGGCATCCCTGTCGGCATCACGATGTCGTTTCTGCTGACGTCACCACTGATCAATGAAGTGGCGGTGCTGCTGCTGTTGAGTCTGGTCGGCTGGGAGATAACCGTCATCTACGTGGTGATCGGGATGGCCATTGGGATAGCGGGCGGCATTTTCCTCGACCTGATCCGGGCCGAGAGACTGCTGCAACCCTTCGCACTGAAGGCCTATGAAACCGCCGAACACACGGGTGTCGAGGGCAGTGGCAAAGCGCAGCTTTCCTTCAAAGCGCGGCATGATTTTGCCAGTGCCGAACTGCTGGATATCCTGGGGCGTGTGTGGAAATGGGTGTTTATCGGAGTCGGGCTCGGCGCCCTGCTGCACGGCTTCGTCCCCGACGCCTGGTTTGCGGACAATCTCGGCAGCGGCCAGTGGTGGTCCGTGCCAATGGCAGTGCTGGCCGGGATTCCACTGTACTCCAATGCCACAGGGGTTATCCCCGTAATGGAGAGCTTGATTGTGAAAGGCCTGCCACTGGGCACAACGCTGGCATTTTGTATGAGTACGGTGGCCGCGAGCTTTCCGGAGTTTGTGCTGCTGAAACAGGTGATGACATGGAAACTGCTGGCGATCATATTTATGCTGCTACTGGTGTCATTCAGCCTGGTCGGCTGGGCCATTAATTTCATTTATCTATAGGAACACAGGCGTATGAAAAACATCGAAGTGCTGGGCAGCGGATGCAGTAAATGTGTGAAGACCGCGGAGCTTGTGCAGGCAGTTGCCGATGACTGCCGCGTGAGCGTACAGGTCACAAAAGAAACCAACCCGCAGGCCCTGCTCACCTACCACGTCATGAGCACGCCGGCGGTGGTCGTGGATGGCCAGCTGATGCACTCAGGCTCAATACCGGACAAAACACAAATCGAAAAATGGTTGCAGTAGCGCACAGGCTGGATACCGCACACGCGCAGCGAATCCTCCGCGAAAAATCCGTTGCTTGCTGAGCGCGCTGTGGCAAATGCCAGCGGTGTTTTTACCTCTTTAGCAACGGCATCGCTACACGGCAAACAGCGTGTCGGTGCCGATCTTCTTTTTGTACAGTGCGATATCGGCCTTGTAGGCTTTTTTCACGCACGCCACCAGTTCTTCGTTGTACATCGCTTTGATCGACGGCAGGAATCCCTGGCTCTTGTACTCCAGTAGTTCCAGTGGCGAGCGCGCATACGGCTTGCGTCTGGAGAGCTTGTGATAGCCGTCGCTGCCGTGTTGTGTCAGCGGTCGCGCATCCACCAGTTCCAGGCCGATTTTCTCTTTCAGCACTGCTTCGGCCGTCGCGAAATCTTCGAGGGCGAAGTAGTCGTCGTAGTCCTCGTACACGAGGAAATTGGTCTGCGGCATCCAGTGGATATCGGCATTCCTGACAGCGTCCTTGCTCATGCTCTTCACAAAAAACTCGAAGGTGATGTCGTTGACGTCAATTTTTCGCCTGTGCAGGTCGACATAGCCCCAGGCCGGATTATTCCGGTTCACGATTTTGTCCAGGTAGACGCTCAACAGTCGAGCGAACGGGCAGCGCAGGATGACGAAGGTGTATTTCGCCTTGGCCAGCTCCGACAAACTGGCTGAAAAGGTATTATTGTTCTGGTGAATCCAGTTGAAGTCCGAACTGTCGCGGATGCAGCCGTTGGCAATGGCCAGCGAGGTGCGCAGTGTCGAACACGCGTTCTTGGGTATGAAGGTATAGATCGCATCACTGGGGTAGATATTGAGCGCAAACTGCTGCGCGAAACTGTGCTGCTTGTTCACTCTCAATGTGCAGTAGTTCTGGTGACTGTAACGGAAGATACGCGGCATTGACGGACTCCAAACTCACGGTGATCTGCTGCGCGCCGGGCAGCGGCAGGCTTCGGCCAGGGCTGCGCTGTACGCCATAAACGGACTTTGATCCTATCACAGGATCTGCATAGCTTCCCATACAGGGGCGGTTGCCCTTGACCTTCAATGCCCCAGTTGCAATGCTAGCCGCCGCATCGGCCAGTTGCACTGGCAGACGCACTCACAACACCATCGCACGCAGACCGCGACAACACTGCAACAGGCACACACGAGAATATGAGCAACCTGAACACCGTCCGCGAGGACTTCCAACAATGGCTGTCCAGCTGGCTGGAATCCTATCTCCCGATCGCACCCGATTTGGCCTTCGACCTGATAGGCCTGCTGTGGATTGCGGCTGTGGCACTGACCCTGCACGTCTTCCTGCACCGGTTCGTGCACCGGCTGCTGGCCCGGCTGGCGCAGGCGTCCAGCCCGCTGGTGCACCGCATACTGCTGGCGAACAGTTTCTTCCGGCGTATTTCGTTTGTGTTGCAGGGCGTGATTGTCCAGGTGCAGGCACTGCACTGGTTCAAGGAGGACTCACCCACGCTGTGGCGACTCCTCGATGTCATCAGTGAACAGTGGATACTGCTCTATGCATTGCTGGCATTCTTCTCACTGCTGGATGCCATCCAGAGTAACGTGCTGCGCAGCATGAGCCAGCAACTGCTGCCGTGGCGGGGCCTGTTCCAGACCATTAAGCTCATCGCCAGCGTGCTGGTCGGCTTGCTGGCGATCTCCTCGCTGATGGGGCAGTCACCGCTGATCCTGCTGAGCGGCCTGGGTGCGCTTTCCGCGGTCATGTTACTGGTGTTCAAGGACCCGCTGCTGGGGCTGGTCGCGGGCATCCAGCTGTCTGCCAACCGGATGCTGTCGGTCGGCGACTGGCTGGAGATGCCCAAGTACGGTGCCGACGGCGATGTCATCGACATCGCACTGACCACAGTGAAGGTGCGCAACTGGGACAAGACCATCACCACCGTACCCACCTATGCGCTGATCTCCGATTCTTTCAAGAACTGGCGCGGCATGACCGAGTCCGGTGGACGCCGAATCAAGCGCAGTGTCCTGCTGGAAATCAACAGCATACAGTTCCTGGAAGACGAAATGTTCAGCCACCTCAAGGATGCCGAATTGCTGGGCGCCTACCTCGAGCGCAAACAGCACGAAATCGAGCGGGCCAACAGCGCCCGCACCAGCAACCTGTCACTGCGGCTCAATGGTCGCCGGTTGACGAATGTCGGCACCTTCAGGGGCTATCTGGTCTCCTACCTGAAGCAACACCCCAATATCCGCCAGGACATGACACTGATGGTGCGCCAGCTCGAACCGACCGCCAAGGGTCTGCCGCTGGAAGTCTACGCCTTCACGACCACCACCAACTGGAACGAGTACGAGGATATCCAATCGGATATCTTCGATCATATCTTTGCCGTGCTGCCGGAATTCAAGCTGCGCGCGCATGAGGCGCCCACCGGCTACGACATCCGTTCGCTCGCAGAGAGCGTGAAACTCCACTAGGGCAACCACCGGCATTTGGCAGGAGTACGCATGGCAGGACCGCTGAAGGGAATACGGGTACTGGATCTATCACGGGTGATGGCCGGCCCCTGGTGTACGCAGATATTTGCCGACCTCGGCGCCGAGGTGATCAAGGTAGAACGCCCGGGGCTTGGCGATGACACGCGTCACTGGGGCCCGCCCTGGCTCACGGATAAGGACGGCGAAGCGACGCGGGAGTCCTCCTATTATTTGTCGGCGAATCGTGGCAAGCACTCAATCACCCTCGATATCAGTTCCGAGGAAGGTCGCGAGGTGGTGCGCGAACTGGCGGCGCACAGCGATATTCTGGTGGAAAACTTCAAAACGGGCGACCTGGCGCAACGTGGCCTCGGCTACGACGATTTACACGCACAGCACCCGGGGCTGATCTACTGCTCGATCACGGGGTTCGGACAGACCGGGCCGATGTCGCAGGACCCGGGCTACGACTACCTGATCCAGGCGCAGAGCGGGCTGATGAGCATCACCGGTGTGCCGGACGGCATGCCGGGGGCGGGGCCGCAGCGCGTCGGGGTCGCCACCGCCGACCTGACCACCGGCATGAATGCCGCCATCGCCGTGCTGGCGGCGCTGCACCACCGCAATATGACGGGTGAGGGCCAGCACATCGACATGGCGCTGCTGGATGTGCAGGTGAGTTGGCTGGCCAACCAGGCACAGAACTATTTCTGCAGCGGCATCGCACCCACCCGTACCGGTGAATACCACCCCAACCTTGTCCCCTACCAGCCCTTCCCCACCGCTGACGGGCAGTTGATCATTGCCGCGGGCAACGACGCACAGTACCAACGCCTGTGCCATGCGCTGGGATTACCGCAGCTGGCCTGCGACCCGCGGTTCGCGACCAATCCTGCACGCGTTGCCAATAGGGTGGCGCTGGTGGAGCAATTGAAGCGCGTGACAGAAACCTACAGCAGCGCGCAGTTACAGGCCCTGCTGCGTGAAATCAAAGTGCCCGGCGGGCCGATTCACACCATCGACAAGGTGTTCGATGACCCTCAGGTCCTCGCCAGGAATATGGTAGTCGATGTCGAGCACCCCGAGTTCGGAGCTGTGCGCACTGTGGCAAACCCGATCAAGTACTCCGCCACCGGCATCGAATACAGCAAAGCGCCACCCCGGCTGGGCGAAGATACCGAGGCCGTGCTGCGTTCGATACTGGGAAAAAGTGAGTCACAGATCAGGCAGCTGCGTGATCGTGGTGTTTGCTAAAAAGCAGAGCGGTTGGCTGCGCCTTACGCCACTGCGGTAAAAACACCGCCGGCAAACCGAACTAGGCCGCCCGCGCGGCCATCAGGTTGACATACCGCTGCAGATGCCAGGCTTCGTCGCCGTACAGCTTGGCCAGTATCATCAGGCGCTTGTAATGGTGCCCGACACACAGTTCATCGGTCATGCCGATGCCGCCATGCAGTTGTACCGCCTGTTGTGCGACATACCGGCCCGCCTCGGACACCTTCACTTTCAGCGCTGCGCAGGCCGCAGCCGCGTCATCGCTGCCGTCGTCGAGCGCAATTGCCGCATTGAGCAGCAGTGAGCGGGTCTCCTCAACTTTCAGGTACATGTCGGCCATGCGGTGTTGCAGGGCCTGGAATTTACTGATGGGCTGGCCGAACTGCTCACGGGTTTTGGTGTACTCCACCGTGGCCTCCAGCAGCGCCTGCATGGCGCCTAGCGCTTCGGCTCCCAATGCCACAATCGCAGCATCGATCGCCGCCTCCATCAACGGCAGGCCGCCACCGACTTCACCCAGCACCTGCTCATCACTGAGCCGCACCTCCCTCAGCGTCACCTGCGCGCCCTTGCTGCCATCCACAGCGACAAAGGTCTCGCGCTCCACGCCGGGCGCATCGGCATCGACAATAAACAGCGTCAGGCCGGCGCCCTGTGCGGCCTCACCCGCCAGACGCGCCGAGACGATCAGGTGCTGCGCACAATGGGCATTGAGCACCGCCAGCTTGCTGCCGCTGAGCAGGTAGGCATCGTCCGCGCGCCGGGCGACGGTATCGACTCGGGACAGGTCGTAGCCGCTGCCGGTTTCGGCAAACGCGAACGCCCACTGCGACTCACCACTGATAATCCCCGGGATGAACTGTTGCTGCTGGGCCACACTGCCACCCCGCTGCAGCAGGCCTCCACAGGTCACCACTGTCACCAGGAACGGTTCGCGCACCAGCCCCCTGCCCAACGCCTCGCCTACGACCATCAAGTCGGTCGCGCCGCCCGCGATACCACCGTTGTCTTCGCTGAAGGGGACCGACAGCCAACCCAGTTCGGCAAACTGCTGCCACGCGCTGGCATCAAAGCCCAATGCACTTTTGCACAGCGCACGGTGGCGCTCTACACCGGCGTGCTCACGCACATATTTCTCGACGCTGTCGCGCAGTAGAACCTGTTCTTCGCTGAGAGAGAAATCCACGGTAAGACCTGTTGTTGGAAACGGATAGACAGTGGCGCCGAAGGCGCTTGCGAGCCTCATGCTAACAAAGGGATACTGCCAAAACAATCAATCCATACGGTTTTATTTGAGCCGGAATTCACCTAGACTCCTGTGCAGCCGTTGTCGCGACGCCGACACCCCGATGACACCTTGCAGCAGGAACGCCGATGCCACACCTCAACCTGAGTGCCGATGAAGTACTGACCACAACCCGCGCGGTGCGCAAGCGCCTGGATTTTGACAGGCCGGTGGACCCGGCAGTGCTGCGCGAATGCCTGGAGATTGCCCTGCAGGCACCCTCCGGCTCGAACTCGCAGGGCTGGCATTTTGTGCTCGTCACAGACGCCGCCAAAAAAGCGGCGATTGCCGAGTTCTACCTGAAGGCGTTTGACGACTACGAAGCCGGCCCCGCACAACCCACCAAACAACACCTCGATGACCCCTCTATGGCGCCGACGCAGGAGCGAGTGCTGAGCTCCGCCCGCTACCTCGCCGACAATCTCGCCCGTGTGCCGGCGATGTTGATCCCCTGCTGCGCCGGGCGGCCGGATGCAGCCGGGCTGCCGCATGGTGTCGTCGCCAGCATCTATGGCTCCATCCTGCCGGCCGTCTGGAGCTTCATGCTCGCCGCCAGGGAGCGCGGCCTCGGCACCTGCTGGACCAGCCTGCACCTCAGTTACGAACGCGAGATTGCCACCCTGCTCGGTATTCCCGACGACGTGGCGCAGGTGGCATTGATACCGATCGCCTACAGCCACGGCACGCAGTTCCAGCCGGCGCCACGCAAAAGCCTGGACGCTGTACTGCACAGCAACAGCTGGTAGCTCCGACCGGGAGATCTGGCCGCGGCGCCGCTGCGCCGCGACACCCCGCTCGCACCCGCGAACAAATTCCCCTACTCTAGTGGTTTGTAAGGGGGAACCGCACTATGACAATTCACACACTCCGGCCGCTGCTTCTGCTGCTGACACTGTTTTCACTGGTCACACCCACGCTGGCCAGCGCACCCACTCCCGAGGCGGTGGCGCTGATCGAAGAACTGGGGCTGACCGAAGCGGAGACGCCCATCGCCAAACATCCCGGCTGGAAGCCGCGCCGGATTGTCGTGATGCTGCTGCCAAAAATGGGCACCGCCAGCGCCGAATACGAGGCGCAGTTGCAGGCGGCTGCCGGCGATGTGGAACTTGTGTTTGATCGCAGCGGCAGCTTCATTCCGGCACCTGAACTGCTTGTTGGGGCGGACGCCGTTATCGGCATCTGTACCGAGCCGCTGCTGCAGACCGCAGACAAATCACTGCTGTGGCTGCACAACTACCTTGTCGGCATGGATCGCTGCAAAGGCGCGAGCGACACGCAGCTTGAGGAAGTGGTGTTCACCAACAACAAACGCCTGTCCGGGCCCACGATCGCGGAACACGCGATCGCCATGCTGCTGGCCCTGACCCACAACCTGCCTGCCTATGGCAGGGCACAGGCCCAGGCGCAGTGGGATCGCTCGCTGTCAGAGGGCATTGCCTTCGGCGAACTGAAGGGTAAAACCATGCTGGTAGTGGGATTGGGAGGCATCGGCACGGAGATCGCCTGGCGCGCCCACGGGCTGGGAATGCGCGTTATCGCGACCCGCAGTTCCTCCCGTGAGGGCCCGGACTATGTCGAGTACGTGGGCCTGTCCGATGAACTGCTGGCACTGGCCGGCAAGGCGGATGTGATCGCCAACGCCCTGCCCCTGACGCCGTCCACGACAGGCATTTTCAACCGGGCGTTCTTTGATGCGGTAAAACCCGGTGCCATCTTCCTCTCCGTGGGGCGCGGCCAGAGCACGGTCACCGCCGACCTCGTGGCGGCGCTGGAGTCGCACCGGCTGTTCGGCGCAGGACTGGATGTCACGGACCCCGAGCCGCTGCCCAAGGACAGCCCACTGTGGCAGTTGCCGAACGTCATCATCACCCCGCATGTATCCTCTGCCGGAGGGGACAGTCCGCAGCGCACCATGATCATCGCGGTGGAGAACCTGCGGCGGTATGTGCAGGGCGAACCACTGCTCAATGTCGTGGACATGCAAAAGGGGTATTAGGCGCCCTTCCAGGCGCGCGACACGCTCGATCGCACCGGCAGCGGTGCCGCGGGTGGTGCCCGCAGCGCCTAGGCGCCGGGACGCCAGCCGCCGTGAAAACCTGCCGGCACCCGGTGCGACAGGTGCACTTTGGCGACAGGCCCCTCGGCGACCTTGAGCGCGTTGAAAATATACAGGCTGCTGGTGCGGGTCTCGAAGCTGGTGACGACGGAGAGCAGGTAGCCCTCACCCTCGGCGGCATCCTGCGAGGCCGGGACAAAGATCGCCTCGGAGGTGATCGCCTGGCCGCAGGAGTACCTGTCAGCGGTGCCGGTCTCATGATCGAAGTGCCCTACCACATTGTAGATTTTGTCTTCTTTACCGTAGGCATTGCTCAGCTGGCCATCGGGGGAGGTGTACCAGCCGTGGCGGTAGGGCCGACCCGCGTAGCGCGGATCACACTGCGGGAACTCGGACTCAAAGTCGTCGACCCGGGTGAACACCGCGCGCGGTTCGGCGGCGTTCATATCGATCGTCCAGCGACTCAGGTGCGGCGTGGAGCGAGGTGTGGACTCACCGCTCGCAGTCGGGAACAGCGGCGCGGAATCAAACCGGCAGGCATCGATAGAGATCACGCCATCCTTGTCAAATGCATTCATAAAATGGAATGCGAAGCTCACATCCATCTCGACCCAGCGCACATCCTCGGTTTTGCCGCCGTGCCGCGGCAGCACCCCGAGAAACACCCCCTTGTCGGGCTCCCATGCAAATGGGGGGCCGCCTTCCATAGCCCGTTCGAGGCTGCCGGTGATCGGCATAATCGGAATCACAATGTAGTTCTCGGTGATCACAAAATCGTGAACCATGGAGGAATACGGCGTGGGGACAAGCGTGCTCTCTGTCAGTATCCCTTCGGGGTTGACCTTGTGCACCATCACATCGGCTGAAAATGGCCCCGTGGCCATATAGGCGAAGAACACCATCTCGCCCGTGACGGGGTCGATCTTGGGATGGGCAGTCATCGCGGTGTTGAGCTTGCCGCGAAAATTCCAGCTGCCGATCGACTCCAGCGTCACCGGGTCCAGCTCGAAAGGCGGATGCCCCTCCTCCATCACCAGCAGGCGCCCGCCGTGCCAGACGACAGCCGTGTTGGCGGTACCGTCCTTGTCGGTGAAAACGAAATCCGTGTACTCGGGATCACACTCAAACGGGTTCATCGGGTTGACCAGTGCGCGCCCCTCGCGATCCTCATGCTTCCACTTGTTGGTGCGCACCCAGCGATTGTTATAGTCGACGCGGCCGTCCTTGATATGGAAGGCGTGCACCATGCCGTCGCCCATGAACAGGTGGTAGTCGCCGCGCGGCTTGAAGCGCTGGTTGGGCCCGGCGCGGTACAGCGTGCCGCACAGGTCAGCGGGAACTTCCCCTTCCACGATCAGGTCCCGGGCCTCACATTCCATCTGGATCGAGCCAAAAGGGAAGTTCAGGAAAGGGTTGGTTGCAGACATCGGCTCGGCCATGGGGATCCTCGTTTCTATGATGAGTAACGGAGGCCTACACTAGCGCCTCAATTAAAATCAGTCAATTCTGTTTGTTTTTAAAATAACGATTTGCTACTGTGGCCCCCGACAGGAGCCAGGCTCCGACAGGCGCACCGCACTGACACCGGCGCCACGCAATAATCATAAGTTTTTACGGGTGACATTCATGACCTTTCGCCGTTTTGGATTGAGTTTATTCGTGCTGGCGCCCATGGTGGCCGCAGTGGCCTCCGCCCAGGAGGCGAAAACCGCCGCCACCGGCCCGGACCCGCTGGCGCTGGAGGAAGTCGTGGTCACCGCCAATCGCCGGGTGGAAAGTATCCAGGAAGTCCCGATGTCCGTCACCGCGTTCACCGGCCAGTTCTTCAAGGATTCAGGCGTTACCAACCTCGCGGGGCTGGACCAGTACACTCCCAGCCTGAAAATCACCCAGGGTACTGACTCCAACAGCCAGTCCATACGCATCCGCGGTATCGGTTCGGTGGGTACCAACGCCGGCATCGACCCCAGTGTGGGCCTGTTCATTGACGGTGTCTACCAGGGCCGTGCTGGCATGAGCATTGGCGACCTGATGGACATACAGCGGGTGGAAATCCTGCGCGGACCACAGGGCACGCTGTACGGCAAGAATACCGCCGCGGGGGCGATCAGCATCATCACCAAGCCGCCCTCCGCTGAAGGCATGGAGTCCGAGGTCGAGTTGATGTACAACTCCGACAAGCGCGCGGAAGTGCACGCCATGGTGAATGTCCCGTTCGGTGAGAGCGGCCACGCCATGCGATTGACGGGCTACGGCATCGACGGCGACCACCTGTACAAGAACGAGTTCAATGGCGACCATGTGAACAATGCCAACAAATGGGGGGTGAAATCGCGCGTACTGCTCGACACCGGCGCCAAGGCAGAGGGCGATGGGTTCGGGGAGTTCCTGTTCACCTTCGACTACAACAAGGAAGACACGGACTGCTGCGCGCTCGCGGTGATCGACTACGAGGGCTTTTCCACCCTGGGCGTCCCCGCCACCAACACGCCCTCTGCGGCCTACCAGCAGCAGCTTGGCCTCAATGACAAGGGCCAGCAGATCTTCCAGTACACCTCGTTCGAGGATACCGAGGGCTTTTCGCCACCGGCCAACTCCAACCCCTTCGATGACGATTACTGGTTTGACGCACCGCTGTACAACGAGGTCGAGGTCGGCGGCGTAGCGCTGGAGTGGAACAAGGACCTGTCCAACGAAAATGTGCTGACCTTTATCAACGCCTGGCGCCACTTCAAGTCAGACAGCGGGTACGACGGGGATTTCACCGCCTACAATGCCGTCCATGGCTCGCAGAAGTACAACTTCAACCAGTACTCCTCGGAGCTGCGCATCACCTCACCCGGCGGTGAGACACTGGACTACCAGGGCGGACTCTACGCATTCTATTCCGACCTGGATTCCACGGGCCAATTTGCACAGTCCGCGACGCTCACCAGCATCACACCGGCACTGGGGCCGCTGTTCCCGAACGGCACGCTCAACACCGACAACAACAATTACAAGACCACCAGCTTCGCTGCGTTCGGACAGTTGATCTGGAATATCACCGACCAGTTCAGCGCCACCTTCGGGCTGCGCTATACCTACGAGCAGAAAGACTTCAACGGCTCGCAGATCTCGGACCCGAAAACCACCTTCACGGTACCCCCTATTGTCGGCCCGGACGTGTACTACGATGAAACGCGCAGCGATGACGATTTCTCCCCGACCATTATCGGTCGCTACTTCTTCACTCCCGACATCATGACGTACGCCAGTATCAGTCGCGGCTTCAAATCGGGGGGATTCAACCAGCGTCGCGAGCTGGAAGGCAACAACGGCGAGTTCGATCCGGAAAAGGCCACCAATTATGAACTGGGCTGGAAGACGTCAACCGACGATCGACGCCTGCAGTTCAACGGCACGTTTTACCTGGTGAACTACGACGATTTCCAGGCGCAGTCGTTTGACGGCTCCACATTCACCGTCACCAATGCCGGTTCCATGCAGAGCTACGGCTCGGAACTGGACCTCGTATTCGTCCCGATGGCCGATGTCGTGGTGGGCACAGCTGTCGGCTACAACAAGGCCGAGTACAAGGATTTCGACAATGCCCAGTGCACCGTTGAGCAGGCGGTGACCGAGTATTACCAGCGGCCCGGCGGACCGGCCTTCATTCCCAATCCCAGTGATCCCACCAACCCGCAGGCGGCCCAGAGCCTGCCCCCCGGCGTCGCGGCCGTCTGTGTCCAGGACCTGGAGGGCAAGCCGATAGACAACGCACCGGAGTGGACGGTCAGCTCCTATGTCCAGTACAACCGCGACCTCGCCGACAACCTGGTGGGTACCGTGCGACTGGAGCACAGCTACACTGACAGCTACTACCTGGACCAGGATCTCGACCCGACCCTTAAAAACGATGCGGTGGACCTGATCAACCTGCGTTTTACGCTGAGCAATATGGAGAACTCCTGGGAGGTCGCGCTGTGGGGTCGCAACCTGCTGGATGAGGAGTACTATAATTTCGGTATCGATATCCCGGTCATCGGTGGGTATGTTGGCGCGGTTGCGCCCGGTGCCATCTATGGGGTGACGCTGCGTTTTATCAACTAGTACGCACAGCGCGAGGAGGCGGTAGAGCATGACAGAAGAGACGATAATCTCGACAGATCAGCGCACCGGTCGTGTGGCAGCCCCGCAGAAGAAGGGTTTCTACTACAACTGGGGCCCGCAAGCCTGGATCGATATGTGGATGTCGAACGCGATGCTGGTTAAAAAAGCCATGCCCATCATCAGCCATACCTTCGTGCCCATCCTGCGCTTGTCCGGCGACAAGGAACAGGTTGACCGCGACTACGCCGAGATCAAATCGCGGCGCGAGGTGATCGCGCTGCTGGATTCACCGCGCGAAAAATGGCGCAAACGCTACGGCAATTTCGTGCGAGAAGCTGAGTGGGCACTGCTGGAACTGCGCAAATATTACAGCCAGAAACAGTACGAGGATATCGTCATCGGCACTTCCGTTGCCCTCTCCCACGAAAACTCGCCTGAATTCCTCAAAATGATGAACAGCATGTCGGAGAAGAACAAAAACAAGAAAGCCAAACCGACATCGGACGGCTCCCCCTCGAAACCCGGGCGCTGGGCCACCTTCATGTTTGAAACCTTCAACCCCGCGCACTGGCTCACCGGGCCGGCCACCATCACCGAGTACGATCCCGCCAACGGCCTTACCGTGATGGAGATTCCCGACTGCGGCTGGCATACCTGCGGGCCCCGCGAGCGGCTGCCCAATCCCGATGCACTGCCCGAGGAAGGCTGTCTCAATATCTGCAAGGGGCCGTTTGAAGCGCTGTTCAACGGCGCCGGCGGCGGCCTGAAAATGGAGTTCGACCCGCACCTGCCGGAGACGTCCTGCACCGTCAGGATGAGCTGGCAGCCGCAATAGGCAGCGCTGGCGGCGGCGTGGGAAAAATATCCGACATCCTGTACGCACAGAAACGCCTGTGGCAGCAGCGGCGTGAAATTGCACAGCTGCACAAGGAATTGCAAACGCTGCGGGCACAGAACAACAGCATGCGCGAAGGGATGCGCCGCTGTGTGACCTGCGAGTACCGCATTGATTACAAACGGCGCCAGGGTGAACCCGCCCGGTCAGCGCCAACAGCAACGGCGGCAGCAGACGCAACCGACACCGACAACAACACACCTGCATAACAGAAGAGGCCCATTATGTCCGTAATCCTAGTCACCGGCAGCAGCACTGGCATCGGCCAGGAAACCGCCCTGCACATGGCGCGCAAGGGCCACGACGTCTACGCCGCCGTGCGCAGCCCCGACACCGCCACCGAACTGAAAGAGAAGATCGCGGCCGAGAACCTGCCGGTCACCGTGATCCGCCTCGACCTCGTGGACCCCGCCTCGGTGACGTCGGCCGTGGCCGACATCATGCAGCGCAGCGGTCGCATAGACGCACTGGTCAACAACGCCGGGATCGGCGGCGGTCGCGCGGTGGAAGAGACGCCACTGGAGGAAGCGCGAGAAATTTTCGAGACCAACTACTTCGGCAACGTCAGCGTACTGCGTGAGGTGACACCCATCATGCGCAAACAGAAATCGGGCCGTATTGTCACTGTCGGCTCGCTGGCGGGACGTGTGGTGATGGGCTGCCATGCGCACTACTCCGCCTCCAAGTGGGCGATGGAAGGCCTCAGCGAGGCGCTGGCACAGGAGATGGCCGAGTTCAATGTGAAGGTGTCCATCATCGAACCGGGCTGTGTGCTGACCCCGATCTGGGGCAAGGGCTCACTGCCGACAGAACCCTCCCCCTACCAGAATTCACTGCAGCGGCTGGGGCGCTTTTTTGAATTCGGCCTGCGCCGCCCGGCGATGCCGACCGATGTGGCCGGCGCTATCGAGCACGCGATCGAGTCAGACAAGCCGCACTTCCGCTACCCGGTCGGGCCGGATGCCGACGAAACCATCGCCGCCAGGGCGAAAGTCTCGGACGATGAATGGATGGAAGCCAACTGCCTGCAGGGTGACGCATTCTACGATCGCTGGAAGGCGCTGGTGGGCGTGGATTACTACCGCGATTAGCCGCGACTTGCCGGGCAACGGGATGGCGGGCACCTGATCCGGCATTCCGCAGCAGGCCCCGGGGCATAAAGGGTCGTGCACCTTGCCAGCCATGAGAGGTGAAAACACGGGCGCAACCCGATAACATGATCGCTCACCGCTCACGGACGATAATAACTATAATGCGCAAAGGACTGGCTATGCCCACTGTTACCCATCCCCTCTCGATGACCACGCTGTACCGGATCGCAGGACAGCTGGTGCGACCGCTTGTGGTTGGTCTTGCGCTGACTGTCGTTGCCTGTAGCAGCGGCAGCAGTAGCAGTGGATCAACGACTGCCCCGCCTGAGCCGGCACCCCCCGCGCAGATAGCCGTGTCCGGCATGGCCGTGAAAGGGCCGCTGGCATTCGCTGATGTTGCTGTCTATACCGTTGACACTGCGGTACAGGATTGGCGTGGAGAGCGCGTCGCCACCGGCACCACAGACGAGTTCGCCAATTTTACCGGGGTGATGCTGGAACAACCCGTGGCAGGCCACTATATCGTCGACGTCACCGCCAACAACGGCACGCTGGACCTGAATACCGGCACCGCGCCAGTGATGCAGCGATTGAGCCTGTTGGCCAGCGGTGCTGACATACGGCAGGGCCACCGGCTGTACGCCACATCGCTGACTACCCTGGCGTGTTCCCTGGCGGCACTGACCGGTGTCGCCGATGCTAGCGCAGACGCAGCCTATGCCGATGCCCTGCAGCGCGTGGCGGATGTGCTGGGGTTTGGTCTGCTCTCCGCCCCCGACGCCTTCACCGCGGCCCCGGTTTACCCGGGTGAGGCGGTAGCGGATGCCCGTGAACGTCTGGCGCACCGAATGGCCATCGAGGCAGTCAGCACCATCGTTTACCGCTTACAGGCGCAGACCGGTTTCGATGCGGACCGGGTGATCGAGGCACTGGCACAGGATATGGCCGATGGCACACTCGACGGCCTGGACAAACAGGGCGCAGCGGTGGTCGGTTTTCTGGCCATCGACAATGTAAGCCACTGGTTCGAGAGCCTGCCGGTCGCGCATCTGCCGATACCGAATACGCAGCGCGATGGCCAACGCTTCCCGAGTGACCCGTACACCATTGCTGACGTCCATCAACTGATGGTATGGGAACGGGCGGCACTGGGTATTGACCTGCCCACCCCGCTGCCGGTTCCAGCCGCGCTCAAACCCGTCCCGATCGGGTTTGACCTCGACCGGGATGGCTGGCCCGACCGCTCGGATTTCGATGATGACGGCGATGGCATTCTGGATGTGTTTGATGATTTCACCAATCTGGCATCGATACAGGCAACAGCCGCCGACACGGTATTCGACAAACAGAGGCGCCATCTCTACCTGAGTGCCAAAGACGACAGGAAGGTGTATGCGTTTGACGTGACAAGTGGCGAACTGGTGAGTGAGTGGCAGTTTGCGTACATGCCGGAACACATGTACCTGCAAGCCTCGCGCAATGAACTCTATATCGCCCTGTTGGCCCGGGAGCACAGTTCATACTGGTGGGACGACGAGCAATACGGCTATATCGCCGTCATTGACCTGGCCACCGGGGAGCTTGCCCGCACATTGGAAATCCGCATCGATCCCTACGACCTGGTGGTCACTGCGGCCGGCAAGCTGGTGGTGTCCAGCGGTTCCGGCCAGTGGGCTGATATTCTCGCTGTCGACGCCGCCAGCGGGGCCGAGTTGGGCGCCGCGAGAATCAGGCAGCAATCGCGGTTGGCGCTGCATCCCAATGAGCGCTGGGTGTACACCGCGGGAACTGAATCTTCACTCGGTGATATCGGGAAGTTTGACCTCAGCGGCGATGGCATCACTGCGCTGTACAACTCACTTTCCCAAGGTGTGCACAGAGTGTCGGGAGGCTTGACGATCTCTGAAGACGGCGCATACCTGGTGACCCACGGTGGCGATGTGTTCCAGCTTTCATCACAGCGCAGCGAGGATATGCTGCACGTGACAAGCCTGACTGCAGGCGCGGTAGCGGCAGCGCATTTTGATGCAGAAAACAACCTGCTGTTCACAGTGGAGACAGACATTCACAGTACCACGTTCATCCGCCACTACAACGCTTCGTCGCTGCTGCTCATCGGCGAGCGCATCACCTCCGCTGCGGTGAGCGCGCTGTATGGCTACTATGATGAACTGTTGATTGTGCAGGACAACAACGGCAACGGCGTTGAGATCGGCCGCACAGATCACCCCTGCCCGGACTGCGGCAACAACACGGCGCCGATAGCCTATTTCACCGTGAACCCGGCCACTGGTGGTGATACGACAACGACCTACACCTTCGATGCCTCTGCCAGCACCGATGCCGAAAGCGCACTCCGGTTCCGCTGGGATTGGGAGTCCGACGGCAGCTACGATACCGAGCTGAGTGCAGAGCCCGCCATCAGCCGTGATTTTGACCTGGCAGGATCGAAATACATCACCCTGCAGGCAGTCGACACGGCAGGGCTTTATACGACCTACCGCCTGCAACTGGATGTCGCCCAGGGTTTCGACGACGAGTTCGCCTTTGAACTGCCGTTCGAGGTCACCGCAGCGGAGTACGATGAAGGTCGCGGCAAGCTCTACGCCACGGACCGGCAGAACCGACGCCTGTATATCGTGGACTTGGCCAGCGGACTGGTGGAAACGCACTTTGAATTCGCCCATATGCCAGAGCGCATGGCGGTCACACCGGATGGCAGGCGGCTGTATGTGGCCCTGGCGACGCGGGATCACAGTGCCTACTGGTGGGAGGAGGACCAGAATGGCTTCATCGCGGTATTCGATCTGGAAAAATGTGAGAAGTTAAGCGAGTTCGAGATCGCTATCGATCCCTATGATTTGGTGGCCACCGATGCAGGCAAATTGGTTGTCACCAGCGGATCGGGGCAATGGACTTACATCATCGCCTATGATGTCGCCAGCCAAAGCGAACTCGGGAAGGCGAGGACGTACGATGGCTCTGTGCTGAGCTTACATCCGAACCAGCAGTGGGTTTATGCCGCGAACCGGGGGCTGACGCCCTCTGACATTGAGAAGTTTGATATCAGTGGCGAGGGTATCGTTGAGCTCTACGACTCGCCCTATCACGGTGATCATCGGATGTCGGGAGGGGTATGGGTGACTCCGGATGGCGACCGGCTGATCACGCGCGGCGGTGATGTCTTCGCCGCTACCGGCGATGTCGCTACCGATATGACGTACCTGCAGGGATTGTCCGCAGGCATCGTCAACGGGCTGCATTTCGATATCACCACAAACCTGGTTTTCACGCTGGAGAAAAGTGTCGGTATCGCTGTCCTGAACTACTACAATCTCAGCACTATGGAGTTTGTCGACCAGGTGGAGTTGGACAGCGATCCGGCGTTCACATTCACCACCGGTGATTCGGTGTTCACGCTGGCCAGCGGCAACAGTTCAACACTTGTCTATTTTGTCCCGCACCCCTGCATCGAGTGTGGCCTGAACACAGCGCCGATCGCGGCGTTCAGCGTAAACCCCGACGTCCAGGTATCGACACAGGATGATATTACTTTTTCTGCCGCGGCCAGCTCTGACGCGGAAAGTGAATTGCTGTATCGCTGGGACTGGGACGCTGACGGTGTCTACGATACGCCCTATTCTGACCAGTATACGGTCATTAAAAACTACCCGCTGGGTGGCACCAAAACCGTTTTCCTGCAGGTCAAGGACACCGGCGGCCTGACGCACCGCGTATCGCAGACCTTCGATGTGTCCTTTGTCAGCGATGCCAACCAACCCGCGACGGGCGGCGCCGCACTCGAGTTGCAGTTCCGCCCTGATGCACTGGTGTACGATCACAGCCACGGCCGCATCCTCGCCACTGACGCCAACAGCCGCAGGCTGTATGCCGTGGACGCTGGCACGGGAATAATCCAGCGGCGTTTCGAGTTTGACGCCACGCCAGCCAGAATGACGATCACACCGGATGGCAATACGCTGTATCTGGCACTGGAGGCACATCCGCAGGACTGTTGTCGCGATGATGACCAGCAGCGCGGGTACATCGTCGAGATTGATCTGGCTTCGATGACAAGGACAAACCAATTTGAAGTGTCGATTGACCCCTACGACCTGGTGGTGACATCCGACGGCAAACTGGTGATTTCCAGCGCATCAGGACAGTGGACAACGATGCGCGCCTACGACGTCAGCGACGGTTCCCTGCTGGGTTCCGTGCCGATACGCCACCGGTCCAACATTGCATTGAGCGCCGATGAACGTTCAGTGTTTGCAGTCGATACCGATACCTCTTCATCAGACATCGAGAAATTCGATATCAGTGGTCGCGGCATCGTAAAACAGCGGGCCGGCGGCTCCGGCGTTGACAGCAAGGTATGGTCCTCCCCTGATGGCGAGTACCTGGTGTCAAGTGGCGGCGATGTCTTCAGCAGCAGTACCGATGCACAGAGCGACTTCCTGCTGCAGGCCGAATTGACCGAGGCCCGGATCAGGGCGGTAGCGTTTGACGTTGACCAGAACCTGTTGCTGACAATCGAGGTCTCTGGCAATTATTTTTCCCCGGACTACCACCTCCGCTACTACGATGCCGGCACGTTCGCGCGGGTCGATGAACAACCGTTAACCGCGGGCGACCTGCTCTACCTCCACAACGGCGACGCCCACGCCGTCAGCTACAGCGACCACAGCGCAACCATCGCTATCTTCACCAAATAGGGGACGGAGGGAAGGCAAATAGGGGACGGAGGGAATATAATTTCACCAACTGCCCACATCTGATATCGACTTCAACTCACCCGCCGGGCAGTATGCTCCGGGTGTCGATCACAGCGGCGTATTCCACCATGCCACGACGAGCGAGGATGTATCAGCCGGGCCTGCCCTACCATGTGTTCCAGCGAGGAAACAATCGCAGCGCCTGCTTTTTCGACACGGATGATCGCCAGTACTACCTGAGTTTATTAGCGCAGACCTCCCATCTATACGGCGTGGATCTGCATGCCTATGTGCTGATGACAAATCACGTTCACCTGCTCTTGACGCCACATTGCACAGACAGCATCTCGCGGATGACTCGCGTTGCAGGCAGCCGGTACGCACAGCGGTTGAACAAAAAATACGGGCGCACAGGTACCCTTTGGGAGGGCCGGCACAAATCATGCCCCGTGGATACAGAAACCTATTTACTGAAGTGCTACATTTACATTGAGCTGAACCCGGTGCGGGCCAGGATGGTCTCCAGCCCGCACGAATACCCCTGGTCGAGTTACGCTGCCAACGCGCTGGGTGCACACAGTAGCTTGCTGTCACCGCACACGGTGTACCGTTGCCTGGGACAGTCGGCGGAGGAACGCTGCCGTGCGTATCGCGGCTTTGTTCATCAGACGTTTGATGATCGAGATGTGCAGGCTATAAGAACCGCAACGCATTACTGCTATCCGCTGGGGAGCGAGCGTTTCTGTGAGCGACTGCAAGCTGAACTCGGCGTCTCTGTTGGGCAGCAGGGTAGAGGGCGGCCGCGGAAACGGGCGGGGACGGTGAGTAAAAAATAATCCCTCCGTCCCCTTTTTAGTCCCCTTTTTACAGTCCCCTTTTTACAGCTGCAGCAGCACCTTGCATTGGTGGCTGGGTGTGCGCAGTGCCTCGAAGGCGGCGGGCATCGCATCGAGGCTGACGATGTCGGTGACCATCGGCGAGACGTCGATACGCCCCTCCCCCAGCATGGCGACACAGGTTTCGAAATCGTCGCGGGTGTAGGCGATGGCGAACTGGATCTGCAACTCCTTCACCAAGCCGAAGAACGGCATGATGGCATCGGGTTGCTCGCACACCCCGACCGGGATGATCTTGCCGCCGAAGGGCGCCATCTCAATACACTGCTGCAGCAGCCCCGGCGCGCCCACACATTCAAAGATCACATCCGGCGCGCCACCGGCGATATCCGCATACTGTTGCAGCAGCGCCTCGGCACCCTGCGACACATCCGGGTGAATCACCGCCGTGGCACCCATTTTATACGCGAGCGCGGCGCGCGTTTCCGCGACCTCGCTGACCACCACATCGCGGGCACCGAAAAAGCGGCACCACAGCGCCACGGTCAGGCCAATCGGCCCGGCGCCGATCACCATCACCCGGCTGCCGGCTTTCACATCGGCGACGCGCACCGCGTGTATGCCTACGGCCAGCGGTTCCACCAGCGCGGCACTCTGCAGGTCGAGGCTGTCCGGCAGCAGTATGGTCTCGCGGCATCCGGTGGTCACAAACTCGGCAAAACCACCCGCATCGTCAACCCCGGAGACCTTCTTGTTCGCACACTCGAAAAAGCGGCCGGCGGCACAGGGCAGGCAGCGGCCGCAGGCGATGAACGGCATCGCACACACGCGGTCACCGACACGCCAGTCGCCCTCGGCCTCGCTGCCGACCTCGACGATCTCCCCGACGTACTCGTGGCCGAGAATCTGGCCGCAACAGGCGGTAGTCAGGCCTTCGCGGGTGGCGTGCAGATCAGTGCCGCAAATGCCGCAGAAGCCGACTTTCATCACCAGCTCGGTGGATTCCGGCACCGGGTCTGGCACTGTCTCCACTGCCAGGGGCTGACCGATTGCTTTGAACACTGCCGCTTTCATCGTGGCACCTCGCGTCTGGTTAATGGGCGATCAGGCGGCCTG
>JAGRIE010000011.1:32629-111176 GCA_020443425.1 Halioglobus sp.
CTTGAACCAGGCGTTCAGGTTGGGCAGGTCCTCGGGAATGCCCTGCCCGATCAGGGCGCCGAAGTCAGCGAAGGCGAACAGCTGGATATCGGCCAGTGTGAAGCGGTCACCACAGAAATACTGTTTCCCCGCCAACTGCGCATCGAGCCAGACCCAGGATTTGCGCACGGTGGCTTTCAGGTCGTCCGCCGCGTGCGGAATCACATGGTAGCGATCCTTGAACATCTCCAGCGCCTCGGCGCTGCGAAAGGCCAGCGTCATCGGCTCCAGGATGCGGGCGTCGAAACGACGCATCCACATCCGGGTTTCAGCGCGCTCTTCAGGGGTCTCACCAATCAGCGAGGGTCCGTCCGTTATCTCATCCAGATAGGCGCAGATCACGGTAACTTCGGCCACCGTACTGCCATCGTCCAACTGCAGGCACGGCGACTGTGCCGACGGGTTGAGGCGTTTGAACTCATCGCCGAGGTTTTCGCCGGCAATGATATCCACCTCCTGCTCCTCCAGCGTGATCCCGCGCTCTTCCAGAAACATCTTCACGACACGGGGGTTGGGGCCTACGGATGTATACAGCTTCATTATGTTCTCCTTTTCTTGGCTGGATCGGGCACGGTCAGGGCGAGCACAGCGGCCCAAGGCGTCCACAGTATCGGATACAAAATAAACAGTCAATTCTGATTGTTTTATAGAAACAGGTTTGATAACGTGCCCTGCGAATCCCGTAGACACACAAGGATAGCCACGCTATGAGCAAGAGTGATCGCATTGACGTCTACCTTGTCGCCGGCGGTAAATTCCACAACATCGACCACGCCAGGGTCGAGTTGCTGAAACTCCTCGCCGAGCAGCCCCGCATCAAGGTACAGGTGGGTGCGGACTTCAGCGATATCGACGCGATCTGCGCCAGCGACTTCCTGATCACCTACACCTGCGATGTCATTCCCACGGAAGCCCAGACGCGCCGCCTGGTGGACTTCGTGCAAAGCGGCAAAAAATGGTTCGCACTGCACGGCACCAACTCCATCCTGCGCTTTATGGAACCGGGGCCGGACGGCCCCCCCCGCGTCGACTGCCCGGAGGAGAACCGCCCGTTCATGGAGATGCTGGGCAGCCAGTTCATGTCCCATCCGCCGATCCACGAATACGAAGTCCATGTAACCGACCCGGACCACCCGCTGGTCAGGGACATTCCCAGCTTCAAGGTGGATGACGAGTTGTACCTGTGCAAGTTCCACGGCGAGCACCACACCCTCCTCCACACGCACTGGTCAGACCCGGTGGAGAACTTCCTGCGCGACGACTGGGTGAAAGACACCGATGTGCAGCCCGTTCTGTACATCCACCCCTACGGCGCTGGCCAGGTGCTGTACCTGACACTGGGACACTGTCGCGGGAAGTACGATATGCAACCTTACATCGAGGAGTATCCGGTGCCGGAGGACGGGGCCTGGAAAACGTCCGAATTCTATGAACTGTTGCGCCGGGGTATCTGCTGGGCAATGGAACCGATACGTTAGGGCACAGGCCATGAACCTCAATTTCAGTGAAGAAGAGCTGCAGTTCCAGCGCGAGGTGCGCGAGTTCCTGCAGCACAACCTGCCCGCCCATATTGTCGAGGGCACCGCCAATAACGGCAGCGTGTTTGTCGAGAAAGACATCGCCCTCGAATGGCAGGCGATCCTTGTGAAGAAAGGCTGGGCCGTGCCCCAGTGGCCGGTGGAACACGGCGGCACCGACTGGACCCCGGCGCAGAAATATATCTTCAGCAAGGAGTGCTACCACGCCGGGGCGCCGATGCTGATACCACTGGGCCTGCTGATGCTGGCACCGGTCATCATGGCGTTCGGCACCGCACAGCAGAAAGCCGAGTACCTGCCGAAGATACTGCACGGCGAGCACTACTGGTGCCAGGGCTACTCCGAACCCGGCGCCGGCTCCGATCTCGCCAGCCTGAAACTGAAAGCCGAGGCCGAGGGCGATGACTACATCGTCAACGGCTCAAAGATCTGGACCACCCATGCCCACCTTGCCGATCATATCTTCTGCCTCGTGCGCACCGACACCAGCGGCAAGCCGCAGCACGGCATCAGCTTCCTGCTGATCGACATGGACAGCCCCGGCGTGACCGTGGAGCCGATTATCACCATGGCCGGCGATCACGAGGTCAACCAGGTGTTCTTCGACAATGTGCGGGTGCCGATGGCAAACCGTATCGGCGAAGAGAACAAGGGCTGGAGCTACGCCAAGTACCTGCTGGAGTTCGAGCGCGGCGGCGGCTTCAGCGCACACCGCATCCGGCACGAACTCGACAACCTGCGGCGCCTGATGGCCGCCGCTAAACGCGAGGACACCGCGTTTGACAGCCACGGCGATATCGAGCGCAAGGTCGCGCGTATCGAAATAGACCTGAAGGCCCTGGAGATCACTGAACTGCGCATTCTCTCCGCCGTCAGCGGCGGCGGCAACCCCGGGCCCGAATCCTCCATCATGAAGTTGTCCTATACCAAACTGGAACAGGACATCAATGAACTGTCAGTGGATGTGCTGGGCTATACCGGTTTTGTCATGAACCCGGTCGCCGATGGCAACCCCGTCAGGGCGGACTATATCAGCTCCGTCGTACCCCGCTACCTCAACAATCGCGCAGCCTCTATTTTCGGTGGCTCGCAGGAAATCCAGCGCAATATCATCGCCAAGATGGTGCTGGGCCTGTAGGAGAGATTGCATGCAACGGCAAGCCCTGGTTGAAGAAATCAAAACCCTGATGGATCTGGTGGCGCGCAATACCACCACGCTGGCGGACAGTGTGATGGAGATCGACGTCAGCGAGTATTCGGACCCGGCGCAGTTTCAGCGCGAGAAGACCGAGCTGTTCCGCAACTACCCACAGTTCGTCGGGCCCAGCTGTGTAGTGCCGGAACCCGGCGATTACTTTGCGTTTGACGACACGGGTGTACCGATACTCATTGTTCGTCAACCCGATCGCAGCCTGCGGGCCTTCGTCAATATCTGCTCACACCGGGGCGCACCGCTCAACGAATGCGACCACGGCAAGGCCAGGAAAGGGCGACTGTTCTCCTGCCCCTACCACGGCTGGAGCTACGACCTGCAGGGCAAGCTGGTGGGCGTGCCCTTTGGCAACGAGGGGTTCCCCGGCATCGACCGCGATGCCCTCGGCCTGCGTCCGCTGGACGTGCAGGAAAAGCACGGCATGATCTTTGTGATGCCCAACCCCGAGCTCAGCTTCGACATCGAGGAGGTACTGGGCGGTATACAGGAGCGCCTGTCCGGCTTCGGCTTCGAGGATTCCTATTACCTCGGAGCGAAACAGGTGTTCACTGATTTCAGCTGGAAGCTGAATATGGATACCTTCCACGAGTACTACCACTTTGAATTCCTGCACCCGAACTCCATCGCCACCATGGCGTACAGCAATGTCGCGAACTACCTGCAGTATGGTCGCAATCATTCAATGGGCTCACCCGCACTGGCGATCAACGAGTTAAAAGATATCCCGCAGGAACAGTGGGAGCCGATGAACTACAGCTCCTACGTCAATTATATTTTCCCCAACACCGTGATATTCGTGGTGGCGGACCACTTCCAGACCTGGCGGGCCTACCCCATCTCACCGGATCGCAGCGTGGTTTATCACAGCATGTTCCTGCCACAGGAGCCGGCCTCACCCGAGCAGCGGCAGGAGTATGAAGCGTACTTCCAGATGATCAACGATGTGGCCGTGGCCGAGGACTACTCACTGGTCGACAAGGTCCACCGCGGGCTGCAGGCAGGTATATCGAGGAAGGTCATTATCGGCCGCAATGAACCGGGTGTGCAGAATATGCACCGCCAACTCCATGATGTGCTCGGCTAGATAGCCACAGCCGTAGCGCCCGACTTGGTGTACGATGGGGCACACAGCCCGCGCGCACAAGCAGCACTATGGATCACGGCAACTACGATAACGAACCCAACCAGAAGATAAACTGGCACATCATACGCATTGTCTGGCCCTACCTGATGGAGTACCGTCAGCGCGTACTGTTGGCACTTGGCTGCCTGGTACTGGCAAAGCTGAGCAATGTAGTCGGGCCCTTCCTCCTCAAATACATCGTCGACGCACTGGACAGCGAGAAAGCCCAGCTGGTGGCGGCACCGATCGCACTGGTGCTGGCCTACGGCCTCGCCCGGTTTGCCAATGTGCTGCTGGGCGAGATCCGCGATACGGTTTTCGGCCGTGTCACCGAGCGCGCGATGCGCAAGATCGGACTGGAAGTGTTCCGCCACCTGCACAACCTGGATCTCGACTTCCACCTCAACCGCCGCACCGGCGGGCTGTCGCGCGATATCGAGCGCGGCACCACCGGCATCAGCTTCCTGATGCGATTCTTTGTGTTCAATATCGTGCCGACCTTTATCGAGATTTTCATGGTGGTCGGCATCCTGCTGTACAAGTACGGCTGGGGCTTTGCCCTCATCACACTGCTGGCCGTGGTGCTCTATACCTGGTTCTCGGTGGCTGCGACGGAGTGGCGCACGAAGTTCGTGCGCGAGGCGAACCTGGCGGACTCCGCCAGCAATACGCGCGCGGTGGACAGCCTGTTGAACTTCGAGACCGTGAAGTATTTCACCAATGAGGAGTTCGAGGCGCAGCGCTACGATCACGAACTCGGCAAGTGGGAACAGGCACGGCGCAAGAACCGCCTGTCCCTGTTCTCACTGAACGGCGGGCAGGCGTTTATCATCGCCGCAGCGATGACAGCGATGATGTGGCTGGCAGCGGTCCGCGTGACAGCGGGGACTATGACCATCGGCGATTTCGTGCTGATCAACGCGTTTATGATACAGCTGTTCATGCCGCTGAATTTCCTCGGCTTTGTCTACCGCGAGATCAAGGGCTCCATGGCCAATATCGAGAAGATGCTGCAACTGCTGGAGGTCCGTCCCAGCGTCAATGATCGGCCACAGGCACCGGCACTGGCGCAGGGCAGTGGTGCGATCGTGTTCGACGATGTCTCATTCTCCTACCGGCCGGATCGCGCGATCCTGAAACGGGTCAGTTTTACGATTGAAAGCGGGCACAAGGTTGCCGTGGTCGGCGCCAGCGGCGCCGGTAAATCCACCCTGGTGAAGCTGCTGTTCCGCTTCTATGACCTCGATAGCGGCCGTATCACCATCGGCGGTGTCGATATCAGCAGTATCAGCAAGCACTCGCTGCGCAGCGCTATCGGCATCGTGCCACAGGACACCGTTCTGTTTAACGACACGCTGTTTGAGAACGTGCGCTACGGCAATCCACAGGCCAGCGACGAACAGGTGGCGGAGGCCATTCGTCTCGCCCATCTGGACAGCTTTATCAGCCAACTGCCCGACGGCTACCAGACCAGGGTCGGGGAGCGCGGTCTCAAGTTATCCGGCGGCGAGAAGCAGCGTGTGGCGATAGCGCGTACCATTCTCAAACGCTCGCCGATACTGGTGTTTGACGAGGCCACCTCGTCACTCGACAGCAAGTCCGAACAGGCGATCCTGAAAGCGCTGCGGGAGGTGGCCCGGGGGCACACCAGCCTGGTGATCGCGCACCGGCTGTCCACGGTGATCGACGCGGACAAAATCGTGGTGCTGGACCAGGGTGAAGTTGTGGAACAGGGCACCCACGAACAACTTCTGGACAAGCGCGGCCACTACGCGCAATTATGGTTCGCACAACAAAAAGAACAGCAGCAGGCTCTCACAGTGTGATTACGAGTACCTATGAAACGCATTAACATCATCGCCTGGCACAATGGCGGCGGTCTCAGCCGGGACATAGATACCCTGATCGATGCACTCCCGGCAGACCGCTTCGAAGTGACGGTGAACGGAGTACCCCGGCAACAGGCCAGCATTCACCGGCGGCGTATCGTCCACCGCATCTCCAATATATGCCACCGCTGGCTGCATCGCAGCGCGCTCGCGGCGGCACCGTTTGATGTCAACCTGTTCCTTGAGGATATCAGCCCCGGCTTTTTTCGCTACGCCAAAGCGAATATGTTCATCCCCAATCCCGAGTGGTTCAAAGCGAATCAACATCGACACCTCGGGGGCATCGATACCGTGTTGTGCAAGTCGCGGGACGCCCAGGACACCTTCTCCCGGCTGCAGTGCAACACGCGGTTCATCGGTTTTACCAGTGAGGACCGCGGCGACAGGACGGGGGCGACGGCGCCGGAGAACACCTTCTTCCATATGGCAGGACGCAGCTGGCAGAAAGGGACTGCAGCGCTGGTTGCACTGTGGCTGCGCCACCCCGAATGGCCAGTCCTGACCGTGGTACAAAACGCCAGGACCTACAGCCAGGCGAAAGTGCAACCTGTCGTGGCGCCCAATATCCGGCACCTGCTGACACGCCTGGATGATGCCGAGCTGCAACAGTTGCAGAACCGGCACGCCATCCACCTGTGCCCGTCCGAGGCCGAGGGCTTCGGCCATTGCATCGCCGAGGCCATGAGCTGCGGCGCACTCACGCTGACCACTGACGCGCCACCGATGAACGAACTGATCACGCCCGAGCGCGGGGTATTGGTGCAGTACCACCGGACACGCAGGCAGCGCGCCGGCGTCAACTACTATGTCGACCCTGTCGACCTGGAGCGCAAGATCCAACACATTCTCGCCCTGGATGCGCCGGCGCGGCAGGCACTGGGCGACAGTGCCAGGCAGTGGTTCCAGGAGAACGACCGGCTGTTCCGCCGCCGGCTCATAGAGGCGCTTGAGCCGCCCCCTGCAGCCCCCTGAGCGCGGCTGTCAGCCGCTGCCGACGCGCTGTCCGGCGTGCAGTAGCATATCCGCCGGCTGGTCACAGAACGGCGACGGTTCTGCCCCCGTCGTCAGCCCGGCGTCGATCACCAGTGTGTGGCCAGTGATATAGCGGGTGTCATCGCTGAGCAGGAACAGGATGCCGCGCGCAATATCCTCCGGCATACAGGCGATTCCCAGCGGCGAGGACCGGGCGATGAACTGTGCGGTTGACTCCGGGTTGTTGTCACCGAGGGCATCCGTCATCGGTGTGACAGTGCCGCCGGGCGCGACGGCATTGACACGGATGCCGAGCCGCGACAGCTCGGCGGCGGCGGACCTGGTAATCCCCACCACACCGTGCTTGGCCATCGTGTAGACATGCGGTCCCTGCCCGCCTATCACACCGGCGGTACTGGCAAGCGATACGATGGACCCTTTGCCCTGCTCCCGCATTGCCCTGGCGGCGTGCTTGATACCGAGAAAAACCGCCCGGGAGAGGATGGCCATGGTGCGGTCGAAGGCCTCGGCGCTGGTGTCCATGATTGAACCCACAGCACCCACAATGCCTGCATTGTTCACCATACCGGTCAGCGGCCCAAAGCGGCGTTGTGCCAGTTCAATGGCACTGGCGATATCATCCTCTTGGGTTACATCGGTCAGCTGGAATGCCGCCGCGTCCCCCAGCGTCTCTGCCAGTGCGTGACCGCGCTCCTGTTGCAGGTCGGCGATAACCACCGCGCCGCCACCGTCGACAATGCTGCGGACGGTGGCCTCGCCAATGCCGCTGGCACCACCGGTCACCACCACACACTGGCCCGCGAATTTACTCATAGACTGCTCCTATACGACTGTTATCTGCTTTATACTGGCGTACACATTCTTCGCCGCCGCCACTGGCCTGCGGGCGCAACTCCACCCGAGCGGGAATACAGTACCACCTGCCTCCTTTTCCGGTAAGACTGACAAATGAAAAAACGCCTTGCGCGCTGGCTGCTGCACGTGGCCGGCTGGCAACTGGTGGGCGAGCGCCCCCAATGTGACCACTACGTACTCATCGCCGCCCCCCATACCTCCAACTGGGATTTCCCGATGATGCTGATGTTCGCCGCCGCCTTCGATATCAAGGTCACCTGGATGGCCAAGCACAGCCTGTTTTACCCTCCCTTCGGCTGGATCATGCGCGCAATGGGCGGCATGCCGATCATCCGCCACAAGAAACAAAACGTGGTCTCCGCCATGATAGAGGCGTTCAACAGGGACGAACACCTGGTACTGGTGGTGCCCACAGAGGGCACCCGGGAGCGATCCGAGTACTGGAAATCAGGCTTCTACCACATCGCGCGTGAGGCAAATGTACCCATTGTGCCGTCGTTTCTCGACTTTGGACGCAAGCGTGGCGGGTTTGGGCCGGCGCTTACGGTCAGCGATGATGTGCGCGTCGATATGCAGTACTTCCGCGATTTCTACGACGGCATGCAGGGGAAATTCCCCGCCCAGTTCGGCCCGATCAGGCTGCGGGACGAAGACAGTTTTTCCGACTAGCCGGCGCAGGGCCAACCGCTTCGGTTAGAATGCAACAGACACGGTGCGGGAGACCCTGTGAAGCCCCGCTGCCGCAATACCAGCGACAACGAGGAGCCAGCCATGACGCGGGAAGTGAGCGCAGAAGTCATTATTGACCTACCTTTGGACGATGCCTGGGAGAAACTACGGGACATTTCCCTGGCCCACAACTACGTCCCGGGTATCGTCAAAACCGAGATCGTGAGCGACCAGGCCGAGGGCGTGGGCGCCAGTCGCTACGTTTATCGCAATGCCAGTAGCTACATCCAGGAGACCGTGCAGGAGTGGCAGGAGCGGGAGGGCTTCCTGATTCACCTTCATCGCGGCGACAAACCGGCTCCGCCGTTCAAGGACGCGTGGTTCCGCTACGCACTGGAGGACACCGGTAACGGCCAGACCCGGCTCACGACCAGCCTGCGCTACCAGATGCCCTGGGGACGCTTTGGGGCGTGGCTGGGTGACCGGATGGCGGGGTTTGTGCAGGCCACTATTGCCGATGTCGCGCGCTCGATGAAACTGTATTACGAGACTGGCGAGCCCACCACTGCGGCAGCGCTGAAAGCCTACAAGACGGGAAAGCGTTGAACAGCGGGGGGGAAGAAGGAGGGACTGACCGCTCTCCGTCGGAGAGCGGTCATTTAACGCATGACTGCAGTCTAGAACGTGCGCTTCACTGTCAGTGCAATATTGTCACGGTCCTTGATGAAAGCGACGGTGCCGTTTTTCTGCGGGCCGTAGTAGATATTGTAGTTCAGCGCGACGTTCCATACCTGGTCGATGTCCACGGCGAGACCGACGCTGCCGTTACCGACCTTCTCATTACCACCAGCGGAGTTCGGTGCCTGCTTACAGCTGATGGCGTAGCTGACGCTGCCGAGGGCGCTGAGGTCCCAGCCCGGACGGACCTGGTACCAGGTCGGCCTGAATACACCGGCGATATGGGAGCAGAAGTTGTCATCCTTGATGTAGGTGTTGGCCTTGTTCTCAAAGTCGCCGAAGTCGATCAGCTGCGACAGTGTTAGTTCCGCCAGGTAGGTACCACCATCCCACAGGCCCCACTCGCCATCGAGGAAACCGAGGCCGTTGAGGACGATGTGCGCGGTATCACCGGTCGGGCCGGGATATTTATCACCATAGCCGACATCGGACTCCAGCGGGTACAGTGCAAACAAGCTGGAGGTCAGGTCAGGGTTGAGGGCATTGTTCAGGCGATACACGAAATCGGCACCCCAGCTGATGTCCCACATCTGCTTGGAAAATGACAGACCGAAGGTGTCGATATCATCCTTGTAGACCCAGCCGTAGAGACCGGCGAGTGTTGCATTGGTGTTGGCCGCCTCTGCTTGCTGATCAGGCCTCACCTGGCTGCCGGAAACGGAGAACAGGCCGCTGGTGAGGCGGTCAGTGTTGTTCATGTAGATAGCCGAGGCTTCCAGGTCCCACGCCTCGATGTAGTACTTCAGGTTGATACCCCAGTCACCGGAATCCTTGCTTTTGTAATTGACGGAGCGGAAACAGGTCCTGCCGTCGGCACCCGCTGATACGGTCAAACACTCGGAATTTTCGGTCAGCGCTTCGTTCAGGCTGAAATAGGTACCCGCTGCCGGCCAGCGCAGGGGCTCAAAACCCAGTGCGTAGAACGCGCTGACACTCCAGCCACCGGTGAACTGGAACGTGGTGGAGATTTTGTTGTTGGGGATAAACAGCTCTTTCGCTTCACTGCCCGGTGTTCCCAGGCCTTTGGCGAGATCGAGTGCCGCCATTGAACCGGCGAAGCCATGGATGGCACCGGTGGACAGCAGGCTCTGGCCCCAGTACAGCGTATGGCGACCGATTCGAAGGTTGGCGGAAACCGAGTCGGAGAGTTCGAAGTTACCGAATACAAAAGCATCCAGCAGTTCCCCGCCGCGGTAGTGCAGGTCTTTAGCGGCGTCGTTGTACTCGCCAGGCTGCACCGTCAAGTAGGCGAAGGTCGAGTAGGGAGACGGGTAGCTCTTGGTGGGCCCGCTGCTGGGGTAAGCACTGTTGTCGTAGGCAAAGTCATACCAACCAGCGCCACTGACCCTGAAACCGAGCTTGTCCTTCCAGATCACATCCATCTCGGACAACAGGTCAATCCGCTGACTGACAAAATGCCCTTGTTTGACAGAGTAGTCCGCGTCATCGGAGATACCGGCTGCGGTCGCCGAGGGTTTGGTTCGATTGGGATCGTAGATCGAGGGATCCTGGTCTTCGACACGCATCATCAGGTTGCCCTTGACGGTGTTGTCCCATCGGATATCCCAGTCACTGGGAGTGTCAAACTTGAATGCCTGAGTCTGCATGCTGGCTGCGGCGGTGGCCGCAAAGACGGAAACGGCTAGCAGTTTTTTCATTTTTTTGACCATCCATTTTAGAGTTATAAAGGGTTGGTATTGCAGCGCGCCAAACTGAACCTGACACGGGTTCAGGCGCGGGAGCTCGCTGCATTCCCCACTATTTTCAGGGCAAATAGTACAGGACTATGCTCTCATGTCCAATCCGAAAAATGCATACTATCTGAGTGAATTAATCACGCAGCGTCGCAGTGACAAACTCGCAGGCAGCGCCGTTAGCGGATTCCAATCTGGAGTTCGAGTCTCGGCACACCCGCGCTATCGCCCTGGGGAATTACGAACCGCATCTCCCCGCTGAGTTCGTGACCCGCGGCGCGCGCGTCCTCGGCCAGTTGTGCCACTGCCGCCCCCAGAGCATCACCCTCCCCCTCAAACATCCGGGACACACACGGGAATGGAATTGTCGTCCTCACCCGGTACTTGCCGCTGCCGGCCACAGCGCCGGCAAAGGGGGCGCCCACCTGCACCTTGACGCCCGCTTGCCCGCCACCGGTTTCAGTGACAATAAGCTGCAGCGGCCCATCGGCGTTGCCCCCCGCTTTCGCCAGACTCACATACAGGCTGATAGCCGTTCCCCTCAGGGATGCCATCAGCGCCTCCGGCGGCTGCCCGGTCTCCATGTAGTACAGCTTCATGGGGGCTACGGTTTTTACCTCAAAGGCAGCGTCGGCAGGCGCCGTGTCGGTAGTGGTTTCTGCAGTGTCCGGTGCGGCGACCGACGCCGCCTCCAGGCGTTCATCATTCTCTCCGTAGCAGAGGCCGACGATGCCACTCACCTCGTCGTCCGTGGGCGGCGCGACATTCATAAAGCGCAGCCACTGCCCGGCCTGGGCGTTGACACCGCCGATCAGGGTGGCATTGATAAAGGAGCGGCGCGCGCCCGCCTCATCCCCCAGCTTCAGCTGGCTCACACCCAGCAGCAGGTTGGCGCGCCCCACGTATTTGTCGGGCAATTGCCTGGCGCAGGCGGCCAACATGGTCTGGTGCATGTTGTCAAAATCCTGCTCCTCCATCTGCAACTGCGCCAGATACAGGTACAGTTCGATATCACCACTGAGCCGGGCGGCCTGTTGCAGCGCCTTGCGCGCCCTGTCCTGCTCCCTGGCCGCCAACCAGAACTCGAACAGCCTGCGGTAGGCCGCGGCACTGGCGGCCACCTCGCCCGACGCCAACGCGGCCTCCAGCACCTGTGCAGCCCCGTAGGGGTTGTCATTGGCACTGTGCAGACTGGCCAGCAGCAGCACGTCCCGCTCGCTGAAGGGAACCTGTTTATCGCGCGCCAATGTCAGCTGGTCCAGCGCTTGCTTCCTCTTGTTCTGCTGCAGATACACCGACGCCAGCAGGTGCCAGTGCTGCGGGTCATCCGGCTGCAATTCCAGCAGTCGGCGCAGCAACACCTCGCACTGCGCGTAGGCGCCGGCGTGATAGTACAGGGCCAGCGCCTGCTGCATCCCGGCGGCATCCATCTCCAGGCCCGCCGCCTGGATGCGGTCCAGCGTCGCCACGACATCCGCGTAGCGGCCCAGGTGATGCTGGGCGCGCGCCAGTAGCAGGAAGTCACTGAGTTCGGGCACCAGGTCGATCGCGAGCACCTCCTGCAGCGTCTGGCTGGCGGCCGGGTAATCCTTTTTCAACAGGTAGACCTGGGCCAGCTCGCGCAACATCTCGCGATTGGCGACATCAGAGAGGCCCTCCGCCTGCAGCGCCTGCCGGTAGTAGTCGATGGCCTTGCCGTACTCCTTGCGCTCCACGTAGTGACGCGCCAGGTGCCGGCCGGCACTGGAGCGGGCGTAGGCATCCTCAATGCTGCCCAGTTGCTGCTCCAGTTCCTCGACGGACAGCTCCGCACCCCTGGCCCAGTCGCCGTCGTTCGGTGTCAGCAGTATCTTGCTGCGGTACTGCCCCTCGCCAGCGGCGCTGGCGACAGTTGCGACTGCGGCGCAGACCAGGGCCAGGCACACACATGCGGGACGCAGTGTTCGCACGATTTCAATCCACATTGGGCAGGTTCTGGGGGTAGTTCTGCCAGCTAATTTCGACCTTCTGCGTCAGTATGATATCCCCCTTGATATCCCCGGACGCGCTGATGCGATAGGTCCAGTCCTCAACCGCGGCTATGACTTTTTCCTCAAACACCCCACGGGGACTGGCATCCAGCACCCGCACATCGCGGGTGCGGCCCTCGGCCGTGACCGAGAACGCAACCAGCACCCAGCCATCAATCTTGTTCTGCCACGCGACTTCAGGCACGTTCGGCCTGCGGGTATCAAACGGCACCACCTCGATATAGCCCTGGGCGTCCTTGCCGCCGACGACGACCTCGCCACCGCCGCCACCCAGCGGTGCGCTCCAGCGCTTGCCTGCCGCCGCGATAGCGATATCTCCCGCTGCCAGGTCCAGCGCCGGAATCTCCAGGGTATCGGTGGGCACCGGTGCGGCGGGACTGACCGCTGCCACCGTAAGCGGCTCCATCACAGGCTCGTCCACCGGCTCGGTTTCAGTGTCTGCCTGCTGCTGCTCGGGTTCCGGCTCCTCGGGTTGAGGCTGGATAATCTGTACGTCGTTGTACACCATCACCGGCACCCCCTCCTCCTTGCCGCGCTGGATCAGGCTGTGCATGAACAGGAACACCGCCAGTGTGACCAGCAGCGCACCGATGAGGGCGGGGAGTAATCGCATCGCCCCGCCCCGCCTACTCCGCGCGTTTGTCGGCGGCGATGGCAATGCCCTCAACGCCGGCCAGGCGCACCTGGTCCATCACATCCACCAGGGTGCCGGTGGCTGCCTCCGCGTCCGACTGGATGATCACAGAGCCCTCGGGGTTGTCCGCATGTAACCGCGCGACAATGGCGCGCACAGAGCGGGGGTCGACCGGCCGCCGGTCAATCCACACCTCGCCCGAGGCGGTAATCGCAATAAAAATATTGGCGTTCTCCTGGTTGGCCGCCGTGGCCGCCTCAGGCGTGTTCACCGTCACACCCGACTCCTTCACGAAGGACGTCGTCACGATAAAGAAAATGAGCATGATAAAGACGATGTCCAGCATCGGTGTCATGTCCAGCTCAGTGTCTTCCTGGGCCGGGATATGGCGTTTTGCACTCATGAGGGTTCTCCCGCCGCTGTGCTATCACGCAGGGCCAGCCGATCCTGCAAATGGCCGGTCTCATGATCGGCCACACGCCGCAATCGCACGGTAAAATAAATCCCTGTCAGCGCCACCACCAGGCCCGCCATAGTCGGGATCGTGGCCCGGTACACCCCGCGCGCCATCGCCTGGGCATCGTCATTGCCGCTGATGGCAATCACCTCAAACACGCCGATCATCCCCAGCACCGTGCCCAGCAATCCCAGCAGCGGGCACAGTGCCACCAGCAGCTGGATGAAGGGCAGCATCGCATGCAGTTCCAGGCGCACTTCCGACACGATCAATTCACGGATCTTGCGGGCGCGCCAGGAACTGCGATCCTCGCGGGAGTTCCACTGCTCAACCCAGCGCGCTGCGCGCGCCGGCCAGGTGATGCGCACAAACCACAGCCGTTCCAGGATCAACAGCCACAGCAGCAGGCAGGTGGCAAAGATCACCCACAGCACCGGGCCGCCCTGGTCGATCAGGTCCAGCACCGCGTTGGAGACGGGCAGCAGTAGATTCACGGGTTGCGCTCCTGTTGCTCAGCACTTCGCGCCAGCACACCCGCACACTGTTCATCGAGCCGCTGCACCATGGTGCGCGACAGATAGGCGATAATGCTGTGACAGAACAGCAGCGGGATGGCGACCACCAGACCCAATACCGTGGTCACCAGCGCCTGCGAAATCCCTCCCGCCATCAGCTTGGGGTCACCGGTGCCGAACAGGCTGATCGCCTGGAAGGTGAGTATCATACCCGTCACCGTGCCCAGCAAACCCAGCAGCGGCGAGGTCGCCGCCAACAGCTTGATGACCCCGTTGCCGCGCTCCAGCGCGGGCATTTCGGCCAGCACCGCCTCGTCCAGCTTGAGCTGCAACAGCTCTTCGTCGTGCAGCCCGATACCCTCAACGGATTTCAGCACCCGGCCCAGCGGGTTGGAGTCACTGGGGGACTGCAAATGTTGCAGTTGCCGGCGGATACGGAGGTACACAACACCGAGGTAGAGACCGCGCCAGGCCGCCATCAGCAGGCCCAGTGAACCCAGTGCAATGATAATCAGGCCGATCATGCCGCCCTGCTCGATGCGCTCGCGCAGGCTGGGTGTGTAGCTGAGCATACCCAGCAGGCTGCCGCGGCTGGGGTCCACCGTCAGCGACGAGACCTGCCCCGGTTGCTCGAGAAATGTGGCCGCAGCAGTGCGGAGTCGGGCCGCGGGCTGGCGGCTGAGTACCAGCAGTTCCCCGGTCTCCGGTACAAACCGCAGGAAATCCCCGCCGCTGAAGGCCGAGAAAGGCCCGACCCGCAGTACCTGCCGCTGTTCCGTGGTGCCGTCTACCTGTACCACGGCGGTATCGAATACGGCGATGCGCGCGGCCTCGGTCATCTCCTCCTGTAACAGCAGCCACAGGGCCTGGATTTCGTCGATGCTGGGGTGTGTGGTGGCTGCGGCCAGCGCCTGCAATTGCTCACTGCGCTCGGGGAGCTGCGCGGTGATCATGGAGTCCTGCAGCACGGCGGAAAAGTCGCCGGAAAACTCCCGGAACGTGCTGGCGAGGTCACCCATATCCCGCACCACATCCTGCAATTGCGCTTTCAGCCGCTCGATTTCTGCCGCATTGCCCTCGGTCACAGCCAACAGCGGCTGGTTTTCATTCTTGCTGCGTTCGAAGGCGCGACGCGATTCCGCCAGCAGTGCCTGTTGTTGCTGTTTGTCGCGCAGGAAACGCTGCTCACGCTCGGCGTTGCGCGCCTGTTGCTCACGCTGCGCACGGCGCACGGACTCCAGCAGTTGATCCAGATTGGTAATCTGCTGTCCCGACGCCGCCGGCGTCTGCGCCGGTTCCTGGTCCCGCTCCTCGGCCAGCGCCAGCGTCGCCGGCCAGGCACCCAGCCAGAGCAACGCCGCCAGCAGTACACCCCGGGAGCGCCTCATGATGCGTCTCCCGGCGCTCTCAGTGGCAACTGCAGCAACTGCGGTGCCACCTGGTTCCTGGCGACGCGCAGGGCCAGTGCCAGTTCCCGGTCAAACCCGGCATCCAGCGGCAACCACTGCTCCTCCTGCGAACTCCAGTAGCCACTGCTGTCACCGTCCAGGGACTGGAAGTACAGCGCCACGCGGCCTACTCGCAAAAATTCCACCGACAGTTCCTGCCCCTGCCACTGCAGCGGCCCGCGCCAGGCCTCGATGTCGCTGCCGTAGCCCTGCTCCAGTTGATAGGCCTCCAGCAGCAGCCTGAACTTTGCCGACACCGACAGATCGGGCTGGTTCAGGCGGCGCTTCAGCAACAGCACACCGTTGATACGCTCCTCGTGGTGGAACGGCAGGTCCAGCACCACGAATGTCTCCAGCGCATCGGCCATGCTGCGCATCAGCGGCACAATCCGCTGGCGGGTAATCTCGGCCTGCGCGATCTGTCGCTGCAAGTCCGCAATCTGGCTGCGCTGGGCCTGCTCCAGCCCCTCCAGTTCGCGGGTGTAGGCGGCCTGGTACTCGACCCCGTCCTGGAGGCGTCGGTACTCCTCCAGCAGCGCCCGGCTCTGGCCGGCCAGTTCGTCGATTTTCTTCTGCGATGCGGCGGCGCTGCTGTTGGTAGTGGAGACGACATCAAGGCTTTGCTTGACGTCGGCCGCCGAGGCGACGGGGGCCCATAACGAAAGTGAAAGCCCTGCCATCAAAAGCAGGAATGCGCTGTTTCTCATTCGACACATTGTCCTGGTAGTCCTGTTCTGGAGACCGGCAGCCTGAACCGCACGACATAAAAAACGGCCTCAGGTGCAAGCTGATGGCCGTTCAGTAATCCACTGCCCGGTATCCACTGGCCGGGCAGCCCTTGTCTAACCGCTGCGATCAGGCCGTTGCGGAGACATCCTTGGGCTTGATCAGGAACACCGCCAGCGCCGGCATCAGGATCAGTGCGCCGAACATATTCCACAGGAACATGAAGGTGAGCAGGATGCCCATATCCGCCTGGAACTTGATCGGCGACAGTGCCCATGTCACTACACCGGCTGCCAGCGTCACGCCGATCAGGGCCACAACGCGGCCGGTGAAGTTCAGTGTTTCGTAGTAGGCCGTGGTGAGGTCCTTGCCCTCGCGGGTCTTCGCCAGGATCACTGTCAGCACATACAGCGCATAGTCGACACCAATACCCACACCCAGCGCAATTACCGGCAGTGTCGCCACTTTTACGCCGATGCCCAGCCACACCATCAGCGCCTCACAGAGGATGGAGGTCAACATCAGCGGCAGCACGGCACAGATAACCCCGGGCACTGAGCGGAACGTCAGCAGACACAGCAGGATCACCGCACCGTAGACGTAGAAGAGCATTTCCGTGTTGGCTTTCTTCACCACGATATTGGTGGCCGCCTCGAAACCCGCGCTACCCGCCGCGCCGAGGAACTCGATATCGGCACTCGGCCAGTCCTCGTTGAACTGCTCCAGGGTCTCGACGACACCATTGAGGGTTTCGGCCTTGTGGTCAGACAGGTAGATCGGCATCGGCCAGATCGAACAGCCCGGGTCGACGTAATCGAGGTTGGCCAGCTCCGTCACCGCGTAGTTGATCGTGTCCTGGTTGCGGAACAGCGCCTCCCATTTGGGGAAGCCCTCGTTCAGCCCCATCATGATATCGCGGGTGCGGATATTCAGGCCGCCGACGTCTTCCACGCCGTCGAGCTGGCGCATACGCCACTCCAGTTCGTTGGCCATGCTCAGGCCTTCGTAATCGATACAGCCATTTTCCTCCGTTTTTACAATCACCGCGAACACATCTGTGCTGACCGAATAGTTCTCGATCATAAACGCCACATCGCGGTTATAACGGGAGTTGGCCCGCAGTTCCGGGGCACCGGGGTCGAGGTCCCCGATCGCCAGGTCCTTGCTGACATAAAAGCCACCCGCCGCCATCAGCACACTGGCTACGATCGCGGCCAGGGCAGGGCCTTTATGGGTGAAGGACAACAGGAAGCGCCACAATACATGCATTTCCTCCGGGCTTTTGACCTCGCGACTGGCCAGTTCGGCACAGGTTTTACCGACACCGGTATAGGACAGCGCCACGGGGATGAGGATCAGGTTGGTGAAGATGAGCACCACCACGCCGATACTTGCCGTGATCGCCAGATCCTGGATCACCTGGATCTGGATAATCATCAGCACGGCAAACCCGACACCGTCGGAGAGCAGCGCCGTGACACCCGCCAGAAACAGGCGACGGAAGGTGTAACGCGCCGCAATATAGCGGTGTGTGCCGCGACCGATATCCTGTATCACGCCGTTGAGTTTTTGAGCGCCGTGGCTGACGCCGATGGCGAACACAAGGAACGGCACCAGGATGGAAAAGGGATCGAGCTCGTACCCCAGCGTCGCCAGGATGCCCATCTGCCAGATCACCGCGACCAGCGTGATCAGGATCACCATCACGGTGGAACGAATACAGCGTGTATACCAGTACAGCAGTACCGTCGCGATCACCACCGCGATGGCAAAGAAACCCATTACTGCGTAAAGGCCGTCAATGAGGTCGCCGACTAGCTTGGCGAAGCCCACAATGTGCATCGATTTATCCGGGTCGTCCGCGGTGAAGCGCTCGCGCACCTCTTCCAGTTTGTCACTGAGTTCGGCGTAATCGAGGCGCTCCCCGGTCTCGGGGTTTTTATCCAGCAGCGGCACGATGATGGTCATCGATTTCAGGTCGTTCGAGACCAGGTCACCGATAATGCCGGCGCGGACCATATTCAGCTGGATTTCCCCGATAGATTTCGGCGAGTCCGGATCGTAATCACCGGGAATTACCGGGCCGCCCTCAAACCCCTCTTCCGTCACCACCCGCCACCGGGTATTGGGAGTAAACAGGGATTTCATACCATTGCGGTCGACGCCGGGGACAAAGAAAATTTCGTCGTTGACCTTCTCCAGATACCGGAGGTTGTCCGGCGTGAAGATGTTGCCTTCCTTGACCGCGACCACGATGCGCAGATTGTTGCCGAGGCCCTTCAGGTCATTCTGGTTGGCCTGGTAATTGATGACATAGTCATGCGCCTTGGGCAGCGTTTTCTCGAAGCCCGCCTGCAATTGAATCTTGGTCGCCTGGAAGCCAAGTACCAGTGTCACCAGTGCACACAGCACCAGCACAATACCCCGGTGATTGAACACCAATTTCTCAAGGAAGGTGCCGGACTGTTCGTCGAAGTCCTTCAGATTGGCAATAACCGGCAGGTCTGACTGTGATGCGTGAGCCATTACTTATTCTCCAAAGACTGTTATTTCGGCAGCTTGACTTTGTGAATGCCGTTGCGGCCACCCACCAGCAGTGTATCGTCCGGGCCCTCTGCAACAGCATAGATATAACCGCTGCTGGTATATTTCTGCCCGCCGCCGCTGACCGGGGCATTTTCGAAGCTGACCCCGTTGTCCTTGCTCACCAGGACTTCACCGCCGATACCGACCGCGACAAGGCGGCCATCGGAGAGCCGGGTAGAGTCGACAATCGCACTCGTCATGGGCTTTTTCACCGCGGTCCAGGTCATGCCGCCGTCGTCGGTGCGGAACATGTTGCCACGCAGGCCGCCCATCACCAGGCCGCCATCGGCAGTATCGATGATGGTAAAGAAGCTGCCTTCCCAGGGGATGGTCTCCACCTTCCTGCCGACCTCGGCGTTGATATCGCCTTCAATCAGCAACCCCGCCTCTCCGCTGGCAAAGAACTTGCCCTCGCCCGGCATGGGCGCGAAATCAAATATATGGTAGAAGCCGGGATTGTCGACATTCTCCAACACCGGCACCCAGTGCTCGCCACCGTCCTCGGTCTCCAGGATCATCCCGTAGGCACCGAGCGCATAGCCGTGCGTGCTGGTCGGGAATGCCACCCTGAACAGCGGCTTGTCGGCACCCTGGGAAATGGCGAAATCCATTTCATCGACCAGCAGGGGGTACAGTTCATTGTCCGGATTAGCCTCTGCAAGCGCTTCGTAATAGGCCAACCCCTCGGTGCCGTAGCGCAAGCCATCAAACTGTTTTACCCAGGTCTTGCCGCCGTCGCTGGAGTGCAGGATCACCCCTTCATGCCCCACGGCCCAGCCCAGCTCCGGTGTCGGGAAGTCGACATCCAGGATACTGCTGCGGACAGGGACCTGCGCCTGTTGCCAGGTGTCACCGCCATCTTCGGAGTACAGGATGTGGCCGTGCTGGCCAGTGGCAAAATAGCGGTCGCCAAACTTGCTGATCGAGTAGATCAGGGATTTGGTGGCCAGATCACTCTGCACGGCGGGCAGTTCCAGCACATCGTATGTTATTTCGTCCGACGCGGCTGAGGATGTCGCTGTGAAAGCCAGGGCGCATACCAGCACTACTATTTTTAACTTCATATCAGGACTTCCATTACTAACAGTCACAAGGAGAGAACCAACCAACACGAATCCCTGGAATCCGGCGTGCGCTTGCGCAAACACACCTTCAGGGGGAAACCTTCTGTCCAGGTTGAACACGCTGCCCCCGACGCCACCCGGGCAGCTTATCCGGCCGGATGCATCCGTCGGCACAGCGTCCGTTCCACAGCGCGCTCCCGCTCTCTTCTATTGTTTCCGGGATTACTCTGTGAGTGTAGCGGATATGCAACCACCTGCTGACAATTTGTTATTTACCGGCCGCACGATACGGAGACCTGATACCAGCTACCTGCCCGCCTGTGACGGGTTACCTGTAACAACAGGTGCGATGCCAACAAGACCCGCTCCACACTCGGCAAAGCCAGACCGGAATTGGGCCAATCATATCAGCTTTGGCTAATGGAACAACACCTGCGGCGCGCGAATTATGAATTTCCCTGCTCAGGCCGCTACCACATGCCGCAGCAGCTGGCCATAGCCGTGAAATACCGGAACCCCGTCGAGGGCGTCTCGCTCACGCAGGTGCTGGCGCAGTTCACGGAGCTTGTAACAGGGCACGCTCGCCATGAAGTGGTGCTCCATATGATAGTTCACTCCGCAGGGAGCAAATATCATGCGCTGCCACCAGGGGGCTTCAACCGTGCGGGTATTGAGGCGTGAATCCGGATCGTACAAATCGGGCACGGCGGCGTGCTCGGCGATTTGCCGCACCCGTATGACCAGCATGAAGACCGTCATATAGGCCACCACCCACAGCAGGTAGGTCCAGCCGATGCCACAGGCTGCCAGGGCCAGGAACAGCAGCAACTGCACCGACAACTGCTGCACGAAAGGCAGGGCAGACGCGCGCTTTTCACTGGACACCACCCCGGACGCACCGCGGAAGATATAGGCCATGAGTTTCAGGCCGGTCTGGCCCGTCAGGTCGCGTATCACCTTGCGGCGAAAGCTCTCGCGCGAGACAGGGTAATCACGGTAATTGGGGAGGTCGGGATCCTCCGGGGTACCGGCCTTGCGATGGTGCTCCAGGTGACCACGGCTGTAGGCTGGCTGGTCGTTCATTACCGGCAGTGCGCACAGCCACTGGCCGACGATATCATTCAGTCTCGCGCTGCGAAACAGCGTGCGGTGACCACAGTCGTGCATCAGTACAGACAACGCGAGCTGGCGGCCGGCGAGCAGGATCACCGCTGCAATAATGGTCAGCGGATTAGGCCAGGCCGCCGCTGCCGCGAAGATAAGCCCGATAGCAAGCCAGTTCCCCACTACCATGCGCCAGGCCTGCCAGTCGCTCTTCGCCGTGAAGTAGGCGACTTCGTCACGGGTTAAATAATCACTCACCTTCATGGGGCCCTCCAGACTACAAGCGTTCCGGTCGCCCCTCGGCGCGCCCGGTACGGTGTACACAGCTCACAATGGGCTAGTATAGTACGAACTTGCCGGGTGGTTGTCGCTACCTGATACCTCACTTCCCGCCTGTCGCGCGACCGCACGGACAGGTAAACTGGCCCGATGAAACGCTTTATCAAAACCAAATCCCAGGTATTCTCGGTGGCGCAATTACACGCGATATTCTTCGCACTTTGCTGCCTGTTAACACTGCTATTGTACCTGCAGGGCGGGGCCACCAACCCCTTCGTGTCGCTGTACCTGGTGCCGATTGCGATCTCCGCAGCCACCCTGCCCGTCCATCGCACCCTGTCGCTGGCGGCGTTCTGCCTGCTGGCCTACTCCCTGCTGATGTTCTACTACGAGCCGATGCAGCTGCTGTCCCCGGGTCACGACATGACCCTGATGAGCAGCGACAACCACAGCATGCATATCAGCGAAAGCTCGCAGGTGAACTGGCACGTGGTCGGCATGTGGTTGAATTTTGTCCTCAGCACTGTGCTGATCACCTATTTCGTGGTGCGCATGGCCCGCACCCTGCGCCGCCGCAATGCGGAGCTGGCGGATGCCCGTGAACAGCAGCTGCGCGATGAACAGCTGCTGGGCATTGCGACGCTGGCCGCCGGCACCCTGCACGAGCTGGGCACGCCACTCGCCACTATGACGCTGATCGTCGATGAACTCGAATCCGCCGCCAGCGAGCACCCCGCGATCGCCGCCGACGTCGCACTGCTGGCCCAGCAACTGGCGCGCTGCAAACTGAGCCTGCAGCACCTGGCACACGCCGCGGAACAATCCTCAGACCAGTTGCAGCGCGTGGCCATCAACGAGTACCTGGAACGGGTCATGACACACTGGCATCTGCTGAAACCCGGCATCCCCCTGCAGAACAGCATCCCAGCGGTGGACGGGTACATTCGCATCGACAGCACTTTTGAACAGGCCATCATTAACCTGCTGAACAACGCTGCCGAAGCCAGCCCGGACGGCATCGAGATCGATGCACGGCTTGACACCGGGGCCGGCGTGCTGACACTGCTGATACGGGATCACGGGCCGGGCATTGACCCCGACGCGGACAACCTTGGGCAGCCGTTTGTCTCCACGCGCGGAAAGGGTCGCGGCCTGGGGCTATTCCTCTCCAATGCGACGATCGAGCGCCTCGGTGGCCGGGTCATGCTGCAGTCCCACACCGATGGCGGCACCCTCACCACTGTCACCCTACCGTGTGTGGAATGACTATGTTTCTTATTATCGACGACGACGAAACCTTCTCCTATATCCTGGCCCGCTCCCTGCAAAAGCAGGGGCACCGCACCGCTATCGCGAACGATGGCGACAGCGCGCTCGCCATGCTGCGCGACGCCGCCCCTGACGCGGCCATCACACACGCGATCCTCGACCTGAAGCTCGCTGAAACCAACGGCCTGCAGTTGCTGCCAAAATTACTGGCCGCCAGCCCGGACCTGCAGGTGGTCGTGTTGACCGGCTATGCCAGCGTGGCGACCACCGTGGACGCGATCAAACAGGGCGCTGTCAATTATCTGTCCAAGCCGGCCAGTGTGGAGGAGGTGCTGGCGGCGTTCGAATACGATGAGCGACACGACGGCAGGCTTGCGGGCACACACGAGCTGATCGAGGACAACCCCCTCAGCGTGCAGCGCGTTGAATGGGAGTATATCCAGCGGCAACTGGTCGCCAACGACCACAATATCGCGGCCACTGCCCGCGCCCTCGGCATGCACCGGCGCACGCTGCAACGGAAACTGCAGAAACGGCCTTCGCAATCCTAAGCGTGCTGTTCGGGCGCACATGAGAAACGCGCCCGACCCGCGATCGCTAGGTGTAGATATCGCGGGACAGGAACGCGGTACTGATAATACCCCAGGCCTCTTCAGCAGAATCGGCGAACTGGAACAGCGCACGATCCTCCTCGGCGATCATGCCCTCGTCCACAAGGAACTCGAAATCAACGGCGCGCTCCCAGAACTCCCGGCCCAGGAGCACCACCGGCAGTGCCGGTATCTTGTGGGTCTGGATCAGTGTCAGTGTCTCGAACAGCTCGTCCATGGTGCCGAAGCCGCCCGGACAGGCCACCAGTGCCCTGGCGCGCTTGAGGAAATGCATTTTACGAATAGCGAAATAGTGGAACTGGAAGCACAGCTCGGGCGTGATGTAGGGGTTGGGCGCCTGCTCGAACGGCAACACGATATTCAGGCCGATGCTTTTACCCCCGGCGTCCATGGCGCCGCGATTGGCGGCTTCCATAATACCCGGCCCTCCCCCGGTGATGACCACCAACTCGGACTGGCTGGCACTGAGGGCATCCTCGGTGATCAGCTGCGCCAGCTTTCTGGCCTCGTCGTAATAGCGGCTGTTGTTCACGATGCGCTGTGCGATCCCGACCTTGCGCACCAGGGCAGGGTCGCCGGGCTGCGCCTGGGCACAGCTGCGGGCGTTCTCTAGTCGCTCTGTTGCCGTTTCCAGGTCGGGGATCCGGGAGCTACCAAAAACCACCACGGTGGAATCGATGCCGGATTCATCCTGCAGCAGGTCCGGCTTGAGCAGTTCCAGCTGCAGCCTGATCGAGAGCAGTTCATCACGCAGCATGAAGTCTGCGTCGGTGTACGCCAGCCTGTACGACGACGAGCAGGTCTGTTCGACATTGATCACCCGGCGTGATGCCGTTGCCGGTGGCTTTTCTGGTCTCACCCTGTGGGCCTCACTCTGGAGCACTGACGCTCGATCATCAGAATGTAACAGCTTCTCCTTTGTCAGGCACCTCGGCCGACCAGCCTTTGCCCGACAGGAACTTTTTAAAGGCTTTCTTGGCCTCCGGCTCACCGTGCACCAGGTACAGTCGGGGGTGAGGCTTTTCGAAATTGTCCAGCCAGTGGAACAGCTGCGACTGGCTGGCGTGGGCGGAGAACCCACCGATGGTGTGTATCTTGGCCTGCACCGAGATTTCATCCCCGCCGATACGAAACACCTTGGCGCCGTCCACCAGCGCCCGCCCGGGCGTGCCGATCGACTGGTAGCCGACAATAATCACATGTGCATTCTTTCTCCAGATATTGTGCTTGAAGTGGTGCCTGATGCGGCCACCGGTACACATACCACTGCCGGCGATAAAAATAGCCCCTGACTCAATCCGGTTGAGCGCCATGGATTCAGCGGTGGTGGTGGAATAGCGCAGTATCGGCAGGAACGAATGCAGGCTACTGCTCCTGCCGCGGTTGATCGTCTCAGCGTCCTCGGTGTTATAGACATGCTGGTAGCGGTGGTAGATCTCGGTCACTGCAATCGCCATTGGGCTGTCCAGGTAGACCGCCTGCTGGCGCAGCTTGCCCTTCTGGTACAGTTGGCCGAGCCGGAAGATGATTTCCTGGGTGCGCCCCACGGCGAAAGACGGTATCAGGATATTGCCGCCGTTCTCGGATGCCTCCTCGATAATCTGCTCAAATTCCTCCAGTGTCTCATCCATCGGCCGGTGATCGCGATCGCCATAGGTGGACTCCAGCAACAGCACGTCGGCACTGCGGACGATTTCCGGGTCCTCCAGCAGGGCCGCAAAGCTGTTGCCGAGATCACCGGAGAAAACCAGCTTCTTCTCTTTTCCCTGCTCGGTGATGAACACCTCTACAATCGCGGACCCGAGGATGTGCCCGGCGTCGCGAAAGCACACCTCCACGTTGTCCGCCACGGTGCGGCGCCGGCCGTACGCAAAACCGACACATTGAGACAGTGTCGCCTCTACATCCTCCAGCGTATACAGCGGCTCGATCTCCTCCCGCCCCGATCGCCGCCGCCGCTTGTTCTCCCACTCGACATCACGCTGTTGCAGTGACGCCGCATCCTTGAGCATCACTTCCAGCAGGTCACAGGTGGGATTGGTCATATAGATCGGCCCGGTGAAACCCTCCGCCGATAATTTCGGCAGCCGCCCCGAGTGGTCCAGATGGGCATGGGACAGGATGACGCAATCCAGGGCCTGCACATCGAAGCGGAACGACTCCTCGTTCTCCTTTTCCTCTTCGCGCCGGCCCTGGTAGAGCCCGCAGTCGAGCAACACCTTCACTGCGCCGGTCTCCAGCAAATACGCTGAACCGGTCACGCCCTCAACTGCACCCAGAAAGGTCAATTTTGCCATTGCCACCTCGATATGAAATTTCGAAAACCCGCTTGCCGGCACCCACTGCTCGTGCGGTTTTACCCAAGCCCGCGACGCTGCACAATATGATAGCGGGACGCCGCGGACTGGCGCTTGCGTTGGATCAAGTATAGACCTGATCGACCAGCGGGCGGGGATATTCGCTTACCAGGCGTGCCCGGCTCAGCCGGGGCGTCGCTACAGGATATCCCCTCGGGATCGCCGCTACTTGAGCAGATCCGGCGCCAGGTTCTGCAACTGTCGCCGCACACCCTCGCGCCAATCCACTTTCGTCTCGCCAATCAGCGAATGCATTCTCTGCGTGTCGATACAGAGGCTGCCAAAGGCCTTGGGATTATCCTGGAAGCGCGGTTCAAAACCTGTCAGCTCACCGATATAGGCGCACCACTCCTCGATGCTGACTTTCTGCGAACCGCCAAAGTTGGTCGTGGTGACCTCAGTGGTTGCGGCCGCCAGCAGGTAGGGGATTTTCTCGATGTAATCATCGGCGTGCAGGGGGTTGTAGTAGTTGGGCTTTTCGGGGTGCAGGTCGATGGGTATGCCCTGCTGCATCATCAGCATGTGGAAATACATCCAGCCACCATTGTCGCCGTAGGGCACGCTGAGCCGGGCGATCGTGGTGGGGATTTTCTGCTGGTGGGCGACGAAGCGGCACACTGTCTCGGCGGCGATTTTCGAAATACTGTAGGTGGGGAACATCACCCGGTGATTGTCGCCCAGCGGTGCATTTTCCGCCCTCGGCTCATGGCCGACATACTCGTAGACAGCGGTGGAGGAAAAATGCAGGAACGCCTTCGCATTGCGACATCGCATCATCAGGTTACCCACCCCCTCCGCATTGGCGGCGAGGTCGTAATCGAAATCACCGCTCTTCACTACCGCAAAGTTCAGCACGTAGTCGAAATCCTCGGGCACCTGTTCAAGGCTGGCCGCGTCGGCGAGGTCTGCCTGTAACACGGTCGCGCCGAGCTTTTCTATCTGCTCGCGATCCTCCACTTTACGAAACCGCGCCAGCGCGTACACATCGGCAATTTTCGCGAAATGCTCAACCACGGGCAGCGCCACCTGCCCGGTGGGACCGGTGATCAGGATTTTGGTATTGGCCAAATCGACGGGGGTTACGGGCATGGGAAACTCCTTGGAGGTTATCGAATTATCAGGTGTTGTCGGCGCGTGGGTAATCGCTGTAGCCTGCCGCGCCCGGCGTGTACAGTGTGGACAGATCAAACGTGGCGAGAGGCAGGTCCCGCTGCCAGCGCTCCACCAGGTCCGGATTGGCGATGAAATTGCGGCCAAAGGACACGGCGCTGAGTTCACCCTGTGCAACGGCCTGCTGCGCTTCATCAAATGTGTAGCTCTCGTTGCCGATGAGACGGTCACCCAGATAGCGCCGGCCCAGCGCGAGATTGTCGACACGCCCGTTCGGAAAACGGATCACATGGAGATAGGCCAGGCCCAGTTCCTTCACCTGTGACAGCAGGCAGTCAAAGGTCTGCTGCGGGTCGTCATCGTGCAGGTCGTTAAACGGGTTGTCGGGGCAGATGCGCAATCCGACACGGCGGGCGCCATCGACCCCGGCCATCGCTTCCAGTACCTCCAGCACAAACCGCACCCTGTTCTCTGCGCTGCCGCCATAGCGGTCACTGCGCCGGTTAGTACCGGTACTCATGAACTGTGCCGGCAGGTAGCCGCTGGTGGCGTGCAGTTCCACGCCGTCAAAGCCGGCGGCAAAAGCGTTGGCGGTGGCCGTGCGGTAATCCTCCACCACTGCGGCGATGCCCTCCAGGCTCAATTCTCGCGGTTCATCAAAGGGCTGCATGCCCTGCTGGTCAGTGTACATCGTGCCGCTGGCGCGAATGGCCGAGGGCGCCACGGTCTCACTGCCGACGGGCTTGTTCAGTGCGCTGCCAACCCGGCCCACATGCATGATCTGGGCAACCATCGCGCCGCCCTCGGCGTGCACCGCGTCCGTGACCGCGCGCCAGCCATCGACCTGGGCGGCAGTGTAAATACCCGGCGTACGGCAATAGCCGAGGCCGTCGGCGCTGGGGGCAATGCCCTCGGAGATAATCAGTCCCGCGCTCGCGCGCTGGCGGTAGTAGTCCACCATCACGTGCGTGGGGATCGCATCCGCACCGCAGCGACTGCGTGTCATCGGCGCCATGACGACCCGGTTGCGCAACTGCAGCGCGCCCAGTGTGAGCGGCGTAAAAAGATCCATAAGCTACTCCTAGCGCACCCGTATCCGGGGATCGGGAGCGCCCCGACGCATCTGCGCCAGGAATTGCTCCAGCGGCGCCGGCGGCGCCACCTCTGGTTCGCTGTCGCCCGGGGGATTGGCCCAGAATTCGGTCCAGCTCGGCCACAGTTCGTGGTAGGCGCCCTCGTAGGGCTCGCGGTCCGGCCAGCGCATCTTGTTATCGCCCACCGGTGGTTTGTTGATGTCGGTGGCATACCAGTAGCACGGCAGGCGGCGCCGGAAATACCAGCGACCATCGCGGCGCTCGTAGTTGTCCCAGTAGATCATCTGCATAATGACCCACTCGCTGGAGCCATCGGCACAGGGAGTCTCGTGCTCGTTCTTGGAATACACCACACCGTGCGCCCGGTCCGGGTCTTCAAACTCGATGATGTGGTTGCCGATATGGTGTGATGTGCCGGTAAATTGCAGGCGCAGGGTGTCGTCCAGCCAGCGCTTCAGGTGCGCACGGCCGACCTTGTCGCGGCTTACGCGGATATCATCGACAAACAGGTTGACGTGCGCATCCATGTCGCGCATGTCCAGCGACAGCGAGTATTTGGCGGCCAGCTGGCGAATTTCATCCAGTGATTCCAGTCTATCGATCCGCGCCAGCAATGCCTGCTCCGCCATGGTTTATCTCCTAATCCGCTTTGCCTAGAATCATGGCGCCGGTGGGCACACCCACACCGCTGCTGACGAGTACATGGGCTACCGCTTTCGACGGCTGCCCGGTCGACTCTCCGCGGATGAGCCGCACGCCCTCTGCAATATTGTTCATACCGTGGATATAGCCTTCTGAAATCAGGCCGCCGTGGGTGTTGTTCGGCAGGCGACCGTCGATATCCAGTGCGCCCTCGCGCACAAGCTCCTTACCCTCACCCACGCCGCAGAAGCCGAAACTCTCCAGTTGCATGATGATTTCCGAGGTAAAGGCGTCGTAGAGGCAGGCCGCATCGATATCATCGGGGCCCAGGCCCGACATCGCGTAAACCCTGTTGGCGGCCAGTTCCATCTCCGGCAGCGACAGCAGTTCATCGCGGTAGTAACTGGTCATCTGTTCCTGGCCGCGGGTGGAAGCCTGGGTGACACCCCTGATCACGGCAGGCCGCTGCTTCAGGTCGCGGGCGCGCTCGGTGCTGGTGACCAGTATCGCGCAGCCGCCATCCGTCTCCTGGCAAAAGTCGTACAGGCACAGCGGTTCCGCGATCTGTTTTGACTGCAGGTACTCGTCCATCGTCAACGGCTTGCCGTAGCCGTAGGCGCGGGGGTTGCGCAGGGCATGGTTGCGCTGGGAGATCGCCACACGGCCCAGGTCCTCGCGTGTGACACCGTATTTGTGCATGTATTTATTGGCGATCATCGCTATCCACGAGCCCGGTATCAACATGCCATAGGGCATATACCAGGACCAGTGAATGAGGTCACTGCTGGTGATTTCACCGGACACACCCTGCCCCATGCGCTTGCCCGAGCGGCCGTTCATGGCGCGATAGCAGACCACCGTGCTGGCCTGCCCGGTCGCGATTGCCATCGCCGCCTGGGCGATGGTGCCCACAGCGGCACCGCCGCCGTAATTGATGCGACTGAAGAACGACAGATCGGCCGCGCCGACCGCGCGCGCCACCTCGATCTCATCGGTGGAATCCAGCGTGTAGGTTACCAGCCCGTCAATCTCCGATGGACTGACACCGGCATCGTCACAGGCGGCCTTGATGCACTGCGCTGCCAGCGACAGCTCAGACACCCCGGACTTCTTGGAGAATTCAGTGAGCCCGATACCGGCGATGGCCGCCTCGTCTTTCAATGAAACAGGCATCAGGCCGCTCCTGCCAGTTTGAAAACGGGAAGTTTGAACCCGTCCGGATCCTCGTGGATCAGCATCTCCACCGGCAGGTCAAAATCGACATCCTCCGGTGCGCAGCCAACCAGTTGAGAGGTCACGCGGGTTCCCTCCTCGAGATCGACCAGTATGATGATCAAAGGGTATTCGTAGCCCGGGAACTGCGGGTGTCGCAGCACCGTATAGCTGCAGATCACGCCCCTGCCCGAGGCCTCTACCGCATCCCATTCCAGTGAGTGGCACTCACCGCACATCGGGCGCGGCGGATGGCGCAGGGTCTGGCAGCCGCGGCAGCGCTGAATGCCCAGCTTGCCCGCGTCCGCCATCTGCCACCACCACGCATTGTCCAGTCCCATCGGGGGCTTGATACGCGCACTCATGACTCAGACTTCCAGTGCCCGGAAGCCGAGGCTGTCATCGCTCGCCAGCAGGCGGCCCAGTTGCTCCAGTTGCTGCCCGGCGTTGCCCAGTGAGAAGCTGATGAGTTTCGCCATCAGGAAAAAGCGATGGATGGGGTATTCGACGTCCGCGCCGATACCGCCGTGCATATGTTGCGTGGAGGACACAACCCGGTGCGAGGCGTCACACGCCCACCACTTCGCCACACGCACTTCAGCGCGCGCATCCAGCCCCTCACTGAGGCGCCATACCGCCAGCCAGTAGGTGGAGCGGATCCCCTCGACATCGATGTAGCAGTCCGCCATGCGCATGGCCAGCGCCTGGAAGGTACCCAGCGGCACGCCGAACTGCTTCCGCTCACTGAGGAAGGCAGCGGTGCGCTTCATCGCCTCCTCGGTGACACCGACCTGCAGCGCGCAGTGCCCGATATTCGCGCGCTGTTCCAGCCATTCCAGTATGTCGGCACCCTGGCCCGGCGCACCGAGCACAGCGTCTTCGCCCACAGTCACATTGTCCAGGTCCAGATGCGCGGCGCGACCGCCGGACAGCCCGATCTCAACGGTCTGCACCGTGACGCCCGGTGCGCTGGTGTCGACGATAAACACCGTCTGCCGACCCTGTTCGTCCTGCGCCGGCACCAGGATAAAATTCGCCACTGCGCCGTCCGGGACCACCGCTTTACGGCCGGACAGGCGCCAGTCACTGCCCTCTCTGGTCGCCGTGACTGCAGTGGCCACGGCCGGGTTCATCGCCAACTCAGCGATAGCGGCACTGAATTTGGCGCTGCCGTCGGCGAGCGCGGGCAGGTAGCGCTGCTGCTGCGCCTCCGTGCCAAACGCCGTGATCGGCAGGCCGCCGAGCACCAGTGAGGCATACAGCGGCACTGGCGCCACCCGGCGGCCCTGCTCCTCCAGCACCAGGCACAATTCCATCAGCCCGAAACCGGTACCGCCGCAGGCTTCCGGTATCGCCACCCCGAGCAGACCCTGCTCGGCCAGCGTCTGCCACAGCGTCTCGTCGTACGTCTCCCCGGTGCGGGAGAAGGCCAGCAGGAACTCGTCGCTGGCGCGGTCTGTAAAGATCTGGTACGCGAGCTCACGTATTGAATCCTGGTCATCGCTAAAAGTGAAATCCATGACGCTTTACCTCAGTTTGGCTTGACCATCGCGGTCAGGTTACGGGTGTATTTGAGTTGCTTTTCGTCGGGCTGCCGCAAAAACAGTGCCCGGTAAAACATGGTCGTCAGCAGTTCGGTGAACTGCTCCACAGAGAGTGCCGCCGCACGCAGCGTTTTGCTCTCATTGATAAAGTACTCTCGCATCAGACCCTCGCCGATGCCCGCCAGCGCGTACACCACCATCAGAGCCTGGTGCTTCCTGAAACGCACCTCCGGGAACAGCTTGGGCATAATCTCCACCAGCCACATCAGCTGGTTGCGATAGTTCTCCCGCAGCATGCCAGAGAAGGCCTCGTCCTCGTCCGCCAGCTGCAGCAGACAGCGCATCACCCCCGGGCGCTTGGCGTAGCTGCGCACAATCACGAGGTTGTGCGCGTAGATTCTCGCGTACCAGTCGCCGCGCGACACATCCCTCTCAATCTGCAGCGGATCGTTGCTGGCCGAGGCAAAATCGGTCAGCACCTCCAGCGTCAGCGACTTCAAATCCTTGAAATAGTGGTAGAACAGCCCCTGGGCAACACCGGCCTCCGTGGTGACATCGGCAATGCGCATCTTGTGGTAGCCATCCCGCTCCAGCACCGCCAGCGCCGCCTTCTTCAGGCCTTCGCGCGCGCGCTCCCCGCGCGCGCTTCGGGCGCGGGCCCCCTTGACTGAATTGTTGGACGCTGCAGACATGGAGCACAAAATAGTTGAATTTGAATTCAAAATCAATATTATGTAAGCCATTATTTGGAGGGACCAGGCCATGTTTGTCAATTACACCGAAAGCCAGAATGAACTGCGCAGAGAGTTTCGCGCCTACTTTTCCAACCTCATTACGCCGGAGCACCGCGAAGCCTTGCGCAACGCCGAGAGCGGCGATCTCTACAAGGCGCTTATCCGCCAGCAGGGCAAGGACGGCATGCTCGCTGTCGGCTGGCCCGAGCAGTACGGAGGACGCGGGCTGACCGAAAGCGAGCAGCTGATCCGCTATGAAGAGGCCCTGCTGGCAGGCGCCCCCACCCCGTTCGTCACACTGAACACTGTCGGCCCGGCCATCATGAGCAAAGGGACCGATGAACAGAAGGCGCGATTCCTGCCCGGCATTGCCGCGGGGGAGTTGCATTTTGCGATCGGCTACACAGAGCCCGGCGCCGGCACCGATCTCGCCGCTGTGGCCACCACTGCAGTGAGAGACGGCGATCACTATGTCGTCAATGGCAACAAGATCTTTACCAGTGGCGCTGAAGGCGCTGACTTCATCTGGCTGGCTGCCCGCACCAACCCGGACGTACCGAAACACAAGGGTATTTCCATCCTGGTGGCGGACACCCGGGACCCGGGCTTCTCCTTCGGTCCCATCCACACCATGGGCGGGGTGCGCACCAACGTCACCTACTACTCGGATGTCAAAGTTCCCGTCGATATGATCATCGGCGAAGAGAATGGCGGCTGGCGCCTGATCACTGAACAGCTCAACCACGAGCGTGTCGGCCTGGCCGCCTGGGGTATCCAGGGCTGGAAAATTTTCCGCGCCGCACTGGAATGGGCTCGCAACACCAAAAACGCCGAGGGCCAACGCGTGATTGACGACGCCGGCGCACAGCGCAACCTGGCCGAGGTGTACTCCCATCTCGAGGCGATGCGCGTGATGAATGCGCGGATGTCGTGGCAACTGGATCAACAGGAGATGAACCCGGTATTCCCGTCCGCGATCAAGGTCTACTCCACCGAGAAGATGCTGGAAATCTGCCGTCTGCTGATGGAGGTGGTCGGCCCCCACGCACTGCTGACCGCGGAGAGCGAAGGGACTGTGCTGCACGGAGACCTGGAGCACGAATACCGCCGCGCCACCATCAACACCTTCGGCGGCGGTGTCGTGGAAGTGCTGCGCGGCCTGGTAGCCACCCATGGACTGGGCATGCCGACCCACCGTTAAACACCAATAATCACAAGCAGTACACTTAGCAGGAGGAGCATTCCCTGATGACAGCTGAAGACCAGAAGGCCTTTGAAGACGAGATCTACGCCTTTGTGGGCAGGGAAGTATGCCCGCCGACACCGGCCAAGGACGACGTCAATTCCACGATGATCCGTCACTGGGCTGAAATCCTCGGCGATTCCAACCCCGCCTATACCGATGAGGCATGGGCGAAGAACAGCGCCCGCGGCAAAACCATCGCGCCGCCGGCGATGCTGTATGTGTGGAACCAGGAGGGCTTCGCGGCCACCACCGGTCGCGCGCCGGACGCCCAGACCGCACTGGTGGACCTGTTCAACCAGCACGGCTACACCGGCGTGCTCGGCACCAATGTGAAACAGGAGTATTTCCGCGAGGTCAGCCCCGGCGATACCGTTGTGATGGCCATGACGATCGACAACATCTCCGAGCGCAAAACCACAGTGCGCGGCCCCGGGTATTTTTTCGAGACGCTCGCCACCTTCACCAACCAGCATGGCGAGACTATCGGCACCCAGCGCTTCAAGGTGCTGAAGTTTATCCCGCAGGAGCAACCCGCCGCCGCTGCCAGCGAGGACACCCTGAAGGTGCCCACCCGCATCGCCTCCCCGCGCGGTCATGACAACAAGTGGTGGTGGGATGCCTGCGACGAGGGGAAAATCCTCATACAGCGCTGCAAAAACTGCCAGACACTGCGTCACCCTCCCCGCCCCATGTGCGGCGAATGCCAGTCGATGGAGTGGGACTCCATAGAGTCGACACTCGATGGCGAAGTGCTCAGCCACACGCAGCTCCACCACCCGAAAATACCGGGCTACCAGTACCCGCTAATCTGTGCCGTGATCAAATTGGCAGAGGGCACCAATATCGTCTCCAATATCGTCGGCTGCGAACCCTCTGAGGTGCACATCGGGATGGCGGTGAAAGGCGTCGTGGAACAGGTCGACGAAAAAACCATGCTGCCCCAATTCTATCCGGCATAACCTAACGGAAGCAGGAACAAGACAATGAGCGAATACAAGACACTGACGTGCGCCGAGGTATCGGTCGGCGACAAACTGCCCCCCCAGGATATCGATATTACCACCGGACTGGTGGTCTGTGGCGCACTCGCCACCCGCGACTTCGAGCCGGTTCACCACAACAAAGCCGCCGCGGTCGCCACCGGCCTGCCCGACGTATTCATGAACATCCTGACCAGCCAGGGACTGATGACCCGCTTCGCCACTGACTGGAGTGGACCGGAGGCGGTGGTGAAATCCCTCGACCTGCGCCTCGGCGCACCGAACGTACCCGGCATGGTGATGACAATGACCGGAGAAGTCACCGCCGTAGACACCGAGAACGGCATCGTCGACATCAGTGTGCTGGGAGAAAACAATATCTGGGGCATGCATATGCAGGGCTCTGTTCAACTCGCATTACCGCAGGAGGCCTGAGCCGTGGTTGCCAATGTAAAAGACAAAGCAGTGATCGTCGGTATCGGCAATACGACGTTCAGCAAGGACTCCGGCGTTTCTGAGCTATCGCTGGCGGTGCAGGCGGTGAAGGCGGCACTCGACGACGCGGGCCTCAAGCCCAGCGATATCGACGGCATGGCCACATTCACGATGGACACCAACGATGAGATCGAAGTGGCGCGCGCACTCGGCGCCGGCGAACTGACCTTCTATGGGCGCTCGCACTACGGCGGCGGTGCAGCCACCAGCTGCCTGCACCAGGCGACCATGGCAGTGGCCACCGGCATGGCCGAAACCGTCGTTGTCTACCGCGCGCTGAACGGTCGCAGCGGACACCGGTTTTCCGGCGGCGTCTCAGGTGAAATCACCACCGCGGATGCCATCCACTGGGGCTGGTACATGCCCTACGGGCTGCTGACCCCGGCCAGTTGGGTGGCGATGTTCACCCAGCGCTGGATGCACAATACCGGCGTCACCAAGGACGCCCTGTTTGAGGTGGCCCACTCCACCCGTACCTATGGCGCCAACAACCCCGCTGCGTTTTTCTACGGTCGCGAGTTCGATCGCGCGGAGTACGATGCGGCGCGCATGATTGCAGACCCGCTGCAGCTGTTCGACTGCTGCCAGGAGAGCGATGGCGGCTCCGCCGTCATTGTGACGACACCCGAGCGCGCCCGCGATCTCAGGCACCCTGGCGTCAGCGTGCGCGGCGTCGCCCAGTGCGCGGCAGAGAACCAGGAACAGATGACATCATTTTACCGCGAGGAATTCGCCGGCATTCCGGAAATGGAAACCGCAGCGAAAAACGTCTACGCCATGAGCGGCCTGTCGGCCGATGATATCGACGCCGCCGTCATCTACGATGCGTTCTCGCCCATCGTACTGTGGCAGCTGGAAGCCTGGGGCTTCTGCGGCTACGGCGAGTCGGGTGACTTTGTGAAGGACGGCGCGCTGAGAACGAACGGGCGCCTGCCGACCAATACGCACGGCGGCCAGTTGAGCGAGGCCTATATTCACGGCGTCAACGGTATCGTGGAAGCGACCCGTCTGGTGCGGGGCACATCGGTCAACCAACCCGCGAAAACCGTGAATCACGCTCTCGTCACATCCGGCGTCGGCATACCGACGGGCGGTGCCATCCTGGGCCGGATGGATTGAGCCTACTGCAGGTTTGACGCCACCAGGCGCAGCGCTTCATCGCGGCCGGCAAACGGCTGGCCGCTGTTGACCGCCGCTTGCAACTCTTTCTCCGCCTCGGCGGTGCGACCGAGTGCCAGCAGCGTAACGCCGAGATGGTAGCGAATCTCAGGATCGGTCGACTTCTGCGCATAGGCCTTGCGCAGATAGGACAGCGCCGCTTCGTTGTCGCCCTGGCGCGCCAGGATCCAGCCCACAGTATCCAGCAGTGCGGCGTGCTTGCCGTCTGTGGCCGCCAGCCCCCTGAGCGCCAGCTCGAGCGCCCTGTCCAGATCGTCCTCAGCGTAGATATTTGCCAGGTTATTCAGCAGCGCAGGATCAGTCGCAAACTGCTCCAGGTCCAGCAGTTTTTCGTAGTACACAGCCGCCTGTGCTGGCTGGCCCTGACTCAGGTAACTGTCTGCCATCAAGCGCACCCCCAATGCGGGCAGGGACGACGTTTTCAGCGTCTCCGCCATGACCTCGGTGAACGCCTCGGCACCGATCCCCTGGTTACTTAAATCGTAGAGCCGGGTAATGGCTTCAATACTGTCTGTATCGCGCTTGAAGGCCGCCAGGAAATATTGTCGCGCCAGTTCCGGCTGGTCGTGGGCGAGCGCAATATCACCGAGTAGCAGCGAGGTCTCGGCCCGCTCCCCGGCCTCTCCTTGCAGCGCCTCGGCCGCACCCTGCGCCCTGTCGTACTGACCCTCGGAAAAATCCAGCCGCGCCTGTGCAAATCGCAGCGCATACGACTGCGGGTCCAGCGTGAGCGCCTGCTCAAGCGCCTTGCGGGCAGCCACCGGGTTATCGAAGCGCAGCTGAATCCCGGCGAGGCGGAGCAGGTTTTCAGGATCCTGCTTCCACATGGGGTAGAGGCGACTGAGGGTGTTCTGTGCCAGCTCGTCATCGCCCATTTCCCTGGCAATCCCGGCCAGTCGCACCAGGTAGTCGACGTTGTAGGGGTTTTCACTTACCAGCTTCTGCGCGACGAATTTTGCACTCTTCCAGTTGCCGGTACGCGTATGGATCTGCAGTTGTAATTCACGCGAACTGATGGAGACACTGTCGTAGGCATAGACCTTGTCACTCCACTCGATCGCCTCGTCAAAACGCTCCTGCAGGAAGGCGATTCTCGCCATCAAAATCAGGGCCTTGGTATTGCTGGGCACCTCGTCGATGATACCTTTGAGCACCTTGCGGGCCGCCTCCATATCGCCGCGCTTTTTGTACAGCATGGCCTGGTTGAAACGGGCGTCAAGGTTGTCCGGCGCTAACTGCAGAGCCCTGTCGACATACCCCTCCGCCCTGCCCATCTCACCAGTGGTGAGATAGATGACGGTGGCGAAGTTGGCCACCCTGATACTCCCGGGGAACGCCTCCTGCAGCTGTGCGACTGTCTGTTGTGCCGCATCGCTTTCCCCCAGGCCCAGTTGCAACACGCCGCGCAGCAAGCCGTAACCCAGCGGCTCCCGGTCGCCAAAATCGTGGCTGTCGAGCAGCGCCAGCGCCTCGGCTGGCCGCTTGCTGGATTTCAGCAGTTCCGCCTCCAACATCACCGCGTACGGGTTATCGCCCAACCCGTTCTGCTTCAGCGTGTGCAGCAATTCCTGCGCCCGGTAGTGATCACCGCTGTGGACATACAGGCTCAACAGCTGTATCGATAGCCCGGCATCGTTCATCACCTCGGCTTCGCGACTGCTCAGGAGTTCCATCGCCCGCCTGGCATCGTCGTTGCGAATATACAGGTCGGCCAGCAGCCGCGTGGCTGCCAGGTCCGATTTATTTTTCAACAGGTAGGCGTTCAACAACGCGATAGCATTCTGGTCGTTGCCCTGGATGTACTCTGCGGATGCCCGGATGAACATCATCGAATCATCGCTCTGCAATCGACCGTCATCAAACTGTGCCAGTTTACTGCTGAGATCTGACAGCATGGCACCGCCCAACTCTGCGTCGCCATCGCCAATCAGCAGAATCGCGCTGATCAGTGTGGCAGCTGGATCCTCGGGCGATTGCGCCAGGATCATGTCCAGATATTGTTTTGTCTGCTGCCGCTCGCCGAGTTGCATGTACACCTGCGCCAGCGAGCGCTGTATCCTGAGGTCGTCGGGTTGCAGTTCAAAGCCGTGGAGAAAGTACTCCAGTGCCTGCTGGTAGGACTTCTCCTTGAATGCCAGTTCGCCGCGCAGCTGCCATGTCTTGGCGTTGTCCGGGTCCAGCGCCAGGCTCTTGTCTATCAACACCCGCGCATCGTCAATCATGCCGCTGTTCATATAAATCGCGGCAACCGTGTTGTTGGCGCGCACATCCCCGGGAAGAATTGTCGCCGCGCGCTCGAACTCGCCTCGCGCCAGTGCCGGTTCGCCCTGCAACAGATAGGCCTGCCCTTTCAGCAGCGCCCACTCAAACTCACTCTGCGTGGTGAAACTGTCCGAGACTTTTTCTATCTCAAGCAGTTTCTCCACATTTTCCTGCAGCAACAGCGACTGCCCGTACACAGGCAGCACCAGGTTGATATCTGCTCCCAACAGCAAGGCCTCATCAGATTCCTTTTCAGCGCTGTAGATATCCCCGGCATTGAAATGCACCTGCGCGAGTAACAGCCGCGCCGAGACCAGATTGGGGTCCGCCTGCAGCGCGTTCTTCAGATGGATGTACGATATTTCATACTCCCCCTCCTGATAGGCCTGCACGGCTTTTTCATAGCTGGTATTGGCATCATCAGCGCCGCGCGCCGCGGCAGCAGCGAGCGCCAGAACAAACAACAGCAGGGGGAGCAATAGCCTGATCAACCTGAATTCTCCAATGTTTTCATCGACGATTTAACCGCGCAGATCATGGTAACGCAGGCAAAAAAAAACGGGGCTTCAAAGCCCCGTTTTTTTCCTCAAAGCGTGAATCAGTGCCGTTACTTCGCCCTGGCTTTTGCAGGTCGGCGCGCGCGCAGACCCAGCAATCCCGCCAGCAGCAACATCGCTGTACCCGGCACGGGCACAGGCGTCGGAGTGGGAGTGGGTGTGCCCGGGTTGGTTGAGGTTTTGATCGCACCCAACTTCATGCCATCATCACCGGCGTCCCCGCCGCTGCCAAATACCGGATTGTAGACACCCACCAGCCATTTGGTGGATTCGATATTTGAGGGATTGACCGAGTAGTAACTCAAGCCGACATTGCTGTAGTTGCCGACGGAGTCATAGTTACCGCCATTGCTGTCGAGAATTGAGGCCCAGGTACTACCCGACAGCGAAGCGGAGCCGCTGCCGTCCCACGCGAGAATGGAGATGTCGGTCTTGTTGGAGCGGTTGCCACCGGTTGCCCAGTCGAGGTCGATTCCAGTGAGGTTGACCGCTGTATCAAATTCCAGCAGCAGCATATCGAACTCGCCGTCGCTGTCAGAGGTCGAGCTGTCAATAGAGTGGTCAGGGGAACCCGTGCCTTCATCGCGATTCACGATTCCAAGCGCACCACTTTGAGCCCAGATCAACCGCGCGTTCTCGACCTCGTCATCACCAGACAAATCATCGGTATCCGACCAACCAGTGACGGTCAGGTTCACACCGTCGGTGGATGTCATGCCCAGTGAATTGCCGTTGCCTGAATAATTGAAGCTCTGGTTGTTTGAGTCAAAATCCCAGACCTGCACATTGGCCATTGCGGGTACGACCTGCACCGCAGCCATCAAAGCCACAGCGCCCACACCGATTATTTTCCTGTTAACTAACATATCTCAAAGCCCTTCCATTTTTGTATTTAGCCAGCCCACCTAACCATCAGTACTGACACGTCTGTCGTTTTTATGAAGGGGTAACAAGCAAACATCAGGCCAGTATTAGTAAGGCACTGTTTTTAAACTAAATAATAGGCTCATGTACCTGAGATTTCGACGTAATGCGGCGAGTATGTAAGATTTTTTGACAAACCTGTTTTTTTGGTCTATGTGACGCGCGTCACACTCTCACACGGGGCCGCGGAACCGGTTCACAGTCAGCTGTTTTGCGCACTTACGCACGGGCGGGGAAACCTTTAGTGTCAGGGGTTTTTTTGAAAATGCCCGCCTGAACCGGCGGGCGTGGGCGATTACATATAAATCATGATCAGTTCGTAGATCAGCACAGGGCGCTCATCCTGCCCCACCACATGAATGTGCTGCTCCAACACCATTTTCGTCCCCTTGGGTGTCGCTGTCACTTCCTTGACGCGGCTGCGCATGCGCACTGAACTGCCGACTGGCACCGGGCCGGTGAAGCGCAGCTTGTCGGAACCGTAATTGAGGATATTGTTGTAACCCGTGACCTCATAGGTAGGCGTGTTGACCATTTTGGGCATCATCACCAGCGTCAGGAAACCATGTGCGATGGTTGTACCGAACGGGCTATCGGTCTTCGCTTTCTCCGGATCTGTGTGAATCCAGTAGGTGTCGCCCGTCAGTTCGGCGAACTGGTTGATCATCTGCTGGGTAATCTCCAGTGGCTGGCTCCAGGCGCCGAAAGTGTCAGACACCAGCCCCTGCAATGCGTCGATGTCGTTGTACTGGTATTGCTCCATATGCTGCTCTCCTGTCTACAAGGCGTGGGGTTAAACCGTCCATGGTACATGCCAGACACCCGGGCAACCAATGCAATTACGGCTCAACCAGCTATACCACATCCCGTTTCCGTCCTCCGCGGCGCTGTATAGACGCATGCAAACACGGCAAAATAAGGCCATCGATGTGACTCCATTCGTCATTGAAATGCCATTGTCATCCAGTACACTGGATGGCTGTTTTTTGTACCTTTGGCGGTCGCTCCGACCGCCACTCCCAACCATGAGGATCAACCATGCGTGAAGCAGTAATCGTCGAAGCCGTCAGGACACCCATCGCCCGCGGCAAACCCGGTGTTGGGGATCTATGTGATTTCCATGCCACGCAGTTGCTGGCGTTGTCGCTGAATGAAATCGTAAAGCGCACCGGGCTTGATTACAGCGACGTGGATTACCTGGCCGGCGGTTGTGTGACCCAGGCCGGTGAACAGGCCGGCAATATCACCCGCAATGCCTGGCTCACACTGGGCAAGGACTACACCGCGGGCGGTACGACGCTCGACAACCAGTGCGGCTCGGCCCAGACAGCGAATCATATGATTTCCTCCATGGTCGCAACCGGCTCTGTCAATATCGGCATTGCCTGCGGCGTGGAGGCCATGAGTCGCGTCGGCCTCGGCGCCAACGTCTACAACGGCCCGGGCTATTTCATCCCCGAGAACTGGCCCTGGGACTCCAGCCCCGACCAGTTCGCCAGCGCCCAACGCATCGCCACCAACCGCGGCATTACCCGTGAGATGGCGGATCAACTCGCCTACAACTCTCAGTTGCGGGCCAAGCAGGCGTGGGCTGAGGGTCGCTTCGACCGCGAGGTGTTCAGCGTGGAGGCGCCCATCATCGGCGCGGATGGCAAACCGACCGGCGAAACACGCACCGTCAACCGCGACCAGGGCCTGCGCGACACCACCATGGAAGCGCTTGCCGGTTTGAAACCGGTGACAGAGGGCAATATCCACACCGCCGGCAACTCCTCACAGATTTCCGACGGTTCCGCCGCCGTGCTGTGGATGACAGCAGACGAGGCAAAAGCGCGCGGCCTGAAGCCACGCGCCCGCATTATTGCCGATGTGGTTGTCGGCACTGACCCCTACTACCTGTTGGACGGCCCGGTGGATGCCACTGCCGCGCTGTTCAAGAAAAGCGGCATGAACATGGGCGACATCGACCTGGTGGAGATCAACGAGGCGTTCGCCGCCGTCGTGTTGTCCTGGGCGCAGGTGTACAACGCTGACATGGACAAGGTCAACGTCAATGGCGGTGCTATTGCACTCGGCCACCCGGTGGGTTCCACCGGCGCGCGCCTGATCACGACCGCACTGCACGAACTGGAACGCTCTGACAAAACCACGGCACTGATCACCATGTGCTGCGGCTCATCCATCGGCACCGGCACTATCATCGAACGCATCTGATACCACACCAAACAAGGAGATAATCATGGGAGACCTGACAGGCAAAGTTGCTGTCATTACCGGGGCCGGTCGCGGACTCGGTCGCGAGGAGGCGATTCAGTTCGCCCGGCAGGGCGCGCGCGTCGTTATCAACGATATCGACCGCCCCGAGGCTGTGGAGGCCGCGCAATCCGCCGTTGAGGAAATCAAGGGCTTCGGCGGAGAGGCCATGGTGGTGCTGGGCGACTGTGCTGACAGCAGCGATGCCGAGAACCTGATGAAGTCCACGCTGGATGCCTACGGCGACATGAACATCATGGTTAATAACGCCGGTTTCTGCCGCGATAAAACGATTTTCGGGATGAGCGATGACGAGTTCGACTCCGTGGTGCGTGTGCACCTGCGCGGCCACTTCGTCAATATGCGCAATGCCACCGCCTACTGGCGCGACAAAGCGAAATCGGGTGAGGATGTCTACGGCCGCCTGATCAGCACATCCTCCGAAGCCGCGATTTACGGCTCTGCGGGACAGCCGAACTATGCCGCGGCCAAGGCGGGCATCATAGCGATGACGATGGGGGCCGCACAGCTGCTGACCAAATACGGCATTACCTGTAATGTGATCATGCCGCGCGCGCTGACCGACATGACCGCCTCCGGCCAGACCGCCGTCATGTTCCAACCGCCGGAAGACGGTGGCTTCCACGCTTTCGACCCGGCCAATGTCGCGCCGCTGGTCGGCTACCTGTGTTCACCCGAAGCCGGGCATATTTCCGGTGAGGTGCTGGTGGTGTGGGGGAACTCCGTGCAGGTACTGCAACGCCCCACGCTCGGCAGCGCGTTTATCAACCCGCAGGGAGACAAGAAGTGGGAAGTGGACGACCTGCACAAGTCACTGTCTGCCCACTACGACGAGAACTATGTATCGGTCTGGGGCGGCTACTCTGTTGCGCCGGGTTAAAACGCCAGCCAAAAAAAAGGCGGCCGACTGGCCGCTTTTTTTTGCCTCTGCATGAGGCCGGCCGACAACTCACAACAGCGGTCTGAGCAGTTCCGCATACTCCCTGAACAGCAATGTGGGCACATGCGTATGGTTTTCCACACCGGAGCGGTTCATCATCACCACCATCACCGCTGAACTCGCGGGCTCATACATCACCAGCACCGTGTAACCCAAACCCTCACCCGTGTGCCCTATCCAGCCGTCAATCTCGCCGATTCCAAGCCCGTACTGGTCGTACTCCGGGCAGACGCGTGCCGGCCGCTGCGGGTCACTGTCATCACAGGGGTCGTATACGATAGGCGCCAGGCTATTGATTCGCTCGCGCTGGCTGCCCTCGCTCAGCAGGGTGCCGCGCCCCAGCGCCACGGCCCATACACGCAGGTCCGCCAGACGCGAGATCATCGCCCCTGAGGCCGCCGACGAGGACGGGTCTGTCAGCGTGATATCCAGCAGGCCGACCTCGGGCCCGGCGAACATATAGCCTTTTGAAAACGGCGCGGGGATGTCCGGCGATGTCGGGTACAGCGTGCCTGCCAACGCCAGTGGGGCGATGATGCGCTGGTGAATCTCAACGCCGACGGGATTGCCGGTCAACTGCTCAATGATCATCCCCAGAATGATGGTGCTGGTATTGGAGTAGTGCCAACCGTCACCCGGTGCAAAATACGGTGCGTTCCTGTCGGCCACGGCCACAATCTCCTGCGGCATCCAGACTCTCAGGAAATCCTCCACCAGCTCGTCTACGAACGCACCGTCTTCCGTGTAGTTGTAGATACCGCTTCTCATATTTGCCAGCTCGGCAATGGTCGCATCGCTGTTTTCAATATCGGGAAAAAAACGGGACAGGGGGTCGTCCAGGCTCAACAGCCCCTCGTCCACCAACTGCAGTATCACCGTCACCGTGAATGACTTGGTCACGCTGCCCACCCGCATGTGATCATCAGCGCCCAGGGCTGCAGCGGTGTCGATATCGGACACGCCCTGCGCCATCACCACATCCTGCCTGCCCGGTACGTAGAGGCCCACCAGCGCGCCGGGAACACCGTAGGTCTCCATGCGCTCGACCAGCATGGCCTCCATGGTTGCAAGCACTTCAGGGTCGAATGCGGGCGCGGGAGAGGAGTCGGAACTGGAGTCGCAGGCCGACAGCGCTGCCGCCAATAACAGCGAGGTGATCACTGCGCGCCAGGGCTGCAACAGGAGGCAGATCAATGCCGGTTGAGCGGTTTTTGTAAACATAGCTATTCATCCAGGTTGAGCGAAGTGTACTGAGACGCTGGCACCGGATGACCTGCAGGGGCCCGGGTGCCACCCTCTGTATGTTACCGCCGGGACAGCGGATGGCCACCACCGGTGACACTAAAAATTGGCAGGATTCAGAGATCGATCACATTCGACCTGACCAGTATCCCGCCGTCGACCACCAGGTCGTGCCCGGTGATGAATGAAGCGCGCTCCGAGCACAGGTAGATCACGGCATCAGCCACTTCCGATGGCTCCGCCAGCCGACCCATGGCGTGCACATTGAGCACCTTGTCCCGCATCTCGGGCATCTTCTTCAGGTAGAAGTCCATACCGCCTGAATTGATACCGCCGGGACAGACGGTGTTCACCCTGATACCCCGTTTGGCGTACTCCACCGCCACCGTCTTGCTGAGGCTGATCACCCCGCCCTTGGCCGCCGAATAGGCTGACTGGAAGGCGTCACCGCGAAGACCCGACACAGAGGCCACATTGACAATCGCACCGCCGCCGGACGCCTCGATCAGGGGCAACTGGTACTTCATGCTCAGCCAGACACCGCGCAGCGTGACCGCCATGCAGCGGTCCCACTCCGCTTCACTGAGGTCTGTGACAAATTCATTGGGGGCGCCCAGCGCCGCGTTATTGGAGACCCAGTGCAGCGCACCAAAGGTGCTTTCGGTTTGCGCGATCACCTGCTGGACATCGGCGGAGTTGCCCATATCAGCCGCGACAAACAGGCCACGACCGCCCTGTTCCTGCAGCAGCGACAGGGTTTCACGCCCGCCCTTCTCGTTGATATCGGCGATCACTACCGCGGCGCCCTCGCGCGCAAACGCCAGCACCGTGGCGCGGCCCGTACCCGCGCCGCCGCCCATCACCAGCGCTATCTTGTCCTGCATCCTGTCTCTCCCGTTTACTGGCGCCGTGCTGCGCCTGGATCACTAGAACGCACGGTAGCGTTTTTGCACATGCTGCTGGCGGATGCGTATCTGCTCGCGGCGCTGTGCGGGCGTCACCGTCGCAGTATCGGCGGGCAGGTGCTTACGGATCTCAGCGAACGGCACTTTCTTCGCGGTGATACTCGGCCACTGCTCTGGCGCAGGCGTGTCACTGTAGGTCCACCGCGGCGACATAAAGCCCTCCCGGTGCCCGGTGGTATCCACCCAGTTCGGCACGCCGGGGTCGCTGTGCGCGAGCACGATGCGAAAAACCCCGTCGCTGTCGGCTGTCATCTGGTGGCCATTGAGGCTTCCTATCTGGTTGGCATACTCGATGGATTCGCCCCAGAGATTACCGATCTGGAAGCCGATGTACTGCGGTTGCAGGTGAATGCGGTTCTCAATGACAAGGGCCTCACCGGGATCGAGTTCGAACACTCCACCCGCGTACAGGTTGGTGCTCTGCCCGCCGCCCGTCGCGCCAGAGGCGGCATTGACTGTGTTGAACTGGTTGCGCGGGAAGGCGACGCCGGGAATGCTGCCCTCGCGCTCTCCGTAGGTTCCCATCAGTATGGTCCAGAACGCGTTCCAGAAATGCATCTGGTTGCGTACGATGCTGCCGAACTGCCGCAGTTCGTCTGCCGCCGCCGTCGCACTATACGGCGGAGCATGGGTGCCCTCGGCACCCAGTTGCGTGATCTCAAAATGAATCGCCTCCTCGTGCTCCCAGTCATTGAACAACTGGCGGCCGCTGATGTAATTGGCGTAACGCGACCGGGGCTCAGCGGACTCCTGCGCATCGCGCGGCGGCGTGACTTTCAATGTGGAGATAAAATTGCCGGTGTAGCCCTGCGGCCGTTCCGGGGCCAACAGGATCTCGAAACTGCCATCGGCCTCTAATTGGATCGCGGGGGAATCCAGGCGGCCCGTCTGCGTCTTCACCCCGGGACGCAGCTCCATCAGGGAACCGGTATCACCGGGGAGATCGCCGCTGGTGGTTTCAAAAATGACGTAGTGCGGCGCCTTGCGACCGTCGGCCAACGGCTGCTCCCCGCGCCAGTGGCGGGTGTCCCCCGGCACGCCCCGCACCCGGTAGCTCTGCCTGCCGTCAATCGCTGTGTAAAAGTAGATCGCGTCGGCGTTGTCGATGGTGCTGCGGGTGATCACCGACAGCGCGTTGCGAAAATGCGGTCGCTGCGGATCGGAGTGGAAGACGCGCTCCACAGCCATATGCACGTATCCCATCAGGTAGCGATAGCCCTCCGCAAGATTGCGCTCAGTGGCGGGGGCCGGCATCAGCTCAGGCTGGTCGATGGCGTCTCGCGCTTCCTGCAACGCCTGTATCATATCGTCCCAGGCACTGCGCAATGCCTCTGTCGCTTCAGTGTCTTTTGGTATCATGGCATTCCTCGTTATTTTCAGTTATGCGGTGATAAAACTGTTGTTGGTGCGGCCCCTTACCGCGACGCCGCCGGCTCATCGAGCCCTTACCGGGGTCAGCGGGTCGCGGTGAGGCAGGCGCGTATCACGCCGTCGCGTCAAGATCCGCCGGCAGAAACGCGTCACCCAGCACCGCCTGCCCGTCGAGACTTTTCACCGGCAGGCCCAGCGAGTGCAACAGCCGGCGACTGTACGTGACCTGCCCCACATGGGCGGCCGAACACAGTTCCAGCGCCGCCTCGGCCATCATCTCCACCGGCTCTGCCATATCCGGATTGCGCCGCGCGATATCGCGCACATAGTCGGCGCCGGAGGTCAGCACAATGCTCTCAGGGGCCAGCGTATTGACGTAGATCCCGGCACTGGCCACCTCGTGGGCAAGGCCCTGTGTATAGCGGTCCAGCGCGGCCTTGGTGGCACCGTAGGCGCAGATAATATGAGCGGCAATCTGCGAATCGCGGTACGGCACCACCGGCTGCTGTACCGTGCTGCTGCTGATATTGAGAATCCAGCCACGCCCTTTCTCACGCATGGCCGGAAGCGCCTGCTGCGCCAGGTCGATAGGCGCGTTGACATTGAGATCGAACATCCAGCTGCGGTCACTGGTGGAGGTCTCGCTGGGCAGGCTCATCTTTGAACCCGCGGCGTTGTTGACCACAATATCGATTGCGCCGAAATGTTCAGCGGCCTGTGCCACCAGACCGGACCGCGCAGCGGCATCGCCCAGGTCACAGGCGATACCGGCGACAGCGCCTCCGGCATCCCGGATCGACTCAACAGCACCCTCCAGCGTCCCCGCCAACGCGCCGTGCGCTCCCCAGCGCGACGCACAAAGTACAACCGAAGCCCCCTCGGCGGCAAAACGCCGCGCTATGGCCAGGCCGATGCCGCGACTGGCGCCAGTGACCAGTGCTGTTTTACCTTTCAATGCTGCCATGTGTTAACTCCCGATTATGTTATCCATTGGTTTAGTGTCAGCACCGGCATCGGCGATACGGGGCCAGTGGTAGGTGTCGTAGAAAGCACTCAGTCGCATCTCGATCTGCTCGCGCGAGACTGCATAGTCGCTGAGATCGTAGCGAAAATGTGTCTGGTGTGACTTCTCTGTCTCCTCCTGTGCCTGCAGGTAGCGATCAAAACTGTCCGTCAGTGGCATACCGAGCTGGCGGTAGATCTTGTGCACCGTTGCGCGCGGTTGCGCAGTCAGTTCACGGTAGTCGACGACAGCCTGTGGCGTGCCGGCATGGCGCGACAGCACCTGTGCCGGGTGCTGGAAACTTTCAAACGACAGGTCCGTCAGGATTTGCAGTGAACGCTCATAGTCTGCACGCGTCCAGCCCTTGCCCTGCCAGCTCATCTCAACCAGTTTCAGCACGCTGGGAATGCACTGCACCGGGTCCCGCATCATCACCACGATGTGCGCATCGGGAAAGGTCTCGATCAGCGCGCCCACCCAGCCGCACATGACCGGGTTCTTGCTCAGGTGTATCTTGTCGCCGCCATTCAGCAGCAACTGGCGTTTCACACACTCGCGATAGTGGTGCAACCAACGCCGCCGCTTGCGCCGTGGCATCTCATCCACATGGAAGATATCGATCACATCCATCATCGGGATATCCAGTGACCACTGCTGGGTGACAAACGCAGCGCGCATCACAAACTGGTCCTCTTCTGAGTTCCACAGGCTCATATCGTGCATATGCCGGTACGGACCGAACGTCTTGTCATCCCAGGCCACCAGCCGCTTGTTGATTGCCCGCCCCAGCCACTTTTCATCGATGTAGCCAAACACCTGGATGATGCGTTTTTGCAACAGGGAAGGGAAAAACATCTCCCAGTACAGGAAGTAGCTGAACGTATTGCCATCGGCCGCGAGCAGGCGATGCGCCAGCGTCGTGCCGCTGCGGGCGTGACCGACAATAAACACCGGTCGCTCCACACGCTGTCGCCACAGTGCGGGAAACACCAGGTAATCCAACATGAAGAACACGGCATTGAACACGTACTCCAGCGGCACCAGCAGAAGCAGCCGGACCAGCATGCGCGTGCGCCCCGGCCACTGCTTCAGCAACCAGACGTGGCGGAGTACTCGCCAGTAGTATTGCAGGTCGAAATACATGGGACTGAGGTTTCCTCTTTGTTGTTAAATTTATTGCCCCGGGATCACACGGCTGTCACGATCCGGGCGAGACACGTCGCTGGCCTATGCCGGTGTCAACAACACGGGCATCGACTTGAACCCATGAATGCTGTTGGAGCGGATAAACACCGGCTCGGCGCAGGATTCAATGGCCGCGAAATGGGCGAAAAACTCCTCAAAAAATATCCGCGCTTCCATCCGCGCGAGGTTTGCGCCGAGGCAGAGATGAATGCCATGACCAAACGCCATATGGGGGTTTGGATTGCGCGCAATGTCGAAGTTCATCGGCTCGGCAAACACCTCCTCGTCGAAGTTCGCAGAGCTGTACATCATCACCACGCGGTCGCCGGCCTGTATCTTCTGGCCCCGGATCTCGGTGTCACACACTGCGGTACGCCGAAAATAGTGCAGCGGGCAGGTCCAGCGCAGCATCTCCTCCACCGCCAGCGGCAACTGACCGGGATTGTCGCGCAACTGCTGCAGCAGTTGGGGGCGTTTTAGCAACTCGTGCATGCCGCTACTGATCAGGCCGCGCGTGGTCTCATTGCCCGCCACCGTGAGCTGGATGAACAGCGACGCAAACTCCATCTCCGACACCTGGTGCCCTTCCACCTGCTGGTTGATCAGCAGGGAGATCAGGTCATCACCGCCTTTGTCCTTGCGCTCGCTGGCCAGCTCGAAGCCGTAGGTGCCCATTTCCATGGTCGCCTGGTTGATTTCCTCGCGCGTACCGCCCAGGTCCGGATCAGACCCTGAGGTCGCAAGGTCCGACCAGTGCCGAATCCGCCCCCACATATCACGCGGAATTTCCAGCATGGAGCAGATGACAGCCGTGGGCAGGTCACCGGCCAGACTCTCCACAAAATTCACTTCCTGCGGTGTTGTGATCTGCCTCATGATGTCGCGGGCGATACCCCGCACCTTGGGTTCCAGCGCCGCCAGCATCCGTGAGGTGAAGCGCGTGATCACCGCGCGGCGCAGAGGCCCGTGCTTCGGCGGGTCCATGCCCAGCAACTGGTTGCGGGCCATCGCCAGCGTGTCCGGGGGCAGGTCATCCACCATCACAAACCCCTCTTCAGCGGAAAAGGTTTTGAAATCGCGTGACACCGCCAGTACATCGGCGTGCTTGCTCAGCACCCAGTACCCGTGGCCAGCGGGATGCCGGTGCCAGTGCACGGGTGAGTTGGCCCGCAGCCAGGCGAACTGCTCATGCGGTATGCCGGCGGTGTAGTTATCCGGATCGTAGACGTCTATCTGCATGGGCTATTCAACCAGCACATTGGGGCGCGGCAGGCCCATCTCGGCGCAGACCGCGAGGTAGTATTCCAGGGTGCCCATACCGTCCATTATCGACGTCACATTGCCGTTGGCATCCAGGTTGATATTGCAGCCATACATCTGGAACCACACCTGGGTATCATCCTCAATGCACTGCAGAGTGTGCTGGGAACCGGCCGGCTCGTACAGGAAGGAACCCGCGCGATTCACATAGTCGTACTCCTTGTATTTCCAGGCGCCCGAGCGGGTATAGCCCCACACCGGCCCGGTGTGGCGGTGGGTTTCAACCTCGTAGCCCGCCTGAAAAATATTCTCCACAATCCACAGGCCCTCGCCCGCCTTCACCTGGAGCACGCGCAGTTTGCTGCCGTCCCCGATATCGATGTAAGGCAAGTCGTCGCGACCGATGTGAACCGCTTCTGGTGCTGTCATAAACTGTCTCCCTGATGCTCGGCTGGAATGCCTGTCTGCGTTAGTGTAGCGATGATTCCCCCCGATGTTGCCCCTTGGAAAACCTGGGGCGCAATTTTGTCGCCAGGGACTAAATTATCACCCTGCTGTTCAGCGCAAGCCTCACGGGGATGCCTGCAGTTCCCGCACGACCGCCGCCACCAGCGCATCGTCCGCAGGGTCTTCGGGCATCGGGAAAGTGATGCGGCGCGTGAGGCCGGCGTAGCGCTCGCGGAACACCTGCGCTATTTCCGCGTAGGTGCCGCGCGGCACAAACTGCTGCAACATTTCATCGGTAATAATTCCCGGCATGGCGGCCCAGTCACCCGAGCGGGTCATATCGAGTAACTGCTGGCCTTTGTCCTGCCAGCCGAACAGCTCCAGGCTCGGCCAGTAGGCCGGCGTGGAATAGAGGAAGCCCAGCATACTGCGCTGCTTCTCCCAGGCAGCGGCTACCGCCTGCTCATCGCTGCCCGTAGCAGTCAACGGGCCCAGCACCAGCTTGAAGTCATCGGCATCGCGTCCAGCGCTGGCAAAGCCCTGCTGCAGACGCGGCAGGCAGACCTCGCGGATATAGCGCGGTGGCGTATTGGTGGGATGGGTAATCATACCGTCGGCGATCCGCCCCACCATTTTCGTCATCGCCGGGCCGACCGCGCCGCAGAGAATGGGGATGTCCGGGTGTTCTATCGGGCCGGGGTTGAAGAATGGCTGCAATTTGGTCAGCGTGTAGTGTTCACCCTCAAAGTGGAGCCGTTCCCCGGTCTGGAAGCTGTGGAAAATCGCCTTCATCGACTGCACATACTCGCGCAACTGGGGTACGGGTGAATCCCAGCGCGCGCTGTAGCGCTTCTCGATATTGGGTTTTATCTGGGTACCCAGCCCGACTTCAAAGCGACCACCGGACATGGATTGCAGATCCCAGGCGGCGATCGCGGTAATCATCGGGCTGCGCGGAAACGCTACCAGCACCGCCGTGCCGACGATCAGTGAACGGGTCGCTTGCAGCGCCATGGCCGCCAGCAGCAGGCCGTCGTGCACTGCGTCGGGCACCTGCAGGCCGTCAAAACCCATCGCCTCTGCCCGCGCGGCGTGGCGACCGATCTGTGCGGGCCCCATATCTTCCGGCGTCGATGCAAATACCTGGAACATGACTTGACCCTCGCGCATATAGAAAGCTAAACTGATTATAAGATAAACTGATTAAATGTCGATTGCAATGCCTGTGACACCGCAACTGAAACAAGGTTTGGGCCAGACCCTGATGCTGGTGGGCAGGGATTTCCAGGCCCGGCTCGATCGCGACCTGGATATCCGCGGCATACAGGGCATCAGCGCAAGGCACCGCGCGATCTTCCTGTTCCTGGGGCGCAACGGCGCCAGCAGGGCGGTAGAGTTGGCTGAGGCCGCCGGCATCCGGCCCCAGTCCATGATGAAAATCGTGCACGAGCTGGAATCCCTGGGCCTGGTCGAGCGCCACACCGACCCCTCGGACTCGCGCGCGAAACTGATCGACTTCACCGCCAGGGGGCGGGCACTGATCGAGGAACTGTCGCGCTCGACGGAGACTGTATGGCAGCAGTACGCTGACATTCTGGGCGCCGCCCGACTGCAGCAGACAATAGAAAGCCTGAACACACTACTGCACACGGGAGAGGCACAGCATGACTGACAAAGTCGCGTTTATCACCGGCGCCAGCCGCGGCATCGGCGCGGAAGCCGCCGTCGCCCTGGCCCGCGCGGGATACCGGGTCGCCATCACCGCGCGCACCCTCGCCGACGGTGAGCGCCACGACCATGTCGGCAGTACGGCTGCGCTGCCGGGCAGCCTGGAGGCGACCGCTGCGGCGGTGGCAGACGTCGGCGGCGAGGCCCTGTGCCTGCGCGCCGACATCCTCGACGCGCAGTCCATCCGCGCGGCCGCTGCGGCCGCACTGGCCCATTTCGGCCGCGTCGACCTGCTGTTCAACAATGCCGTGTACCAGGGCAAGGGTAATCTGGAGCCCGTATTGCAGGTGACCGAGGAGCAGCTGCGCGCCATCTACCAGGGCAATGTATTCACCCCGCTGGCGCTGGTGCAGGCCTTCCTGCCCGGCATGGTCGAGCGCGGCGGCGGCACGGTGCTGAATATGGTGTCGCACAGCGCATTCACGGACCCGCCGGCAGCGGCCGACCGCGGCGGCTGGGGCTTCGCCTACCCCTCCTCCAAAGCCGCGCTGTCGCGCATGGCCAGCTCGCTGCGCGCCGAGCACCCCGATGCGGGCCTGCGCGTCTATAACCTGGAGCCCGGCCTGGTGATGACCGATGTCATGCGGCTGGCGGGTATCGACGATGCTGTCATGGCCCGCTTCAAACCCTGTACCCCTGCCGCCATCGCCGCCGTGGTCGCCTGGCTGGCCGAGCGCGACCCCGAGCCCGACTGGGAACCCCACCATATCCTTCGCGGCCCGGCCATCGCCAGGGCGCTGGGACTGCTGAAATCGCCCTCACTATTGGAATAACGCCCATGAGTACCGTGCTGCTGGAAAAACACGAGGGCTATGCCATCGTGACCCTGAATCGCCCCGAGGCAATGAATGCGCTGTCGCGGGAGCTGCGACGGGACTTCGTCGCGGCTTTCACCGCCTGCACAGAAGACCCGGGCATCCGGGTGGTTATCCTGACCGGAAACGGCAGGGCCTTCTGCGCGGGTTTTGACCTGAAAGAACTGGGCTCCGGCGCTACCGACAACACAGCAGAGGAGGCTGACAATGCAGTGGCCCGCGCTATGGAAGCGTTTAACGGCCCGATCATCGGCGCCATCAACGGGCACTGCATTACCGGCGGTTTCGAGATGGCCCTGGCCTGTGACATCCTGATCGCCTCGGAAGACGCACGCTTTGCCGATACCCATGCCCGCGTCGGCATGGTGCCGGGCTGGGGCCTGAGCCAGAAACTGCCGCGCCTGATCGGCGTCTCACGGGCGAGGGAAATCGCCTTCACCGGAGCGCCCGTTTTCGCGGCCCAGGCGTACGAATGGGGACTGGTGAACCATGTCGTTGCGGCGTCGGAGCTGCTGCCGCGAGCCGTCAGGATGGCGCAGGATATCTGCGAATGCGTACCACAGGTGCTACAGGAGTACCGGACCCTGATCCAGCAGGGCATGTCCATGCCCCTGGACGAGGCACTGGCATGGGAGGAGGCCCGGGCCATCGAGTGGGCGAAGCAGGCGGCCGGAGCCGCCATCGAGCAGCGCCGCCAGGCCGTGCTGGACAAGGGCCGCAGTGAAAAAAGCTGAGCAAAACACCTGTAATTTCAGGGCACTAGCGCCAGCGCCGGGCATTCGGCCCAGCGCGTTGCCGACACGCGCGGCGCCGCTGCGCTTTTCGCAAAAATATCAGCTATTTGGCGGCGTATCTTCAGCGCTGGCTGAGCCGCCCGATATGCACATCCTAGGCTTTACAAAAACAAGTAAATAGTTCACATTACCGCGCGCCAAATTATTACCTTGCTGCCATCTGTGCCTTGCGTAATATTAGCGCCATCCCCGCGATCAAGAAGGGGAAGCCCGTAAGTTTATGAGACCCCGAAAGGAGAACACAATGTTCAAGAAGACCGCATTAGTAGCAGGCATTGGCCTGGCACTTTCAGCAACTGCCCAAGCCGACTACCAGTGGGAGCTGGGTGGCGCTTACACTTATGGCGAAATTCAGGCAGATCTGAAGCCTGGCCCCTCAGACGATATCGACGAAAACATCGGCGAATTGTTCGGCACCTGGTATTTTGAAAACGTTGACACCAGCAAAGGCCCCCTGAACGAGGCTGCGTTCCTGGATCACGCTTCAAACATCACTGTATTTGCTACCGATGGCGAAGTTGACCTGAACTCAATCGACAACAGACTGTCCGACAAAGACGGCCAAACTTACGGCTTCAACAGCCGCTACGTTGCCGAAGGTCCGGGCTGGAAACTGTCTGGCTGGTTGGGCGAACTGGGTTATGAGTATCTGGACCTGGACAACAGCATCGACACTTACCACGCAGCAATCGGTAAATACGTCACGCCGAACACCACTATCGTGCTGAACTACGACCGCATCGATGTGAGCGCTGGTGGCGACACCAACGGCTACTCACTGGATCTGGATCACTTCTTCGCGTTCTCCAACGGCGGCCTGAAAGTGAATGCCAGCGCTGGTAAAGTGGTTGTCAGCGATGCAGACGACGTTGAGCAGTACGAACTCGGCGGCACCTGGTACCTGACCAACAACCTGGGCTTCGGCGCTGGCTACATGAATACCCAGCAAGACGGCTACGAAGTGAACAGCTGGGCAGTTAACGCCAACTGGTTCATCACCGAGTCGTTCGCCATGGACCTGTCCTACGGCCAGGCTGACTTCGATGACATCGACCTGATCGGTGGCCAGAAACTGCAACTGGAACAGGACGTAGCACGTCTTGAGGCCAAGTTCCGCTTCTAAGCAACACCTGAAGCAGCAGTACCGAAGGGCGGACACCATTGGTGTCCGCCTTTTTTTATGGGGGGTCACTCCCACTCGAATAGCAATTATGACAATAAAGAGGTCCAGGCATGGCACGATTATCAGGCAAAGTAGCAGTAGTGACAGGTGGCGCACGGGGAATGGGCGAGGCCACGGTTCGCCTGTTGGTTGAACACGGCGCCAGGGTGCTGATTGCGGACGTACTGGATGCACCGGGACAGGCACTGGCGGATGAATTGGGCGACAGTGCGCTCTATACCCATCTGGATGTGTCCAGCGAAAGTGACTGGCAGGCTGCAATTCCGCTGGCAGAGACACTGGGGCCGCTGTCTGTACTGGTCAACAACGCCGCCATTATCTTCCAGAAAACCATTGTGGACACCACCGTGGACGACTTCATGAAAATCGTCAGCGTCAACCAGCTGGGGGTCTTCCTCGGCATGCAGGCCGCTTTTCCCGCACTCAGGGACAATGGCGGCGGCTCCATCATCAATGTCTCCTCCATCGACGGCCTGCAGTCAAAGAACTCGCTGGTTGCCTACTCCTCCACCAAATGGGCGGTGCGCGGCATGACCAAGGCGGCGGCCATGGAAATGGGGAAATTCAATATCCGCGTGAACAGCGTTCATCCAGGCGGGATCTATACGGCAATGCACGGGTCGGACTTCATGTCCCGGGAAGACGCCGACCAGTTCTACCAGAACCACGCCCTGCCCCGCGTCGGCCTGCCCCGGGAAGTAGCCGCGCTGACCGCTTTCCTGGCGTCCGATGAGGCCACTTACAGCACCGGCGCAGAGTTTATTGCCGACGGCGGCTGGAGCGCGGGCCTGGTCAACGACTCACTGCCACAGCTCTAGCGCGGGAGGTCACTGTGTTTAAAGGTATTTCCTATGACTATGCTGGCGCCACCGTACTGATTACCGGCGGCACCAGCGGTATCGGGTTGGGCTGTGCACACGCTTACCGCGACGCCGGCGCGGAAGTGATCATCACCGGGCGCCAGCCCTCCGCCAGCGACTATGACACGGACCTTGCCGGCATGGCGTATCGGCAACTGGATGTCACAGACCGCGCGGCGCTCCACCAGCTCGGCAGCGCCCTGACCAAACTCGATATCCTGGTAAACAATGCGGGCGGCATGCAGGGCAACGAGTGGGAGGCAGACGCGTTTGACCAGTCGATCGCGGTGAACCTGTCCAGCGTGTTTCACCTCAGTTCGGCCTGCAAGGACCTGTTGGCCGCGAGCCCGTTCCCCGGCGGAGCGAGCATTGTCGGCATTGCATCCATGACCGCCTATTTCGGCTTCGAATGGACACCGGGCTACGGCGCGGCAAAAGCCGGGCTGGTGCAGCTGACCAAAACCCTCGGCATGAGTTGGGGCCAGTTGGGGATCCGCGCCAATGCCGTCGCCGCCGGGCTGACAGCCACCAATTTCACCGCACCGATGCTGGAAACCATGCCGGACGCGGTAGCGGAAACGCTGAGACGCCAGGGCCTGAAGCGCACGGGGGAGCCCGCGGACATCGCCGCCGCCGTCCTGTTCCTGAGTTCGCCTGCGGCGGCCTGGATCACTGGCCAGACCCTGCCGGTGGACGGCGGCTTTACCACCGGTATGAACTGACGCCGAGGGCGACAGCCTCCCTCACGGGAGGCCCTAGAACGGGAAAAATCGCGGCAGCAGAAAAATAACCACGGCGGAGAACACCACCGATATGGGCAGCCCGGTACGGAAATAATCGCGGAATTCGTATCCGCCCATGTTCTGTACCATCAGGTTGGTGGTGTAGCCGAAGGGGGTCATAAAGCTCGCACTGGCACCGAAGGCGACCGCCATCACGAAAGGCATGTAACTGACTCCGTAGCTCTGCGACAGGCCGAAGGCCAGCGGAAAGCACAGTGCCGCTGCAGCGTTGTTGGTCATCGCCTCCGTGAGTAACAGCGTGAAGAAAAACACACCGACCATCGCGCCAAAGGGCCCGATTCCCACCAGGTGGGTTTGCAAGGTGTCGGTCAGGATCGTCACCAGGCCGGAATTGGCGAGCGCCTGCGAAATCGTCAGGGCCGACGCGATGATCAGCCACAACTCAAACGGAAAGCGTCGCCGCAATTCGGACCCGGTGACAACGCCCAGGAAAAGCATGCCGACCAACAGGAAGGTCGCACCCTTGATCAGCGGCACCAGTTCCAGCGAGGCCAGCAACACCACCAGCAGCAGCGCGCCCGTGACGAAGTAGTTCTGGAAGCGCGTCAGCTGAACCTTGCCGATCGAGTCGTTGGTGATGACAAAGTTCTTGTCGAGGTTTTTGCGCTCATTGAAATCCGGCCCCACAGCGAGGATCATGCTGTCCCCCGCCGCAATCGTGATATTACCCAGCTTGCCCGACAGGCGTTTGCCGCCGCGTCGCATCCCCACGACTGCGGCATCGAACACCGATCGAAAGGCGCTCTCCTTGACCGTCTTGCCCTCGATCGCAGCATTGGGCAATACAATCACTTCCTTCATATTGGTGCTGAGCAGGCCCTCGTCGACCGCGAACAGTCGCAGGCCGTCAAAGGCCTCCAGCGTTTGCACCTGCCTGATATCACCGGAGAAAATCAATTTGTCGCCGGCCTCAATGCGCTCCTGCGGCGTCACCGGCGAAATCAGGTGATTGCCACGCACAATCTCGACCAGGAACAGGTCTTCCAGATCCCGCAGCTTGTTCTCCAGGATACTCTTGCCGATCAGGCCGGATTCCTCACTGACTTTCGCCTCGATCACATACTCATCGATATCGATGGTCGGCGCGCTGCCGCGCGGCAGCAGCCGCGAGCTCAGCAGCAACGTCGCCAGCCCCAGTACTGTCGCCGTCGCGCCGATCGGGAAGAACTCCCAGAACCCGAGCCCGGTGCCGGTGGCATCTTCCAGAAAGCTGTTGACGACCAGGTTGGTGGACGTCCCTATCAAGGTCATTGTGCCGCCGAGGATGGTGGCGTAGGAGAGCGGGATCAGCAACTTCGACGCAGGGTGGAGCTTGTTGTTGCGCACAGTGTGCGCCAGTGCCGCCACCACTGCAGTATTGTTGACGAACGCGGAGAACACCGCTGTGACTGACCCCATACGCAGCAGTGTTCCGCCATAACTGCGCACAATCAGTTTGTCGGACATCTGGGTCAACCAGGACACTTTCTCTATCCCTGTGGAGGCGAGCAACAGTATCACCAGCGTCATCACACCACTGTTCGACGCCTTGTCCAGCACTTCTTCCGTGCTGACCAGACCGGCGAAATAAGCGGCGAGCATAATACTGACAAATACCCACTCTGCCGCCCATTTTGTGAAAATCAGACCGTAGAGCAGCCCTAGGAATAGCACTGTCATCAGTAACTGGTCACTCATCAATCAACGCCCCGAAGCCCACTTTCGAAAAAGAAGAATACCCGCTGTATAGTATGCCAACAATAGTGCGTCAGTATCGGTGAATATTGGGATAAACTCCGGCGCAACAATGTGGTACCCACCAACAGACTTCGGATAAATACATTATGAAAACCGTTTTGAAAATCATGCTGGCACTGATCGTGATCGCGCTAGCGCTGGGCTACCTGTTTCGTGAACCGATGAAGGAATTCGCATTTGCGCAACTGACACAGGATATGTTCGTCAGCGCCGATACCGATAACTTCGATCCGGGTCCGGCGCTGGGTTCGCGCTTTCCCGGATTGCAGGCAAGCCACGCCGGCCGCACTGTCACACTGATCGATGAATTTGCCGGGCCGAACGGCACCGTGTTCATTGCCAGCCGCTCCCTCGACTGGTGCCCGTACTGCATGCGCCAGATGATTCAACTGCAGGAGACCAAGGCATCCTTTGATGCGGCGGGCATCGGCATGGTCGCGATCACCTATGACGACCCCGCTTTGCAACAGGCGTTCATCGATAAGTTCGGCATCACCATCCCGGTGTTATCAGACAGCGATGCGCTGAGTTTCAAGACCCTGGGTATACTCAATGAAGACTATACGCCCGATGACTTCCAGTATGGCATCCCGCACCCAGGCATGATTGTGATCAATCGCGACGGCGAGGTTGTGGGGAAACTATTCCTCGAAGCCTACAGCTCGCGCGTGGACTCTGCCGCTGCGCTTGCGTTCGCCAAAGCGGCTCTGGGCATCACCGCCGCGCAGTGATGCGCTGCGCTCACACCGCTCTGCCGGAGGTTGAACCGTAGCGCTGGGTGTGGGCGTCAAGTGCGGCGAGAATACCATCGTGTCGCATGGCGATAATATCGCGGTAGTCGTCGTGAGTGATGACATAGAAGCCGCCCTCGCGCACGGCGTCTATCACCTGTCCACCCACGGCCAGCGGTGAAATACCGTTGGCGACATCGGGCGCCGCCTGCTGGTGGTCGATACCGGAATCGAGTTCGTCCGGGCGCACTTTGAAGGACTGCGTAATCAGGTTGGTGTTCACCAGGCCGGGGCACAACACCGACACACCCACGCCCTTGTCGGCCACTTCCATCAGCAGCGCCTCCGACAATCCCACCACGGCGAACTTGGTGGTGGTATAGAGCCCCTCTGGTGGCCCTGAGATCAAACCACCCATGGACGCGGTGTTGACGATATGCCCCTCCCCCTGCGCCACCAACAGCGGCAGGAATGCCTTCACGCCATGGATGACACCGTACAGGTTGACATTGATCAGGTATTGCCAGTCCTTGATATCGGCATCGTGCATCATTGCGCCAATCCAGACGCCGGCGTTGTTACACAGCAGGTGGACGGCGCCGAAGCGCTCCAGCGTGGCATCGCGCAAGCTCTCCACCGACGCCAGGCTGGACACATCCACCTTGTACGCCATCGCGTTGTCCGCGCCGAGATCGGCGACAACGGCCTGTGCCTTGTCCATATCGATATCGGCGACCACCACCTTCATGCCCGCACTCGCGGCCGCGCGGGCGATGCCCTCGCCTATTCCTGAGCCCGCCCCGGTGACCACTGCAACCTTGCCATCCAAATCCTGCATAAATTCCCCTCGATAAAGTCCATGACTGACCGGTGCCGACTTACGCCTGGCAGTCGATCATTACCTTGATTGCACTGTGCGGATCGCGCGCCATCGCAAACGCCGCGCCGATATCCGACAGCGGGAAGCGGTGCGTCACCATAACGGTCGGATCAATTTTCCCCGACTGCAAGATCGCGATCACCTCGTCAAACTCGTTCTCGTAGCCCATTGCCGGGATAATGGCCACCTCCTTGGCCAGCAGCGACATCAGGTCGACGGTGGCGGCCTCCTTGTGCACCCCGGTCAGGCCGATGCGACTGCCCGGGCCCGCAAGCGCAACAATACTTTCGAACACGGCGCGCACACCGGTGGCTTCAAAATACAGCGTACTGCCCGGCATCGGCATACCAAAGAAGCTCGAGGTGCCGTGGTGTTGCATCAACTGCTGCTGCAGCTGGGGATCGTCCGCGCGCACTGCGATGGCTCCCATGGCGCGCGCGGCCGCCAGCCGCCGTTCGGAGAGATCCACAACCACAATATGCTCCAGGCCCCTGAAGCGCAGGATCTGCAGCAGCGACAGCCCTATCGGGCCGGCGCCGAAGATAACGGCTTTATCCGCTGCCACCGCCACAACCCGGTTTGCGCCGTGCTGGGCCACAGACAGCGGTTCCACCAGCGCGCCATACGCCTCCGGTAGCTGCGACGGCAGTTTGCGTGTACTGCCGGGGTCCAGTGCCGCGTTGCGCACCAGCAGGTAGGGAGAGAAGCCGCCCTCGGGGCCGCCGTTGCCGATATTGTTGCCGTTGCTCATCGGCTGCACCACCACGCGATCCCCGACGGCCACATGATCGACATGCCTGCCGACCTCACTCACGGTGCCCCACAATTCGTGCCCCAGCGGCATCGGCGAGTCAGGGCCGGTCAATCCGCCCATCGCAAGATAGGCGAGATCGGAGCCGCAGATGCCGCACTCCTGCACTTTCACCACCACGTCATCCTCGCCACACTGCGGTGCTTCTACGCCATCGAGCTGCAGATCATCGACGCCGTGAATTTGAACCAGGGGAATAATATGCATGGGTAACACAACGACCAGCGAACCTAAGATGTTGCTGACCATAGAACCGGCGGTGGCGCGGGTCAACCACTGCGGCCGGAATGTTGAACCGAGCCATCGCATTTGTCGCCAATACTGGTTCAACCGCTGCAGCGCTGCCACACTGGCCGCCAAACCTTGTGGATGACACTGTATGGCGCTTGAAAATCCGGATCAGGTGGTTGACTGGCTGGTTGTAGGAGCCGGAGCGGCTGGCATGACGGGTGCTGTGGTCGCGCATCAGTGCGGCGGCTCAGTGCTGGTGGTGGAGAAGGAAGCGGTTTATGGCGGCACCACCGCCAAATCCGGTGGCGTCGCATGGATTCCCGGCAACCACCGGCAGGCCGAAGCCGGTGTTCGCGACAGCGCTGAAGAGGGCTATGCCTATCTCAAGGCGCTGATTGGCGACAGTGTCAGTGACGCCCGCATCCGCGCCTATGCCATGCGCGCCAACGAGATGCTGCGATACATGATGCAGCACAGCCATGTCGCCTACTCTGCCCTGCCCAAATACATGGATTACTACGAGCACCTGCCGGGCTACAAGAATGGCGGGCGCTCAATGGATAACGCTCCCATTGACCTGCGCAAGCTGGGTGCGGATGCCGACACCATCAGGCTCGGGCACTACGACGGCCTCCTCCTGCCATTCAATGTCACTGTGGAGGAAGGCCAGCGCCTGCAGGAGATGAGCGCGGCGACTGTCCTGACCGGCCTGCGGCTGGTGCTGCGCTACCTGCTCGATATTCCCGCCCGCCTGAAGCGCCAGCGCGACCAGCGGCTGACGCTGGGACCGGCGCTGGTGGCCCGGCTGCGGCTGTCCCTGCAGGACAGGAACATCCCGCTGTGGCTGAATGCCCCGGTACAGCAACTGCTGCTCGACAATGGCAGGGTCTGCGGCGCGCTGGTAAACCGCGAAGGCAGCAGCCACCGTGTGCACGCGCGGCGTGGCGTGCTGCTGGCCACCGGCGGCTTTTCCCATAACGCGGCGATGCGGCAGCAGTACCAACAGGCGCCGATCGGCAGCCAGTGGACAGCGGCGGCGCCGGGCGCCACCGGTGATGCCGTGGCGATGGGGACACAGATCGGCGCCGCGCTGGACTTCATGGAGTGCGCGTGGTGGTCACCCACCTACACCATCCCCGACGGCCGCGTCATGGCGCTGATTGCCGGCAAATCCAACCCCGGCTCCATTATGGTCAACCGCCAGGGTAAGCGCTTTGCCAATGAGGCGCAGCCGTATGAGGACCTTGTGAAAGCGCAGTACGCCAGTGAGAGCGCCGGCGAAGGGGCGATACCCTGCTACCTTGTCTTCGACGCCACCTATCGCGGTAAATACGCCGTCGGCCACCTGAAGCCAGGCAAGGTGGAACAGGACGCACGCCTGCCGCCGGATGTGTTCACATCGGGCCTGCTGACAAAGGCGGAGACACTGGAAGCGCTGGCGGCGAAACTACAGATTGATGGCGGCGCGCTGGTGCAGACCGTTACCGACTTCAACCGTCACGCCCGCGTCGGAGAGGATCCGCAATTCGGCCGCGGCGCCACCAAACACGACCGCTACTACGCCGACAGGAACGTCAGCCCCAACCCCTCCCTCGGGCCACTGGAGACGGCACCCTACTACGCGCTGCGATGCGACCCCGGCGACCTCGATACCAAGGGTGGCCTGCTCTGCGATGAGTATGCACGGGTACTGCATACCAGCGGCGCAGTGATAGAGGGGCTGTACGCGGCGGGAAATGCCAGTGCGGCCGTCATGGGCAACACCTATCCCGGTGCGGGTGCGACCATTGGTTCCGCGATGACCTTCGCCTATATTGCCGCCCGCCACGCCTTCGGCGCGCCGGGAGATGAAGGGGCCGCATAAGCCACCGCAGAGCGATCCGACGTGGTAAACGCCAGGCAATAAAAAAGCCCGCGCTGAAAACAGGGCGGGCTTTTCATCGAGAGCGACTTAAACCGCTACGATGTTCTCTGCCTGGGGGCCTTTTTGGCCTTGAGTCACAGTGAATTCAACTTTCTGGCCTTCAGCCAGCGTCTTGAAGCCAGAACCGGAGATTGCGCTGAAATGCGCGAATACATCGGGACCGGACTCTTGCTCGATGAAGCCGAAGCCTTTAGTTTCGTTGAACCACTTAACAGTTCCAGTAGCCATAGTACTTTCCTATATTTTCAAAGGTAATTGACGCCTTCATTGAAGGCAGGTTGTGCTTGAAGTGCGAAGTAATTACTTATGAAAAACAGGGCGAGGTACTTACTGAGAGACTTCGAGATGGTATGCATAAGATCTTTTGCGTACAAGCAGGCCACAGTATATAGCTGCTACCGGGTAAGTCAATACTGGAATAATGCCATTTTCAGGGTGTAGATCGGCACCGGACAGTGCGGTGGGATGATCTACGCCCGTGCCGGGCCAGTCGCGGCTATGAGGCCGCTGTCTTATTGCCCAACTTGATGTGTTTGTTCACCGCCATGGAAGGCTGGCCGCTGATACCGGACTGTATCACGTCAATCTTGTTGCCGGACTTGAGGAATTGCCGGGTCTGCTCTTCGATAGACTGTGAGGTTTCCACGGCCGCCGGTTGCTTTCTTTTGGCTGGCGCTCTGGTGGGTTTGCGTGCCATGTTATTAGACCTCTCTGAATGGGGGAGCCGGACATTATACACAATCTGGCGGCACAGCGGTGGAAAACTCCCTCCCCGGGCCATCGAAGCCGGCAGTTGTATTGGCAAAATGCATCCCGTATGTTCTGCAACTCGTTTCAGCCACGGCACAGGAAGCACCAGTTTGAGTAATCACCGCCAGGGGTGGGAAGCCCTGTTGACCCAGTTGCACGCGCGCAACACCATTGCCAGCGGCATGGGCGGCCCCGAGAAACTGCGCAAACAGCGGGAGCGGGGGCGACTGAACGCGCGCGAGCGAATAGCCTGCCTGTGCGACAGCGCCAGCTTCAGTGAATACGGCCTGCTGGCAGGCGGCAATCCTCCGGGAGGCCAGGAGGCGCTGGCGGCGGATGCGATCGTCGGCGGCACCGGTCGCATCGATGGGCGCAGCGTGGTGGTTATCGCCGAGGATTTCACCGTCAAGGGCGGCTCTATCGGCCACCCCAATGCGGCAAAGCGCACCCGCCTGGTGCGTCTGGCGCTGGAGCAGCGGCTGCCGCTGGTACTGATGCTTGACGGCGCCGGGGAGCGCGCTGGCAACCAGCACGAGCGCTACCCGAACTGCCCCAATGACCTGCAATTGGTCGCCGATCTCAAAGGGCGGGTGCCCGTGGTCACACTGGTGCTGGGGACATCCGCCGGGCACGGTGCGCTGACGGGCATGTTCGCTGACCTTATCGTAATGGCCTCAGGCGCAGCCCTGTTCTCTGCCGGCCCACCACTGGTGCAGGCCGCGCTGGGCATCGAGACCACACCCGCCGAGCTGGGCGGCGCCATCCTGCATACGCGCGACAGCGGTGTCGCCCACAACCTGGGCAACTCGGAACAGGATTGTATTGCGATGGCGCGCTACTTCCTCTCCCTGATGCCGCCACATGCCGGCGCACCACTGCCGGAGCAGCGCAACCATCCCGTCGCTGCACACCGCAGCGTCGAGCGCGTAATGGACATCCTGCCGCCGCTGGTGAACCAGGCTTACGATATGCGCGAGCTGCTGCGGGAGCTGGTCGATGAACAGTCGCTGTTTGAACTGCAACCCGATTACGGCCGCAGTATTATCACAGCACTGTGCCGCATAGGAGGCGTGCCGTGCATGGTGGTCGCCAACCAACCCAGCGTACAGGCGGGCGCCATCACTCGCGAGGCCGCCGACAAAGCCACGCATTTTATTGAGGTCGCCGACAACTTTGGCCTGCCACTGGTCAACCTGCTGGACAACCCGGGGGTGATGCCGGGGCCCAGCGCCGAAAAATCGGGCGTGCTGAAAGCCGCGGGCGAGATGTTCCGCGCGCAGCGCCGCTACCGGGGGCGCAAAATCGTCGTGACACTGCGCAAGGCATTCGGGTTTGGCAGCTCGGTCATGGGCATGAACCCCTGGGACGGGCAACTGGTCAGCCTCGCCCTGCCCTGTGTGAATCTCGGCGGCATTCCGGCCATTGGCGGTGCCGAGGCCGCGCGGGCCAGCGACGAGGAATCAGCCCGGCTGCGGGACATCCAGTCAGGGGCCTGGGTGCCGGCAGACGCCATGGCCTTCGATAAAGTCATTGCACCGGCCGACCTGCGCAACGAAATCATTACTGCGCTGCACCTGCACCCGAGCGGATAGCGGCCGCCAGTGACGTTTTTTAACCGAACATGGTGACAGCACACCGCTTTCATGCCAACATCACCGCTCGCCTAGGGAACGAGTCGGAATTCAAGTGAGAATAACAAAAACCACGCAGCAGATAATGGTGGGCCTGTGTGGGCTGCTATTTGCCTCTCTGACATTTGCCGCTGTCACCACCGTCGCAAATTACGACTACCCGATCAAGGATCGCTTTGCCGCCACCGTTGTGGGCACGCCTGAGGAGTACCAGGCCAAGCTCCCCAAGGATATCCCGTTCAAGGGTCGCAGCCTCGTCGTGTTTCCGGAGCGGGTGACACCGGATGTGTTCTTCTACGGCCACGAACTGCTCTACTCGGTCGCCCTGCAGGACCATGAGGCACCCCTGATATTCCTGATTGCCGGCACCGGTGCCTCCCACAACGGCAGCAAGAATACCAATATGGCCCGGGCGTTTTACCAGGCCGGCTTTCACGTGGTCTCCGTCTCCTCCCCCACCTACAACAACTTTGTCATCGCCGCGTCCAAAACCGGCGTGGTCGGGCATGCGCAGCGGGATGCAGAGGATATCTACCGCGTTTTCGAGATGATCTGGGACGATCTGAAGGACGAGATCAAAGCCACCTCCTTTAACGTCACCGGCTACAGCCTTGGCGGTTTCAATGCGGCGTTCGTATCGAAGCTGGATGAAGAGCGCAAATCCTTCAACTTCAAACGCGTGCTCCTTATCAATCCACCCGTGTCCCTGTACAACTCCATTTCGCTACTGGATCGCATGACACAGGATATCCCCGGCGGCGTGAACAACTTCGACAAGTTTGTCGACAAGCTGATGCGCGCCTACACCAGCACGTATGAAGAGACGGCCGATGCCGGCGGTGAAGACTTCCTCTACAAAACCTACAAGGCACTGAAGCTCAAGGACGAGGAACTGGCCGCCCTGATCGGCACCTCGTTCCGCGTCTCATCCGCGTCGCTGGTATTCACCTCCGATGTGATGGCCGACTATGGCTACATCAAGCCGAAAGGGCTGGAGCTGGACCGCTACAGCAATCTGCAGGTTTACAATGAAGTGTCGCTGCGGCTGGGTTTCACCGATTACTACCACGAGTTCTTTTATCCCTTCTACAAGGCCGAATACCCGTCGATGACCCGTGACGAATTTATCGCCTCCATGAGCCTGACCAGCATCGAGGAGTACCTGAAGAACAGCAAGAAAATTACCATGATGGGCAATGTGGATGATGTGATTCTCGAGCCCGGCGAGATCGATTTCTTTCCTCGTGTATTCGGTGACCGGGCGACGATTTACCCCTACGGCGGCCACTGCGGCAACATGAACTACCGTGACAATGTGGCCCACATGGTCGCCGCATTCACCAAAGGGGAGATACAGTGATGAAATCAATCCTGCGTCTCACCGCCCTCCCTGTTCTCGCGCTGGCACTGGGTGCCTGCAGCAGCGGCCCACAGCCGCAGGAGCAGGCAGCGGATTACCCGGAACCCGTATTCACTGCCAAGCGACTGCTGCCCCCGGAGAAGGACAACCTCGATGACCTGACGGCGGTCTATGACCCGTGGGAAGGCATGAACAAACGCATCTACAACTTCAACTACCATTTCGACCAGGCCGTATTCCTGCCGGTTGTTCGCGGCTATGAGACGGTGGTGCCCCAGGTCGGGCGCACAGGCATCAGCAACTTCTTCAACAATTTTGACGATTTGCTGACCGCGCTGAACTCCGCGCTGCAACTTAAGCCCAGGAAATTTTTGCAAAGCACCGGGCGGGTGCTCGTCAACAGCACTGTCGGCCTGTTCGGGCTGGTGGACGTCGCGACAGCGATGGAGATTCCCCGGCCCGCCGAAGACTTCGGGCAGACGCTGGGTTACTGGGGTGTCGGCCAGGGTCCGTATCTGGTGATACCGTTCCTCGGCCCCTCAAACCTGCGCGATGGACTCGGCAAGCTGCCCGACGTCTATGTGCAGAGCACGGTCAAGAGCGAAGTCCTCTCTGAACCGGTCGACCTGACGACAACGTTAATTTATCCCATTGATACCCGGGCCAACACCTCGTTTCGCTACTACGAAAACGGGTCTGCCTTTGAGTATCAAATGGTTCGCTGGCTTTACTCGACCAAGCGCAAGCTGGACGTAGAACAATAAGATGGGGACGGACGTGATTCGCCATTTACTCCTGATGACTTTTGCGCTGACGCTGGCGGTTTCCCGCGCGGCACACGCTGCCGATGACCCACAATCCCCCGAACCTGTCAGGATAGGCACAACACAGTCATTGACCGGGCATTACAAGGAGTTCGGTATTGAGCAGTTGCGCGGCCTGCAAATGTGGGCGGCAGATGTCAACGCCCGCGGCGAACTGCTGGGCCGTCCGGTGGAGATCGTCTACTACGATGACGGCTCACGCGACGCCGGCACGGTCGAGGGCTTCACGAAATTGATCGGCAAGGACCAGGTCGATGTACTGGTCGGCCCGTACTCCTCATCGCTGACACTGAAAGCGACGCTGGTCGCTGAAAAGTACGATGTCCCCATGGTGACCACAGCGGCTTCCGACAACCAGATATGGAACCGCGGCCTGAAGAACGTCTTCGGTGCAGACACCCCCGTCAGCGACTACCTGAACGGCCTTAAAGTGGCTGCCGACGCCGGCGTCAAAACCGTGGCCTTCGTGTATGCCCGCACTGATTTCGGTGAAGACCTCGCAGGCGTTGTCGAGCACACCTTTGCGGAGCGTGGCCTGAAGCTGCTGCTCGTCGAGGGTTACGCCCCTGAGCAGCGCGACTTCACTGCGCTGGCGAAGCGCCTGGGTGAAGTGAACGCCGATATGGTCTTCGGCGCATCCTATCTCGATGACTCCATCGCGCTGGTGCGCGCCCTTAAACAACAGGGTGTGAAACCCAAGATGCTGGGCTTTACCATCGGACCCGGCCTGCGCGAATTCGCCAACCAGTTGGGCCCCGATGCTGAAGGCATCCTCGGTATCGTCCAGTGGCTGCGTACCTCACGCGAGCCGGGCGCGCAGGATTTCGCCTACCGCTTTGCCCAGCGCTATGGCTATCATCCCGGTGTCTACGCCGTTATGGGTTACAGCGCGGGCGAGATTCTGGAGGCGGCCATTCGCCTGGCTGGCACGACCGAACACGCCGCTGTCCGCGAGCAGCTCAGGACCATGTATTTCCAGGCCCTGATAGGCTCCTACCAGGTCAATGAATCAGGGCAGCAGGTGGGTCGACGCAATTACGTGCTGCAGTGGCAGGACAACGAGCGCCGCCTGGTCGCACCGGAGCACCTGGCGAACAGCAAGTTGATCTACCCAAGGCAGTGAACTCCGGGGGGCGCCACCTCGGCACAGCGGCCCGGCCACGGGTCGCCACGCTGTGCACTGACTCCTGATCGATGCCCGTAGCCCACACCAGTGGAGCGCAATCCCCCACTCTGGCACACCCGCTGTTCAACCACTTCCCGGAACTGCGTTCGCGCCTCGCCATTCAGCCCGTCGCAACACTGCCTACGCCGGTAGAGCAACTGCCGCTGTCAGATCGCGCATGGATCAAGCGCGATGACCTGACGCATCCGGAGTACGGTGGCAACAAGATCCGCAAACTGGAGTTCGTGCTCGCAGATGCCATCCGGCGCAAGGCGAGGCGGATCATCACCTTCGGTGCGATAGGCACCAATCACGGCGTCGCCACCGCCATGATGTGCAAGCACTTCGGCCTTGAATGTGTGATCTACCTGTTCGACCAGCCGCTCAGCACCACCGTAAAACAGAACCTGCGCTTGATGCAGGCCTACGGTGCCAGGCTGTTCTATAAAGGCTCCCTGCCGCAAACAGTTGCCGCCTACTACACCAGCCCCTACCGCCTGCGGGCCGGCAGCTACTTCCTGTTCGCGGGGGGCTCCAACCTGTATGGCACACTGGGCTTTATCAATGCCGCCTGCGAGCTGCAAAGCCAGATTGAACAGGGTGACTGCCCTCCTCCCGCAACCATCGTCTGCCCGGTGGGCTCCGGCGCCACGCTGGCCGGCCTGAGCTATGGCTGCCAGTTGCTCGGCCTCAAGACAGAGGTCATCGGTGTGCGGGTTGCGCCTGCGACCCTGGGACCCATACCCGCCTGCACACCCGGAACGGTGTACCAGTTGATGATGAAAAGCTGTCGCTTCCTCACGCGTATCTGCCAACGGCCGATACCCAAGCCGCGGGCCGCAATACTGCTGGAAGACTATTACGGCGATGGTTACGGGGTTGCCACACGGGGCGGACAGCAGGCGCTGGCGCGCTTCAGGGGCGCGGGAATTACACTGGAACAGACCTACACGGCCAAGGCAGCGGCCGCCTATCTCGATCAACTGGACACCGCAAAGGGACCGGCGCTGTTCTGGGACACCTTCAATTCGCGGGAGATGACGGGCATCGCCTCTGCTGTCGATACCAGCGAACTGCCGGAGAAGCTGCGCCGCTTTCTGGAATGACACCGTCGCTGGCGCGCGCACAGTGCCACCCGGGTAGACACCGGGGCCGCCATCAGCAGCGGTCAGCAAGGCGCCCTACCGAGCTCGCTGCCGGCGCACCAGCCACCCCGTGACCACCGTCACCAGGCCGATTGCCACCAGCACCATCTCCGCAACCAGCAGTGGCGAGGTGGGGGTGTCGCGCAGCGCTGCCAGCAGTGATGCCCGCCCACCCAACTCGGTAGCAAACGGCAACAGCAGCAATGCCGCGCCTGCCGCGATACACAGTTCAGCGCCGACCGCTTTCCCCCGGCGCCACCAGGCGACAACGATTGCGATCAACCAGACCAGCAGAAACAGCAGCAGCCGCCCCTCATAGCTCGCAAACACCGGCGTCGTGAGCAACCGGGCAGACAGCAGGGACACGGCGATCGCCAGCGGCAGCCCATAGCAGACGCCATCGAACAGCGGCCGGCGCCAGTCACGACGGCCGGTGTGAACGCGCAGCTGCCAGATCCGCAGCCCGGACAGCACGAGGAAGCTCGCGCCCAGCCCCAGCAGTGCGTATAGCGTCTTCAGCAGCAGGCCGCCATAGGCGCCGTAGTGCAGCGGTGTCATCATCGCGTACAGGGCCTTGGGCCAGCTCTCGCGCCGCCAGTTGATGGTGTCAAGCAACTGGCCATCCACCGCGCTGAGCGTCACGCCGGGATAGTATTCCAGCGTCCGGGGCAATGTGCCGAGAATCATCAGTGTGGCCCCCCGATCTCCGTAGTGCTGGTATCCGAGGTACTCTGGCTCCAGTCCGGGAAGTACGGCCTTGGCCCGGGAGATCAGCTCGGTGACCGGAAGCATCGCTGCGGCCTCACCCACCCGTTCGTGCGGGGCGCCTGCAATACCCTCGCTGGCAGCATCCACATCACCACCGAAAGCCACGAACGCGTTCAGCAACAGCGTCACCCCGACCAGGCCGAGATAGGTACCGGAAAACGCCATCACCAGGTGGTAGGGCAACCCCCACACCGCGACCGCCTTGTGCAGATCCGTCCACCGTAGGCGCTGGCTGCGCCAGAGGCGGATCGACCACATCTCGCGGAATATCTTGCGGTGCATGAATACACCCGTCAGCAGCGAGACCAGCATGGCGACACCCAGCAATCCGGTCGGGTAGCGGCCCCAGGGCGACGGCAGCAACAGATCGGTATGCAAACGTTCCAGCACCTGCACGACATGCTCCGCGGCGACTGTCACGGACTCACCCGTGAACGGGTCATAGTGGCGAAGATCACGTTGGCCATCGTGATTGTGGCCTGTCTCTACCACTATCCACGGTCGATAGTACGAGGCGGGGCGAATACTGAAACTGGCCGCGCGGAATCGCTCCTCCTGCGCTACGACGCGCTCCAGAGCAGCCACAGGAAGCGCTCCGTTGCCCTTCGTTACCCCCAGCTCCCACGGCCGCAGCTCCGCGACAAACAGGGCCACCGAGCCGGAGAACAGCAATACGTAGAGCGCGAGCCCGAGAAACAGGCCAACCCATGAATGCACATCGTACAGCGCTTTGAGTGAGTCGCGACGCATCGGCTAGCCAGCGACCAGGGGCAATAGCGCTACCGCTGATAGTGTTGTCGCAACGGCGAGAGTGAGCAGGCAATCCCGCCGCCAGCGCGCTCGTGTCGACAGCATGACGAAACCGACAGCCCACACCAGAGGCGCGAAAAGGGTTGCCAGCAGCGCGTTCTCCGCCGCGCCCAGCGGCAGCGCAGTCGCCATCGCCAACCCGGCCGCCACGGCGCCGTACAAGCTGGCGACAAGACACGCCAGTACCCGGCCCCGCGAAAGACTGTAGGCCTGACGCAGCCCGGACCGATAGCTTCGCGATGGTCTGGCACTGGCTGGCGCACTCACGGGACGCTGCCGCCAGGCCCGCACTAACAGAACGCCGGGGACAGCGATCATGACAACGCCGGCCAGTAACGGGATCAGGTAGTCCAGGGGCATTGCCACGCTGTCTTGCTCACGGGAGTGATGGTGGCGACCTAGAAGAAATTATACGTTACCGACACACCGACGCGGCGCGGGTAGCCCAGGGTCGCAGCGATGTCTCCGTTGATATTACTATCGTTGTACACCACGTATTTTTCATCCAGTACATTTTCCGCGAACAGGCTCAACTCCCATTGCGCAGTGTTCCAGCCCGCCTGCACATTGGCCACCCAGTAGCTGTCGAGATCATCCTGCGGCGGCGCACCGAAGCGGGCCAGGTAGTCGTCTACATATTTGGCATCGGCGCCGACATAGACGCCGGAGGGGTGCTCGTAGCGGCCGCCGACCACCACATTCCATTCCGGTGACTCGGGAAACGGATAGCCGGAGAGATCGCCCAGCGAGGAATCGACAAAATCGGAAAACTCGGTTTTGACGTAGCCAACCGAGACAAAGCCGGACAGTGTGTCCGTGGCCTGGTACTGCCCCTCGAGTTCAAAACCGTAGCTCTTGGAACTGGCAGCGTTCACAGTGATGGTGGATGCGAAATCCTGCGGTGTCTGCTGAAACTCCACCTGCTGGTCATCCCAATCGGTATAGAAAATATTGGACGTCACCCGCAAGCGACCGTCCGCGAAACTGCCCTTGTAGGACAGTTCGTAGTTCCAGGTGTACTCCGGGTCGTAGTTGAACTCCTCCCCGGTGGCGTTCTGCACCCCGGCGCCACCGGTGCGAAATCCCTCCTGCACAGTGAATCCCAGCACCTGGCTCTCATCCAGGTCATAGGCCACGCCCAGTTTTGGAAGGAATACAGTCTCGTCAAAGGAGGATTTGTGATCCGTGGTCACCGCGCCATTGCGCGAGAAGTAAAGTGTGTTCTCCTGGTCGGTATAATCGACCCGCCCGCCGGCAATCAGTCGCCAGTCATCGGTGAAAGTCCAACTCACCTCACCGAACAGCGCGTAATTATCGGTATCGCGGGTGCCCTTTGCTGATGTCCTCGCGACCGTAGGCATTGCGCGTGGAGTAGAGATCGGACTGGTCATCCGCATAGTACAGCCCAGCCGTGCCACTCAGCGACTCACCGTCGTAGTTGAGGCGCAACTCCTGGGTGATCAGTTCCTGGCGCTGCTTGCCCCGGGTCACCTCGGTTTCACCGGGTGTGCCCTTATTGATTGAGGGACGGTCGGTATTTGAATCTGACCACGTGCTCAGGGATGTAAAGCGCAGCGCCGGATCAAAGGAGTGATTGAGTTCGACCGCCGCATTGTTGTTGGTCGCATTGCGGGGCTCGGCGTACACGGGGTCATTGACCTCGCCGACCTGGTCGTCGTAATCAAAGCCCAGTACCGGACCGGCAATATCTCGGGGGGCGGGAGAGTCCTCAGCGGTCGAAAAGCTGACCAGTGCGCGTGTGTCGGGCAGGTTCTGCGGCAGGTAGAGCAGCTTGCCCCGCACCTGGTAGTACTCATCCTTGACGTAGTCATCATAGCGATTGTACTGCGTGTAGGTGGGATACTTTATGTCGCCGAATTCACTGGTTTCATACTCACCCGCCAGTCGAAACGCCAATTGGTTATCTATCAGCGGGCCACCGACCGCGAAGGCACCACCGGCGAGATCATCCGTGCCGTAGAGGCCGCGCACACTGGCATCCCATTCAAAACCGGGATCGCGGGTCTTGATATACACCGCCCCGGCCAGTGCGGCGCGCCCGGACAGCGTCGACTGCGGCCCGCGATAGACCTCTACCTGCTCCACATCCCAAACGCCACGCGAGCCGCGCCGGGCGCCGTTAACCGTCTGCTGCACGCCGTCAATGTACAGGCTGGCGAGCGGATTACCGCCGGGCGTCAGGCCCTCGGAATTGATACCGCGAATGATGAAGCCGCCGTCCACCCAGTCGCTGTCCATCACATTCGCGAGAATGCGGAACGTCTCCCGGAAACTGCGCAGGTCCATGTCTTCAATGTCCTCTCTGGACACAATACCTATGCTGCTGAGGCTGTCCTCCAGCGCACTGGAGGTGCGGCTGCCATAGACGATGACCTGCTCTAACTCCTTGTTCGCGGGTGCTGTCTGTGCCAGCGCCGGCTGCGCAAAGCCAGCCGCCAGCAACAGGACCAGCGGCCCAAGTCGGCAACGACCAGACGTCTCGCAACCGAAAATACGGATACTGCCAGCCTCGGTGTGCGGGCTGCGATACGGGTTATTTGCATGTTCCATATAGGGTGTCCGGGATGAGCGTCTGGCAAGATGGACACATTCTATATAACATGAATATTAATGCAAATCATTCTTATTTGTATTTATGCTGTTACATGGTCCGGTGCTGATCCGCGGGTAGCGACACAGCGCAGCAGGCAGCATCTGATGATGCAAGTCTCAACTATAAAAACGTAAGTGCCTGCCTTTTCGCGTTGTATGGGCAGGCATATGCACCGCTGGTCTCGGCACGCTATTCAGATGGATTCGATAGCGCGACCGCCACGGCGCTGTTACCCAAGTCCGAATTCCACGATGAGCGTGGCGGCTGGACAGCGAGCGGTACTACAGCAGGGCTTCAGGCAATCACCGCCACGACGCCAAGCGTCACAGCATAAACACCTAGGATTAAAGCACTCTCAAATCCGATTCGGCCGATTCCATAGGTCTCTCGTCGCACCATTCCCAGTAGCAGGATGGCGGTCATCAGGATAGCGACTAACCCCCATACCATCTGGAGCGGTGCCATATCATGATAGATTGACGCGTGGGGATAGACCGCGTCTGCCGCAGCGACAACGAGCATGTTGAAGCAGTTAGTACCGAAGATATTGCTCACCGCCAGGGTCAACGCCCCAATACGAATAGCTGCTATGGTGGTTACCAACTCCGGGGTGGAGGTAGCGAGGGCGGTAAACACCCCGCCGACCAGCGTTTCGGACAGTCCCGTCTGCTCAATAATGCCTGTGGCTGCCTCCATCAAAATCCAGCCTGCGACACCGGTCACAACCGCCATTCCGATAAACCCAAGCCACAATGCGATCGACGCCCCGCTCTGCTGCGTTTCCGGCTCATCTGAAACTGTCTGGCGGGTTATTCGAGGAAACCACATGGGTTTCTCCCGGGTGCGGTGAACCAGATGCAGGCCAAACAGATAAGCAGTGACGATCACCGGCGTAATCGGGTGAATGCTCCAGTCAGTGAATGTCGGCGTGAGGATTGCCAGCAGCGGTAGAGTCAGCAAGGCAATCAGCAATCCCGCCAGCATCAGATTCACCGGGGACGCGGCCGCATGTTCAAGGTTGGCTTTGCGGTAGATAATATCAGCCACGCCGAGAAACGCGAGATTCACAGCCATGCTGCCCATGACATTACTCATAGCCAGATCGGGTCTGGCGTCTAACGCTGCGCTCAAAGTCGCTGCAAAATCAGGCAGCGAAGTGACCCCGGCAAGGAGCAAGACCCCGAAGAGCGCCTCGCCCAAGCCAGTTTTGGCTGCCAACGTATCAGACTGTCGAGCCAGCCGGCTACCCGCGATGACGATCACCATGGCAGCCGTAGCAAAGGCAATTATGCCAGCGGTTAAGGATGAAAACACTCGGAACCCGAATACTTATGACATGGCGCCAATATCACCAAAACAACCTCAGCGAACACGCAAAGCTGGCAACGCGACATGGGCCATATAACAACGATTCTCCGTTTACAGGTTTCCATTAACGAAAATGCTGGCTTGCGGGCATCTGCTTTCGAGTCATGACACGGCTTGAAGCATAACAGACCCTTCCAAGGGTTCGAAAGCTGCTTTGTGGCATTGGATGCCTCCAGCATCATCGCGCGGAAATTTCCTTCGCATCTCGTTCTGTGCGAAAGGAATCACGAAACTATAGCCGGTACATGCTGTGGCGATGCCCGGACCCAGCCAGACGTATCATAGTGAGTCAGTGTGCCGTAACACACCATCTGGACCGGCAGCTGCGAGCTCACTGTGTGAATCCGTGGAACAAATCGAACTGCGCCCATTCTTTGTCGTCCGCCGAAAAACCCCATGGATGTCTCGGACCGTCCGCGGAGCCCTTGAAAAAGCTACGCGCTATAAGTGAAAGACCTCTAACCTTGCTAACGGACTGAATGTAGTGGCTCTGTGAACTTGTCCATTCACTAATGGGACGATGTATGATCAAAAGCCGAAGACCGTTATTCAAGATGCTGGCTTCAACTGGCCGTGGTGTTGCATTTGGCAGATGTGCGTGGAGTATAGAATGGCTAAAGAGATAGAAAGAAAGTTTCTAATCAACCGGGATCAGCTCGGCTTTCTTGAGAACGGAACCTCGATCAAGCAGGGCTACGTTTCCACACACGATAAGACGACCGTCCGTGTGAGAGTTTCTGGCGAGAAAGCTTATCTCACACTCAAAGGTCAGACCATGGGTGTCACTCGCTCTGAATTTGAGTATGAAATACCGGTTATTGATGCAGAGCAAATAATCACAGAGCTATGCGGCGGACGTGTTGTGCAGAAAACGAGATACCTGGTCACTCATTGCAATCATACCTGGGAGGTTGACATATTCCACGGAGACAACGACGGCCTCGTGATTGCAGAGATAGAATTGGAAAGTGAGGAAGAACGCTTTGAAATTCCAGACTGGGTAACCAGCGAGGTAAGTGGTGAGCCGAAGTATTACAACTCCAGCCTGCTGGATAACCCGTTTAAAAATTGGGGAAAGGCATAACGTATCTGGAAAAAGTAGCGGTGAAGACTGTATCGTTTGGTATGCAAACAGGTGTTGCACAACGCTAAACAGCAAAAAGTGGTTTTTGCTCCAGGGATATCTGAACCGGCCACACGCGGCAAAAATACCTATATCATGTGACAGGGACCTTACTTTATTTTCCCGTGAAAACAATAATTAGGCCTTGGAGGCAAGAAAATCATGGTTCGTATCCTAATCAGACTTACATTATTTCTTGGTGTTTTCACTGCAATATCAGGGTGCAAACTAGCGGTTATTGTCGCAGAGGGCGGGGAAGTCCAATCGCTTTCTTCTGGCGTTTGTGCCGCAGGTAGGGTTTGTGTCCATCAAATATCCGATACAAGCTACTCAGAGCGGTTCACCGCTGCCCCGGATGCTGGCTGGGAGTTTGTGAAGTGGAGCACCGGTGGGGGGTTTTTCTGCGAAGGCTCCACAGACCCGATTTGTGAGCTTTCTCTATCGGGAACCGAGGGCGTTGCGGCGATTGAGCAAATTGTTGCTTCCAGCAAAACCTTTTATATCATGCCGATTTTCGAATGTATGGTTGGCTGCGTGGGCTTGCCGATCACCGATACCGTCACCGTAGGCGGAAAAGAGTGGGCACAGCCTGATTTGTTTAGCGGAATTACGGGACAGCAGGTTGCAGCCAGATGCCCGGAAGGCATTTGCGGTGAAAACACGGTGCTCAACGGTTGGTCGATGGACGGTTGGCAGTGGGCCTCAGTTGATGATGTAAATACACTCTTTAATACCTTTTTAAGCGGATATAGCCTCGGTCCAGGGCCAGACCGGGTGCAGGTGCCTTGGGACACCTACCTGTTGGAGTCGATATTTGAAGCAGGGTTTCGCCCGACCCTATTTGACGAAGGGATTCATAGATTCCTCGTGGGGTTGACCTCGGATGGGTTTGTCGACGAATTTGAGGGATCGAGACTCTATACCGGGCATATCATCGATAACCTTGTGTCCTTTAAGGGAAGCGACCTGATTAGCACTAATCTTGATGAAGGAATTGACGCTAGTCCCGGTTATACAGGTGTCTGGCTCTACCGCACGATAGAATGATGATTTCGCCATCTGAAAAACCCTGTTGTAGATAGTGGGGTGGAGGTTTTCGCGACACGCTAAAGTCTCGAATCGCCTAACTGCGGACATCGGGTTATCCTAAACGGAGGTCTAATAACAAGTGGAGCGAATTATGAACTGGGATGCAATCGGTGCAATCGGCGAATGGGCTGGGGCAATTGTCGTAATTGCCACATTGTTTTACCTGGCAAGCCAAGTGAAACAGTCCCAAAAAATGGAGAAGGCAGTAGCTCAACGAGATTTGCTCCAGCGCGTATCAGAATGGAACAACAAGATTAATGAAAACCTGAACGGAAACTACGACAATTTCATTTTAGGACTGCGAGAATACACTTCATCTCCCCCATCTGTGCAAATGTACCTGGATAAATACGTCGCTGAGTTTGTCTTTATCACTGAGGCAGCCCTTGTAATGCGCCAAGATGGCTTCTTCAGTGACGGCACTTGGGGTGGAATCGAGGGTGGTGCATTGGCCCTTCTACGAACACCAGGCGGGGCTCAGTGGTGGAAGCATGGTCAACTATTCGTTGGTCATGAAATAGTTGCGCACCTCCAGACACGCCTCGGCGAAATCGATCCCAGTACTCCTACTTTCCTCGATTTTGTACCAACAATGCGGCGAAGATTAGAGGAATTAGATTCGGCTTAGAAAATGGTGGATTTCATCGCATCGTGGTTCCATAAAGTGTTTGCCATTGTCTGCTAAGAGGTGGAAGCGGACGTTAGGGAGATACGAAATCACTCAGTAGCTGTCAAATCCGGTCTGTCCATCAAATATAGTCACCCACGCCCACCCGCCAGATAACAACTCTTTTGACAGAGTCCAAAAATACGGTTTCTTACGTTGTTCAGTCCGGAGATTCAATCTGCATGCAGGAATTCTCAGCCAATCACGCTATGTTCCAAGTTCAACAGACTGGAGATGAT
>JAGRIE010000120.1 GCA_020443425.1 Halioglobus sp.
CACCGCTCACTACCGCGATGACGGCAGCGTACGGGTAGTAATCTCCCACATCGATCCCGGGGTGCCCAACTGGATCGAGACCGCCGGGCACGACATGGGTACCATGTGCTGGCGGTGGATCGGCGCCGACGAGCACCCGCTGCTCAATGTGCGGGTGATGAAGCTGGCTGACCTGGCTAGCCTGGAGGAGTAAGAGGATGTCGAACGACGTAGAGACGGTAAAGTTTGATGCCGATGAGCTGGTACAGCAGGCGCAAGAACAGGCCGGTTTCAGTGACTTTGGTTGGCTGCCCTATAGAGAAGGGCTGGAAGTCCTGCTGGAAACCTACGACCGCAACGTCAAGGATCCCGCGGGTCGCCGGCGCTGTCGAGACCGCGTGCTGAGCCTGCTCGCCACGCGCCTGCGTTGCGAAAATGCTTTCGCCACCATGCCCGGGATTGCCGAACAGGAGATCGTTGCCCCTGTGTTCATCACCGGTCTGCCGCGCTCCGGCACCTCGGCCCTGCTAAACCTGATGGAGCGAGCGCCTGGCTACCGTGGCGTGCTGCAGTGGGAAGTGCAATTTCCGGATCCCTGGCCCGGCAGCCAGCCGGGAGACGAGGATCCCCGTTACCAACCGCTGAAAAAGGCCCTGAAATCGG
>JAGRIE010000121.1 GCA_020443425.1 Halioglobus sp.
CGGACCGAAATAGCAGCCGTTTGGACGCATATGAGGTAATGGCAGCTGGCCCCGAATAGGCACCAGTGGCCGGGCGTTTTTATCGGTGCCCGGCAGCGGTATAGAGGCAAACAGACCGCGCGTGTACGGATGGCGCATCTGATCGAAAACTTCTTTCACCGAGCCGGATTCGACCGCCTCGCCGGAATACATGACAGTGATCCGGTCGCAGGTTTCCAGAATCAATCCCAGATTGTGCGAGATATAGATCATGGAGGTGCCGAACTCTTTGGAAATATCCCGGATCAGATCGACAATGCCAGCCTCTACCGTGACATCCAGCGCGGTGGTGGGCTCGTCCAGCAGCAATAGCGCCGGTTTGGATAACAGCGCCATCGCAATAACTACACGCTGCTGCTGACCACCCGAAATCTGGTGCGGGTAGGCGTTCATGATCCGGTCAGGATCGGGCAGACGTACTGCAGCCAGAATATCGCGCGCCCGTTGACGGGCTTCGTCTTCGGATACATCCTCATGATAAAGCGGCACTTCCATAAGCTGCTCGCCCAGCAGCATCGACGGATTCAGCGAGGCCATCGGCTCCTGATACACCATGCTGATCTGCGAACCGCGCAACTGGCGCAGTTCGTCATCGCTCATGG
>JAGRIE010000122.1 GCA_020443425.1 Halioglobus sp.
CGTAATGGCCCTGATTTCATTGCTGTCCAGGATCGGGCCGACCCGGACCCGGTGCAGACGTTGTCGGGAATCGCTAACCACCTCCTGAATAAAGACCGGCAGCGTGGTGATTTCGCGCAATTGTGCACTGAGACGTTGTGCAGCGCCGGCATCGCTGAACGCTCCCACCTGCAGATAACGCTTTTCTCCACCCGAGACGGGTGGCAGCGCTACCGGAATGGCCGCTACTGCCAGCCCACGTGTTTCACCCGCCTGCGCCGGCGGCAGTATCGCATCCAATTGTACCCGCGCGGTGCCGCGAGGGGCATAGCCCAGCTTGACGGCCGCCGCGTAGGACAGGTCGATCAACCGATCACCGTGGAATGGACCCCGGTCGTTGACCCTGACGATGATACTGCGATTGTTGTCCAGGTTGGTGACCCTGACGAAACTGGGAATAGGCAGCGTCTTATGCGCTGCCGAGGCCTTGTACATGTCGAAAATTTCACCGTTGGAGGTCTGGTGGCCGTGGAATTTTTCCCCGTACCACGACGCCACGCCGCGCGCCGAATAGCCTTCTTCAGTCGCCATGACCCGGTAGGTTTTACCCAGCACCGTATAGGGACTGCGGTTGCCCGCCTGGGTTCGATGTACCGGTTCCG
>JAGRIE010000123.1 GCA_020443425.1 Halioglobus sp.
CGAACCTTCGGCCTCTTCGGCACCGCGCATCTCAGCCGATGCCGCCCGCCGCTCATTAAGCGCAATAGCTGCGTCAATCGCATACTTGCGATCAGCACCCAGCGATTCATATTGCCCGTCAGGCATTAGGTAACGGTAATAAATGCGACCCTTCGCTTTGCGAGAGTGCAAATTAGGTATGTTTTCAGCCATGAAATTTACATCAAAACTACGGTTGTCAAAAACATTTTAGGAATGTTGACAACTATTGACAACCGATGTTTTGACAAATTGCTGAAAGCCTCTAGAATAATGGTCGGGACGGCAGGATTTGAACCTACGACCACCACACCCCCAGAAAGCGCAACTAAACGTTCGCATATTATTGATTTATAAGGATTTTATGCGTAAAAGTTGTCAACTTAGATGCAACTAAATTGCAGCTTATGCAACTAGATGCAACAAAATGGACAAGTGGCGGTTAAAGCTCAGTCTTGCTGCAATAAGAGCACTCAAAAGAGCGAGCAAGACAATGAACCGAATCATTCCAGTTTTGATGACAGCAAGCATAGCACTCACTGGCTGCGGCAGCAGCAGTGATGACGATAACGGCGGGGGTAATGAGATACTTTCAAGCGCGCATGACGGGCGCTATATCGTG
>JAGRIE010000124.1 GCA_020443425.1 Halioglobus sp.
TCGCGCGCCAGCTGCTTGAGCTGCGCGCGCGACAGCTGGCGCAGGTCGGCCGGACTGTGAATGGTTTCGATCAGGGAAGCTTCGCTCATGTCCTTGTCCATCGCCACGGGCCTCAGCTGGCCCGCAGCACCAGGCGCCGCGCCAGCGCGCCGAGCAGGGTCACGTCGGGCAGGCCGGCGCCCGCCAGTGCCGCCTCGGCCTCGGCCAGCAGCACGTCAGCGTGGGCACGGGCGCCGTCCAGCCCCATCAGCGAGACGTAGGTGGGCTTGTCGCTGGCGGCGTCCTTGCCCGCGGTCTTGCCGAGCTGGGTCGAATCGGCCGTGACGTCGAGGATGTCGTCCACCACCTGGAACGCCAGCCCCACGGCGGCACCGTAGCGGCGCAGCGCCTCGGCGCTGGCGCCCTGCAGCGGGCTGGGCGCGCAGGCGGCGCCGAGTTCCACGCTGGCCTGCAGCAGCGCGCCGGTCTTGCGCTGGTGCATGTCGCGCAGCGCGGCTTCGTCCAGCTTGCGACCCACGCTCTGCAGGTCAATCGCCTGGCCACCGGCCATACCGTCGGCCCCGGCGGAGCGCGCCAGCAGGCGGCACATCAGCGCCTGCATGGCGGGCGGCACGCCGGCATCGTCGGGCGTGAGCAGTT
>JAGRIE010000125.1 GCA_020443425.1 Halioglobus sp.
GATCAAGGCCACCAGCACTCCGGTATTGATCATGACCAGTTACTCCAGTCTTCGTTCCGCGGTTGATTCAATGAAAATGGGGGCCGTCGACTACATCGCCAAACCCTTTGAACACAGCGAAATTATCGAAACCGTCGCCCGTATTATCCGGGAACGGAAAAAGCCTGTCGCCAGACCAGTAGCAACTGCCGGTTCAGCGCCGAGCCAACCCGAACTCAACGAGCCGGTCATTCCAGGTATGATCGGCAGTTGCCAGCCGATGCAGGAACTGTTCCGGCGCATCAGCAAAGTCGCCATGACCGACTCAACGGTACTTATCAATGGCGAATCCGGCACCGGCAAGGAACTGGTAGCCCAGGCAATACACAAGCTCAGCAGCCGCCGCCACGCGGACATGATCTCGGTAAATTGTGCGGCCATCCCGGAAAACCTCATTGAATCAGAACTGTTCGGGCATGAGAAAGGTGCATTTACCGGCGCCACATCGACCAGAACCGGCCTTGTTGAAGCCGCCGATGGCAGCACCCTGTTCCTTGATGAGATCGGGGAACTTCCCCTTGAGGCCCAGGCGCGACTGCTACGGGTACTACAGGAAAATGAAATCCGAAAAGTTGGGTCCGTGCAGTCCCGAAAGGTTG
>JAGRIE010000126.1 GCA_020443425.1 Halioglobus sp.
GGGCCTGCATGCGGTAAATGCCATTGGTGGTGTTTCATCAACAGCGTAACCGGACATTGCAAGCGAATGCCGCCAGCCGCAGATTTCAATAGCGGGCACTTCTGGCCAATCACAGGTCGCGGCGATTGGTGCGGCGAGTTCAGGCCGCATATCGGGGCTGACAGCGATACCGGAGGTGTGAGGTGAGCAGCAGCGTGGAGGTGGTGGGGTGAATCCGCTACTAAGTAATGAGGAGTTGCGGGCGCACCTTAATACCAAACAGGACGCCAAAATAATAGCCTGGCTCAAGGCGCGCCTGGCACGATTCGAACGTGCGACCGCCTGGTTCGTAGTCCGTACCGCTATCCAGCAACGGCGCGGCCTGCGGGGAAATAGTTATGGGGCAACCGCCCTATTTCGGGGTATTTTATCAATAACTTGCGGTGGATTATGGGGTGCTAGGTCCCAGACGCCCGCTTATAGATGGCCATTGGTATTTCAAATGTGCGGTCTGAAAATGCCGTCCCGGTATTGCCTGGGTTTGGATATAAAGTATGGTAGTCGTTGCCATTTAAAAGGTACGCAGGCGGGCCAAAACTGTCGAGCGTATACCTTATATATTTTTCAGAATCTGACGAAAGATCCCTGATGTATATGG
>JAGRIE010000127.1 GCA_020443425.1 Halioglobus sp.
CGGGCTAAACCGAGAAAGTCTCTACAAGGTGATCAATGGCAAGGTGCAACCCAAGTGGGACACAATCCATCGGTTGATGCGTGCATTGGGGGTGCATTTGTCAGTTGCTGCCTGAACAATGAACCAACCCCGTTGCTGTTTTCGACAGTGCAAATCGAGCGGTGAAAAGGGTGATCGACCCAGACTGCCCATGGGATTTGATGGGACCACCATGGGACCACCCTCACGCCTTGTGATGCCCTCTAATGCCGGCCCCATTTTTTAACTCTCTGATTTACAAGGCATTAGGAGGCATGGCGAGGCGGAATAAGCCATGGCTCAGGGTTCGAATCCCTCGCTCTCCGCCATTTCCCAATTCATCTAGTGCCAACTACCCGCTTAAATCCCACACAATAGCCTATTTTTACAGGGGTTGCGGCGTATTCGCTATTCACCTATGCTCACCTATATTCAGCAATAACCAACATTGTGTGGTGGGATTAGTGGTGGGATGAGTGCTTACTGCAGCGCAAGTGAAAAGCCTGAGCCAGCCTGGTCGTTACGCAGACCGCGATGGCCTTTACCTCAATATCTCGAAGCAGGGCAATAAGTCCTGGATATATAGATATCAGCTCAACGGAAAGCGCAGGGAGATGGG
>JAGRIE010000128.1 GCA_020443425.1 Halioglobus sp.
CCCGGCACCTTCCACAATATCAAGGACGGCGAGCGTGATCGCACCGCCGTGTTTGGCGAGTGGGAGGCACACCACGACGAGCACTGGCTGACCTCCCTGGGCGTGCGCTACGAGCGCATTGCAACCGATGCGGGGCCGGTGCGCGGCTACAGTGACGGCGCCATGGCCATGGGCAACCAGGTGGCCGATGCCGCGGCATTCAACGCGCGCGAACGCTCGCGCAGTGACGACAACTGGGATATCACGGCGCTGTCCCGATACACCTTCGATGCCACCGCCGCGGTTGAATTCGGTATCGCGCGCAAGGTTCGCTCGCCCAACCTCTACGAGCGCTACACCTGGTCGAGCTGGCCGATGGCGGCGGTGATGAACAACTTCGTGGGTGACGGCAATGGCTACGTGGGTGATATCGGCCTCGATCCCGAGCAGGCTCACACGGTTTCCGCAACGCTCGACTGGCATCACCACCAGCGGCAGTGGGAGCTGCGCATCACGCCCTACTACACGCGAGTAAACGATTATATCGACGCCGTGGCGCGCCCCGGCTTTGCCGCGCAGCAGTTCAACGTGCTGCAGTTCGCCAACCAGTCCGCCCGACTGTACGGGCTGGATGTCAGCGGCCGGGTGGCGCTGGGGG
>JAGRIE010000129.1 GCA_020443425.1 Halioglobus sp.
AGCCAAGGCCAAGCTCAGGGACGCCAGGCTCGATCTCGACAACGCAGTGATCCGCGCGCCAATCGGCCGCGTGATCGCGCAACGCACTGTTCAAGTCGGCCAACGCGTCGAGGTCGGCAAGCCGATCATGACTATCGTTCCGGTGGACAAGGTCTACATCGATGCGAACTTCAAGGAAGGTCAACTAAGGCGCGTCAAGATCGGAATGCCTGCAACGGTGACAGCTGACCTCTATGGTGGCAGCGTCACCTATCATGGCAAAGTCGTCGGTATTTCAGGTGGTACAGGCGCGTCGATGTCCCTGATTCCCGCTCAGAATGCCACCGGCAACTGGATCAAGGTGGTACAGCGCCTCCCGGTACGCATTGAACTCGATCCGAAGGATTTGGTCCGGCATCCGCTGCGTGTTGGCCTATCGACCGAAGTCGAGATAGACATCTCGGGCGGCTGAAAGATGGCGAGTCAGCTGCAAGGTGCCGTGCCGTCGGTTCTCGCCGGGCGTAACAAGCTGTTTGCAGCCATGGTGCTCGCGCTGAGCAATTTCATAGTCGTCCTCGACATGACCGTCGCCAACGTATCGATTCCGCACATCGCCGGCAGTATCGGCATCTCAGTGCATCAGGGCACGTGGGTCATT
>JAGRIE010000012.1 GCA_020443425.1 Halioglobus sp.
GATCTCGCGGCGCTCCACCGGGTTGTCACAGCGCCAGCAGCAGCCGTCCACCACCTGCTCGTTGGCCAGTACTGTCTGGTCGGTCTCGCACCAGTTCACCTCGGCTTTTTTCTTGTAGGCCATGCCCTTGTCGAAGAGCCGGGTGAAAAACCACTGCTCCCAGCGGTAGTAGCTGGGATCACAGGTTGCCAGCTCCCGATCCCAGTCGTAGGCGAAGCCCAGTCGCCGCAACTGCTCGCGCATGTAATCGATATTCTGTGCGGTCCACTGCGCCGGCGGCACCCGGTGCTTGATCGCCGCGTTTTCAGCCGGCAGTCCGAAGGCGTCCCAGCCCATCGGCTGCAGTACATTCTTACCCTGCATGCGCTGGTAGCGCGCGATTACGTCGGCAATGGTGTAGTTGCGCACATGGCCCATATGCAGCTGGCCGCTGGGGTAGGGAAACATGGCGAGGCAGTAGAACTTCTCGCGCGTGTCATCCTGTTGTACGGCAAAGCTGTTGTTGCACAGCCAGTGCTCCTGCGCGGCCTTTTCGAGTGCCTGTGGGTTGTATTGTTGATCCATTGCGGGTGCGCGTTGCGTCCTTGGTGTCTGCTGGGAAATCGATCGGGGCGGAGCCTGTCGGGAGGCCTTCACGAGCGAAAATGAAGGGCGGATTCTAGCAGTAATTGATGGGTTGCGCGAAGGTTCTGGCGCTCAGCTGTCGCGCCAGAAGCCCAGGTACATCAGCCCCATCAGTATCAGGCCGAGGAAACAACCGGCGATCATCGGCTTGTTGCCGAAGCTGCTGAAGGGCGTATTGCCGAGCATGGCCTCGGCCTGGCCGGTCAGTGTGGTCTCAACAAACTGCTCTGTGCGCTTCAGAATCCGGCCCTGGTGGTCAATGATGGCGGAGATACCGTTATTGGTTGCCCGCAGGACATAGCGCCCGTTCTCCCGCCCTCGCATCTGGGCGATCTGCAGGTGCTGCCAGGGGCCGATGGAGTCGCCAAACCAGCTGTCGTTGCTGATGGTGATCAACAGTTCAGCATCCTGCGCGTGCTGGGCCACCAGATCGCCGTAGACTATTTCGTAACAGATAAACGGCGCAACCCGGTAGGCGCCCACGGACAGGGCTTTCTGCTCGGGTGGGCCGGCGCTGAACGCCGACATCGGCAGGTCGAAAAAGTCGATCAGGCCGCGCAACTGCTGCTCCAGTGGTACATACTCGCCGAAAGGCACCAGTCGCTGCTTGTGGTAGACGCCGCTGCCCGAGCCCAGCGCCACTATGCTGTTGTAGTAGGAACTGCTGCCGGAGGCGCGAAACGGCGCGCCGGTGACCAGGGTGGTGCCGGCCGCTGCCGCGCGCCGGGCGATCGGATCCAGGAAGCCCTGCGCGCGCTGGAAATAGTTCGGTATCGCCGACTCCGGCCAGATCACGATGTCATGGCCGAGCAGGCGTTCGGTGGCACCGCTCAGTTGCTGCAGGATCGGGCCGTACCACTGCGGGTCCCATTTGTGTTCCTGGGGCACATTGGGTTGCACCATCGCCACGGTGATCGGGCGCTCGCTGGCCTTGCCGACCCACTGCGTCGGCTTGAGGATCGCGCCACCGCCCCACAGCGTGACCAGCACCACCGCATAGGTAGTGCAGGAGACCGCTTTGCGGCTGCGCCACGCCAGGAACAGGCAGGTGCCGGAGATCGCGCAGATGAACGACAGGCCGAATACCCCGGTGATAGGTGCCCAGCCGGATATCCAGGTGTCCACATGTGCGTAGCCGAGATACAGCCAGGGGAAACCGGTAAGCACCCACTCCCGCAGCCATTCAAACAGCACCCACAGCGCGGGAAACCCCACCAGCATGCCGCCCGGAAGCGGTCGCACAAACTGCACGTACAGCCAGGCGAACAGCGCGTGGAACAGCGCCAGGCCGGCGCAGAAGAGCGCGGTCAGCCCCGCCGCCAACGGCACACTGGCATTGCCGTGCACATGGATGCTGACATAAATCCAGGAGACGCCGCTGCCGAACAGGCCAAAGCCATAGAGCCAGCCGCGCCACATGGCCTGTTCTGCAGAGCAGGTGCACAGCAGGTGGGCGTAGAGCGCGCAACTGAGGATGCCGGCCGGCCAGAAATCGAACGGCGACAGCGACAGTGTCACCAGCGCGCCGACCAGCGGCGCCCAGATCAGGACAAACAGGGGTGGGAGACTGGATTCGGATCGCATCGACTGGGCTCGCGGCGCAAGCGCTAGGTCTTGGGCAACTGCAGGCGCAGCGTGTAGATCTTGCGCTGGTCGGCCTTGATCACTTCGAACCGGAAGTCATCAATGGTGGTGACCTCGTGGCGGGCGGGCATATGCCCGAAGGCCTGCATCACCAGGCCGCCAATGGTGTCGAAGTCATCGTCGCTCAGCTTGCAGGAAAAATACGTGTTGAACTCCTCGATCGGCGTCAGGGCTTTTACCATGTAATCGTTCGGGTTGATCATCTGGATATACCGATCGGCCTGCGCATCGGTCTCGTCCTCGATTTCGCCGACGATCTCCTCCAGCACATCCTCGATGGTGACCAGGCCGGCGACGCCGCCGTACTCATCGATCACAATCGCCATATGATTGCGGTTCTCACGGAACTCGCGCAGCAGCACGTTGAGGCGTTTGCTCTCGGGCACGACCATGGCGGGGCGCAGCAACTCCTCGATCCTGAAGTTGCCGTTGTCCAGGTTGAGGATCTGCGGCAGCAGGTCCTTGGCCAGCAGTATGCCCAGGATCACGTCGGGGCTGTCGCCGATCACCGGATACCGCGAGTGCGCGGAGCGAATGATCTGCGGCAGGATGTCCTCCAGCGTGCCATCGGCCTTTATGTACACCATCTGCGAGCGCGGGATCATGATATCGCGCGCCTGCATATCGCTGACCTGCATTGCGCCTTCCATGATGCTGTGCGCATCCTGGTCGATGACCTCGTTCTCAACGGCGAGTGTCAGCACATCCTCAAGGTCGCGACGGTTGCGCGGCTCGGAGCTGAACAGCAGGGCAATTTTGTCTATCCAGGAGCGGTCAGCGTGATCGCTGCCGGAACGGTCTTCACTCATTGGGGTATTTGCTCGTGGGGCAGGTGGTGTTGGTAAGGACAACTGTAGTCCAGTTGCCTGAGAATGGCGCTTTCCAGGGCTTCCATAATCTGTGCATCTTCCTCTTCTATGTGATCGTAACCCAGCAGGTGCAGGGTGCCGTGAACCGTCATGTGGGCCCAGTGCGCCGCGGCACTCTTGCCCTGTTGGGCGGCTTCAGCGGCAACCACGGGCGCGCAGATGACAATGTCGCCCAGCAGTGGCAATTCGAGTTCTGGCGGCAGGTCAGCGGGGAAAGACAGCACATTGGTCGGCCCCGCCTTGCCCCGGTAGCCGGCGTTCAGTTGTGTCATCTCCTCGGTGTCGACGAGGCGCACGCTGATTTCCACCTGCTGTTGTGTGGTGCGCCCGGCCAGTGCGGTGGTGATCCAGTGGCGCAAGTCGGCAGCGGTGGGCACAGGCTCGCGGCTGGCTCTCTGGATATCCACTGTCAGTTTCACCGCCGGCTCTTGTCCAGCGGTGTGGCGCTGTCTTCGGCGCTGTCGTAGGCTTCGACAATGCGCTGCACCAGCGGGTGGCGCACCACGTCCTTGTTGCCGAAGTAGGTGAAGCCCAGCCCCTGTACATCGCCGAGGATATTGCTCGCGTGCGTGAGTCCGGACTGCGCACCGCGCGGCAGGTCGATCTGGGTGGCGTCGCCGGTAATCACCGCGGTGGAGCCGAAACCGATGCGGGTGAGGAACATTTTCATCTGTTCACGGGTGGTGTTCTGCGCCTCGTCGAGGATGATGAACGCGTTGTTCAGGGTGCGCCCGCGCATGAATGCCAGCGGTGCGACCTCGATGATATTGCGCTCGATAAACTTGTTGACCGTCTCAAAGCCCAGCATCTCATAGAGCGCATCGTACAGCGGGCGCAGGTAGGGATCGATTTTCTGGCTCAGGTCGCCGGGCAGGAAGCCCAGTTTTTCACCCGCTTCCACCGCCGGTCGCACCAGCAGGATGCGCCGCACCTGCTCCTCCAGCAGGGCCTCCACGCCGCAGGCCACGGCGAGGTAGGTCTTGCCGGTGCCAGCGGGGCCGATACCGAAATTGATATCGCAGTCCTTGATCATCTGTACATAGGATTGCTGGTTCTTGCCGCGCGGCTTGATAGACGCCCGTTTCGTGCGAATCAGCCTGATCGGCTGCACAGTGGCGTCGCCGGAGGTGTCCGCGAGGTCTTCCAGCCCCGCCTGCTGCAGTTGCAGGTGCAGGGATTCCGGGCTCAAGCCCACGCCCTCGGAAATTTCGGCGTACAGGTGACGCAGCAACTGCCCGGCGGTGGCGACGCTGTCGGCGGGGCCGCTCATGCGTATCTGGTTCCCGCGCGGACTGATGGTAACGCCGAGTCGCTCCTCGATCTGGCGCAGATGGCTGTCCAGATGCCCGGACAACATCGCCAGGTGACGCGCGTCATCGGGCTCCAGCGTGAGGGTTTGTTGAATCAACTGTCCAGGTGACGGTTGCGGGGGAGGTTCGTTGTTCAAAGTATCCTGTCGCCGCCGTGGGCAATGCTAGTACTGGTTAAGGATATACGGGAATTCACAGGCGTCAACCTGTGAGTAACACGCCCCGCAGTGAGTTGGGCAGTGCCTCGATAATCTCCACATCGACAAACTCCCCGATCAGGGCGTGGTCTGTCGATGAAAAGTTTACCGCGCGGTTGTTCTCGGTGCGCCCCTGCAACTGCCCCGGGTCTTTGCGGGAGACGCCGGTAACGAGGATACGCTGCGTGCTGCCGACCATAGTGCGGCTGATGTTGGCCGCCTGCTGCAAAATGCGTGTCTGCAGTATCTGCAGGCGCTGTTTCTTGGTGTCCTCGTCGGTGTTGTCCGGCAGGTCTGCCGCCGGCGTGCCGGGGCGCGCGCTGTAAATAAAGCTGAAGGAGCTGTCGAAGCCGATCTCCTCGATCAGTTTCATGGTGGCGGCGAAGTCGGCCTCGGTCTCGCCGGGAAAGCCGATGATGAAGTCGGAGGACAGGCTGATGTTGGGTCGAATCTTGCGCAGGCGACGTATTTTGGATTTGTACTCCAGTGCCGTGTGGCCGCGCTTCATTGCCGCCAGGATGCGGTCGGAGCCACTCTGTACCGGCAGGTGCAGGTGATCGACCAGTTGCGGTATCTGGGCGTAGGCGTCGATCAGGGCATCGGAGAACTCCACCGGATGGGAAGTGGTGTAGCGGATGCGCTCAATACCGGGGATGCGGGCGACGAAATGCAGAAGTTCAGCGAAATCAACCACATCGCCCTCGTGGTTGAGGCCGCGGTAGGCGTTCACATTCTGCCCCAGCAGGTTGACCTCGCGCACGCCGCCCTGCGCGAGGTGGGCAATTTCAGCGATCACGTCATCCAGCGGCCGCGACACTTCCTCGCCGCGGGTGTAGGGCACCACGCAGAATGTGCAGTATTTACTGCAGCCCTCCATGACCGACACGAATGCACAGGGTCCTTCCACCTTGGGTTCGGGCAGGTTGTCGAATTTCTCGATTTCGGGGAAGCTGATATCGACCACCAGCGTGCCGCCGGTGCCGCGCTGCTCCATCATCTGCGGCAGTCGGTGCAGGGTCTGCGGGCCGAATACCAGGTCCACATAGGGTGCGCGACGGCCGATTTCCGCGCCCTCCTGGCTGGCCACGCAGCCGCCGACGCCGATGATGAGGTCCGGATTCTTCTGTTTCAGGTGCTTCCATCGGCCCAGCTGGTGGAAGACTTTCTCCTGGGCTTTTTCCCTTATAGAACAGGTATTTAACAGCAAAACATCCGCTTCCTCGGGGTTGTCCGTGGGAACCAGGTCGTGGCTGGTCTGCAACAGGTCGCGCATACGAGCCGAGTCGTATTCGTTCATCTGGCAGCCGTGTGTCTTGATGTAGAGTTTCTTGTGCACCGGGTTGTGGCAGCGGAACCTGCGCTGCTGTCGCTCTGTGGGAAAAGGGGGGCGGATTATACCCAGTTAGGGGGCGCAAACCTAGTGCATCCAATTGCGGGGGGTGCGCGCCCGTCGGGGGGGTGTCGCAGCGGCGGCGAAGGCCCGAACCGGGCAGCAGCGCGGCGGGCCGGAAACTGGTATTCTCCCGCGATGGTGGTAAGATTGCCGCCCTTTGAAAACAGCTGCCCTGTCGCCACTCCCGCAGATAGGCGCATCGCACTTGCGATACACGAGATGACAATGGCAAACCAACCCGTCTACAAGGTGATTTTCCAGAACGGCAACCAGGTGTTTGAGGTGTTTGCGCGCCAGATCTACCAGAGCGATATGTGGGGCTTCATCGAGGTGGAGGAGTTCGTGTTCGGCGAGCGCTCGCAAATACTGGTGGATCCCAGCGAGGAAAAGCTTAAAAACGAGTTCAGCGGCGTCAAACGCAGCTATATCCCGCTGCAGGCCATTATCCGTATCGACGAGGTCGACAAGGAAGGCAGCAGCAAGGTCTCGGAGGTCGCATCCTCCGAGAACAACGTCACCAGTTTTCCGTTCGCAGGCTTCCCTCCCGGCCAGAAGGGCGGCGAAGAGTAGGCCTGGCGCCCGCACACGATGCAACACGCTATGTATAAACACCGCCGCCCCGATTTGCCAGTGCTGGCGCTGGCCGGGGTACTGTGTGCGGCACTGTGTGCCCCCGTCGCCGCCGCTGTGGATCCCTATGACCAGCAATCCCTGGCCACGGGGGCCGAGCTGTACGATCTCTACTGCAGTGAATGCCACGGTGTCGACAGCGCCGCCACCTACAGCGAGCTCTACGATACGGTCCAGATGGACGTGTCCGATGATTACGACGAATTGGTCGAGCTGGTGCGCGGTGCCGACGATCCAGAGCCCATCTATGAGGCGCCGGAAGAGGACTGGCCGGAATGGGCCGAGGTCCCGCCGCCGGAGCGCGAGCCGGATGTCAGGGCGGAAGTGCTGGGCACCGTGACCAGGGCGATCGATACCGTACAGAAATCCTCTGTGGAGTCCGATTACTGGGGGGGTGGTGCCAGCGGCAATGCAGCGCGCTTTGATCCGGTGCCGGGCGCCACCAACCTGGCCGATCCGCTGGGCTATTTCTACGGCACCTCAGAGGAAGATATCTTCAACAGTATCGCCGACGGCACCGGCGCTGCGATGCCCGGTTGGCGCACTGAACTGGGCGGCGACGAGGCAATCTGGGATCTGGTCAACTATGTCCGCAGCCTGTGGGGCGAGGAGTGGCGGTACTGAAGCCCATCCACGCCTGACCCCACGTGTATTCCCGTTACTGCTTGCGCTGCAGCTGATCCTCGATAGACGCGAGTTTCACACAGACCACGAACGCGTCGATTGCGGTGTTGAGATCCTCAAGCGAGGGGTAGGTAGGCGACAGCCGGATATTGCTGTCATCGGGGTCCTTGCCATAGGGGAAGGTCGCACCGGCGGGAGTGAGTTTGACGCCGATGGCATCGGCCAGTTGCACTACCTTGCGCGCCAGCCCTGTCAGCGTGTTGAAAGATACAAAATACCCCCCACGCGGCGCAGCCCAGCTGCCCATGCCCCGGTCGCCCAACTCGCGCTGCAGTGTGTCCAGTACGCACTCAAAACGCGGCCTGATGACGGCGGCGTGGGACGCCATGTGCTGTGCCAGCGTGTCCGGGTCGGACAGGAAACGCACATGGCGCAGCTGGTTCACCTTGTCGGGGCCGATGGTCTGGAAGGCGAGGTGCCGTTTCAGGGCGGCCAGGTTCTTCTCACTGCTGGCCAGGAAGGACACGCCGGCACCGGCAAAGGTGATCTTGGAGGTGGAGCCAAACTGGAAGACGCTGTCCTCGGTGCCGTGTCGCAGGCAGAACTCGCGGATAGGTGCCAGTTGTGGTGCATCGTCATACAGGGTGTGCACCGCATAGGCGTTATCCCACATCACCACAAAATGACTGCCCGCGATCAACCCCAGGCGCGCGATGCGATCAACCGTGTCCTCGCTGTAGACGCAACCGGTGGGATTGGAGAAGCGCGGCACGCACCACAGGCCCTTGATGGTGTCATCCTCCTGCACCAGCGCCTCGATCACATCCATATCCGGCCCGCTGTCGAGCATCGGTACAGTGATCATCTCTATGCCCAGGTATTCGCAAATGGCGAAATGGCGGTCGTAACCGGGTGCCGGACACAGGAATTTCACCGTATCGCTGTTGCCCCAGGCTGATTCATCGCCGGCCAGTCCCACCGACAGGGCGAACTCGATCACGGTGTACATCAGGGTCAGGCTGGAGTTGCCGCCGACCAGGGTTTCCCCGGGCACGGTGCCCAGTACCTGGGAGAACAGGGCCCTGGCCTCCGGGAGTCCGTCCAGGCCGCCGTAGTTGCGCACATCGGTGCCGTCCTCGGCAAAGTAATTGCCCCTGAGGATGCCGTCCAGCGCGTCGGACAGCGCTGCCTGCTCGGTACACGGTTTGCCACGGGTGAGATCCAGGGCCAGGTTCCGGCCTTTCAGTGCGCTGTACTGTTGCTGTAGTGAATTCAGTTCTGTCGCGAGTTCGGCGACTGATAGCTGATCGATATGCACGGTGTTGTCCTCGTGTGACTGCGGCCGATACGCAGTGGCAAATGAAGCGGGGGAGTATAACGGGAACGGCCACGCGGCAGTACGCCTGTGCGTCCCGAAGCTTGAAAATTACCGTTCAGCCTATATAAAGAGGTGACGCGCCCGGGATACGGGCGACCCATGCCAGCGATGGAACAGGAACTGAATCACCATGAGTGAGCCGCAAGATTCGACTGAAATAGAAGTGGAGCCCGCACAGGAGACGCAGCAAACCCCGGCTGTGGCGGATGATGTGCTGCCCGATACCCTGTACCTGATTCCGGTACCGCATCGACCGTTTTTCCCGGGGCAGGTGCAGCCGATCGGAATCAACCCGGTGGAGTGGCAGAGCACACTGGAGGCCCTGCAGCGGGAGGGCCACGGCCTCATCGGCTTATCCTATGTGGATGTCGCGGATTCGCGGAGTGCAGAGTCGCGCCAGTTCCCGGAAATCGGCTGTGCCGTGCGCCTGCACCGCACACCCATGACCGCGGACCAGACGGGGCATTTCCTGGCGCAGGGCATCAAGCGCTTCCGCATTGTGCGCTGGCTGAATGACAAGCCGCCCTATCTGGTGCAGGTCGAGTACCCGCGCAGCCAGGGTGATCGCGACGACGATGAAATCAAGGCCTACGCCATGGCCCTGATCAAGCAGATCCGCGAGTTGCTGCCGCTCAATCCGCTGTACAGCGAGGAGCTGAAACAGTACCTGGCCAATTTCAGTCCCCGCCAGCCAAGCCAACTGGCCGACTTCTCGGCCGCCCTGACCACGGCCAAGGGCGAGCAGTTGCAGGAAATCCTCGATACGCTGCCGCTGCGCTCCCGTATGGAGAAAGTGCTGACCCTGTTGCGCAAGGAGCGCGAGGTGGCGGAGTTGCAGGGCCAGATCACCAGCCAGGTCAATGAAAAGGTCTCGGCGCAGCAGCGCGAGTTTTTCCTGCGTGAACAGCTGAAAATCATCCAGAAAGAACTGGGTATCTCCAAGGACGACCGCACTTCGGATGTCGAGATGTTCGAGGACCGGATCAAGGACCTGGTAATGCCGGACGCCGCTGCCAAGCGTATCAGCGAGGAGATGCACAAGCTCTCGGTGCTGGAGACGGGCTCAGCGGAGTACGGGGTCACCCGCAACTACCTCGACTGGGCGACCAGCGTGCCCTGGGGCGTGTTGTCGGATGACAACCTGGACCTGGCGCACGCGCGCACCGTGCTCGACGAGCACCACGAGGGCCTGGAGGACGTCAAGGACCGCATTCTGGAATTCCTCGCCGTCGGCGCCTTCAAGGGCGAGATCGCCGGTTCCATCCTGCTGCTGGTGGGGCCGCCCGGGGTGGGAAAAACCAGCATCGGGCAGTCGGTGGCCGCAGCGCTGGGCCGCAAGTTCTACCGCTTCAGTCTCGGGGGTATGCGCGATGAGGCGGAGATCAAGGGGCACAGGCGAACCTATATCGGCGCCATGCCGGGCAAGTTTGTGCAGGCGCTGAAAGAGGTCGAGGTCGCCAACCCCGTGATCATGCTGGACGAAATCGACAAGATCGGGGCGTCCTACCAGGGCGACCCCGCCTCGGCGCTGCTGGAGGTGCTGGACCCGGAGCAGAACGGAGAGTTCCTGGATCACTATCTCGATCTTCGCGTCGACCTGTCCAAAGTGCTGTTCGTGTGTACAGCCAACCAGCTCGACACCATCCCGGGGCCGCTGCTGGACCGGATGGAGACACTGCGCCTGTCCGGCTATGTGGCCGAGGAAAAACTGCATATCGCGAAAAATCACCTGTGGCCAAAGCAGTTGCGACGCCACGGCCTGAAGGATGACCAGCTCAGGATCAACGACGCCGGCCTGAAGTATGTGATCGACTCCTACTGTCGCGAGGCCGGCGTCAGGAACCTGGAGAAGCAGATTGCGCGCATCATGCGCAAATCGATTGTGCGGTTGCTGGATGAGAAAACAAAGAAACTGCGTGTCGGCAAGAAGGATATCGAGGTACTGCTGGGCAAGCCGCCGTTCCAGGCCGAGCGGCCGCTGCGAGGTGTCGGTGTGGTCACCGGTCTTGCCTGGACGGCCATGGGCGGTGCGACACTGCCGATCGAGTCCTCCCAGGTGCACACGCTCAATCGCGGCTTCAAACTCACGGGCCGACTGGGCGATGTGATGAAGGAGTCAGCCGAGATCGCCTACAGTTATGTGGTCGCCCACCTGAAGGACTACAACTGCGACCAGGACTTCTTCGATATGAGTATGGTGCACCTGCATGTGCCCGAGGGCGCCACGCCCAAGGACGGCCCCAGTGCGGGTGTCACGATGGCGACCTCGCTGGTGTCACTGGCCCGCCGCGAGCGCATCAAACGCCCGCTGGCCATGACCGGCGAGTTGACGCTGACCGGGCAGGTCCTGCCGGTGGGCGGGATACGCGAGAAGGTGATTGCCGCGCGGCGCAGCAAGATCATGGAGTTGATCCTGCCGTTTGCCAACCGCCGCGATTTCGAAGAGTTGCCGGACTATCTGCGCGAGGGTATCAATGTGCACTTTGCGCGAAACTTCCGCGAGGTGTTCGAGTTTGTATTTGACGATCATCGGGCGGATGAGTCGTTGCATTGATGGCTGTTCTAAACAGGCGGTTCCCAATTCCCGGGAAGCCGTGCGGTCACGATTGCCCGTCGCGGCGCCGGATAGCCCTCGATGGTTTTGCCAGCGTCGTCCGGGTCGAGAAAATTGGCGAGCGAATGAAAGGTCATCCAGTCGGTGGAGCGCTGCTCCTGTGTGGTGGTCACGCAGACATCCACCAACTGTGTATCGACAAACCCCAGCTTGCGCAGCCAACTTAACAGGGTTGCCGCGCTGGGCAGGAACCAGACATTGCCCATGCGGGCGTAGCGGCCCTCCGGCAGCAGGGTCTCCCCCAGTGCGCCCTCAATGACGAGGGTCTCCAGCACCAGCTGGCCGCCCGGCCGCAGGCAGTGTTTGAGTTCCTGTAAATGATCCAGTGGTGAGCGCCGGTGATAGAGCACACCCATCGAGAACACGGTGTCAAAGGCCTGCAGTTGCGGCGGTACCTGCTCCATCGGGAGCGGCAGGACCCAGATATTGTCCTGCTGCAAATACCGTTGCAGCGCCCAGAACTGCACGACGAACAGCGGGGTGGGATCGATGCCGATGACCTCGGCGGCGCCGTCACCGAGCATGCGCCAGCAGTGGTAGCCGCTGCCGCAGCCGACGTCCAGCACGCGGCGACCCTGCAGGGGGTCGATCGCCGTGTGCAGCCGCTCCCACTTCCAGTCTGAGCGCCACTCGGTGTCGATGTGGACGCCAAACAGCTCGAACGGACCCTTGCGCCACGGGTGCAGTTGGCGCAGCGCGCTGTGCAGTTGCGCAGCAATTGCGGTGGGCAGTGGTTCCCCGGTGCTGGCGCCGACACGGGCGGTATTGAGATGGATGGCATCCGGCTGCAGTTCCGGCAGTGCCTGTAGCGCTGCCAGCCAGCGCGGCAGGTCTCCGTAGCGCTGCTGGCTCAGGCCACTGGCGACCTGCTGCTGTAACTGTTGCGCCCAGCGATCCAGTTCGCCGCCGGTCCAGCGGTCGATCAAGGGTTGGTAATCCATTATTTCAGCGCGATCAGCGAGGCAAAATTGAAGCACTGGAACCACACATCGCAGCCGGTGAAACCGGCGCTGGCAATGCGCTGCTTGTGCTGCGCGAGCGTCTCCGGCACCAGCACAGTCTCCAGCGCGCTGCGCTTGCGGGCGACTTCCATATCGCTGTAGCCATTGGCGCGCTTGAACTGGTGGTGCAGCTCTATATTCAACGCGTCCAGGTGCGGGTCCTCGAAAGTCACTTTCTCCGACAGTACCATGATGCCGCCCGGCAGCAGCCCCCGGTAGATGCGGGCGACGACCTCGTCGCGCTGCTCCCTGGGAATGAACTGCAGCGTGAAGTTGAGCACCACGACCGAGGCGTTTGCAATGGCGACATCCTCCAGGTCTGCCAGGATGAGGTCCACGGGGGTGTCGTGGGTGTCGGACTCGATAACACTCTTGCAGCGATCCAGCATGGCGCTGGAGTTGTCGACACTGATGATACGGCAGCCGGGGGCCCGGATATTCTGGCGCATGGCGAGTGTGGAGGCGCCCAGCGAGCAGCCGAGGTCGTACACAGCGCTGCCCTCGACGGCATAGCGCCCGGCCAGCAGGCCGGTCATCGAAACAATGGTGGGATAACCGGGTACGGAGCGCTTGATCATATCCGGGAACACGCGCGCGACGCTGTCATCGAACGTGAACAGGCCGTGTTCGGACAGCGGGTCGGCGAAGAGTGTATCGCGGGGATCGTTCACAGGGGTTTACGGGTCCGGAAATTGATCGTGACGTGCGGGTTTGCCTGAACGGCGGTAATTCTAGCATGAAAAGTTGAACCCGGATGCCAATCTGGCGCTGTATTACTGCCCACAGAGACGCCACAATGGGCCCAGACCGTGATAGCCGGAGCATGTATGGCGAGTCAGTATGAGGGCTTTGTGACCGACCTGCGGCCACCGAAGTTGCGCCACAGCGTGATGGAGTTGGGTCGTGTGGTATTGGAAATGGGCAGCTCGGCGCTGCTCGGGCCGCTGTTCAAGGCTCTGCCCCGTGGTGATGGTCACACCATCATGACGATTCCGGGCTTCATGGGCGCCGATGGCTCGACCGCGCAGTTGCGGAAGTTCCTCAACAACCGCGGCTACCGTGCCATCCCCTGGGGGCTGGGACGCAATGCATCGCAGGTGCGATCGCGGCACCTCGATGACTTCCTCGCACATCGCGCTGCTACCGAGGACGCGATCGCCGCGCGGGTGCAGGCCGAGTTCCAGGCCAGCGGGCGCAAGCTGACCCTGGTCGGCTGGAGTCTGGGGGGGCTGTACGCGGTGGCACTGGCGCACCGTTTTCCGCAGTGGATTCGCCAGGTGATGACCCTGGGTACCCCCTACGGCGACCCGCGCGGCACCGCCCTGTACAGCGTGATGGGCAGCCTGTACGACAACGAGGTCGACGAGGACGCGCTGCGGCGCTGGGTCGATCACACCTACGCCGGCGGGGCGCTGAGCGTGCCGGTACTGGCGCTGTACAGCGAATCCGATGGCATTGTCGGCAGCGGAATCGCCCGCTGCCAGGGGGATCCGCAGTATGTGACGAATATGGCAGTGCTCGCCAGCCATGTCGGCTTCCCGTTCAACCCGCTGGTGTTCGCGCTGCTGGCGAACTACCTGGTGGAGCCGCACGAGCGCTGGGCGCTGTGCCGCAGTGAGCGTCTTCGCACCCTGGTGAAGGTTGAACCCGGCTGCTGGAACCGGCTGTGAGGTGACAGTTTTGCGGCCCCAACGGGGCGGGGCCTACCCTGCAGTAAGCCGCGTGGTATGCCGTGAAGAGAGACTCAGTTGGCGCTGCGGATCAGCATTTTCTCTTCGGCGTTTGATTTGGTCCCGGTGCGCGCCCGCGGATTGAGTTCTGCAAAGTGCTCCGCCGGTTCGTCGTGGGATTTTGATGTGTGGTTGCGGCCATAGCGAATACTGCGCAAAAAATCCACCAGGCTGGTTTTGCCTTCATCCAATCGTTTCATGGTCTCCTCTTTGCCCTGTCTGCAACAGACACTTCCAGTGTAGTTTGTCGGGCGGGCGCTGTGATGTAAAAAGTACCCGTCATAAGTGTGAATAATGTCCGCAGCCCCTGCGCTGGGCTATAATTTCTCGCCTTTCGCTGGAGCGCCCGCATGAAGCCGGATCATTATCCCGCCGACCCCGCCCATCTGTGGCGGCATTTTTACGAGATCACACAGATTCCCAGACCCTCCCGCGAGGAGGCTGCCGTGCGCCAGTACATCATTGACCTGGCCGGGCAGGGCGGGCACCGATGGCGCAGTGATGACGCCGGCAATACGGTGGTGTCCGTGGCGGCCACAGCCGGGCGGGAGGGGCGCGAGACGGTTATCATCCAGAATCATCTCGATATGGTGACGGTGAAGAGCGCCGAAAAAGCGCATGATTTCAGCCGTGACCCGCTGCAACTGGCGGTTGAAGATGGTTGGTTGCGCGCCGACGGCACGACGCTGGGAGCGGATAACGGCGTCGGTTGTGCGGCCGCGCTGGCGCTGATGACCGACCCGGCGGTGGTACACCCGCCGCTGGAACTGCTGTTTACCGTGGACGAGGAAACCGGGCTGGGCGGGGCGCTGCGGCTGGATCCCGCGCTGCTGACCGGCACCCGTATGTTGAACCTGGATACGGAGGAGTGGGGGGAGCTGTATGTCGGCTGCACCGGCGGAGGCGGCTGGGAATTCCGCCGTCGCTTCGAGACGGCGCCTGCGCCGGTGGCGCAGCACTGGACACTGGCAGTGCAGGGGCTGGCAGGGGGGCATTCGGGTATCCAGATCCACCAGCAGCTGGGCAACGCGATCAAGCTGCTGGGGCAGTGCCTGCAGGGGCTGGCCGGCATCCAGATCGGGGCGCTGGAGGCCGGTGTGGCGCACAATGTCATCCCGCGAGAGGGTGCGATCAGTTTTGCCTGTCCGCCCGCTGTCGCAGCGCAGTTGCCGCAGCGCATAGCGGGTGTCAGGGAGCAGGCCCTGGGGTATCTGCCGGCGGCGGACGGGCAGCTGGCGTTCAGCCTGCAACCGGCGAACCTCGACCGTGTACTGGGTGTCGACGACAGCGCGCAGTTGCTCGATCTGCTGGCAGTGTTCCCGCACGGTGTCCAGGCCTACAGCCTGGCGCTGGGCACGGAGCTGGCGGACCTGAGCATCAACCTGGCGGTCGCGAGACTGCGGGCCGGCGAGTTGGTGTTGGAGTCGAGCTACCGCTTTTTCAACAGCGCACAAAGCCTGCCCTTGCAGAACGCCGTTCTGGCGCTGGCCCGCGTCTACCGGCTGGCGGTGCAGGAGGTGGTCGGCTATCCCGGCTGGCAGCCCGACATGGACAGCGAACTGCTGGCGCGGGCGTGCACTTTGCACCAGCAGTTGTTCGGCAGCGTGCCGGCGGTCAAGGCGATACACGCCGGGCTGGAGTGCGGTATATTGAAAGGCAAGAAGCCGGAACTGGATATCCTGTCTTTCGGCCCCACGATTCGGGGCGCCCACTCATCGACAGAGCGCCTGCAAATCAATACCGTAAAACCGTTCTGGCAGTTCCTCACCACGCTGCTGGCACAGCTGTAACTTTTGGAGAAACCCTATGCTGCGATCGCTGCAACAACTTCCGGCTGACCCCATCCTCGGCCTCTCGGCTGCGTGTCGCGCGGACCCCAACCCCGGCAAGGTCGACCTCACTGTGGGCATCTATATGGACGAGGCGGGTGTCTGCCCCGTATTCGAGGCAATCCAGATGGCGCAGCGCGCGCTGGTGGAGGAGGAGGTCACCAAAGCCTACCTGCCGGCTGCCGGCGATGAGAGCTTCAACACCGGGCTGCAGCGACTGGTGCTGGGAGAGGGCAGTGCCGCCCTGCTGGAAGGGCGTGTGAGCAGTATCCAGACGCCCGGTGGATGCGGTGCGCTGCGGATCGGCGCGGAAATCGTGCACGCGGCGGCGCCAGATGCCCGGGTGTGGGTGTCCGACCCCACCTGGCCGGTGCATATCCCGCTGCTGGGCAGCGTCGGCCTGGAATTCCGCACCTACAACTACTACGATCCCGCCACACACGGCGTCAATTTCGACGCCATGGTGGAGGATCTGAAAAACGCGGTAGCCGGTGACGTGGTGCTGTTACACGGCTGCTGTCACAACCCCTGCGGGGCGGACCTGACGCTGCCGCAGTGGGGCGTGATTGCCGAGATGGCGGAGCGGCAGGGGTTCACCCCTTTTGTCGACTTCGCCTACCAGGGGCTGGGCGACGGTCTGGAAGAGGATGCCGCCGGCCTGCGGCTGCTGGTGTCGCGCTTGCCGGAAGTAATTGTGGCGGCTTCCTGCTCCAAGAACTTCGGTCTCTACCGCGAGCGTGTCGGGGCTGCCATTTTTGTCTGCAGCGATGCCGCCAATGCCCGCGCCATACTCAGCCAGTCGCAGGCGGCGGCGCGGCGGGTCTATTCCATGCCGCCGGCGCAGGGTGCCCTCCTCGCCGGCCGGGTACTGTCCGACGATCGTCTCGGGGCCATCTGGCGCACGGAACTGAGCGCCATGTGCCAGCGCATCAACGGCTTGCGCAGCGATCTGCGCCGGGCGCTGGAGGCGCAGTGCGGCGGCGATTTCGCATTCATCGAGCGCGAGAAGGGCATGTTCTCCTTCCTCGGCCTGAGCGCGGAGCAGGCGCAGCGCCTGCGCCATGAACACAGCGTCTATATGCTGGATTCCTCGCGCATCAATGTGGCGGGCGTGAACGCGCGCAATATCGGCTACATCGCCGAGTCAGTGGCAAAGGTGTTGTAGCGACTGCGCGCTCAGCCGGCAAACAGCTGTTTCAGGTAGTACTCCACCAGTGACGGTGGATAGCCGATGATCTCGACCAGACGCCGCTGGCACTCGCGCTGGTCGGCGCCGCGTTCCCGCCACACGGGGACGCGCTTGATCATGGTCTCGACCATCTCCCGCGGCGTGATGATCCATGTGTCCTGATGTACCTCGCCGAAGGCGAAATCGGCCGGGCATTTTTCAATCGCCATCGGCTTCATGTAAAGGGCCAGTGTGAGTACCTGTTTGGCGCCCTTTTCCGCGATGTACTGCGTGAGGAACTGCAGTGTGCCGCCGCGGTCACCCAGGTCATCAATCACCAGTACTACCTCATCCTGTACCGGGATGGAGATATCGTGCTGTACCTGGGGGCTGTCGTGGCGCTCATTGGGCCCCTTGTACAGGGACACGCCAATGGTGCCGAACTCAATGCGCGCGGTGCCCGGCGGGCGCCCCTTGGACAGGTGGTCGTAGAGCAGGATGCCCGGCAGCATGCCGCCCATGGTGGCCATCAGTGCGCGCGTAATGGCCGACCCGCTGGTTGCCTGTGCCTGCTGGTAGCGGTGCACCTGCTGCGACAGCTCGAATACCGCCATCGACTCGACGGCATCCGGTACCAGCAGGAACGTGAGTTCGTCATCCGGCACCGCGACACCGTCGGGTGCTCTCCAGAAATCCAGGTCGATATCGCCGGGGCGGCAGTGAAGCTGTTGGTGGTAGCTGCTCATGAGGTTTCCGCTGCAGGTGTTTGCAGCCATTGTAGCGATATCCGTCGGCATCCGCACCGCCTGCACAGCCATCGCAGTCCGCGATCAGCGCAACCCGCTGCGCCCGGCAGGCCCCGCAGCGAGCTAGGCCTCGCCGTCCTCCAGTATCGACCAGCGCTCGAACGTGGCCTCCATTTCTGCCTGCACTGACGCCAGCTCATCCAGTGTCTGCTGCACCGTGGCGTGGTCCTGCTGGTAAAAATCCGCTTTGGCGATCGCGGTTTCCAGCGCCTGTTGGCGCTGTTCCAGGGCTTCAATCACCGCGGGCAGGCTGTCCAGCTCACGCTGCAGCTTATACGACAGTTTGTTTTTTTTCGGCGCGGCTGCCGCAGGCGGTGTGCCAGCGGACGCCGCGGCGGGGCTGGCTGCGGCGGCACCCTGCTCCGAGCGACCGCTGCGCAGCTGGCCGCCGCGAGCCTCCCAGTCACTGTAGCCGCCGGCCTGCTCGGTCACCACGCCGTCGCCCTCCAGCACCAGCAGGCTGGTGACGACGTTATCCATGAAATCGCGATCGTGGCTCACCAGCAGCACGGTGCCGTCAAAGGTCAGCAGGATCTCCTCCAGCAACTCCAGGGTCTCGATGTCCAGGTCATTGGTCGGCTCGTCGAGCACCAGCAGGTTGGCCGGCCGGCTGAACAGTTTCGCCAGGATGGCGCGATTCTGTTCACCGCCGGACAGGGCTTTCACCGGTGTGCGCACGCGCTCGGGACTGAACAGGAAATCCCCGAGATAGGAGATCGCGTGCCGGCGCTTGCCGTTGATTTCGATGAAGTCCTGGCCACCGCAGACGTTGTCTATCAGGTTTTTCTGCGGGTCCAGCTGGTCGCGCAATTGATCGGAGTAGGCCAGCTCCAGTTTGCTGCCGAACAGGATCTTGCCGGCGTCCGGTTCCAGCTTGCCCAGCAACAGTTTCACCAGCGTGGACTTGCCGGCGCCATTGGGCCCGACGATACCCACCCGGTCGCCGCGCTGGATAATGGTGGAGACGTCTTTCAATACCACCTGGCCGCCGAAGCTTTTGTCGACATGCTGCAGTTCCGCGACGATCTTGCCGGACTGGCCCGAGGTTTCGACAGCGAAGTTGGCGCTGCCGGTGCGCTCACGCCGGTTCTGTCGCTCGGTGCGCAGCGCCTTCAGTGCCCGCACCCGCCCCTCGTTGCGGGTGCGCCGGGCCTTGATACCCTGGCGAATCCACACCTCTTCCTGTGCCAGCTTTTTGTCGAACAGTTCATTGGCCCGCTCTTCGGCTTCCAGTTGCTGCTCGCGGTGGCGCAGGAAACCCTGGTAATCACCGCGCCACTGGGTCAGGTGACCCCTGTCGAGCTCAGCGATACTGTTGGCCACATTTTGCAGGAAGCGCCGGTCGTGGGTGATCAGGATAATGGCGCCGGAGAAACTGGCGAGCTGCTCTTCCAGCCAGCGTATCGCGGGGATATCCAGGTGGTTGGTCGGCTCATCCAGCAGCAGCAGGTCCGGCTGGCTCACCAGCGCCTGTGCCAGCGCCACGCGGCGACGCCAGCCGCCGGAGAGCTGACCCATAGTAGCTTCGGCAGGCAGCTGCAGCTGGCTGATAGTGGTTTCAACACGCTGCTGCAACTGCCAGCCATCGGCCGCTTCCAGTTGCGTCTGCACGCGCGACAACATCGCCATATCCGGTTGCTCGGCCTGTACCAGTCGGTGGTATTCGCTCAGCAGGCGCCCGGCATCGGCCAGTCCCGCAGCGACCACATCGTATACCGAGAGTTCATCCGCCTCCGGGAGGGTCTGTTGCAGGCGGGCGATACGCGTGCCGGGGCGCACCCAGCGCTCGCCGGAATCTGCGCTCAACTCTCCCGCCAGTACCTTTAGCAAGGTGGTTTTCCCGGTGCCGTTACGACCCAGCAGGCCGAGCTTCTCACCTTTGGTGATACTGAGGCTGACCTGATCCAGAATAACCTGGGTACCGTATTGCAGGTGAGCTGAGTCGAGACGAAGTAGGGGCATTGCCGGGCACACAGTGTCTTGGGGACGCGCATTCTACGCCAGCAAGCACTGCGCTGGCCACATTTGGGCAACCGGTATAGAGTGGCCCAGTGAACAGGTCGTGAAGACCTTCAGGCGCTGTAGCGCATCGCCCAGGGGATACCATGCTAAGATTTCTGACCTTTTTGGTGCTGTTGGCCGGCGCCCCTGCCTGGAGCGAGGTGACGGCGCCGGGGGTGACCACGGCGCAGCTGGATGCGGCGGTCGCCAGTGTCACCGCCAACCTGCCGGAGAGCGACCCGCAGCGCGCCGAATTGCTGGCGTCCTACGCCGACACCCGGTCGGCCCTGTCCAACTACGCGACATTCAGCCAGCAACTGGAAAACTACAGCCAGGCCAGGGCCAATGCGATGCAGGAGGCCGAGGCGATAAAGCGCCAACTGGTGCTGGATCACCAGTCTCCCCAGGACTCCGAGGTGACGCTGCAGGACGTGTCCCTGCCCGAGCTGGAGCAGATCATCCAGGTCGACAGGTCCGAACTGGAGGCGAACAAGAAAAACCTGACAGATATTCGCGCGGCGATAGATGCGTTGTCGGTGCGGCCTGTGGAAGTGCGCTCGCGCGTGACGGAGCTGGCGTCACTCGCCGCGCAGCTGGAGTCCCAGATAAGCGCGCTGGCCGATTCGGCGCCCGGCAACAGCGCCGACCAGGCCGCTCTGTGGCGGTCCACTGCGCAGTTTGCCAGCGTCAGCATGGAGAAGGCCGCGCTGGAGGAGGAGTTACTCAGCCAACCCATGCGCCTGGAGCTGCTCAAGGCCCAGCTCGACAGAACCAGTTACACGGTCGCACAGTTGGAAAAGCGCGCGCGGTTGTTGAACCAGCGCGCCAGCAAACTGCGCGAGGGTGAGGCGATGCGGGCACAGGCCTCGGCGGACCTGGCGCTGGCCAGCACCCAGGGCAAGCACCCGCTGCTCAGGCGGCTCGCCGATGACAATGCGGCGCTCACCAAAACCTTCAGTGCCAGGAACCGGGACATCGAATCGGCAGAGACGCAGGACGGTGAGATCCGCGGCGCCGCCGAACAGCTCGAGATGGACCTGACTTCGATTGAGCACAAGCTGGAATTGCTCGGCATGAGCACCGTGGTCGGCGATATTTTGCGCGAGCGCCAAGCGCAGTTGCCAGCGCACGGCGAGCTTGCCCAACAGATTTCCGACAACGCGGATAGCATCAGGGCGTCAAGCCTGCGGCAGGTCGAGTTGGAGGATGAACGCCGCCTGCTGCGCAATCCCGGTCAATACGTGTTCGAACTTCTCGATGGCTTGGCTCCGGAAGTCGCAGAGGAGATGAAAGCTGACGTCATAGAGCTGGTGCACAGTCGCCGGGAGTTGGTGCGTAAAGCCACCGATCTGGAAAACACCTACGCTCATGCGCTGGGCGACCTCGATTTTGCCCTGCGCAGGTATGTGCTGGCGGTGGATGCCTATCGCGATTTCATCTCGGCGCGACTGCTGTGGATTCCGTCCCGCGACCGATTCGGTCTTTTCTACGGAGAAATCGGTGAGCTGGAGAAGCAGCTCGATGAGTTATTCGTCCCCTCTCGCTGGATGCGAGTGCTGCAAGGATTGCCGTCACACTTGCTCGCACAGCCCGTGATTGGGGTGTTCCTGATGCTGGTTGCGGGCCTTGTCTACGCCGGGCCGCGGCTGCGGCATCAGCTGATGGTGACAGGTAAGCAGGTCGGCTATGTCCGCTCCGACAGTTTTGTCAGTACCCTGCAGGCGCTCGGCCTTACAGCGCTGCTGTCGGTGAAATGGCCGCTGTTGATGTTGACGGTGGCATGGCTGTTCGAGGTGCGCACTGAGGAGTCAGAGCTGGCCACCGCCCTCTATCTGTCCCTGCTGCGTACAGCGCCGTATTTCTGGGGGCTGGAATTCCTGCGTATTGCCCTGTTGCCCAAGGGCCTGGTGGATGTGCATTTTCGCTGGCCAGCCAATCTTGTGTCGAGTCTGCACCGGCAGGTCGGCACACTGGAGATGACACTGCTTCCCGGCGCCGTAATGGTGGTGTTTTTCCTCAGTCTTTACCCGCGCAGCGTCGGCGGCTTTCTCGGCACCCTGGCGGTGGTGCTGGTGCTGTGTTCGATCGCGTATTTCTTCCACCGCCTGCCGGAATTTGTACACAGCAAGATGCAGACAATCTTTCGCGACAAAGCCAGCGTCGAAAACCCGTTCTGGGCGCGACTGCTGCGCAGCCTGTTGATCTGGATACCGGTGGGCGCGGTGCTCGCAGTTTTCCTCGGCTACACCTTCACCGCGATCGAGGTTGCGCTGTTGCTGGTGAGGACGTTTGTGCTGCTCAGCTGCATCCTGATCGTGCATGAAATCGGCTCGCGCTGGCTGGGTCTCACCCGGCGCAAAATGGCCTACGAGGTGAAGCAGGAATTGGTCAGGAGCAGTGGTGAGGACGTCGAACCCAATATTGAGAATGAGATTCTGGAAAATGATCCGGACCTGCTGAATGATGAAGGCACGAAACTGCTGAACCTGCTCACGCTGTTTGCCGGCCTGCTCGGTGTGGCCTGGATCTGGGCGGAGGTGTTTCCGGCACTGAATATCCTGGACTCGTTCAGCCTGTGGCACCAGACCATCACGGTCGATGGTCGCGATATCACCGATCCGGTCACCCTGCTCGAAGTGCTGAAGGCGCTGATTTTCACTGCCATGGGTATTGTCGCCCTGCGCCGGATTCCCGGGCTGTTCGAGATCTTCCTGCGACAGAAGATGCAGGTCTCTGCCGCCTCAGCCTACGCCCTGACCCGCGTGTTCCAGTACAGCGCCACGATGCTGCTGGTGATTGTGGTGGTGGGCTCCCTGGGGGTCAGCTGGTCGTCATTGCAGTGGGCCGTGGCCGCGCTGAGCCTGGGCATCGGCTTCGGTTTACAGGAAATCGTCGCCAACTTTATCAGCGGCCTTATTATCCTGTTTGAGCAGCCGATTCGACTGGGTGACACGGTCACCGTCGGCGATGTCTCGGGAACCGTGACCCGGATACAGATGCGCGCCACCACCATTCGCGATTATGACCGCCGCGAGCTACTGGTGCCGAACAAGGAATTCATCACCAGCCGGCTGCTGAACTGGTCCCTGTCCGACTCAGTGACCCGAAGGATTATCCAGGTCGGGGTCGCCTACGGCACGGATATGGACGAGGCCATGGATATCGTGCGCGATGTAGCGCGCAGGCATCCGCTGGTGATGGCGAACCCGGAGGCCACGATCACATTCGATGAGTTCGGCGACAACAGCCTGCTGATCTGCCTGCGCTACTACATCGAGCAACTGGACAAGCGACTGGCGGTCGACAGCGAACTGCGACTGCAGATCAATCGTCGGTTCAATGAGGCCGGCATTTCGATTGCCTTCCCGCAGCGCGATCTGCATATCGATACCACCGAGCCGCTGGAAATCAGGATGCTGAAACCCGACCATGGCGATTGAAGGTGCAGCACTTGGGAAAAGAATCTGGCAGAATAGCCCCCATTTTTTAGTGATCAGGCCGCTATGACTTCCATTGAACAATCCCGTTATGACCGCCAGGTCGCGAATTGGCTGATTTTCTGCGCGGTCGTCGTTTTCGCGATGATTTTGCTCGGCGGGGTCACCCGGCTGACGAATTCGGGCCTGTCCATTGTGGAATGGAAGCCGCTGGTGGGAGCGATACCGCCGCTGAGTGAGCAGGATTGGCAGGACACATTCGCCAAGTACCAGCAGTATCCCGAGTACCAGAAGATCAACCACGGCATGAGCCTGCATGAATTCAAGATGATTTTCATGTATGAGTACCTGCACCGCCTGCTGGGACGGCTGATCGGGGTGTTGTTCGCGCTGCCGATGATTTACTTCGCCGTCCGCGGCCGCCTGCGTCCCGGACTGGCGCCCGGGCTGGTGATGCTGTTCTTCATGGGCGGGCTGCAGGGCCTGCTGGGCTGGTATATGGTGAAAAGCGGGCTGGTCGACAATCCGCGCGTCAGCCAGTACCGCCTCACCGCACACCTGGGTGTGGCCGTGGCCATTTACGCCTATATGCTGTGGCTGGCCTTTGAACTGCTGTTCTCGCGCGACACAGGCTCCGGCGCCGCGCCGAGGCAGGGTGGCCGCTGGACGCTGGCGCTGGTGGCGCTTGTGTATCTGATGATCCTGTCGGGAGGGCTGGTGGCGGGAACCGATGCCGGTTTCGCCTATTCCACCTGGCCGCTGATGGGCGACTCATTCATACCGCCCGGACTCTACGCGACGACGCCCGCATGGCTGGCCGCGTTTGAGGACATTACGACCATACAGTTCAACCACCGGATGTTTGCCTACGCCCTGTTCGCTGTGCTGATGGTGTCGATGGTCCGGGTGTACCGCAACTCTACCCGGCGCCGTGCCAGGCTGGCGTCGATGCTGGTGGTGGTGGCCCTGTGTATCCAGGTGATACTGGGGATCAGTACGCTGTTATTGCATGTGCCGGTGGCGCTGGGAACGGCGCACCAGGGCGGTGCGGTACTGCTGTTGACGGCGACGTTGTTCCTGAGCCACGTACAGTTGCGTCAGTCCTGACGCTGGTGGCGGTGCAGGCCCGGCGGTATCGCCGGTGTCCTGTCACCAGAATTTCGGCAGTACATCCTCGGCGCGGCGGCCCACATTTTCGCGACGATCCTGCGAGGTGAGGTTAAACCGGACATCGACACGACGATCTTTGCCCTGGCGCCGGTTTCCCATGCGGCGGTCAACACCTTCGTATTTTTGCGTCTGGTTCTCTGCCACGCCGAGCACGAAGCGGTCCGGGTCCCGTGTGTAAAATGAAGCTCTTTCCGCAGACATCGTATTCTCCTCAGGCGTAACATGCAGCGTGCATGCGCAGTCTGATAGAAAAGGCCGGTCAATGCAGCAGGGAGCCTGCTAAAACCGGGGAATAACGGCGGTATCTGTGAGCGCGTTCACAAGATTGGGCGGCGCTGGCGCCGGCTGTCACCGCGAGAGGCCGTTCTGGTGGGGCAGGTCAACGGCTGCGCTGGCAGTGGGCTACAGCGAGAGTGCGCAGATGCGGCTGATATGGCTGTAGGGGAGCCCGGACTCCTCGTGCCAGTGGTTGAAGGCGTCCTGGATCAGTTGCAGCTTGCGCTTGCTGACGGGGTTTTCGTCCACATCGACGCCGCTGCGCTGCAGGCAGCGCACGACATCGCCGGTGATGATGAAGGTGTCCTTGCCCATATTTCTCAGCACGCGCTGGCCGGTCATGCCGCCGAGGCGACTGCCCTGCGCTTTCAGCTGCGCGAACAGGCCGACGAGGTCGTGCGCGGGCCAGCGCGAGACGAATTTGCCGAAACTTCCATGCGCTCTGGCGATATCCAGAATGAAGCGGGCATTGTCCTGCACGCTCAGCACTTTCTGGCGATTGCGAATGATGCGCGGATTCGACGCAAAACGGTCGATCTGCTCGGGGCTCAGCATGATGATCTTGTGTGGGGGAAAACCGAAGAACACGTCTTCAAAATCGGCCCATTTATGATCGACCACCCGCCACACAAACCCGGCCTGGAAAACACAGCGGGTCATCTGCGCCAGCCAGCGGTCGTCCTTGCTGCTGGCCAGGGCCTTTGCACTGCGCACCGCAGGCATCAGGCTGTCGACAGCTGCGGCGCCACCGTGGCGCTCGCAGGCGCGTTGGTGAATGTCTGTGAAGCTCTCCACCTACTCGCCGGCGCCGCCGTCACACAGGGGCGGGTTGCGACACTGCGCGACCCGGTAGGCGAGCAGCACGTTGCCGGGCAGTTGCCCGAACATGGAGTAGCCCGATTGCACATACAGCCAGCCGTCTGCGAGGACCTGGCCGCTGACGTCAATGGCGCCGCCGTGGCCTTCCACGCCATTGCTGGCGACAAACGGCTGTGCGGTCCGCGTCTGCCAGAGCACCTCGCCGGTGGCGATATCATAGGCCCGCACCTTGCCGTCGAGGCCGGCGCTGAAGGCGAGTTCGGGCGTCGCCGTAGCCGCGGCGGACAGTCCGTAGTAGAAAGAACACTTGTACAGTTCTGACAGTTCCGGCTTTTCCGACGAGCGCAGGTTTTCCAGCCCGATCAGTGGTTTATTCTTCTCCTCGATCTCACAGCCGCGCTCGACGGGCTGCTGCCACAGCAGTTCACCACTGCTCACATCCAGCGTGTACAGGCCGGGCCGCGGTGTGTAGCCCGGACGCTCACGCTCCGGGTCTGCCACCGGCACCACCAGGCGCTGTCCGGAGACCGCCATGCCCCAGTGGATGCCGCCATTGGTGGTGCCGAGGCTGACGCGATTGCGCCACAGCACCTCGCCCCCGGGAGAGCGTGTGTCAGGGTCGAGTGCAAAGACTTCACCGGATTTCTGCCCGGCCAGCAGCACGTCATTGCCATCCGCGTCCCGGGTGATGATAACGGACGCTCCGAAGTCGAAATCACCACCCGCATTCTCAGGGCAGTTGGCGCCGCCGTTGAGGCAGGCCGCGTTCCAGACATCGCCGACAGTCGCCTGGAAGCGCCAGGCCACTGCGCCGCTGTCCATGTCCAGCGCGATGATGGCGTCCGAGGTGTCGGTCGCCGGGTGGGTGAGGTTCTCACCGGTGCCGATATAGATGCGGTTGCGTTTGGCGTCCACCGCCGGTGTCGTCCACACCGAGGCGCCGGAGGGACCGTACTGATCCTGCCCGGCGCTGTTCTGCCCCTGCAGCGTGGCGTCTTCTGTGGCATGCCACTGCCAGAGCTGCTCACCGGTGCCGGCGTCCAGTGCGATCACGCCGCCGTGAGAGGTACAGCAGATATGGCTGGGGCTGCCGGCGGCCGCCACTTCAAATGAGGAGATCGGGACGAACAGCCGGTCGTCGTAATAGCTGATCGAGCCGGAGATGACGGAGGTGTTGAACAGCCGCGCGGAGTGTTGCCAGACCACCTCGAGGCTTTGCGGGTCCATCGCAAACACGGTGGCGAGGGAGTCGGCGAATACCAGCAGTTTGCGGCCGTTGTTGAGCGTCGCCACGGTGATGGCCGAGCGGATACCGCTGAACACTTTGGTGTGCGCCCGTATACAGCCGCTGGTGCGATCCAGCGCATACAGCTGCCCGGTTTTGTCGCCGAAGTACAGGGTGTCGCCGACAATGGCCGGCTGCGAGCGCATATCGGTGACGCGCGGGAAGGCGAGGCTCCAGGCCAGCTCGAGGCTGCCGACGTTACTGCGGTCGATGCCGGCGCGCTCGCTGCTGACAAAGCGCCGGTTGTCCGTGCCCAGCCCCCAGTCGCTGACATACTCCACCGCAGCGCCGCTAGCAGGTGCCGGGCACAGGTGTTGCTCCACCCACTCGCTGGCGTCCGGTGCACTGCCGGCCAGATAGGTGGCGATCAGGAAACGCTCCTGTTGCAGCAGGTTGGCCGCCATCGGTTGCATCTTGCCGAACTCCATCGCCACCAGGATGCTCTCTTTGGAAAACCCGGACAGGGCCTCCCGGGTCGGTGCGTGCATCGCGGGGTTGTCGTGGCAGCTCGCGCAGTGGCGGTCGAACAGGCGTTCACCGAGATACTCCAGCGGCAGCTTATCCGCGTGGCGGATGGCCAGCGCTTCCAGCGTCTTCTGGGGCGAGTCCATCAGCAGCAAGCTGCCGCCAGCGACCAGCACGAGTGCGAGCAGCGCCAGCAGTAACCGTGCGATACACTTTCCCATGGCTCAGCGGCAGTTCGTTTTCAGCAGCAGTCGCTTGAAGACGACGGCGTTGTGATCCGTTTCGTCGCGCTCGGGCTCCTCGGCCAGTTCTACATTGGGGAAGCGCTTGAACAGCTCGGTCATGCTCAGGTAGAGCTGGCGCTTGGCCAGGGCCGCGCCGATGCAGAATCGCGGGCCGTAGCCGAAGGTCGCGTCGGGATCGAACACGCGCTCGACATCGAAGACCTCAGGGTTGTCATAGTAGTCGGGATCATGGTCCTTCAGGTGCGGCATCATCAGCACCATCACGCCCTTGCGCAGTTGCTGTCCCATGAACTCCATGTCGCGCGGGGCGTAGCGCGCAAACCCCATCTTCGATGAAATCCCCCAGCGGCTGATTTCGCTGAAGGCATTGGAAAAGCTGTCCGGTGTCGCGAGTGCCTTGGCGATCTGGCTCCTGTCATTTTTCAACAGCGCGTACACCGACCACTGCTGGGCGACCAGTGTGGTGTCCGCTCCCGCCCCGATCAGCGCCAGGATCAGGGTGATGATATCGCCCTCCTCGAAACCCTCATTCTCGGCTTCGATACGCAGCAGGGTGCTGAGGAAATCGTCCTGTTGCGGCGCCCGGCGGCGCTCGGCGATGACCCTTTTCAGGATATCGATGGCGCGGTTGCTGTCCTGCCTGGCGCTCTCGCGCTGCTCCTCGGAGATGGTCGGGTTCCAGGTCTCGGTGAAGGTTGTTATCACCTGCTTGATCTCCGGCCAGTACTTTTCCGGTATGCCGACCATGCGGGTGATGGAGATGAAGGGGATATGGAATGCAATTTTTTCGCGGTAGTCGAAGACGTCCGGCGTGCCCAGCTCGTCGAACAGTTTCTTGACCTCGGGTTCAATCCGGGCCTGGATCTTGTCGACGACATTGCGTGAGAAGGCCGGTGCTGTGACGCGCCGGACCAGGCGGTGATGGTCGTGGTCAGCCAGCAGGCTGTGGCCGATCATGGCGCGTTCGAAGTTGCTCCACTGCTCCTCGGGGGGGCGCTCGGGGGCAAATTCCCAGTCGTAGAAATCCGAGGACAGCGGCTCCGTTTTCCAGCACGCCATGATGTCGTCCATGCGCGTCATGATCCAGGCCTGCCAGGGCTCGTACCATACCAGTCGACCACGCTGCGCCAGCGCCAGGCACTGCGGCACCGGGTTCTCCATATAGCTTCTGGAATTGGGGTTGTATATGTCCTCAATCGGGGGAAGGTGTTGTGCGGGCTCTGACATTGCATTCTCCTGGGTGCAGGCGCTGTGCCTGACGCGCCGTTATCGCTGTTCTGCTGGCACAGTATGGTAGCAATTTTTCATAAAAAGTATACATTTGTATACATTTAACCGTTTCAGCCGTATTCGGGCTGCCCGCCGCCGGCAGTGACGGGGAGGCGGTCAGTGGCAGCCACCAGCCCGTGAATGCGCGCGCTGATATCCGCTGCCACCTGGTCCCACGAAAAGCGCCACAGCCAGTTGCCCGCCAGCGTGCCCGGCGTGTTCATGCGGTGCTCGCCGTCCAGGCCGAGGAAATCCTGCCAGGGCACGATGGCGGTATTGGCGCGGGAGGCCATGGCCTGGTGAATCAGCATCCAGGGCATTGCCTCGCTCGGGTTATCGAAACACTGGTAGACCCGCTCCTGCAGGCCCGCATCCAGCTTCTCGAACCAGCCCAGCGTAGTATCGTTATCGTGGGTGCCGGTGTAGACAATATCGCCAGCTGCGTGCCGGTGGGGGAGGTAGGGATTGTCGGGATGGCCATCGAATGCAAACTGCAGTATCAGCATGCCGGGCAGGTCGAATTCGTGGCGCAGGGCCTCCACCTCGGGGCCGATGATGCCGAGGTTTTCCGCCACCAGGCACAGTTCGGGATACTGTTCACGCACCGCCTGAAGCAGTGCGCGGCCGGGCGCTGCCACCCATTTGCCCTCGCGCGCGGAAGTGGCGCCCGCGGGGATCTCCCAGTAGGCCTGCAGGCCGCGAAAATGGTCGATGCGCGCGATATCGAACTGCCGCGCCGCAGAGGCAAAGCGCTGCAGCCACCAGTCAAACCCCGTGCGTTCCATCAGTGCCCAGTTGTACTGCGGGTTGCCCCACAGCTGGCCGTCTTCGCTGAAGTAGTCCGGCGGTACGCCCGTCACCGTGACCGGGTGACCGTCACTGTCCAGGTTGAACAGCGACTGGTGGGCCCACACATCGGCGCTCTCGAGGTGGACGTAAATCGGTATATCGCCAAACAGCAGGATGCCGCGTTGGTGGGCGTAGTGGCGCAGCTCATGCCACTGGCAGTGAAAGACGAATTGGCGAAACCGCAGCGCGGCCAACTGCGCTTCCAACTCGTGGGCGCGGGCATCGCAGGCTCCGGCCTCGCAGCGGTTCAGCCCCGCCGGCCAATTGGTCCAGGGGGTGCGGTCGAGGTCGTCGCGAAACGCCTGGAAGCGCACATAGTCCTCAAGCCAGTAGGCTGTCTCCTCCAGAAACCGCGCGTACCGGGCCGCTGTGTCACTGGTGCCGTGCAACTGACCGAAGAACGCCCCGCTTGCCAGGTCCAGTGCCCGCCGCTTGGCCTCCGGCGAAGCCTGGCCGGCATCCACCTCGCGCTGTGACAGCCAGTTCTTCTGCGCCAGCCACTGCAGGTCGATCAGGTCGGGATTGCCCGCGTGCACGGAAATCAGCTGGTAGGGGCAGCGATCGGGATGGGTCGGCCCCAGTGGCAGGAACTGCCATATCTGCAGGCCGGCGTCCGCGATCAGGTCGATGAAGCGCCGCGCTTCGGCGCCCAGGCATCCACTGTACGCCGGACCGGGCAGGCTGCTGGGGTGCAGCAGTACCCCGGCCCGGCGGTGTGCCATGAGCGGGTTACTCACTGCGCATCGCCGGATTGGTTGTGATGGCGCATGACGCCGCCGTGACTGGGGTTGCCGCCACCGCGGGAGATGACATCAGAGAGATACGCCGGCGCCTCTACATTGAGCAACAGGTACAGGTTGGCCAGGTGCATGCGGTAGAGCTGATCGAACTGTGCGACGGTGGCGCCGGGATTGTAATTCCCGAACCACCAGAACCAGTCTGACCCCTCACAGATCGCCAGTTGCTTCTCCGCCGCTTCAATCTGTGCGCTGGACAGGTTGCCGGCGGCGAGCTGTTCATCGAAGGTGTTCTTGGCCTCCACCAGCAGTTCCCATGCGCGGTTCTTGTCGGGGTCGCCGATCCAGGTTGAAAACGTCCCGTAGACCCAGCTGCCGGCCACCAGCCTCTCTTCATGCGCCGCTTGTGGTGATTTCTCGTCCAGGAATTGTGTCATCGTCGACAGGCGCAGCAGCGGGTGTTCGTTCAGGCGGGTATAGAGCTCGCGCAGGAAGTGGTAGCCGTTTTCAGGGTAGTACTCCCAGGCGTTTTCACCGTCCAGGATAATGGTGATCAGGCAGTCGTCGCGATCCGGGCAGACATTGGCGATGTTCTCCAGGTGTCCAACCAGGTTGGCGACGGCATCCTCCGCGTGCCAGTTGGAGTAGGTGAAGCCGATCAGGTCGGACAGCCCGTCATCGCGGAAAACGCAGTCGATGCCGGCTGCGCCGAAGCGGTAGACGCGGTGGCTGCAGGATGTGCTGTGTGCGCCGTGGCTGTTGTGCAGCACATTGCCACCGCTCGCCAGCCAGCGGAAGCCGCTGTCGGCAAACAGCTCCAGCGCCTGCTGGCTGACGCCGCCCTCGGAGGGCCACAGGCCCGCAGGCCTCGTACCAAAGACCCGCTCAAAGGTCTGCAGCCCCTGCTTGATATGCCACTGTGACCTGGCCGTGCCGCCGGGGTAGCAGGTGGTGATGGGCAGGTGGGCATCCGGCATGGCTTCCCGCGCGGATTGCATATCCAGCAGCAGGGGGATGATCGGGTGCGCGTAGGGGCTCATGCTCAGTTCCACCTGCCCGCGCTCGGCCAGTGCCTTGTAGCGCGGCACCAGCGATTGCATCAGCTCAAGAATGATCTGCAGCAGTTCGCGGCGATCGTGCAGGCTGAAGTTGGTGGCTTTGTGCTGCAGCGCGGCGATACGGGGGTCGCTGCGCTGTACCGATTCCGCCATCCAGCTGAGGTGGTACCACACCAGCAGGTCTGCGAGGAACTGGTTGGAGGCGTAGATGAGGCTCGGCTCGTGCTCTTCATACCAGTCCGCCATCGTGGCGAGGTGCCGGTACGGCTCGAAGCGGTTGATCATATTGTCGCGGTTCGCGCGCAGGCAGTCCCGCACCAGCCGCAGGCGCGCCTGCGGGTTACCGGGGAGCGCGGGCTCGGCCAGCGCGGCCAGTACCGGATCGTGTATCGCGCCCTGGCCATTGAGGTAAGCGGCGACCTGCGCCGTGTAGTCCTCCAGCTGCTCCAGCAGTATGGGGGCGAAATTCACCACTGCGCGCGCCCCGGGCACCGCCTCGAGGTGGGCCGCCATGTCGACGTAATCCTTGATCGCATGGAGATAGGTCCACGGCAGGTGCACAGCCCCGGTGCGCAAATCCCGGTATTCCGGTTGATGCATATGCCACATCAGCACCACGCTCATGGGTTGTCTATCGGACATAGTGCAGCCTCTGGCCCAGCATCTCGGGAGTCACCAGCACCACGCCGCCGCTGGTGACATGGAAGCGGGCCGCGTCGTCTTTCGCGTCGACCCCGATACTGGTGTTGGGTGGAATCCTGCAGCCCTTGTCGATAATGGCCTTCCTGATCAGGCAGTGGCGGCCGACATCGACCTGCGGGAACAGGACCGAATCCTCCACCCGGGAGTAGGAGTGCAGGTTTACATTGCTGAAAAGCAGCGAGTGGCGCAGCGAGGAACCCGATACGATGCAGCCGCCCGCCACCATCGAGTCCACAGCGGTGCCGCGCCGACCGTCGTCGTCGAATACGAATTTGGCTGGGGGCACCTGGTCCTGGTACGTCCAGATGGGCCAGTCGCGGTCGTACAGGTTGAGCTCCGGGCTGACGCCGATCAGCTCCAGATTGGCCGCCCAGAACGCATCCACCGTGCCGACGTCGCGCCAGTAAGCGGGTCGACCGCCGGGATCGGTGCGAAACGGAAAGGCCGTCACATGCCGTCGGTGGATGACATCGGGAATGATATCGCCGCCGAAATCGCGGCTGGAGCCCGGTGTGTCGGCGTCGCGCAACAGCTCCTCAATCAGCACCTCGGTGCGAAAGACATAGATGCCCATGGATGCCAGCGCGCGGTCGCTGCCCGGCGACACCGGTGTGGGATGCTGCGGTTTCTCGGCAAACGCAACGATGCGCTGCTGGTCGTCAGCGGCCATTACGCCGAATGCCTGCGCGTCCTGCAGCGGCACTTCCATGCAGCCCACAGTGATGTCGGCGCCGGCCTCCACATGCGCGGCGAGCATGGTGCCGTAGTCCATCTTGTAGATATGGTCGCCGGCCAGGATCAGGGTGAACTCGGGATTGTGCGTGCGGATGATGTCGATATTCTGGTACACGGCGTCCGCCGTGCCGGCGTACCAGGAGGTCTCCATCCGCTGCTGCGCCGGCAGCAGTTCGATGAACTCACCCAGTTCACCGCGCATGAAACCCCAGCCCCGCTGGATATGCTGGATCAGGCTGTGCGCCTTGTACTGGGTGACAATCCCCACCTTGCGGATGCCGGAATTGACGCAGTTGGACAGGGGGAAATCGATAATCCGGAATTTGCCGCCAAACGGGACCGCCGGTTTGGCGCGCCACTGCGTCAGCTGGTGCAATCGTGATCCGCGTCCACCAGCCAATACCAGCGCCATGGTATCGCGGGTCAGGCGGCTGACATATCGGGCAGAATCCGGCTCGCTCATAAGGGAATCATTGAACTGCTAGCTGGTTAGCGTAGTCTAAATTGATTACCATCACTTTACACTGTCCTATTGTGGACTACAGGCGCAAAATAGTCCTGCATTTGTAGTTGACCCAAATCAGTAAAAGAACGCAATGAATCCCAGTTCGATGACAAGCGAGGTGCGACAGGACATCCGGCGTCTGCTGGCGGGGCAGCATCACGACCCGTTTGAGGTGCTGGGATGCCACCAGGCGGGGAAGCGCTGGCTGGTCCGCGCGCTGTTGCCGCTGGCGGATGAGGCAGAGATCGTCATCGACGGTGCGGGGCGGCCGATGGAGCGCGTGTCGGGTACCGGTTTATTCACCTGCAGTGTGGCGCAGGCCAGCAGGCCGGAGTACCAGCTGCGCTGGCGGGTGGGTCGGGGCCACTGGCGCCAGTCGCCGGACCCGTACTGCTTTGGTCCCACCGTGGGCGATCTCGACCTGCACCTGTTCGGCCAGGGTAAACACCAGCATATCTACCGGATACTGGGCGCGCACTGCTGCGAGCACGAGGGGGTTGCAGGCGTGCGTTTCGCCACCTGGGCACCGAACGCGCAGCGCGTCAGCGTGGTCGGTGATTTCAACCAGTGGCACGGCCTCAGCCACCCCATGCGCAGCCGCGGCCCCAGCGGTGTCTGGGAGCTGTTCATTCCCGGGCTGGAGGCAGGGGAGAAGTACAAGTTCGAGGTGAGCGATGCCGGCGGTCGCCTGCAGCTGAAAACCGACCCCTACGGCAACCGGTTTGAGATGCGCCCGGCAACCGCCGCCGTGGTGTGCGCCCCCACCCGGTTCCCGTGGACTGACGGCGAGTGGCTGGGTCGGCGCGCCGACTGGGACTGGCAGCACCGACCGATCTCTATCTATGAGTTTCACCCGGGCTCGTGGCGCCGGGGTCCGTCGGGTGATTTCCTGAATTTCCGCGAGATGGCAGTGCAGCTGGCTGACTACATCGTGCCGCTGGGCTTTACCCATGTTGAATTGCTGCCGGTGACGGAACACCCGCTGGACGATTCCTGGGGCTACCAGACCACCGGTTATTTTGCACCCTCGCAGCGGTTCGGCAGCCCCGATGATTTCCGCTTTTTTGTGAACCATATGCACGCGCACGGTATCGGTGTCATCCTCGACTGGGTGCCGGCGCATTTCCCCAGGGACGATCACGCGCTGGCCCGGTTCGATGGCACAGCCCTGTACGAGCACGCCGACCCGCGCAAGGGCGAACACTCCGATTGGGGCACGCTGATTTTCAATTACGGCCGCAATGAGGTGCGGAATTTCCTGCTGGCCAGCGCCAACTACTGGCTGGAGGAGTTTCACCTGGACGGCCTGCGCGTGGACGCGGTGGCCTCCATGCTGTACCTGGATTACTCCCGCGAAGAGGGCGAGTGGGAGCCAAACTGCCACGGTGGCAGGGAGAACCTCGAGGCCATCGATTTCCTGCGCGAGCTGAACACCCTGGCCCTGGGCCGTCACCCGGGGTCATTGATGATTGCCGAGGAGTCGACCGCCTGGCCCCAGGTCACCCGGCCCACCTGGGTTGGCGGGCTGGGGTTTTCCATCAAGTGGAATATGGGCTGGATGCACGATACGCTCAACTACTTTTCCCAGGACCCGATCTACAGGCAGTACCACCACGACCAGCTTACATTCGGCCTGATGTACGCCTTCTCCGAAAATTTCCTGCTGCCGTTCTCACACGACGAGGTGGTGCACGGCAAGAAATCACTGCTGGCCAAGATGCCCGGTGACCAGTGGCAGCAGTTTGCCAACCTGCGTCTGCTGCTCGCCTATATGTTCACCTACCCCGGTGCCAAGCTGCTGTTTATGGGGTGCGAGTTGGCGGAACCGGGCGAATGGCGTCATCACGGCCAGTTGAGCTGGGATTTGCTGCAGCAGCCCCACCACGGCGGCATACACCAGCTGGTGGCGGACCTGAACCGCCTGTACTGCAACGAGCCCAGCCTGTACCGCCACGGCTTTGACAGCGGCGGCTTTGAATGGATCGACTGCCATGATTCTACGCAGTCCGTGCTCAGTTATATTCGCCGGGATGGGGAGGACTTCAGTGTGGTGGTATTGAACTTTACCCCGGTTGCCCGCACGGACTACCGTATCGGGGTGCCGCGCGCCGGGCGGTATACCGAGGTGTTCAACTCGGATTCGCGGTTCTATGGCGGCAGCGATGTCGGCAACCCGCTGGCAGTGGCCAGCGAGCCGCGCGTCTGGATGGGCCGCAGTGACTCACTGGTGCTGACACTGCCGCCGCTGGGGGCGCTGGTGCTGCGCTGGATGGAGGACGTTTGACCGCGGTGCACAGAGTCCTGTATGTCGCCAGTGAGGCCTACCCGCTGATCAAAACCGGCGGGCTCGCAGATGTCGCCGGCAGCCTGCCTGAAGTCCTGCGACAGCAGGGGTTGGATGTGCGCCTGCTGGTGCCGGCCTATGCAGACCTGCTGCACGGCCTCGACACCCCGTCCGAGGCGGTGGCCGAACTGTCACTGGAAGGTGACACCGTGCGCATCCTGCAGTGCTTTTTACCCGGCACCTCGCTGCGCACATGGCTGCTGGAGCACCCGTCGTTTTCGGCGCGGGCCGGCAACCCCTACCACGATGACAGCGGCGCGCCGTGGCCGGATAACGCCGAGCGTTTCATGTTGTTGTCGCGTGCGGCGGCGGCGATCAGCACCAGCGATACCGCGCTGGCGTGGCGGCCGGATATCCTGCACTGCAACGACTGGCACAGCGGCCCCGCCATCGCCCTGGCGCATCTGGCGCCGCTGCGGCCGCGCACCGTCTTCACCGTGCACAACCTGGCGCATATGGGGATATTTGACCGGCAGACGTTTGACCGGCTGGGTCTGCCGTCCCTGCTCTGGCAGGAGCACGGTCTGGAGTACTACGGGCAGTGCAGCTTTATCAAGGCGGGGCTGGTGTTCGCCGATGAGATCACGACAGTCAGCCCGAGTTACGCCCGGGAGATCTGCGAGTCGCCCGGCGGCATGGGGCTGGAGGGTCTGCTCAGCCAGCGCCGGGACCACCTGACCGGGATACTCAACGGCATCGACAGCCAGACCTGGGACCCCGCCAGTGACCCGCACATCCCGACCCCCTATGACGCCGGTACCCTGGGCGGCAAGGCACTGAACAAGGCCGCCCTGCAGCAGCAGTTGGGGTTGCCGTCGCGACAGGACTGCCCACTGCTGGGGTTTGTCGGTCGGCTGGTCGAGCAAAAAGGGCTGGAGTTGATACTGCCGGTGCTCGAAGACCTGCTGGATACCCCGGCCCAGCTTGTCATCCTCGGCAGAGGTGATCTACGCTATGAAGAGACGCTGCAGGCGCTGGCATCACGGCGCCCCGATGCGCTGTCGGTGATACTGGACTACGATGAAACGCTGGCGCACAGGATCGAGGCGGCCGCGGATATCTTCCTGATGCCATCGCTGTTTGAGCCCTGCGGGCTCAACCAGTTGTACAGCCTGCGCTACGGCACGGTGCCGGTGGTGCGGGCGGTGGGCGGGCTGGCAGACACCGTGACTGACGCCTCCGGGTCGGCCCTGGAGGAGGGTGTTGCCACCGGTGTTGTATTTGCGCAGCCGCAGCCGGATGATTTCCTGCGCGCGGTCGGGCGCGCGGTTGCACTGTGGCAGCAACCGGCCGTCTGGCAGGCCGTGCAGCGCGCGGCCATGGCACAGGATTTCTCCTGGCAGCGCAGCGCAGAACGCTATCTGGAGCTGTATCGCTCCGCAATTGATTGACGAGGTAAAAACCACCATGCCCGGGTCCCTGTTCCCTCTTGAGATTCAACCGCGAATTCCCGCTGAACTGAGCGGCCTGAAGGAGATGGCGAATGATCTGATGTACAGCTGGGACAGGTCTATCCGCAGCCTGTTCTACCGTCTCGACCGGCAGTTGTGGGAGGACTGTGGCCACAACCCCAAGGCGTTCCTGCGGCGGGTTTCCCAGCGGCGCCTGAACGATGCCGTTGCAGACCGCTCCTACATGGAGGAGTACCACCGCGTGATTTCGGCCTGTAATACCTACCGCGATCATCGCGGCCGTCCGGAGTTGACCGAGCTGTTCGATCCGGAGGAGGACCTGATCGCCTACTTTTGCCTGGAGTTCGGCTTCCACGAGAGCTTCCCGATCTACTCGGGTGGCCTGGGCATATTGGCCGGCGACCACTGCAAGGCGGCGAGTGATGTCGGCCTGCCTTTTGTCGCGATCGGGCTGCTGTACCAGATGGGCTATTTCACCCAGACCATTGATGGGCACGGGCACCAGCAGGTCACCCATACGACGACGCGACCGCACGATCTGCCGGTAGTACCCACCCTGGCAGAGAGCGGTGAGCACCTGACTGTGGAGGTTGAGTTCCCGGGGCGCACGCTCAAGGTGCGGGTCTGGACAGCACAGGCGGGCCATATCAAGTTGTACCTGCTCGATACCAATATCCCGGACAATTCCGAGGCGGATCGCGCCATCACGCACCAGCTCTACGGCGGCGATCGCGAGATGCGTCTGCAGCAGGAACTGGTGCTGGGCGTGGCGGGAGTGAGAGCACTGCAGGCGCTGGGTTTGCATCCCACTGTCTGGCATATCAACGAGGGGCATGCCGCGTTCCAGTTACTGGAGCGCTGCGCATCGCGGATGCGCCAGGGACTGGATTTCGACGCTGCGATGGAGCTGGTCGCCGCCGGTACGGTTTTCACCACCCATACCCCCGTGCCGGCCGGGCACGATATCTTCGACCAGCACCTGCTGGCCAAGTACCTGTCAAAAATGGCCGACGCGCTGGGGCTGTCGTTCGAACAGCTGTACGCACTGGGCCTGAATACTGGCGATGGCTTCAATATGACCTGCCTGGCGCTGCGCTGCACCCGCTTCCACAACGGTGTCAGCCGTATTCATGGCAGCGTGGCGGCGGAGATGGAGGCGAAGCTGTGGCCGCAGATCCCGTTTGCCGAAAACCCGGTCACGTATGTCACCAATGGTGTGCACCTGGAGACGTTCCTGGCCAAGGACTGGGTCAGCCTGTTCGATCTGCGCTTTGACGACTGGCAGAACGAAATGCTGAATGAACAGTACTGGGAGCGTCTGGATGACATCCCGGATTACCACTACTGGAGTGTCCGCAAGGCGCTGAAACAGGAGCTGCTGGAGTATGTGCACGACACCGTGATCGCGCAGCAACACCGCAACGGTACCAGCGACGCCGTCATCAAGCATATGCTGCGGCATATCGACGACGCCGAGGAAGATGTGCTGGTGATGGGGTTTGCACGGCGCTTTGCGACCTACAAGCGCGCCCTGATCCTGTTTGCCGACCCGGAGCGCCTGTCGCGCTTGCTGAATGATCCGGATCGACCGGTCGTGATTATCTTTGCCGGCAAGGCGCACCCTTCCGACCAGCCCGGCCAGGAGTTGATCCGGCGTATCCATGAATTTTCCATGCAACCTGAATTCATCGGCAAGATCCTGTTGCTGGAGGGCTATGACATGGCGCTCGCCCGCAAACTGGTAGCGGGGGTGGATGTCTGGCTCAACACTCCGGAGTACCCGCAGGAGGCCAGCGGCACCTCGGGGCAAAAAGCGGGCCTCAACGGCGTGATCAACCTCAGTGTGCTGGACGGCTGGTGGGGTGAGGGCTACAACGGCTCCAATGGCTGGGCTATCACACCGCGGGATGTGCGTTTTGACCATGACCAGCGGTATCGGGAGGAGGCAAGCGACCTGCTCGATACCATGGAGCACGAGGTGATTCCAACCTACTACAACCGCAGCGGCGGCGGCTACTCCAGCGAGTGGATCGCAATGTCCAAGGCGTCCATGAAATCCACGATTCCGCAGTTCAACGCGCAGCGGATGTTGCGCGACTACGTCAACAAGCTCTATAAGCCGGCACAGAAACAGCGCCGCAAGCTGGAGGCAAACGATGCGCAGCAGGCCCGCGAACTGGCGCAGTGGAAGAAAAAAGTGCACCTGGCCTGGCCCGGCGTGCATATGCAGCTGATGTTCCAACCGCCGGCACATCTCCATTACGACGACACCATCCAGCTCAAGGTGCGCGCGCACCTGAACGGGCTGGACAGCGCCGACGTGAAACTGGAGTGCCTGTTCGGACGCGCTGCGCCAGACGGCGGTGTCGATGTGGCCCAGGTCGCTGAACTGGTGGCGGTGGGCACGGATGAGGAGTGGACCGAGTTCAATATCGAGCTGGCGCCCGAAATTGCCGGTTTACAGTACTACAAGATGCGTATGTATCCACGCAATGACGCGCTGAGTCATCCTTTCGAAATGGGCTGCATGATCTGGATCTGAGCGCCGGCTTCGGTGCTGCCCCGTCAGTTGGCGGTGGCGGCCGGTGCCCTGCCGGCCCGGCCGCTGACCAGCAGGTCGTTGACCAGCAGTGCGCAGAGAAACAGCAGGCCGGGGGCGAGCTGGATACAGAGCCTGCCGACCCCGGTGAAGTTGGAGGCGCCGGCACCGAACACAGTGAACAGGAACAGGAACAGGAACATCAGTACAGCGCAGGCCAGCGCGACACTGATGCCCTGGTATTTACGCGAAAAGGCACCGGGAATGGTGAACCCCATCGGAAGGATGGCCAGTAACAGGTAGCCAAGCAGATGGAAATTATCGTGCAACCAGACAGCGCGTATGGTGCCATTGAGGCCGTCCGGGTGGAACTCTGTGACCAGTTGCAAAATCTCTTTGATAATAATCGGGTTTTTTTGCATCAGTATGAACAGGAATGCAAGGCCCAGTGATACCAGCAGCGCCAGTTTGGCCAGCTTGTGCCTGGTCCTCGGTGCCAGCAGCAGTGCTGGTATGAAGGTCAGCGCCCAGGGTAGGCCTTCATTCTTGACCAGCAGGCAGCCCAGGGCGAATACCACAGCCAGCACTCCCTGTGCCCTGGAGCGAGTGGTCAGCCAGTTGTGGAATGCCATCAAGCCGGCGCAGTACGTCGCACCCAGGAACAGGTCCGCATAGCCAGCCAGCGCGACGTGAATATTCACCAGTGGCATGGACAGCAGCAGGTAGGTGAAACCCATCGCCGTGAGCGGTGCGACGCCGGCGACGCGTAATTGCCCGAAAAAAGCACCGCCCATTGCCACCAGACAGAGTAGCCAGGGCAGGTTCATCAGGCTTTCGTTCCAGTGACCAACCGCCAGGTTCATCCACACCTGCAGCAGCGGGATGGTGTGGGGGTAGTCGGGGTGCCGATCCGTGAAAACCCCCGAGCCCCCCATCTGCAACCACGCGTGGTTGTCCACGAAAGGCACCATCTCGGCGAACTCAAACCAGACCCTCGCTTTGGTCGCCCAGTGCATCGTCGCATCCCAGGGGAACAGCGGTCGCCAGAGAATTTCAAGCCCGAGGGTGACGCAGCGAACCGCCAGCAGTAGCAGCAGTAACAGGAACAGCGCCCGGTGCGATGCCGGCATGGCGGAGAATCCCGCTGCGCGGGCGGGCGCCACCGCCGGGCCGGTGTGCCTGTGGCCCTGCAGCGTGATTGCCACGGCGATCAGCACGCCGGTGAGTGCACCCGTGGTGGCGAAGGACAGCGGCAATCCCAGTGCGTCCAGCCCCCATAGGAACTGGGGTATGAGCAGCAGGCCAAGGAGGGTGCCATTGCCCCACACAAGTGCGGCTCTTGCGGCCGTCTGTTGCGGTATAAGCAGGTTCAGCCACAGTCCACCCAGCAGAACCGGTAGTGCCAATGCCAGCAGGGTAAACAGTGTCTCCATCTATTTCACCCGTACCATGGTCGCGAAGGCATCGGATGAGACCAGTTCCACATCGAAGTACCTTCTTTGGGGGGAGACAACCCGGTTGAGCTTCGGGTCGAAGCGGAATTTCGACGGTGGAATCAATACGATGTAGTCGCCGCTGCGCAGTTTGTTCCTGCCCGGCAAGTCCGGCCCGTAGAGCGACCAGTACACATTCATCGGGTAAAAATAATAGGCAGTGCGCATGCCGCTGTAGTTGTCATTCGACGCCACAAAGACGCGGGCGTCTGCCGGTTGCAGCAGCGGTTTCACCGTGGAGACAAAGGCATACAACTCCCTGTCCGGGCCCACCGCGAGCTTTTCCTCCGTGCTCTTGCCGACAAATTGCCTGTGGGTATCCACCAACTGGTGCAGCAGGCGGTTCTGCCAAAACATGTCCAGAATGATCCAGCTGCCAAAAAACACCAGCGCGACTACGGCCGGGTCGAAGCTGAGCCGGCGCTTGAACAGCCGCAACAGGGCCGCGTACGCGAGCAGGCTGAGGAGGATAAAGGCGACTGCGAGCATGGTGGGGTAGAAGGCCGCGACATTGAATGCCCCTGTGTAGGTGTTCATTGCGGCGGAGTTCCAGGGCGCGTAACTCGTCAGGTCCGAATGGATTGCCAGCAGTTGACGCGATGGGGAGGAGGGGAACAGTGAAAAATCGCTGATGCGCACCGTGTCGCCGGCGTGTCCTGAAAAGCGCAGCCCGAGGCCGCTGATTTTGCCGCCCCAGTCCCGCAACTCATCAGTCAACAGCCACAGCGAGTCCTGTGCCTGGCTCTCCAGCGTATAGACATGGGCGTTCTGCGGATCCCCGTCCACTGTCCAGACTATACTGACTTCTGTATCCGGTGCAGAGGACTCCAGCGCAAGGTGAATAAAGGAGTAGTGGCGGGTATCGATCACGTTGCTGGCCAGGTACAGCAGACCGGCGCCGGCACTGTCGAGTTCGAGCTGCAGGTCATCGCCCGCAAGCGTGGCGGTGCCGGCGACAACCTCAGCGGCGGTCGGGTTCCACACCAGGGCAGGGCCCTGCTGGGCGCGTGCATTCGAAGGCGGAAAGACCTGCGTCAGGACCACGAACAGGGCCGCAGCCCCCAGCAGCAGTGACAGGATAGTTGTTTTTATCATATCAGCCGCCGCCTACCAGCAGTGCGGTCGTAAGCGAAAGCCATTTGTGTTGTCTTGAAGTGATGTCCCGGTACCCCTGCGCGCAATTGTCGGATAGCCAACTGCCTGTATGCTGCTATTCCGGTCCCTGGTCATATAGACAGTCGCTACGCAATCCGGTTGCTGTTTTTTCCAGAGGATAGCATTTTGGCAGTATTGGGGGACATCTATTTGTGTGACAGTGCTCTTGATATTGGCGTTCACACGACCTGGGCGCGTTGGCCCGCACAGTGGGCCGGGCTCGCGCCGGTGCGGGTCGCGGGGTAGACTTGCGGTATGCGGTTAGTGCTCTCCCTGTTGCTCTCGGTGGCTGTCGGCGCCTGTTCAGGTTACGAAGCCAAGAATCTGTTCAAGTCGGACATCGATCTGGTCGCCGACCAGTTCATCGCCAGGACCCGTGCCGACGTCAAGGAACTGGTGGTAAAGCTATATAAGCGCAACCCCGATCAACTGCGCAAGATACCCGGAATGACGGTAGAGGGTCGGCTGGCCCAGCTCACCGTGCGCCGCTACAAGCTGCAGTTTGCGGAGCTGGATTACAAGCAGGATATCGCGGCAATGAACCTCGCATTCGACCCCGGTTTCACGGGAGACAGGGTTTTTGCGCTGGCGGTGGGCTTGGGCAGTATGCTGCGGCATGCCTATGAGTACCAGCCCGAGATGTTCCTGCCTGACCAACTCGATGCGGCAGTGTTCCTGGCCAGCGCCCACAATGTGGAGGTGCTGTTATGGAAACTGAAGAATGCCCGCAGGCCTGACGGGCGGCACTACCTGATCACACACGAGTACCAGGGCGTGGTCGACAACCTGAGTTTTGAACGCCTGTTCGGCGAAATCATCGTGCTGCAGGAGATGATGGCCGGCATTGCCGGCGACTCCGCCAACAGGGCCGTGACCGGCGCCGTGCATGTGGTCTCCAAAGCCTTTATTCCACTGCCGATTTAGGTGTCCGGTTTTCCAGTGCTGTGGCGATGGACGTTGCCAGGTCAGTCAACAGGATTTTTTCTGCGTCTACCAGCGCGCTGTAACCGCTGGCCGCCAGCGCCCGCGACTCAGAGAAACGGTTGAGGGACGCCACCTCATCGCCGTCGACCAGCCACCAGTAGGCGACGATCAGCGCCTGGCCATCCTGTGTGCCGTGCAACTGGTCGATGCGGATATTCAGCACGGTGGTGCCGCGGGCGAGTTTGGCCGGCAGTAACTGCTGGCCGGTGGCCTGTGCGATCTCGGTGGCGAGGAAGTTGCGCACACCGTCATAGATCGGCTCCGCCCAGAGGTTCTGGCTGGCCGCGTGCATTTCACCGTTACCGGTTGCCATGACCAGCCCGGGCTGGTCCAGGTAGGCCGCAATTTCCACGCTGCCCAGCGAGTACTGCGTCGAGGTGCTGAGTGCTGTGGACTGTAAATCCTGGCCAGATCGCAGCAGATAGTAGGTGGTGGGTAGCGGCTGGCTGGCGCAAGCGGAGAGCAGCACTACCAGGAACAAGCCGGCGACTTTCATCATTGTTTCACCTCGGGTATGGGGTCGGGCACTGGATCAGGCGATACCAGCACGGCGTTGGGCTTCTCTGCCAGCGTGCGCGTCAGCGACTCCAGGTTGCCCATAGTGCGATTGAGCGACAGCAAGCTTGAATTCAGGCTCTGGTAAGCTTCAGAATCGGGCGACAGCGTACTGATAGCATCCCTCAGTTCCTGCAGGGTCTGGTCCAGCTGCATCGGCAGTTGCTGTGTGCTCTGGTTTGCCATCAGGGTCTGCAGGCTCGCCAGCGACTGGTTCAGGCTGGCCAGGGCGCTGTTGGTGCTGGCGACTGTCTCGGCGATCGGCAGTTCATCGATGGTGTGAAGGATGGAGTTGACACTCTGCGCCAGCTGCGTCAGCCCGGTCTCAACGGTCGGGATGGTGGTGTATTCAAGAAACGAACCCTCGGTCGCCGGCGGTGTATCAGCGTAGAAATCGATGCTGATATATTTGGCACCAGTGAGCAGGTTGCCGCTCTCCATGGAGGCGCGCAAGCCGTCCTGGACGCCGCGAGTGACACCCCGTCGCAACACATCAATTGACGCTTTGGTATCGGGCAATTCCATCAGGCCCGGCTCCACGTAGATCAGTACCGGGATGGGTGAACCCTCACCCTCGGTGCCGCTCCGCAGCTTCAGCGCCTGCCCCTCTTTCAACATGATCCTGTCGACCTTGCCGATCTGGATGCCGCGGAATTCCACCGGGGCACCCGGCAGCAAGCCCTTGACGGACTGGCTGAAACTGACCACGTAGTAAGTGCCGTACTTGAAGGGGTTCTTCAGGATATCCTCGTAGGAGGGGTACAGTTTAAAGTCGCTGTTAGCCGCTACGGGCCCGCCGTCCTTGACGCCTTCCGGCACGCCGAAGGACACGCCGCCGAATATAATGGATTCCAGTGAGCCCGTCTGGACCTTGAAGCCGCTGGCACTGGCGCTCAGTGACACCCCGCTGGCGTCCCAGAAACGCACATTGCTGTTGACCAGCTCGTGGTAGGGGGCGTCGATAAATATCTGGTAGTGCACCAGTTTGTCAGCGGGCTTGAACTCCATGGTTTCGACACGGCCCACTTTATAGCCCTTGTACAGCACGGTGTCGCCGGCAGTCACTGAGGTCGCTTTGTCGCTGGTCAGGTTCAGGCGCAATCCGGGTGCCCCCGCCGGTGTCAGGGGCGGGTGCTCCAGACCGACGAAGCGGCGCGCTCCCTCCTCGCCCGTTCCCGGTGCCAGTTGCAGGTACGCGCCCGAGAGCAGCGTATCCAGCCCGGAGATGTTGTCGGCGCCCACCCGGGCGGTGACTACCCAGAACCGGGTGTCGCTGCGCAGCAGCGGCAGCGCCTGCCGGTCCAGCTTGACGCTGGCGATGACACCGTCGAATTTGTCATTCAGGCGCACTGACTGCACTGTGCCCATCTCGACATCGCGGTACTTCACTTTGGTCTTGCCCTGCTCCAGCCCATCGGCTGTGCTGAAGGAGATTTCGATTTCCGGACCCTCGTTCATCCAGTTGTCGATCACCATGTAAATCCCCAGTACCAGCGCCAGTACCGGAATCAGCCAGATGCCGGAAAACTTCCGACCCGGGCTGATGTCTGCTTGATCAATCGTCACGTTTTTTATCTTCCATTTCGTCCCAGATCAGCCTGGGGTCAAAGCTCTCTGCAGCAATCATTGTGATAATAACCACGCCGGCGAAACACAGCGCTGCCAATCCGGGACGGATAGACAACAGACCCCCAAGATGCACCAGAGCCACAAGGATTGCCACCACAAATACATCGACCATCGACCATTTGCCGATAAATTCAGTGATCTGGTACATCGTGGTGCGCTGTCGTGCGCTGACCGGTGAATGCCGTTTTACCGTCCAGACCAGGTAGAAGAGGGCCATGAATTTGCCCAGTGGCACCATCACACTGAACAGGAAGATGACCATTGCGACCGGGGCCGCTCCGTGATGAAGCAGTATGACAACCCCGCCCAGAATCGTGCTGCCCTCGGCGTTACCGAGCTGCTCGGTGATCATGATCGGGTACAGGTTGGCGGGAATATAGAGCAGGCAGGCTGTGATCAGCAGCGCCAGCGTGCGCTGGATACTGGCACTTTTGCGCAGGTGCAGGGCGGAGCCGCAGCGCGGACAGTGATGCAGGTCAGCGTCGGCCAGTTTGCAGCACAGGTGACAGGCGGCCAAGTGGCGCGAGGCGGCAGTGGTTTCCGGTGACGTCATTGGCGCTGCAACGCCTCTATCCGCTGCCAGCACTGATAGCGGTCCAGGCTGGAAATGGCGAGGGTAAAGCAGATGGCGAATCCGGCGTAGGCCCAGAATGAAATGCCGAGCTCGACTGTCGCCATATCGGCGATTTTCACCAGTGACACGATCACGCCAATGATGAACACTTCCACCATGGACCAGTTCTGGGACAGGAAAATGCCTTTCGCCACGGGTATCAGCCACGGCCGGTACTGTCCCGCCTGCAGCGGAATACACAGTAACAGCAGCAGTAGCAGTATGAAGGCGGGGATAATGATGATGAAGGCCGCGACCATCACCGCCACTGCCGGCATGCCGTACTTCCATACCGCACCGGGTGTCTCTCTCAGGGTGATGACACTTTCCAGCCCGGTCGAGGAAAACGACAGGAACGAGTAGCTGTTGGCCATGATCAACAGAATGATGCTCGCGATGGTGAAGGACAGGACGCGGCCGTAGGCATCGGGCAGCCTGCGGGTCAGGAAATGGCCGCAGCGCGGGCAGAACGCGCTTTCACCGTCATTCAGGCCGGCGACGCTGACCAGCTTGTCGCAGCTGTGACAGGCCATCTCCTCCTTCATTTAGTGCGGCAGCCCCATGGTGGCGCTGTTGTCCGGGTTGTAGCCCTGCTCCATTTCGGTGATGGTCTTGTTCAACTCCTCGGGCGATTCCGCGCGGATACGCGCCGCCTCAGCGGCCAGGGTGCTTTCCGACTCATCGTCAATGCCGGGCCCGTGGACTTCCTGTGAATAGGTCTGGCCATTCGCATCCAGGCAGGGATCGAGGCCGTCGCCTTCCCCACACACCTCGACAAGGCCGTTCTCGACGGTTACGCGCTCCTCGACAATATTGGTGGAGGCGTCGGCATCGGGGTTGTCCTGGGCGAACGCGGCGCTCAGGGGCAGGCAAAAAAGCAGTGCCGCAGTGCGGGCAATCTGGCTGGGTGTCATCATAGGGCTACCTGGGTTCGTTTACTCGTTATCGGATAGTGGAAAAGAGTAGGTCTCCGGCTCTGGATGCAGGGGCCTATCAAGCGTCCGCTCAGTATAGTGTGGATGATTTCCCGCGACCAGAGCCTATTCCCGCAACAGGGTGGCCCGCTGTGGCAGCGCGTACCGTTATGGCCTGCATCCTCCGGTCGCCGCCGTGCCCCGGTCCGATGGCGTCCCGGCACTATGTCATCCGGCGTCGTTGTGCTGCATACTGGCCGACTGACGCTCTGGCATGATCGGTCGTGCCGCCAGCCATTTTGAACCCGAGTTACAATGAGTGAATCCGGAACAGCCGCTGCAGCCTCCCGGGCAAAATTACAGTACGCGATAAAAACCTCTCTCAGCCTGACGCTCGCCTATCTGTTACCGATGAGCCTGGGGTGGCCCCAGCCGCAGACAGCCGCTACCACGGTGATGTTGATCGCCGCCACCGGCATGGTATCCGAATCGCTGCAGAAGGGTGTACTGCGGGTGCTGGGTACCGTGCTGGGGGCCGTTCTGGGGCTGTCGCTGATCGCGCTCTTCCCCCAGGAGCGAATGGTGTATCTGCTGGCGGTCTCCGTGACCGTCGCCGTCGTTGTCTATCTCTACAACGCGTATCAGGGTGACAGTACCGTATTCATGCTCACCGCGGTGGTGACGCTGATGGTGTTCAACGGCGGCGATGCCGAGGGCGCCTTCCTGTATGGCGCGGATCGCGCCTTCATGACGGCGTTCGGGGTCGTCGTCTACACTGCTGTGGCCAGCCTGCTGTGGCCTGTCAGGTCCGTGGACAATACCCGCACCCTGGCTCAGGGTATGGCGCAGCGTTATCAGGCCGCTTTCCGTCGACTGGTGCAGCGCGCGGATGGCGCGTCGCCGCCGCTGGACGAATTCCTCACGACGCTGCTGGCCGACAGCCAGGCGTTCCAGGCGCAGTTTGCCACCGTTAAAAACCACGCCGATGGCGTCACGGACTACCTGCCTGAGTGGAACGCCGTCGTCAGGGCCTGTGAGGACATGGAGGCGCTGCTGCTGCCCGCGTTGAAACAGGTGTCGAGAAACGCCGTGGAGTGCGACGATTACATTCGCAACTACCAGCCGGCGCTGGATCATGTGGAGCGACTTTTTGGCGAAGTGGATGCCGCCTGGCGGGGCCAGCGCGGCACGCGGTCGACACAGGCCTGTGCGATCGACCTCAATACCGAGCAGTTGCGCGGGGCAAAACACCTGGAGGTCGCGGCGGTTGTCGCGCGCGCAGAACTGCTGGAAAAGCTCCAGCGCACACTGCTGGAACTGCTCGCGGCACTGGACAGCCTGCTGTTTGATCGGGGATCGTTCCGCGGCGGCCCCGGGCCCCGTGTGAAACCCACATTCAACTAGTTTGACCTGGAAAACCTGAAGACCGCATTGCGCGCATTTGTCACTTTCTGGATCGCAACTGCGATCTGGATCTGTTTCAACCCCCCAGGCGGTTTCATGTTTGTAACACTGTGTACGATCCTGATTCCCCTGATGTCTTTTACGCCGGTGACGCCAAAACTGCTTTTTATGCTGCTGACCCTGGGGTTTCTGTTTGCGCTGCCGGCCTATGTCTTGCTGCTGCCGCAACTGACACACTGGCTGGAATTGGCCGCATTCCTGTTCGGTTATGCCTTCATCGGCTTTTATGTGTTCCAGGGGCCTGTCTCCATCTTTTTCCTGCTCGGGCTGTTTACCCTGGGGATACAGAACACCATGAGCTACCACGTGGACGCCATACTGTTGAGCATCCTGATGTTCTACATGGTGTGTGCGACGCTGATCGTTGCGATGTATTTTCCGTTTTCGAGTCGACCCGCGCGCGTTTACGAAAGTCTGCGGCGCCGTTTTTTCAGGCTCTGTGCCCGCTGGTTGAAGCGCAGCGCCCGCCCGCAGCGCATGGCAAGCTGGGTGCCGCGCAACTTTCTGCTCGGCGGCGCCGCCCTGCTTGGCAAGATGGAGGCCTGGGGGCCGAGGGTAGATGCCACCGCATTTGCCGATGATGGCGCCAGGCAGGTCGCTGCGCTGAACAGTTGTTGCGAGCTGCTTTACGCGCAGCTACAGGTGCTGGCTGTGCGCTGTCGGGAATTCAGCGACAATGACCTTATCACCGCGGCAAAACGCAGGGGTGGTGTGAAAACCATCGCCCACCTGTGCGATAGTCTGGCCCGGTGCGGTCCGGTCGCGAGTGTGCCAGAGGGGCAGGGCCGTTTCACCGACATCGAGGAGCGACTCGATGAACTGCTGGGCGATGATTACCTGGACCGGTATGATCCACACGAACTGGCGCAATTTTACGTCTACCTGAACCTGCAGGCGTCAATATACCTGGCGCTGCTCGATTGCGCCGCCGCGCAGCAGGCGATTGACTGGCAACGCATGGGGGAAACACGATTCTAGTATTACCTGGTTTGACGGGCTCGAAAGTGGCCGCCATGCGTGGGTTATGCGTGTCGGTGCTGCTCGCACTGGTGGCCGGATGTACCGCGGTGGGGCCCGACTACGAGCCGGGAGCGCATCCGGGGCTGCCGTCCGCGTGGAGTGAGGACGCAGCCGCAGAGGCGTCGAGCCAGGTGGATGCCTGGTGGCAGCTGTTCAACGACCCGGTTTTAAGCCAGCTTGTCGAGCGCGGTGCGCGGCAGAACCTGGGCGTAGAGGCAGCGGGTCTGCGTATCGTGCAGGCGCGGGCCGCCCTGGGTATCAGTGATGCGCTGCTGTTCCCGCAGCAACAGCAGCTCGACGGCAATGTCAGCGCCCTTTACCGCAATGAAGACTGGTTCAAGTCTGCCGGTTCCAGCCTGGATGTCGGTTGGGAAATGGATGTCTGGGGTAAGTATGCCCGCGGCATTGAGTCCAGTGAGGCCAGTCTCTACGCCTCTATCGCCTCCTACCATGATGTGCTGGTGTCAGTCAGCGCCGAGATCGCGCGCAATTACATCAACTACCGTACCGCCGAGGAGCGCATGTACCTGTCGCGGCAGAATATCGCGATCCAGCAGCGCGTTGTGGAAATGACCCAGGTCCAGTTTGATGCCGGCAATGTGTCGGAGCTGGATGTGCAGCAGGCGAAAGCCCAGCTGTTTGCCACACAATCGACGCTGCCCTCACTGAATATTGCCAGGTTGCAGGCGCGCAATGCGATCGCTGTCCTGCTCGGCACCATCCCCCAGCAGATAGAGCCATTGCTCACTGCAGCTGCCGGGCGCGCTGTGCCCGACTTTGAGAAGCGCCTGGGTGATGTCCGCCGACCGGGCAATGCCGCAGCGCATTATAGCCAGTACTCAGTGATACCGGTGGCGCCAGAGCTGTCAAACACAGTGGATGCCAGTGTTGTGATGCGACGACCCGATCTGCAGGTGGCAGAGCTGCAGGCTCGTGCCCAGAGTGCCCGTATCGGCCTGGCTGAGGCGGACCTGTACCCGCAGTTCTTCCTGTTCGGTTCCGTCGGTGTCAGCCAAACGGTGCGCTCCAGCAACAGTTTTGACCTCTCTGATTCGGTCACCGCGACCATCGGGCCGGGGTTCAGCTGGAACATTTTCCAGTACGACCGCATCCGCAATCGCGTGCGAATCGAGGATGCCCTGTTCCAGGAAAGCCTGACCAATTACAACCAGCGTGTGCTGGGGGCGGTCCAGGAGGTGTCCAATGCGCTCGAGGGCTACCATAACAATGTACAAAAGAGCCAGTTTGACTTCGGTGCGGTGGAAGCGGCGATACGTGCATTCAATATCTCGTTCAACCAGTACAATAACGGCTTGGTGAGTTACCAGCGTTTGCTGAGCACGGTCGAGACTATGACACTGCGCGAGGATGCGTATGCGCAGACCCGGGGCAGCATTGCCAACCAGGTTGTCGCGCTGTACAAGGCCATGGGGGGCGGCTGGGAGTCTTTCCGCAACCAGCCGGTGGTGAACCCCGAGACGGTGAAGCAGATGGAGTCGCGCACGAACTGGGGCGACTACCTGCAGCCGCAGACACTCAGCGGGGAGGATCGCAGTGAATAGTGTCCCGCACGAGTTGGCGCTAGGTGATGTGTATCTGTCACCCATGCTGCCGGTGTTCTCACTGGCGCTGCTGGGGGCATGGATAAGTACGATAGTTTTGAACAAATTGCGCCTGAGCCGCTATATCATGTTCCCTTCGACCACTTTTTTGACGCTGATGCTGTTGTATATGTTGCTGATGAATACCTACTGGATCCGGATATAAAGAGGCGCAATCGTTGCAGTTAATCAAAAAAATCGGCCTGGGCACCATTAACCTGGTGGTGATAGCACTGGTGGGCTGGTATGCCTACCACGCTGTCGATGAATACTTGCATAATCCGTGGACGAGAGACGGGCAGGTGCGTGGCCATGTCATCCAGATCGCACCACGGGTCTCCGGTATGGTGACGCGTATTGCTGTCATCGACAACCAGTACGTGCGTCGCGGCGACCTGCTGTTTGAAATCGACAGGGAGCCGTTTGAAATCGCCATCTCGCAGGCCGAGGCGAACCTGGAGCGTGCCCGCATCAGTTCCCGTGCCGCGCGCATCGAGTACGATCGGTTACAGGACATTTTCAAGAGGGACCCGGGGGCAGTGTCGCAGAAAGACCTCAATCGCCGCGAAGCCAATTACCAGGAATCGCTTAGCCAGATCGATGTGGTTACCGAGACCCTGCGCGGTGCCCGGCTCAACCTCGACTACACAAAAATCCATGCGCCGGTAGACGGTTACGTCTCCAATGTGGACTTCCAGATCGGCACCCAGGCGGTCGCCAACAGCCCCATACTGGCGCTGGTAGACAGCAACAGCTTCTGGGTGTTCGGTTATTTTCGCGAGAGCCAGATAGGCAAGTTCAAGATAGGTGACCCGGCGCGGGTAACGTTGATGGCTTATCCGGACACCCCCCTGCAGGGTCGCGTTGAGTCGCTGGGCTGGGGTATAGCGCCTTCAGACGGCAATACCGGCTTTAACCTGTTGCCCAGCATCAAGCCGGTATTCCAGTGGATACGGCTGGCACAGCGTATCCCCGTGCGCATAAAACTGGAGCAGGTTCCCGAGAATGTGGAACTGCGCTTTGGTTTGACTGCTTCAGTTATGGTGATGGCGCAGTAGCGCTGATCAGGACCACTAGAGGACGAAATGTTGGACACTGTCGATTCGCACAATAATTTCTACTATTTCACCGCGAGCCTGGTGATATTGCTACTGTCGTCAGCCTTTGTCAGTTCCACTCCGGACGGCGAGGGCCACCTACTGTTGCAGGTAGTGATGTTCGTCACTGAACTGGTCGCCTATTTCAGCCTGAATCTCTCCAGGCAGTGGCGGTTCTTTGTGGGCGTGATGCTGGTTCTGTTGATGATGAGCAATGTGGTGCGTGAATTCACGGATTGGACGGCCGAGCCATTGATAGGCCTGAGCGTCAGCTTGATATTCTACTGTGGCATGGCCTATGCCGCCGCGCAGCAGGTGCTGTTCTCCGGGCACATTGAGTCCAACACCATTGTCGGCACGATAGCCGTCTATCTGCTGCTGGGTCTTATCTGGACGGTACTGTACCTGATCGCACTGGAAATCTGGCCCGAGGGTATCCATGGGATAGAGCATCAGGACTGGCACGACAATTTTGGTGTCACCACCTATTTCAGCTACGTTACATTGTCGACGGTAGGCTACGGCGATATCTCGCCAGCGATTCCGGTCACCCGGACCCTGGCTTATCTGGAGGCTATCGTCGGTACCTTCTATATGGCGGTGGTTGTAGCCAGTATGATTGGACGGGTCAGCAAGCGCGCGAGGAAGTAGAGCATGAACGAAAACAAGGAGAGCAATATGGATAGCAAGAATTCTGGTGCGGGGTACGACCCGATATTCGTGCGCAATATGATTGAGTCATTCCTGCGCATCGGGCTGGTGTTGATGCTGCTGACGCTGGCCTACGATATTGTCAAGCCGTTCACGACGCCTATCCTGTGGGGCGCGATTATCGCGATGGCGGCGTTTCCCCTGGTGAAATGGCTGGAGCCCAAAGTGGGTGGCCGGCGCGGCCTGGCCTCCACCCTGGTTACGCTGTTTTTCATCGTCGCGCTGGTGGCGCCCACCTGGTCGGTGATGGATGCCACAGTGGGTGCGCTGAAGGAGGCCAGTGTGGCGCTGGAGGAGGGCCGTTACAAAGTGCCGCCTCCGTCTGCCAAGGTACAGGATTGGCCGCTGATCGGAGAGCGCTTGTACAGTGTCTGGAGCAACGCCAGCAATGACCTTGAGAAATTTGCGGCGGACAATTCCTCACAGCTGAAAGAGGTGGCCACCGGTGTCGTCAAGCGCATCGGCAGCAGCCTGGTCGGGGTGCTGATGCTGGTGGCGGCACTGATTATCGCCGGCGGCTTCATGACCTTTGCCGAAAGCTGTGGTTCAGCCGCGCACCGGTTTTTTGTGCGCGTGGGCGGGCTCAGTCCGGGCGGGGAATGGGCGCCGCTGACAGTGGCAACGGTGCGCAGTGTGCTGCAGGGCGTGGTCGGTGTTGCGGTGATCCAGACCATCATTATTGCCATCGGCCTGTTTGTGATGGGCGTACCGGCGGCGGCGTTGCTGACGGTCATCATCCTGTTCCTGGCCATAGCCCAGGTGCCGACGCTGATTGTGCTCGCACCCATTATGATCTATGTCTTCTCGACGGCGGACACCACCTCGGCGGTGATTTTCACTGTGTACCAACTGGTGGCGGGCGCCAGTGACAATATTCTCAAGCCGATGCTGATGGGGCGGGGACTGGATATCCCGATGCCGGTGATACTGGTCGGGGCAATCGGCGGCATGATCATGTCCGGCATAGTCGGGTTGTTCGCCGGTGCAGTGATCCTGTCCATATTCTACAAGCTGCTGATGCTGTGGTTGGAGCAGCAGCCGCATTGAGACCGCGGCGCTGTGCATGGAATACCTGATTATTGCAGTAGTGTCCGTCTGGGCGGTCGAGGTGTTCCTGCGGCTTCCAGTGCGGCGGGCGGTCGATGATCTCTGGCGCGTGTCGAAGAAGGCGATGCACACGGTTGCATCCCCGCATATTTCCGATCACTGGAAGGAAAAGGTGATGCTGGCCTATGCGGGAAAGTCGCTCGGCAATACACTGAAGCTGGCGGCCTGGATGCTGGTGTTTATTGCGCTGGCGCTGCTCCCTGCACTGGTTATCGACTATTTCAGGCTGACCGGCGAGCCTGTGCTCGCGCTGCTTTCATCCCCGCCGGGCTTGATCGCCTCGACAGTTTGCGCCATCGCTTACGCCTGGCTCAGGGGGCGTTTTGCTAGGTAGGGAATACTCGCGTTTTGACAGACTGCTGCATGAACTGGCGCTGGGTTCGTCCGCGGTGGCAGAGATGTCATTCGACATCGAGCAAATGCTGTGTAAACCCGATGTCGAAGGCATGGAAGGTGCGCCGGTGTTCGTCGCCGGCCTCGCGAGGGCCGGAACGACAATCCTGTTGCGCAGCCTGTACCAGAGCGGGGTATTCCGTTCGCTGACCTACCGCGATATGCCGTTTGTATTGATGCCAACCACCTGGCGCAGGCTGTCCGCAAAATTCCGGCAGGATATGCCGGCGACAGAGAGAGCCCATGGCGACTCCATAACCGTTGATTACGACAGCCCGGAGGCCTTCGAGGAGGTGTTCTGGCGTGTTTTTTATGGCAGGGACTATATTTTTGACGACCACCTGGCCCCGCATCGCCTCAACCCGGCGGCCCGCGAGCAGTTCAGGCGCTATGTCGCCTCTGTGGTTGGCAGTGTGCAAGGTGATGGCGGTGCCCGCTACCTGTCAAAGAACAATAATAATCTACTGCGTTTGAGCGGGTTGCAGCAGGCATTCCCGGATGCCACTGTGATTGTCCCGTTCCGGGAGCCGTTACAGCACGCGCTGTCGCTGTGGCGCCAGCACAGGAATTTTTCTGCGATTCACACGGCTGATGCGTTTGCGCTGAAATACATGAACTGGCTCGGGCACTACGAGTTTGGCCTGAACCACAAGCCGTTCAGGTTAGCCGGGCAAACCCTGCCGGCGGCCAGTCCGGACGCCGTTGAGTATTGGCTCGCGCAGTGGATTCATGCGTATAATCACGCCCTTGACTGCGACCAGGGCGGCACCGTTTTCCTGTCGTATGAAGACCTCTGTGATGATCCCGACGGAGTGCTCGCCAGGCTGATGACCTTGCTGGACGCGCCATACAGGGAATCGATAGGCAGCCGCATCGCGCCGCTTGCGGGTCACGCGGCAGAGGCTGTGGATGAGCCAGTGCTGGTCGCCGCCCGACAGACTTACCAGCGGTTGCTGGCCGCCAAATTCTGACGCAGTTGCATCAGCCCCGCGGTAGGCAAACCAACCCTGATATAGCGATAGTGTGTTTATGAATACAGTCCAGAAGCTTGCCGTCGCCTATCTTGCCTGTGTTGCCATGCTGGCGCTTGGCTTTGCTGTGGGCGAGTACAAGATTTTTCCCTATCACTACATCGTGCAACTCCGGGACTTTGTGACGTGGGAGCCGCCGGCCGCCACCAGTGAGACCTCAACCCAGAAGAAATTGCTGAGCCAACTCGGTTTCGCCGATGCACTTTTTGTCTATGACTCCAAAATTCCCGTGGCCATCACCGAGCTTGCGCGGCCACTGGTTCTGCCGGATGCCGGCACGGCGCGCGAGAACCCGCAGGTGTATATCCGGCCCGGGCAGCAGGCGGGCTATCGGGCCGTTTTCGGCGCGATGGATTTCGAGCAGTCCTTTTGGGGCGGGGTATTGATAGGGCCGGCGGGCGATGTCGTGCATAGCTGGAAACTCTCCACCGAGCATCTGCCGCAGAATACCAAGCCGGACCGCGCCAAGAATATGTACGGGCTGGCCTTGCTGCCGGATGGCTCGGTGATCTACGTGATGGGCGAGGAGGGCGGTGGTATTGTCAGGGTCGATGCCTGTGGCAGCATTGTGTGGAACCTCGAGGGTCTGTACCACCACACGGTATCCATGACGGCGGACAATGCCTTTTTCTGGACATGGGAAGGGGTCCATACCGCGACGTTCCCGAGGCTGCAGAAAGTCGATGCGACTACCGGCGCGGTTGTTCAGTCCATCGATATGAAAGATGTGATGCTGGAAAATGATTCCGTGCACCTGTTTGATATCCGGCAGAATGCGCTGACACTCAAGTATGTGTACGACGCCTCTCACGCCAATGATATCGACGAGTTGTCTGTGTCACAGGCGTCACAGTTCCCGGCTTTCAGCGCCGGTGACCTGCTGCTGAGTTATCGCAACCTCAACCTGGTTTTCGTGCTTGACCCCCAGACGCTGCAGATTAAGTGGTGGCGTGTGGGTGCGGCCAACCGCCAGCACGATCCCGACTGGGAAAACGGCGCGATAACGACCTTCAGCAATAATATGTCGGGCGCCAGGGAGGGGCATTCAGATATTGTCCGAATTGACCCGGATACCCTGCAGCACGAGATCATTGTTGACGGCAGCGAGTACTCGATGTTCTCGATCATCAATGCGCGACAGAACCTGACCGGCTACGGCACCCGGATGATCACCAGTTCCACGCAGGGCTGGGTCCTGGAGTTGGATGATAGCGGCGAATTGGTGTTTACTTTTATAAACACATACAATGCCGAGCGGCGTACCACGCTGCATCTGTCGGAGGCCTACAGGTTGGAGCCCGGCTTTTTCAGTCATCAATTCTGGGAGGAGTGTAAACCATGAGGTCGCTGTCTGTTCTTGCCCTGGCGCTCGCACTCAGTCCAATGGCGGCTGCCTACACCGGCCCGGGACTTGGCCTGGGTGTTGTCGGTACGGTGATCGGTGTAGTGTTCTCCCTGCTGCTGGCCCTGCTCGCGGTATTCTGGTACCCCTTGAAGCGCGCCTTGAAGCTCGGCAAGAAACCGGCTGACACCACGGATAGCGAAGCCGCCGAGGAAAACTCGCAGCCCTCAACCGAGAGCGGTCCTGAGCGCGGCTGACAGCCGCGCCGCTCAGCCCTGTGCCCGGCCTTTGGTGGCCAGACGCTGCGCCAGCGTGACAAGGCCGAAACCCGCGAACACCACGAAGCTCAGATCGGCCATCGTGTGATACCTCGGCTCCCCGAAAAACACGGCGACCACCCCGATCATCACCAGAACCGGTACCGCCAGCGGCAGGATATCAATGCCTGAGCGCAATGCCGTGACTATTCCGGGCAGTGCCAGCAGCGCGAGCACCCAGAAGGAGATTACCCAGGCCCAGACCGGCCATGTCGGGGTGCGGTGCCAGGCAGCGACCTCTGCCACGGTGTGGCTGGTCTGGTAGAGGCCAAATGCGCGACCGTATCGGGCCGCGATGGTCGATGGGAGTTTGTCCAGATTGCCGCGAATCTCGGCAATGGCCGCGTCCCGGTGCAGCCGGTCGATCACAGAGCGGTCTGCGCCTCCCTCAGGCGTCTTGACCAGACGCATACACTTGCGGTCGTGGAAGCCTTTGCGCTCGCCCTCAAATGTCGTGCTGCAGTTACCGGTCAGCAGGCTGGTGCCCATATTTGACGAGATCAGCACCGGCTGCTCAAACCTGCTGGCGTTGTAGATGATCCATGGGCTCATCAGCGCCGCTACGATGGCGACCACAACCAGGCCGAGCAGTGCCCGCCGCAGCAGGCTCACGGTCCGGGCCCTGAGTAGTATCGGCGCCAGCAATACCAGCAGGGCGACCTGCTCCGGTCGTGTCAGAGCAGTCAACCCCACGGCGATGCCGACCAGAATCGCGTTGCGGACATCTGTCTGTCGCGAGAACCGGTAGAACGCGATTATGGAGATACCCAGCATCAACAGGGCGAGCGGCTCTGACAGTATCTGCGCATCGAGCACCCAAAATCCCGGGTACACGGCCGCCAGCGCGCCGCTGGCCGCACCGGCCAGATCACCAAAGACCATGCGCCCGATGGTCGCGGCAACGACAATGACCAGCATTCCCAGCGCCACGCCCAGCAATTGGTGCCCGTGAATTGTGTCCAGCCCGAGCGCTGAAAAGCCCGCCAGCACGGTGACCCATGCCGGTGGATGATGTGCAGTCTGTGCCCCGACATCGATCAGCGCTGAGGTGTAGCCCAGCCCGTTGGCCAGCCGCAGGCTCTCCAGATGGTATGCCAGCCCGTCGCCACCGATGATGGGGTCCGGCAAGCCGAGAAAGGTGGAGACATAGAGCAGGCGAATGAGGCCGCCCACCAGCAGCGCGACCGCGAGCGCGGGGCCAAACCGGATTCGCGCCAGCCAGGGGGGCTCTCGGTGGTTACCGGAGGCGTCAACAGGGGCTGGGGTCGGGGGAGTCAAAAGAGGCGGCCGCTACTCACGTTGTTAGTCCAGTGTGCCTGCAAGCGGTGCATTGGCAGGGCGTGGAACACTAACACACATCACAATACCACTCCATTACCTGGCCGTTTGGTGGACAGCGGCAGTGCTCACAGCGGCAGGCCGAAAACTTTTCACGGGGAATAGTGCCATCAAAAAGCAGGCCGGGTCGATGCCAGCCGCTGTGCTGTTGGTGGTAAAATGCGCGGCCTACGCCCCCGGTGGCTTGCAGTTGCCGGGGCTCACAGCGGTGGTTTAACGGTACCTGCGCAGTATTGCGGTGTTGGCTTTCCGGGTAAGGCACTGGCTCCTTGAAACAACCGGAGGCTCTGAAGGTTCATGAAAATTGTGATTGTTGGCGGCGGCGCAGGCGGTCTGGAACTGGCGACTTACCTGGGCAACAAGCTGGGTCGCAAGGGCCGGGCCGAGATCGTGCTCATCGACCAGAACCAGACCCACCTCTGGAAGCCGCTGCTGCACGAAGTTGCCGCGGGCAGTCTCGATGCCGAAGTCGACTCCCTGAGCTACCGCGCCCACGCGGCGGCGCACGGTTTTGTGTTCAAACTGGGTCGCTTCAGCAGTGTGGACAGGGAGAAACGTTGTATTTCCCTGGCCCCGGTCACTGATGCCGACGGGTTCGAGGTACTGCCGCAGCGCAGTGAGCCCTACGATCAGCTGGTTATCGCCATCGGCAGCGGCTGCAACGATTTCAACACGCCGGGTGTGGCGCAGTTCGCCCAGTTCCTGGAGGGGCCACAGCAGGCCGAGCGCTTCCACAAGCAGCTGGTAAACCATTTTATCCAGCTCAACCGCAAGCTCATCGATGAGCCCACCAGGACGCTGAGCATCGCAATTGTCGGCGGCGGTGCGACTGGCGTTGAGCTGTCGGCTGAGTTGTTCAACGCCAGACACTTGTTTGCGCTGTACGGACTGAAGCGGGTCACCAATGAGCACCTGCGCGTGACGCTGCTGGAGGCGGGGCCGCGACTGGTGCCCGCACTGGCGGAGCAGGTGTCCGAGGCCGTCCGCTCTGAGTTGACCAAGTTGGGTGCGGATATCCGCCTCAACACACAGGTCGCCAGAGCGGAGAAAAACGCCTTTGTCACAGCCAGTGGCGAGACGGTGAAGGCCGATATGATGCTGTGGGCGGCGGGTGTGAAAGTACCGGATTTTATTGCCGATATCGAGGGCATCGAGACCAACCGTATCAACCAGATTCTGGTGCGACCGACCCTGCAGACCACCACCGATGACGCTATTTACGCGATCGGGGACTGTGCTGGCTATGAACTGGGCGAAGGCCGCTGGGTGCCGCCCCGGGCGCAGTCAGCACACCAGATGGCGAGCCTCGCCGGCAGGAATATCGTCAGGGGTCTGCAGGGCAAACCGCTGAAGGAGTTCAAGTACCGCGATCACGGCTCCCTGGTGTCGCTGAGCCAGTACACGGCGATAGGGGTGCTGATGGGAAACCTGGGCAAGGGCCAAAGTCTCAATGTGCGGGGCTGGCTGGCGCGGATGGTGTATATCTCGCTGTATCGCATGCACCAGATAGCGCTGCACGGGTGGTTCAAGGCCTCCCTGCTGGTGGTGGCCGACAAGATCAACCACATTGTGAAGCCGCGCCTGAAACTGCATTGAGTCCCGGAGGAAGGCCAGCGCGCCGGTTGGTCTGCTCGAGGTAGCCCGGTTGGGGGTGAAAGCCATGCCGCTGGCGAAATACCCTTACTCTGGGCTTACCGGCGGGCGACCTACCAGTCCATTTGGATCGATACACCGAAACGGCGCTTGTAGGTGTAGTCGAGTATCTGTGCCGCCTCCGCACCCACTACCTCCTGGCCTCCGATGCTGGCGACATAGAACTGGTCAAACAGGTTCTGCACATAGAACTGTACCCGGTAGCTGCCATCCTGCGCGGCGATGCCTGTGTAGAGATCGAAGGTATTGTAGGGGTCGCCCACCAGCAGCGGGTTGTTGGCGGTGTCAAACTGTACCTCGTCGCGATAAAACACGTTCAGGCTGGCGAAAGCGTCGAACGGCATGGACGGAATGGGCAGGTAGTAGGTGCCAGCGAGATAGGTGGACCACTTCGGGGAGTTCGGCATGCGCGCGCCCGACAGGTCCTGCGTCCCATTGATGCAGCCCTGGGCCTCGGTCTGGCGTGCGTAACACGGTGCATCCGGCCAGTCGGAGAATGTCGCGTCGGTGTAGGCCAGCGACCCCTGGACCGCGAAGTTCTCTGTCAGTTGCGCATTGACCTCCAACTCCACCCCCTGGGTTTCCAGTTCACCGGCGTTGGTCAGGAAAAAAATCGGCGGGAAGGCGCCCGCGACCTGGGCTGAGGCCTGGAAGTCCTTGAAGGTGCTGTAGTAGGCCGCAGCATTCACTCGCAAGCGGTTCTCGAACCACTGTGATTTGACCCCCAGTTCATAGCTGGTGGGTATTTCGGGGTCGACGAACACTTCACCACTGGTGGGGCCGGAGGGCAGGGAGTTGGAGCCGGGGCCTTTATAGCCCTTGGCATAGCTGGCATACACCATGGCATCTTCGGCGATGTCGTGTTCGATCATCAGGCGCCAGGAGCCCGCCTGGTCGTGGTCGTTCTGGTCGATCGAGCCGGGCGGCGCCTCCGGCAGTGTGCCGGGGAAGGAGCCGACTGTCTGCTTGTGGCCCAATTGGTCAAAATTGTATCGCCCGCCCAGTGACAGGCGGCTGCGATCAGTGATGTTCCAGGTGGCCTGGCCGAAGCCGGCGAAGCTCTCGTTATCGGTTTTGCTGAGATTGGTCACGGACAGCGCGCCTGAGGCGGCCAGGTCAAGGCCGTAAAGATCGATGTAGCGATAGAACTCGCGATCAACTTTCTTGTAGAAATAATAGAGGCCGGCGACATAGGTGATGGTGCCGTCGGCGGGCGAGGTCAGGCGCAGTTCCTGTGTGTACTGCTCGTATTTCTCGAAGCTGTCATTGAGTGGCAGCGCCGTGCGCACATAGTCGTCGGCGCGGGCGGCACCGTAGACGTTCTCATTGGTGTAGGCCGAAATCGAGGTCAGCAAATAGTCGCCGAGCGAATAGTTCAGCTCCATGCTGTAGATGTCGACCTTGGTCTCGCCCTTGGAGGTATCATTGTCCAGTACCTTGTCGTTCTTGGGGCCCACCGGCCCGCCCTCGCGGTCGGCGACGCTACCCGGGGTCACCTGGCGCAGTGCGGCGACACAGCAGGTGTGCTTGCGCTCGATATGGGTGTAGTTGAACTGGGCATCAAAATCGTCAGTGATCAACCAGCGCAGCTTGCCCCTGCCGCCCCATTCATCGCGGTCGTTGAAATCGTCGCCGCCGGGGTACTGGTTGTCGATAATCGGGTCCATGGTGTTGCTGTACATCGAAATACGCCCCAGCAGGGTGTCCTCCACAATTGGTCCGGAGGCGTAACCGTACAGGTTGACCAGGTCGTTGCTGCCGTAGCTGGTGCGAAAACCCGCGGTGAGCTCCGGTGTGGGGTTATAGGTTGTGATGTTCAGCAGGCCGGCGCTGGAGTTTTTGCCGAACAGCATCCCCTGCGGGCCGCGCAGCACTTCCACGCGCTGCACATCGCTGAAGTCCAGCACAGAGCCTGACAGGCTGCCGGAGGCGACGTTGTCGACCACGGTGCCCACTGACAGGTCCACCGAGCGACTGAAACTGTTGGTGCCGATACCGCGGATGAGGATGTTGCGCCCGGCATCACTGGTGCCCTCGGAAAAGGTAAAGCCCGGCACCAGCCGCGACAGGTCGGCGATCTGGGTCTTATTCAGGTCTGCCAGTTCGGCACCACTGACAACGGCGATGGAAATCGCGACATCCTGCAGGCTTTCTGACCGCTTCTGTGCGGTGACCACCACTTCCTCCAGCTGTTGTGCCTGCGCGTTGGCCACGGGCAGGATGAGAAGCAGTGCGCCTAGATGACGTGCGAATCGAGAGGTGTTCATAGAGTGTCCTTTGCTATTTTATTATTGCATGGCGCCACTGGGTGGCGCGGCTTATGTCGGTGCGGCAGGCCTACACATTTATCAAGGATTGAGCGGGCTGGCAAGTTGCGCGAGGACCGCAATCGCGGCACCGCGGCCACGGCGAGCGGGGACCCATACACGCCGTGTGCTGCCGCTACCAGAGGTAGCGGGCTTCCACGCCGAAGGTGCGCTCGGCGTAGCGCGGCACCTGATGGCCGTAGCCATTGGGTGTGAAGTTGCCGGGCAGGGACATGATGCCGGAGACGTACCACTCGTCAAACACGTTTTTCGCGAACAGCGTCAGCGTGTAGCGATCCTCGTGGTCCAGTGCCACCAGTGACAGGTCGAGAATCCCGTAGTCGTCCTCGGTCGTGTACTGATCCTGTTCTATGGTGTACTGCACCTCGTCCTGGTAGCGATAGTTGCCGTTGACCGACAGGTCGAACGGCATGCTCTGCAACGGGATCAGGTAGCTGGCTGCCAGCGTGAATTTCCACTCCGGTGTCGACGGCAAGTCGCCGCCGCCGAGGTTCTGCGTCGCCGGGCTGTCGGCACAGGTGGTCTGCCCCTTGTAGCCCACACCCCGGAAGCTCTGGCCGAACGAGCAGCCCGCGCCCAGGAACTCGTTGATCTGCGCATCCACGTAGGCGATGCCGCCGGTCACGGTCAGGTTCTCCATCGGCAGGGCGGTGAAGTCCACCTCAACACCCTGGGTTTCCACCTTGCCGACATTGGCCAGTACGAAAGCGAAAACACCGTCGTTCTGTCCGTCGCCGTCCTCATCAACGGGGTTGCCGTTCTCATCCAGCTTCGGGGTGAACTCGGCGGCGCTGGCCTGGAAGTCGTCGAACTTGGTGTGGAATACCGCCACGTTCAAAATCAGTCGGTCATCAAACCAGGTGGATTTCAGGCCCAGTTCATAGGCGTGGCTGGTCTCGGGGTCGACCGGATCGGTGTTGTCTGGCGTGGAGCCGAAGCCGACGTTGAATGCGGGACCTTTATAGCCCTGGGCGTAGCTGAAGTACGTCATCGCGGTATCAGTGACATCCCATTCCAGCGCGATTCTTCCCGTCCATTTACTTTCATCGGTGTCGCGCTGGAAATACGGTTGCGGCTCGGCACCCAGTGTGCTGCCGACGCGCTCGTAGTCAAACTTGAGGTCGTCGTGGGTCCAGCGCAGACCGGTGACGAGGCGCCAGCGCTCTGCAAAATGCGTGACAGCCTCGCCGAATGCGGCGTAGTTGAGGGAGTCGACACTGAAATCGGCGGCTGATTCAGTGCGGTTGCTGCCGGTGACATCGAAGGAGCGATCAAACTTGCGGTCGACGGTCTGGTCAAAATAATACAGGCCCGCCACATAGGTAATGAACTGGTCGGCGGGGGATGTCAGCCGAAGTTCCTGTGAGTACTGGTGCTGCTTGGACTTGCCGCCCTGCAGGAACCCGAGCGCATCGATGGGCAACTGGTCGTTGTCGCCGCGCGAGTTCTGCGACCAGTCGCGGTAGGCGCTGATCGAAGTGACGGTGTGTTCGCCCACATCCCAGTTCACTTCCAGCGAATGGCCGGAGGCGTCCGTATCTGTGGTGAGGTCGCCGTTCAGGTTGACCTTGCGGTTTTCATCGCCCGGTACCACCGGGGCCAGCTGCGCCAGGATGTTGTCTACCTGCGCCTGGTTGTTCGGTGGCTGCGCGGGGTAGACATCCATCGAGCGCAGGGCCACCACGCAGCAGTGGGACTTGAATTCACTGTAATCGCTGCTCCACTTGAACTGCAGGGTGTCGGTGGGCTCCCACATCAGTTTGCCGCGGATGCCCCAGTCGTCGGAGTCATTCACGGAGTCGCCGTCGTAGACATTTTCTATCCAGCCCTCGTCCTTGTTGAAGTAGCCGGTCAGCCGTCCCGAGAGATTGTCCACAATGCGGTCAGACACGGTGAAGCTGGAGCGGTATTCCTCATCCTCGGTGGCGTAGCCGCGCACTTCTGCCTCAAACTCATCGGTGGGATCGCGAGTGATGAAATGCACGACGCCGCCGGAGGCGTTTTTGCCGAACAGGGTGCCCTGCGGGCCGCGCAGTACCTCCACCCGCTGCATATCGACCAGCTGTGCAAACGCCATGCCGGACTGTCCCATGACCACGCCGTCCAGCATGGTTGAGATGCTCGGCTCGATACCGGAACTGAATGTCACGGTGCCGATGCCGCGGATACTGAAGGAGGTCTGTCGCGGGTTGATGCCTTTGTTGAGGTTCAGCGACGGAACCAGCTGGGCCAGGTCTTCCGAACTACCCACCAGCGCATTGACCAGTTCCCGGTTGGACAGCGCCGTGACGGCTATCGGCACATCCTGCAGGTTGGATGCGCGCTTGGTGGCAGTGACGATCACCTCCTCCAGCCTGAGTGGCGCCTCACTCGCTGCCGCGCCAATGGTGGCGCTGCCGAGGAGAATGAGACCTGTGGAAAGCAGTGTCCGTCGTGCGATTGTTTTCATTATAGATTCTCGCTGAGATTTTCTGTCTGGATTGGCGCCGGATTATTGTATGGAGCGTACGCCTGTTCGCCGCACCAAGTTAGGCGTTACCGCCGCAGAAATGAATGCGCCAAGCTGCTACATACTTGACTTTTCCTGCTATGTTTCGGCAGCGCTGGTCAGCGATTGCCGCTGCTCGCCGCGACAGCGGCCACCGTGTTGTTCGCCGTCTCTGGCCTTGGCTGGCGGCCAAATAACTGGCGAAACTCCCGAGGGCTGCAGCCTATGCTCTTCTTGAAGTAGCGGCTGAACTGTGAAGGATCTTCATAGCCAACCCGCCTGGCGACGAGGTTGATGTCATCGTTGTTTGCCAACAGCAGTTTGCGCGCCTGCTGCAGCCGCATATTGTTGCTCCAGGATTTCGGGCTGATGCCCATACGCTCCCTGAACAGGTGTGCCAGTCGCGATGTGGAGAGGTTGCAAGCGGCGGCCACCTCATCCAGCCGGAATCCCGCTGCGATGTTGCGGCGCATATAATCGCAGGCTTTCTGGATGCGCCTGTCGACAGCATCATCCAGCGGTGTACTCAGCCCCCGGGCGCGTATCAACAGCTCCTCCAGCCGGTTGTACTGCAGGTCTGTCTGGATGGGTGAAGATTCCTGGCTGACCTCCACCAATTCCTCAAACACGCTTTGTATTTTCGCCAGGGACCGGGTGTCGTTTCGTGCCGCATGGTAGACGCCGGTGTCCAGCGGTCGCCACTCCAGCAGGTCGCCCCAGTGCAGCTGTGGCTGGAACAGGGCCCAGTGATGTGACCAGTGACGGGCGCCCGGGTGCCGGCCACAGTGAAACGTTGCCTCCGGGCCGAACAACACAAGGTCGCCCGGCCCCGCCTCCAACTCGAAATGGTCGCTCAGGTAAAGTGCCCTGCCTGCGGTCGTCAGGTGGAGGGTCCAGCAGGGCATGGTCCCCGCATAGTAAGTGCGGCTGTCACTGACTTTGCCGCGCTCGATGACTGTGCAGTTCGCGCTCACGTTGTGCTGGAACAGCAGGTTGTGATCAAACGAGACAAACAGTTCCTGCAGGAAAGCCTGTGCGTCGCTCTCGCCCAGCACGGCGGCGCTGTCAAAACGGTGTTTCCAGCGCGCCACAATCTCTGACTGCAAGTCGCGAAAACTGTCGTCCCGCTGCATGCGGTTAGCGATCTGCTGTACCTGTTGCCGGGTCAAGGGTGAGCCGAACACATCGCCAATGGCCAGCAACCCCGCCTCGTCCACGGCATTTCCGGTATGCCAGCGGTAACACAGCCTGGCGGCTTCCTCGATCGGGCCGATCTCTGTCAATTTCCCCATACTGTTCGCTGTTTCCTGCATGCACTGCATTATTGTTGTGTGGTGGCTGCGCGGCAGCAGGCCGGGGCGCGGTCGTCTCCTATGGCCGACAGTGGCTGCGCGCAGCGTGGCAGATATCCGAAAGAATAGCAGAAAAAGCCAATTATGTAGCAGCTTCGCACCTTCACTTCGAGTGCGGGGGAACCTACCTTGGCGGCAAAAATGTACGCGCAGTGCTGGCGGGGCAGTTCCTGAGCCACTGCCTGTGCGGCATGCCGGTGCGGTGAAAAACAGATAATACTCGCGTCGCACACGTCGTGATCTGCCTGGCAGGTCGCATGCCGAACGGGTGGTTGGTGCGCGCCGCAATCGATAACAATCAGAAGGACAGTACGATGTGGAATGGATCTATGCCGCGAATCGCCTGTGTCAGTGCGGCACTGGCGATTGCCTGTTGCAGTGTACCCGCCAGTGCTGGCGAGCGCCCGAATATTGTATTCATCTTCTCCGACGACCACGCGGTGCGGGCGGTCAGTGCCTATGGCGACAGCCTCGTGAAGACGCCGAACATCGACCGGATAGCGGCCAGTGGTGTGCGGTTCGATCGCGCCTATGTCGGCAATGCCATCTGTGGTCCCAGCCGGGCGACACTGCTGACCGGTATGCACAGCCACGCCAATGGCTTCTACAGCAACGAGTGGTCCGGCCCCTTCGACGGCGAGCAGCAAACGCTGTCAAACCTGCTGCAGGGTGCCGGCTACCAGACAGCGGTGATCGGCAAGTGGCACCTGTACAGTGATCCAGTGGGCTTTGATCACTGGGAGGTTATCGACAATCTGTTCGAGCAGGGCTCCTATTACAACCCCACGTTCAGGAGCCCTGCCGGTGTGGAGGAGGCAACCGGTTACGTCGCCGATCTGGTGACCGATAAATCCATCGCCTGGTTGCAGCAGGCGAAGGCCGGGGACAGGCCGTTTTTCCTGCTGTACAACCACAAGACACCACACCGCGACTGGCTGCCCGGCCCCCAGGAGTTGCGTGACTGGGACGAGGATGCGCGTATGGAGGAACCGGATACCCTGTTCCGTGACCTCGGTGACCAGACGCGGGCGCGGCGTGAAGCGCGTATGCGCATCGAAGACTATATGACCGATATGGATGTCAAGCTCAGCATGGGGGGGAGCCTGACGCCGGAGCAGGAGGCGCTGTGGCAGCAGGCGTTTGCCGAGGGCAATCAGCAGTACGAGTCGTCTGATCTGACGCCGGAGCAGGACCTGCGCTGGAAGTACCAGCGTTATATCAAGACCTATGCCGCCTCTGTGAAAAGCATGGATCGCCAGATCGGGCGACTGCTGGATTACCTTGAGTCAAGCGGCTTGATGGAGAATACCATTGTCCTGTACAGCTCTGACCAGGGCTTTTTCCTTGGCGAAAATGGCTGGTTCGATAAGCGCTGGATGGACGAGGTGTCCTCCCGGGTGCCGCTGCTGATGGCGTGGCGCGGACACATACAGCCGGGTTCCACCTCGGACGCGCTGGTGCAGAATATCGATTTTGCGCCCACCCTGCTTGACGCTGCTGGAGTCACACCGAAACAACCGATGCACGGTGTCAGCCTGCTGCCACTGGTCGAGGAAAATCCGCCGCCGTGGCAGCGCGATCTGTACTATCATTTTTATGAGAATCCCGGCTTCCACGGCGTTGCGCGGCACTACGGTATTCGCACGGAGCGCTACAAGCTGGTGTACTACTACCAGAACAATGAATGGGAATTGTTCGACCTGGTGACGGACCCGGAGGATCAGGTGAACCTCTACGGCAAGCCGGGCTACGAGGCGATTACTGCGGACCTGAAACTGCGGCTGCAGCAATTACGCACGCAGTACCAGGTGCCGGAGACCGACCCCGAGGTGCCCTGGTACCACGGCCTGCTGATACGGGCGTTCGAGCGTTTGATGATGTGGCTGTGAGCCTGTGCGCGGGGCCCCGCGGTCAATAGGAGACAGCGGGCCAGGCGGTGCTGTATTGGCGACATTGCGAGGCCCGGAAACGACTGGCCGTAAGAGGCGGAACCGCGTGCGTGGACCTCACCTATTTTCCTGGAGTATCGCTGATGCGTAAATGGCTGGCCTGTATCGCCCTGCTGGTCGCGCAATGCGCAGCCGCGCAAACACCGCGACCCAATATTCTGCTGTTAATGGCCGAGGATATGAGCGCCAGGGTGGGGGCGTTTGGCGATACCGTGGCCGCTACGCCCAACCTCGATGGGCTTGCCGCCGAGGGTGTGCGCTATACCAACACCTTCACCTCGGCGGGTGTCTGTGCGCCGAGCCGGGCGGCACATATCCTCGGTATGCACCAGATCTCCACCGGCACACAGCATATGCGCAGCAGCACCAGGCCCGAGGGCGGCTACTACTCGGTGCCTCCGGCCGAGGCCAAGGCCTATCCTGAACTGCTGCGGGCGGCGGGCTACTACACCTATACGGACAACAAGCTGGACTACCAGTTCAGCGATGTGTTTGCGCACAGCGGCCCGACCACGATCTGGGACACTGAGGGCGCTGCCGCAACAGACTGGGACGGGCGTGCGCAGGGCCAGCCCTTCTTCGGCTTTACCAGTTTCATGGTGACGCATGAAAGCGGGGTATTTCCCGGCCTGGGTGAAATGCCCAACAGCGCAGTCAACCTGGTGATGCAGTTGATGCGCTGGTACCTGCGGGACGGCCCGTTGCCCGATGTCGTGACCCCGCAGGACATAGTGCTGCCGCCATACTATCCCGACACCGGGACCGTGCGCGCCGATATGGCGCGACACTACAACAATATCGCCTACATGGATGCCGAGGTCGGTGCCATTCTCCGGCAGTTGGATGCCGCCGGGCTGGCGGACTCCACGATAGTGATATGGACGACGGATCACGGCGATGGCTTGCCGCGCGCCAAACGCGAGCTGTTTGATTCTGGTATCAGGGTGCCGATGATTATCCGCTGGCCACCGGCGTTCAGGCCCGACGGGGTAGAGCCCGGTACTGTGGATGAAAGATTGATCAGTTTTGTCGATCTGGGCCCGACGATACTGTCGCTGGCGGGGGTGCCGGTGCCGGCCACTATGCAGGGGCGCGACTTTGCCGGCAGTGATGCGGTACCCAATGAGTATATTTATGCATCCCGCGACCGGATTGATGAGCAGATCGACCGTCAACGGGCTGTCAGGGATACGCGCTACAAGTATATTCGCAGCTGGTATCCGGATCTCCCCGGCGGCAGCGATCTGGCATTCCGCAATAATAGCAATATGGTGCGGGAGATGCGTGCGATGTACGACGCCGGGCGGTTGAATGCGGTGCAACAGCAGTGGTATCAGCCGCCGGGCGGTGAGCGCCTGTTTGATCTGGCGCGGGACCCATTCGAGATACGCGATGTCAGTGATGATCCGCACTACCGGGACGTGCTGCAGCGCATGCGGGGTGAGATGACCGACTGGCTGGCGCGTGTGGGCGACTGGAGCGAAGAGGCTGAATCCGCTATGGTCGCCAGGTTCGCACCGGATGGACAGAGGCAGGTCACGCCGGCCCCGACCGTGGTGCTGGCGTCGGGCAGGCTGGTGCTGACGCCGGTTGCGGCAGGGTCGTCGCTGGAGTACCGCATCGATGGCGGTGATTGGCAGCTCTATACCGCGCCGGTCAGCGTCGACAGGGGCAGTGAGATAGAGGCCAGGGCAGTGCGCTATGGCTGGGAGGAGAGTGAAATTGTCAGTGGTACATGATACGGCAGGACGCGGGCGAACAACCGCTGTGGGGCGGGCGGGTGCGGCGGCCGCACTGTGCGGTGCACTGTCGCTGTTCACGGTCGCGACACTGGCGCAATCCGGCGCGGAAGGGGAGCCACTGGCGCCCTCCGGAGCCGCGACTGGCGTTGAAGTCGCCACCGCGACGGAGGGCGCACAGGCAGCCGCTGAAGCGGGCGCTGGTGGTGACGTCGAAGCTGCAGAAGTGGTGGAAGTCGAAGTCGTGCCGGTGCCGATCCCGGAACAGCGGTACTCAGAAGCGCGCGCGCCCTGTGCGACCCGAGCGCCCCTGAAACAGGCGTTCTTCGGGGATCTGCATGTGCACACTCGCTACTCGCTGGATGCCAGTACACAGGGCACGCGCACAACCCCCGCCCAGGCCTACCAGTTCGCGCGCGGCGAGCGGGTCGGCATCCAGCCGTGGACTGAGGATGGCCAGGCGCTGCGCTCCCTGCAGCTGGCGCGACCGCTGGATTTTGCGATGGTCTCGGATCACGCGGAACTGATCGGCGAAGTTTACATGTGCAATACCCCGGAGTATGAGGGATACAGCTCCTGGCAGTGCATCCTGTACCGCAACTGGTCGCGCGGGGCGTTCTACCTGTTCAATTTCTGGGCCACCATGCAGCAGGATCACCTGGGGCAGTGCGGTGAGAACGGCGAGCTGTGCCTGGCCGCAGCCCTGCAGCCCTGGCAGGAGATGCAGGAGGCGGCCGAGCGCTATTACGATCGCAGCGAAGCGTGTGAGTTCACCACCTTTGTCGGCTACGAGTGGACTGGCATGGATTCCTCCAACGGCGGCAACCTGCACCGCAATATTGTGTTCCGCAATGCCGAGGTGCCATACCTGCCCACCAGTTTCATCGATGCCCCCGCGGCACATCTGCTGTGGGATTCCCTCGAGGAGCAGTGCAACGGGCTGGACAATACCTGCGAGTCCCTCGTGATCCCGCACAACTCCAATTACAGTGCCGGCTCAATGTTTACCGGGCTGGCGGACGATGGCTCGCCGATGAGCGCCGAATACGCGGCCTCGCGCGCGTACTTCGAACCACTGGTAGAGGTGATGCAGCACAAAGGGGCTTCGGAGTGCTATTTCGAGGCCGGTGTCACAGAAGACGAACTGTGCGCGTTTGAGCAGTTACCCCAGGACAACATCGCCGGCTTTGATGAGCCCCCCAAGCCGGATACCGGCTTTGTGCGCCGGGTGCTGGCGGACGGTCTTGTCATCGAGGGTGACGTGGGCGTCAACCCCTACCAGTTCGGCCTGATTGCCAGTACTGACACCCACCTGGGCACGCCCGGGGCCGCGCGCGAGGACCTGTTCCTGGGGCATGGCGGTGCCGGGGTGTCGGCGGAGACAGAGGTGCCGCCCGGGCTGCCCGATGAGCTCGAGTACAACCCGGGTGGGCTGGCCGTACTGTGGGCCCATGAGAACAGCCGCGATGCGCTGTTCGATGCCATGCGCCGCCGCGAGGCCTATGCCACCAGCGGGCCGCGTATTACCAGCCGTTTTTTTGCCGGCTGGGATTTCCCGGCTGACCTGTGCGCGGCGCCGGATCGTATTGAGCGCGGCTATGCCGACGGTGTGCCGATGGGCTCGATACTGGCCGGCCCTGCTGCAGAGGGACGCCGCCCCACCTTTCTTGTCGCAGCGAGCCAGGATGCCGGTACGCCGGACCAGCCCGGCACCCCGCTGCAGCGGCTGCAGGTCATCAAGGGCTGGGTCGATGCCGACGGCGAGCGCCATGAACGCGTGATCGATGTGGCGGGCGATGCCGACAACGGCGCCTCGGTCGACCTGCAGTCCTGCGTCACCAGTGGTAGCGGCTTCGCCGACCTCTGTGCCGTCTGGGAAGACAGGGACTTCGATCCCAACCAGCGCGCCTACTACTATTCACGCGCAGTGGAAAATCCCACCTGCCGCTGGAGCCAGCGCATGTGCGCCGCCGCAGGTGTGAACTGTGCGGACCCCGAGACTATTGCCAAGGGGTATGAGGGCTGCTGCGTGGCGGAACATCGACCGGTGGTGCAGGAGCGCGCATGGACCTCCCCGGTGTGGTACAGCCCGGCCACGGGTGCGGGCCCCACGGCGGCGCTGCACTGAGGTGGCGAGCGCAGCGGATTTTGATAACAACGAGAGGCACTGCAGTGGCTGATACAGGAAAAGTGGTACTGATAACCGGTGGCGGCAGTGGTATGGGGCGTGAGGCCGCGCGGCGCTTCGCCGCCGAGGGAGCCACCGTCGCGCTGTTCGACGTGAATACCGCAGGCATGGCGGAGACCGTCGGCACTTTTGACAGCATTCACAGCTGGACGGTGGACATGACCGATTTCCCGGCGGTCTGTGCGGCGGTGCGGGAGGTCGAGGAACAACTCGGCCCGGTCGAGCGACTGTATAACTGCGCGGCGATCATGCCCTTCGGCAAGCTGGTTGAGCAGGACAATGCCATCATTCACAAGCAGATGGCGATCAACTACGGCGGCCTGGTCAATATTACACAGGCGGTATTGCCGGGCATGCTGCAGCGCGGCCGGGGCGATTTTGTCAGTTTTGCCTCGATGGCAGGCCTGATCCCGATGCTGCTGACCGGCGCCTACACTGCCTCCAAGTTTGCCGTGGTCGCATTCACGGAGACGCTGTACCACGAGAACAGGGACTCCGGTGTCCGTTTTGCCTGCGTCTGCCCGCCCGCTGTCGCCACGCCGCTGCTGCAACAGGGCAAAGACACAGCCTGGCCGCGGATGCTGGACAGCCAGAGCGCACCCATCAAACCCAGGATTGTCATCGAAGCGGTGGAAGACGGCCTCAAAAGAGGCAAGTTTTTTATATTCCCGACACGCGATTCAAAGATCGGAGCCCTGATGCGACGCCTGCTGCCAGGTCTCATCTGGAAGCAGGTACACCAGGTCGAGGGCTTCTAGCCCCGCCACTCGCAGCCCGGCTGTGCGCTCACTGCGCTTGACAGTTACCGGCGTTGTCTCTAAATTGGCCTGACCACTTTTTCGGGCCATTTATTTTTGCTCTTACTGACCCGGATTGGCAGGGAAATCCGGCGATGCGAGAGGTGAACACAGCCGATGGGGCAGAACAGCGTAGTGCGACTGGGCGTAATTGGCCTGGGCAATATCGCCAGACAACATATTCAAAACCTGGCTGGCGGGCAGGTTGCGGACTGTGAGCTCGCGGCGACCTGCGCGCGCCAGGCGCCGGCGGCCGCAGACGCGTTCGGAGTCCCTCATTTCACGGATTACGCCGAGTTGGTGCACAGTGGTACCTGTGATGCCGTGGTGGTGGCGACGCCGACATTCACCCACTTCGACATCGGCGCCTGTGCACTGCGCGCTGGCCTGCATGTGCTGATGGAGAAGCCCATCGGGCTCTCCACCCAGGAGGGCGAGCAACTGCTGGCCCTGCAGCGCCCGGGACAGGCGTTTGCCCTGATGCTGAACCAGCGCTGTGATCCACTGTTTGTCACCATGCGGGAGCTGATTGAGAAGGGTGTGCTGGGGCAGATCACGCGGACACACTGGACGATGACCAACTGGTTCCGGCCCGAGGTGTATTTCCAGGTCAGTGACTGGCGTGCCACCTGGCGCGGCGAGGGCGGCGGCCTGCTGCTGAACCAATGTATTCACAACCTGGATATATTCCAGTGGCTGTGTGGTATGCCGGCATCGGTGCAGGCGTTCTGCGAGTTCGGTCGCTACCACGACATAGAAGTGGAGGATGAAGCGACCGCGTATTTCCGCTATGCCAACGGTGCTACGGGTGTCTTTGTGGGTTCCACCGGCGAGGCGCCGGGCGTGAATCGATTCGACATCATCGGTGATCGCGGTGCTCTGGCATTCGACGGCCAGCGCCTGACCCTGAGTGAAAACGAACCCGGCACCCAGGCGTTCAGCCGGGATACACGGGAGATGTTTGGTATGCCCGTGACCACGGTGAGCGACATCACCCCGGAGCGCGCTGTCAACCAGCACGCGGCGGTGATGGGCAACTTCGCGGCAGCGATCCTGCGCGGTGAGGAACTGCTGGCACCGGCCGCGGCGGGACTGGACTCGCTGGCCCTTGCCAACGCCATGCTGCTTTCCACTTGGGAGGCGCGCACAGTGGATCTGCCGCTGGACAGCGGCCACTACCAGCAGCAATTGGCACAGCGTATTGCGACCTCGTCACTGCGCCGTAAAGCGGATATTCAAGCCAGTATAGATATGAGTGCCTCCTACCGATGACAACAACCGCAGATACCGCAGTCGAACTGGAAGCCAGGGAACTGGCGGTACTGGCGCAAAGGCCGCTGCGCCAGCGCCTACCCACCTACCTGCGCCTCAGCGGCCCCGGCTGGCTGCAGGGCGCGATGACCCTCGGCGGCGGCAGCGCGATCACCTCGCTGACCATCGGCGCCGTGTACGGCTATGAGCTGCTGTGGGTGCAGCCCCTGTCGATGTTGATCGGCTGCATCATGCTGTTTGCACTGTCGCACCAGACCTTGAGTACCGGTGAGCGACCGTTCGCCGCGATGCGCGATCACGTACATCCCTCGGTCGCCTGGCTGTGGGCCATCGCGGCCCTGGCTTCAAGTATTATCTGGGGCTTTTCACACTATCCCCTGAGCGCCGGCATGCTGGAGGAAATCATCGCGGTCAGCGGCGGTTTGGACCTGCAGGACCAGCCCGGAATGGCGCGTGAGTTCTACCTGTTTGGACTGGCGGTTCTGGTCTGGATGGTGTGTGCCTACACCGCCTGGCACTACGGCGCCGGTGGACGTGCCGTGAAGGTATTCGAGACGGCCATCAAGGTGCTGAGCGGCATGATCATCCTGGCGTTCCTGTGGGTGGTGCTGGCGGCGACCGCCAATGGCCAGGTCGACTGGGGTGCGGTACTGGCCGGCTACATTCCCGGCAGTTTGCCGAGCGATGCAGCCGGTGTGACCACTATCATGGCAGCGCTCGGCACCGCGGTCGGCATCAATATGACATTCGTCTACGGCTATACGCTGCTGGATCGCGGGTGGGGCCCCGCCCACCGGGAGCTGTCGCGCTACGATATCGTGATCGGGCTGGTGCTGCCGTATGTGCTGGTAACCGGCCTCATCTCCATAGCCGCCGCCGGTGCATTCTACGGCTCGGATTTCACCATCAGCGGCACGCTCAGCCCGGCGCAGGCGGGTGCGATGTTCAGCGACGCCGGCATGGGTGCCATCACTGGTCGCCTTGTCTTTGCGGTGGGTATCCTGGGGATGGCGGTGGGATCGCTGGTGATGCATATGTTGTGCTGCGGTGCCGCCGCCGGCGCCATGTTCAACTGGGAACCGCATTCGCGACAGTATCGGCTCGCCCTGCTGCTGCCGACACCCGCTGTGCTGGGGGTGTTCCTGTGGTCGTCGATGGGGGCCTACGTGATTCTTCCCACCTCTGCGATCTGCGGTTTCCTGTTGCCCATCGCCTATCTCGGCTGGCTGTTCCTGAACAACAGTAAAACCTACCTGGGGGCGGATCGTCCGGAGGGCGCACGCCGCGTCTGCTACAACCTCGCGATGGTGTTGTGTATCCTCACTGTGCTGGCCAGTGTCACCTACAGCACTGGCGTCAAGCTGAACTGGTTCTGAGGGTATAGCCGTGGCAGATATAGGGGATGGTGCGAACTACGCGCCAAGTGCAGAGGCGGAGCAGGTCGTCGCCCCCGGGGAGTTTTGTTTCGCTGTGGCGTATCTCGATCACGGGCATATCTACGGCCAGACCAACGGCTTGCGGGACGCCGGTGCGACGCTGCGGTACGTGTACGATCCGGAACCGGCGCGTGTGGCAAAGTTCGTCGAGACCTACCCCGGTGTCACTGTTGCCGCGAGCCTGGAGCAGATCCTGCAGGATCCGGCGATCAAGTTGGTCGCCGCCGCTGCTGTGCCCGACCAGCGCGCTGCGCTGGGCATACAGGTGATGGAGTCAGGTCGCGATTACTTTACAGACAAATCGCCCTTTACCAGTCTTGAACAACTTGAGGCGGCCCGTGACACTGTCGCCCGCACCGGCCAAAAGTACGCTGTTTACTACGCTGAAAGACTGCATAATGACGCCGCCTGGTACGCTGGCGAACTGATTGCACAGGGCGCGGTGGGACGCGTGTTGCAGGTGTTGAACCTGGCGCCGCACCGTCTGGCGAAGGCAACGCGGCCGGCGTGGTTTTTTGACAAGGCCCGCTACGGCGGTATCCTCACCGATATCGGCTCGCACCAGGTGGAACAATTCCTGACCTATGCCGGTTGTGCCGATGCAGAGATTAATTTTGCGCGTGTGGCCAACTTCAGTCACCCGGATAAACCGGGCCTGGAAGATTTTGGCGAGGTGTCGATGACCGGTGACAATGGCGCGTCCTTCTACAGCCGTGTCGATTGGTATACCCCCGATGGCCTGCGTACCTGGGGTGATGGCCGCACGTTTATTGTCGGCACTACGGGCAGCATCGAGCTGCGCAAATACCTCGATGTCGCCCGGGTCGCGCCCGCGGCAAAGCTCATTCTGGTTGACGGTGAGCAGGAGCGGGAAATTGACTGCCTGAACCGCAGCGGTTTCCCGTTTTTTGGCCAGTTGATACGCGATTGTATCGAGCGAACGGAAACGGCAATGACACAGTCCCATGTGTTCAAGGCCGCTGAGTTGAGTATGCGAGCACAGGCGTTGGCAGAGCAGTAGGGTGGGACACCGCCGCTCGCGGCAGGTGCGTCCGGTGACGCTTATCCCGAATCGAAATATTGTCAGGAATACAGGTCTTTAGATGAAGAAGTTTTTGTTGCTGTTAGTGCTGGTCGCGGTAGCCGGTGGTGCCTATTTTCTGTGGAAGCCGGCCCCTGAACCGACGTTCACACTGGAGGAGGGGTATCACTACCTTTACGACGGGGAAACGCTCGCCGGGTGGCACTCTGTCGGTGGGGAATCCACGTTTGAGGCCGAGGGCGAAGACATTGTCGGCTACCATGGTCCTGGCGATAACACCTTCCTGCGCACCGATAAGACCTTCGGTGACTTCTCCCTGAAAATGCAGATGCGCTGGGATGAGCCCGGCAACTCGGGCGTGATGTTCCGCGCCAACCAGCGTGAGGATGATGGCCGTGTATACGGCTACCAGTTTGAGCTCGACGATTCCGATCGCTCCTGGAGCGGCGGTATTTACGATGAGGCGCGTCGCGGTTGGCTGGCGGATCTGGCGGAAAAGCCCGAGGCGCGGGCCGCCATAAGCCGGGACGGCTGGAACGATATCGAGATTGAGGCCCGCGGTGCGCGCATCAAGACCTGGATCAACGGTGTGCTGGCAGCGGATATTGTCGACGGCCTGGATGCGGAGGGCTTTATCGCCCTGCAGGTGCACAAGGGCGACAAGGGCGTGATGCGCTGGCGGCGCATTCGCCTGAAGGAACTGCCCGGTATGGCCAAGCCCGGCGACAGCCTGCTGGCCCCGGACGAGTGGCGCCCCGGGAGTAATGACGACAGCCTGGAGTTCACTGAAACGGCGATCACCGGGGCATTGCCCGAGGGTGACTTCTGGCTGACGGCGCGACGCCAGTTCAATGAGGCGATGGTCAGTATGACAGTGCCCGCCTGTGAAGAACCGACCATTATCCGCATGCGCTATCTCGCCGCTGACAGTGGCACCGAGCCGAGTTTTGCCGAAGTGAAAATCTATGCGGATCGCGCCGAGGGCCGCGTGGTGATGCCGTCGGGTGAACAGAAAAGTGATCCGGTCGATCTCAAGGAGGCGTCACACCACCGTTTCGTGGGCGTCACCATGGATGGCGCAATCACCCTGACCGTCGATGAAGCCGATGCGCTGCGCGTATACGATACCGGCCTGCCCGAGCGCGGACAGCTGCGCATCCAGCCTGCGCGCTGTGGCGATGACTTCCAGGTTTCCGACCTCAGCTGGTTCGCGCTCACCCACAGCGACGGCAAGCCGCTGTTCTACCAGACCCTGGATAACGAGCCCGCTCCTGTGTTGTCACCCGAGGAAGCGCAGGCGGCATTCAGTATCGCTCCGGGCTTTGAAATTGAGCTGGTGGCCGCCGAGCCGCTGGTGGAGGACCCGGTGGCGATGAGCTGGGATGAGTACGGCCGGCTCTACGTTGTGGAGATGCGCGGCTATATGCGCGATGCCTACGGCACCGGCAGTGAAGAGCCGGTGGGCCAGGTGGTGCGCCTGGAGGATACCGACGGTGACGGGCGCATGGATACCAGCGAGGTCTTTCTTGGCGAACTGGTCAACCCGCGCGCTGTGGCGGTGGTCAATGAGGGGGTGTTGATCGGTGTGCCGCCGGACCTGTGGCTGTGTGAGCTGCCCGAAAAGGGCTCGCTCTGCGAGAACAAGCGCCGTCTCGGCAGTTTTGCCACGGCGGTACAGGACGCCAATGTGGAACACCGGGAGAACGGCCTCATGCTGGGTCTCGACAACTGGATCTACAACTCCAAGTCGTCGCGCAGCCTGCGGATCGAAGACGGTGAACTGGTTGAGCGGGAAGGCTTGAACCGCGGCCAGTGGGGAATCACCCGCGACAATGTCGGCCGCCTGCTATACAACCACAACTCCACCTGGGTACAGGCCGATTTCTTCGCTGCCGAGGACCTGGTCCGCCCGGGGGTGGAGGAGCGCACCACAGGTCTGGGCGTCAACCTGACAGACCCCGCCGAGGTGTACTCGGTGCGCGTCAATCCGGGCGTCAACCGCGCCTACCTGGACAATACCCTGCGCGAGGACGGTCGCCTGCGACACGCGACCGCTGCCAGCGGGCTGGTCTCCTACCGCGGCGACCAGTTCCCCGCAAGGTACCAGTCCGATGTCTTCGTGCCCGAAGCGGCCGGTAACGTCGTGGCCCAGTTTGCCATCAGCGAGGACGGTCTGGCACTGACGGCCACACAGCGCCTCTACGATGATGAGAAATGGGGGCAGCGTGATTTCCTCGGCTCAACGGACGAGCGCTTCCGCCCTGTGGATGCCACCAACGGCCCCGATGGTGCACTCTATATCGTCGATATGTACCGCGGTATCGCTCAGGATGTCTACTACATGACCGACGAGTTGCGCGAGCAGGTTTTCCAGCGCGACCTGGAGTCACCGGTCGGGCTGGGCAGGATCTGGCGTGTCAGGCACACCGAAGGTAAAGCCGAGCGCGGCTTTCCCAATCTGTCTGCGGCCAGCAATCAGGAGCTGGTGGCGGCCCTGGCCAGCCCCAACGGCTGGATACGGGATACCGCGCAACGCCTGTTACTGGTTCGCGAGGGTGACCTGGCGGCGCCTCTGTCCGATGTGGCGCGGTCTGCCCAGACGAGTGACGACAACACGGTAGCCGCCCTGCACGCATTGTGGACACTGGAAGGTCGCGGGGAGCTGGACCGTGAGCTGGTACTGGCGCTGGTCGACAGTGCACCGCTGCAGGTGCGGATGCAGGCGCTGCGCGCCGGCCACTCGCTGCTGCAAGTGGCAGACCTGCTGAGTTTGCAGGCCGCCCTGGGCGCGGCCGGTGGCGGGAGCGACACGCCAGATGTGGAGGCGATGTCCATGCAGCTCGCGTTTGCCATGACCGACCACGCCGACGACGCGCGTGTGCGCGAGGCGCTGGCCAGACTGCTGACGGCTGATCTCGACAGCGCCTATGTGCGCCAGGCCGTGGTGCGGGCTGTGGATGGACAGGAACTGGACTTCCTCGAGGAGATTCTCGCCTCCGGGCAACTGGCACAGCCCAGCGATGCGGCCCGGGAAGTGCTGGTGGTGCTGTCCGGCAACGCCTACCGCACCCTGCGGGGGGACCTCACTTCCGACGCGGCGGCCAACCCCCGGTTGCTGGACCTGTTGGCGCTCGCGGCCTCGCGCACCGGCGACGCCGCGTGGCAGCAGGTGGCCCTCCTGAACGGCATGGAGTATGTCGCCTACAGCTCGGATTTCGTCGCGGCCAAACTGGATGGTGCACCGCCAATTTTTGCCGACGGCTCAGTCGGTGAAGACGATCCGCTGTGGGGAGCCAGGCTGGCGGCGCGTCCCGCTTTTACCTGGCCGGGTGACGAACTGGCGCTGGGAATCACGCCGCTCAGCCCGGAACAGCTTGAGATGGTGGCGCTGGGTGAGCATTTCTATGCGCAGTGCGCCACCTGCCATGGCAGCGACGGGGCGGGAACGGCAGGGCTGGCACCACCGCTGGCAGGTGCCTCCTGGGTGACGGGTCCGCCGGAGTGGCTTGCGCGTATCATCCTGCAGGGTATGACGGGGCCGGTGACGGTGCTGGACACAACCTTTAACGGCGTGATGCCGCCGCACGGGCACATGAAGGAGTTGGATGACACCACGCTTGCAGGCCTGATGACCTACATGCGCCGCAGCTGGGGTAACAAGGCGGATGCGGTCAGTGTGGAAACCGTGGCGGACATCCGGGCTGCCAGTGCGGAGCGCAGCCAGCCCTGGACTGTCGAGGAGCTGCAAGCGGTGCCGGTCGATCGCGGTTTCAAAAAGTACGAGGGAGAGTTCTCCATCAGTTTTGTGACCTTCACATTTGAGGAGAAGTCCGACGGCCTGCATGCCCATGTCCCGATGTATGGCTCCGGTAAGATGACCCAGTTGAACGACACGACATTTGGCGCGGCGGCCGGTGGAGAGGACGTCAAATTCGAGTTTGTTGTCGAAGATGACGGGACGGTGAACCATCTGATCCTGCACCGCAAGGGTGAGAAAATTCGCGTCAAACGCAAAAAGTGACCGCGAAAGCGCCCACGGCGGTAAGCGTTATTCAGGTCGGTGCTGGCGGTAACTGAGTACGCCGGCCCACAGGCTGATGAGGAGGAGGCCGCCGATTTCACGGGCCTCTTCCACGGCCTGTGTCCGCATGCTGATGGAGGCGAAAATTTCTTCTGGCGATACCTGCCCGACAATGCTGGGCAGTAGCGCGATGCTCCAGGCCACGCTGACCGCCAGCAGGATTCGAGGGAGCCAGCGCGGAGGGTGTTGACGATATTGTGCTGCGCACATCATCGCTGCCGCCAGGTATATGAGCAACCACAGCAGGGCGTCCGGGTCGTTGTACTGGACTGCTGCAGACAGCAGGTAGATGACCAGGAAGAAGGTATTGCTGATTGTCATTGCCATGTTCAGGTAGCATTCCTTTTATAATCCACCAGCTGGAATGAGTGGCCACAGCGCCGTATCGACGACGCTATCTCGGCCCAACACTAAGAAAGCGCACAAAGGTACAGTAGTCAATGCAATACAGGGTTTTCGCAATACTGGTGATGACGGTGCTGGCAGTTGCCAGTGCCGCGGCCTCCGAGGCCGTGATTGAAGATGTGCTGGTGACCGGCACCTTCGCACCGCAACCGGCACTGACGGCATCGGTGTCGGTGCTGGACTCCAGCCAGATACAGGCCCTGAACAAAACCACGGTCGCCGACCTGCTGAAGACGCTGCCGGGATTGCTGGTGGAAAAGCAGGGCGGGCCGGGCGGCCTGACGGCGGTGTCCATACGCGGCGGCGAAGCCAATTTTACCCTGGTACTGATCGATGGTGTGGCGGTGAATGACCCGACCAATTTTCGCGGTGGCGGCTTCGATTTCGCCAATCTCAATCCGAATATGGTGGATCGTATCGAGGTGGTGCGTGGTGCACAGTCGGCCATTTACGGCTCTGATGCGCTTGCAGGTGTGATCAATATTATCACCCGGCGCCCGCAGGAGGGTCATCAGCAGCAGGTGTCCGTAGAGGGCGGGCAGGACGATTACAGTGATGTTGGCGCGAGCGCGCTGGGCAGTGTCGGCGCTTTTACGTACACCGTGGAACTGGCCAGCCGCGATGACGGCGAACCGACGCCGGGCAGCACACGTGACAGCGACAGTGCCCATCTGCGACTCGGTTGGCGGCCCTCCAGTGCGCAGGAGCTGAGCATCAGTTACCGGTATCTCGATGGCAAACGCAGCTCCTACCCGGAGCAGAGCGGCGGGCCACGCTACGCGCTGTACGACGCGCTGGATAATAGCAAATACACGCAGGACATTATCGCATTTGACTGGGGCGCGCAGCTGTCTGCGGACTGGCGCAGCACCCTGACGGCTAATCGCTTCGAGCAGGACGAGCACTACTGTTCACCGGGGATTCCGCCCTATTTTGAGGTGCCGCCCAACGGTGCCGATACCGACTTTACCCGCGATCAGCTGCGCTGGATCAACACCGTGCAACTGGCGCCGGGGTATGAAGCCAATATTGGCGCGGAGTATCGTCACGAAGAGGGCAAAAGCGACGGCTATATAGAGTTTTTTGGCGACTCGCTGCCCTCCGATTTTGAACTGGATCGCGACACGCGCAGTGCCTTCGCGGATATCTCCGCAAGCCCTCTGGCCGACCTGCTGCTGCATGCCAGCCTGCGTTACGATGACCCGGAGGAGTTCGACAGCGAAACCTCGGGCCAGTTCGGTGCCAGGTACGCTGTCGGCGGCGGTGTCACACTGGCCGCCAACTGGGGTGAGGCGTATAAGCTGCCCAGCTTTTTCGCGCTCGGTCACGCTCTTGTCGGCAACCCGGAGTTACAGCCGGAGAAAGGTGAGAGCTGGGACCTGGGTGCCACCTGGCAGGCGCATGAGACGCTGATGCTCAACGCCACCTGGTTCGAGAATGACTTCCGCGACCTGGTGGATTTTGACGATGAGACCTTCCGTAACGTCAACCGTAAGAATGTGCAGACCAGCGGAGTCGAGTTGCAGGCCGACTGGCGGCCGCTGCCCGCGTTGAGCCTGCGCAGCCAGGGTACGTATACCGATATCGATGTCAGGAACGAGGATACCGTGCTCACCGGACGGCCCGAGTGGACCGCCAGCGTGGTTGCGCAGTGGCAGATACGGGAACAGTGGGATACCGCGCTGGACTATCTTTACGCCGGCAAGGCCTGGTCTGCCTCCCGCCATACCGGTGAATTGGTGAACGAAAAGCTGGGGGATTACCACCGGGTAGACTGGGTGTTGCGCTGGCAACTGGCCCGCGCCTGGCAAATACAGGCGTCGGTGGACAATGTGCTCGACGAAAACTATGAAACGGCGGTGGGGTTCAGCGGGCCGGGGCGGGAGTTCCGCCTCGGCGTCACTTTCAGCAACTAGTGGCTGCAGCGGGTAATACAGTGCCGCTTGCTGCGGCCAGCGCCAGTGTGCCGGTAGAGTGTGCTCACGCTGATTGAACTTTAACGAGAATGCGCCATACTGACCGCTCTGATCGGGTTTTCTCGGGGGTGGGCTCCAGTGCCGCCGCAGCCGATCAAACCGCACCCATGACATGATCTAATAAAGGAACAACGCATGAGCTATCCGAAAATCATCATGCCATTGCTGTTATTGCTGGGCACTGTCCTGGCGACGGCGGCCAAGGCCGAAGACAAACCCAATATCCTGGTCATCTGGGGTGACGATATTGGTATTACCAATATCAGCGCTTACAGTGATGGCATAATGGGTTACCACACGCCCAATATCGATCGCATCGCCGACGAGGGCATCCGTTTTACCGACTACTACGGCGACCAGAGCTGTACTGCCGGTCGCTCTACGTTCATTACCGGCCAGTCCGGTTTGCGTACAGGCCTCACCAAAGTCGGACTGCCCGGTGCTGAACTGGGCTTGCAGGATCGCGATATCACCATTGCAGAAGTGCTGAAAACCCACGGCTACGCCACCGGCCAGTTCGGCAAGAACCACCTCGGGGACCAGGATATCTTCCTGCCGACCAACCACGGCTTTGACGAGTTTTTTGGCAATCTTTACCACCTGAATGCCGAGGAAGAGCCGGAAGATCCTGACTACCCCACCGATCCCGCCTTCCGCAAAATGTTCGGGCCGCGCGGTGTGATCCACTCCTACGCGGATGGCCGTATCGAGGATACCGGTCCCCTGACACGCAAGCGCATGGAAACAGCGGACGAAGAGTTTGTGGCGGCCGCGCAGAAGTTCATCGACAAGGCGGTGAAAGAGGACAAGCCCTTCTTCGTCTGGCTGAATACCACCGGTATGCATTTCCGCACCCATATCGCCGAGAAAAATGTCGGGCTGTCCGGCCAGGGCTTCTACAACGATGTGATGGTCGCGCACGACAAGTTGGTGGGCGAGATGCTGGAACAGCTGGATGAACTGGACATCGCCGATAATACCATCGTGTTCTACTCAACCGATAACGGCGTGCATTTCAACACCTGGCCGGATGCCGGTATCACGCCTTTCCGCAGTGAGAAAAACACCAACTGGGAGGGTGCTTACCGTGTGCCGGCCATGGTGCGCTGGCCTGCCAGGATCAAGCCCAACCAGATATCCAACCAGGTGATGTCGCACCTGGACTGGATGCCGACGTTTGCAGCGGTTGCCGGCGACCCCAACCTGAAGCAGGATCTGCTCAAGGGTAAGCAGGTCGGCAGCAAGAGCGCCAAGCTGCATCTGGACGGCTACAACTTCCTGCCCTACCTGACAGGAGAGGTGGAAACCGCGCCGCGTCGAGAGTATATCTATCTGGAGGACAGTGGCATGCCAGTGGGTATCCGGGTTGATGACTGGAAACTGGTGTTTGCCGAGAACCGGGCCAAGACTATGGCGCTGTGGGCGGAACCCTTCGTCACGCTGCGTATGTTCAAGATTTTCAACCTGCGTCGCGACCCTTACGAGCGCGCTGATCACAACTCCAACACCTACTGGGACTGGATGATTGACAAGGCGCCACAGGGTTACAGGGGTATGGCTGTGATGGCCCAGTTCCTCTCCACCTTCAAGGAGTACCCGCCCAGCCAGAAACCAGACTCCTGGTCGATCGACAAGCTGACCGAGCGCTATCTGGACGTAGAGTAACTCGCTACAGTGGCTGCCCGCTCGCGGGCAGCCACCTTCGCTGTTTTTGCAATGTCCTGTTTTACCCGCCGCCAGATGTAGTAACCTATGGTGACTGAGCCCCGTCCCCGGCGGCGCAGGGCGGCTCATCACTGTTTAGTAGCTACCGGCTCACTCGAGTCGTGTATGTCGCATGCAATCAAATACGAGGTGACAAGACGCTAATTGCGGGAGGTTGTGCAATGAAACTCTTCTTACAACAATTCAGCAACGGAATGCGTTTGATACTGCTGAGCTCTGTCTGGATTACAGGCACGCAGGCCACGGCAGCGCCGGTGGACAGCCGGTCCCACAACTGTACATTTGTCAATGCTGTGGTCAGTGAAGCAGAGGTGTTCGGCAGCGGCACTGATGGCGGAATTGCGATTGCGGCGAGTCCCGCTTCCAGCGTCCCTATTCCAGGCAGGGCGGTCGCCCCGTCCGGGTGTGATCTCGTGCGTTTCTCCAGCGAGACGGTCGCTGTCGGCGGGTCGGGTTACCGCGGCAGCACCACGCAGGCGTTTCTGCAAATGGCCACGATTTTTGACGGCCAGCAGGAAGCGGATTTCGACCTCGTCAGTATTTTCGACTTCTTGCTGCCGCAGAGCGGGCTGGCGACGCTGGAGGAGCGACTGCCGCGCGTCAGAGCCGGGGCGGGCGGTCAAATCCTCGGCCATTGAGGTAGCTGCCGGTCGAGGCGGAATAGGGATCGGCGAGTGGGCAGTCGGCGGCTGCCACCCCGGTTATTTCTCGAAGATAACCGGCAGTTTTTCCAGTCCGCGCAACAGGATGTTGGGCATGTATTCCAGCGCCTGTGGGTCACAGTCCAACCGAATGCGGCTGGTACCGGCGAATAGTTTCTCCCAGGCCTCATGCATTTCGAGTCGCGACAGGTGCTGGCCGATACACACATGGGTACCGAAACCGAACGCGATATGGCGCTTGGCGTTGTCGCGTGTCACATCGAACTCCAGCGGGGCGGGGAACAGGGTCTCATCGTGGTTGGCGGAGAAATACTTCAGCAGCACCATGGCACCTTTCGGCAGCGTCACACCGCCCAGCGTGTAGTCCTGCTTGGTGATGCGCCACATATTCGAGGTGGGTGTGGCCAGGCGCAGTGTCTCTTCCACGAGGTTGGGGATCAGTGACGGGTCGGCGCGGACCGCGGCCTCCTGCTCCGGGTTCAGGCAGAGCTGCCGTATACCCTCAGCCAGTGTCGCCGTTGTGGTTTCATTGCCGGCCACCAGGAACTGCGTACAGTGGCCCAGTTGTTCCTCAATGGTCAGCGGGCGGCCATCGATCTGTGCATGTGCAATCAGGTTCAGCAGGTCATCCCGCGGTGCCGCGCGCCGTTCGTCCAGGGCGGTCACAAACCAGTCGTACTCTTCCTTCACAGCGGCGTGCGCGTCCAGCAGGGTCTGCTTGTCGGACACCTGTGACAATACGGTGACGTTGGCGACGGTCCAGCGGAATGCCTCCTCCATCATTTCCAGTGGCACACCCAGCACATGCATGATGACGGACAGCGGCAGCGGACGGGAAAATTTCTCGATAAAATCGAAGGGCTGCCCGTAGGGCAGTTCGCTGACAAGTCGCCCGGCCAGGTCGCTCACCCAGGGGCGATAGCGCTCGACATTCCTGGCCAGGAAGAAATCCCTGACAGTATCGCGATAGGCTTTGTGCTCCGGGTCATCCACTGTCAACAGTGTGCCTTTGCCGAGGTTGTAGGTCCTGTCCATCGCGGCTTTGACATCGGCATCCAGTTCCGTGGCCGAGCCCAGCGCCAGTGTGAACTCATTGGAGAACACCGCGTCGTTCTTGTGCGCTTCGCGCACCAGTTCATAGCTGGATACCACGAACACGCCGGATGCCGGGTCCTGGTAGACCGGGTGTTGCTCGCGCAGGGTTTTATCGTAGTGGTAGGGGCACTTCAACGTGTCGCTGTCGAACAGCGGCATGTCCGCCAGTGAGCGAGTGTCATTATGGGTGGGAGCGGTCACGGTGTATCCCCTGCATACAGTAAGTATGGGGGATTATGGGTGCTCAAAATAAAACAGTCAAACCTGATTTTATTGTGCGCGCTTGCCCTGGGGTGCCTGCCGCGCCGCTCAGAGTGTCGGCGAGCAGGCTTTGATCAATGCAGTGGAGGGCGGTATGTTGACCTCGCAGGCGGTCTTGCAGGCGCGGGCCGCCTCACCCCATTCAAAGGGATTCAGCACACAGCCGATGTAGCAGGGTGCGACCGCCAAGGCGATTTTACGCAGTGCGCAGTCCTGGCCTTCCCGGCCGAGGAATTTCACCCCTTCGGGGGCGGAAAAACTGTCGAAGATGTCCATGCCGTCACCGGTCGGGCCCATACCGGGTGAGGGTTGCCCGTCGCTGGTCAGGTTGCCGGTGACAAACAGCACAGCGTTGGCGATGAGTTGCCGGTAGGCTGTGTTTTTCATGGTCTCCTCGGTGTGGCCCAGCGTGGTACCGAACACGGGCGTCAGGCCCTTGTAGTCGATCCAGGCGGTGGTATGGGCCTTGCCGTCCTCGCCAACGGTCGACAGCAGGCTTTGTCCGGTAAATTCGAGGTTGATATACAACTCGTCGTCGGTGAGCACCCAGTCTTCCGGAATACCGGTGAGAACCGGGTGCTGGCCATTCTGTACCTGCCGCAGTGCGCGTTCCGGTTCATGTGCTTTGGACTTCAACCCGACCAGCGGCCACCACAGGTCGGTGTCCCGGAACGAGTGCATGGAGCAGTGGATGAACACGGCCGGAACGCCCAACTCTTCGGTCTGGCGCCGCATATTGGCGATCAACGCGGGATCCTGGTTGTCCGCCATGCAGATATTGTAGATCAGTACATCGTAGCCCTCGGAGTAATCCGTGGTTTTCCAGCGCTCCGGCTCCGCCAGTGAGACGTCGAAGCGGACGTTCGCGCGTTCGACAATACCGTGGCCGATATCCCAGGTCTGCTGCTCATAGTTGTGATACACGCCGGGGCTGGTGAGAATCAGCGCCTTGAGGGGAGGGTGGACCGGCTCTGTCACAGGTTCTGTGACCGGCTCCTCGGCGCCGGATTCCGCCTCCTCGGCGGTGAGGGTCCCGGTCACGCCGACGGCATCGACGAAATCGTCGGCCGGGAGATCGGTAAGTGCGGGACTAGCGGAGACCGGGTCGGGTGCGACGGCCGGGTCAAGCGCCGATTCATCGAGGCCGTAACCGCCCATAGACGACACCAGAAGAACCAGAGACACGCAGAACGGTATAGCACGATGCATCGACGTTTCCTTTTTTTACCTGGGCTCTGTGATCCAGACATTCGGTGCGCTGCCTCCCGCTGCGCGAGTAACGCTTTGAATACTCACCCTGAACGCTTACAGTATCGGGAAAAATGCGGCATCTATCAATCGCCAATGCACCCCGTCGAGCGGGCGATGACGATGGCGTTGGCTGCAGCGCCTGCCGTCCGCCTAAAACGGCGCCGGCCCGGGGAATCGCTTGCGCAATTCAGGCTTGAGCAGTTTTCCGGACGGATTGCGCGGCAGGGTGTCCACCAGTTCATAGAGCTGCGGCACCTTGTATCCGGCCAGATGCGCTTTGCAGTAGGCCTTGAGGGATTCCGGTGTCGGCGCGGCGCCCGGTGCGGGAACGACGATCGCGAGGGGAGTCTCACCCCATTTTTGTGAGGGGATGCCGATTACCGCTGCCTCCTGGACCTCGCTGCAGGCGGCCAGTGTGTTTTCCAGTTCTGCCGGATAGATGTTCTCGCCACCAGAGATGATCATGTCTTTCATGCGGTCACAGATAGTCACAAAACCTTCGCTGTCCCAGCTGCAGATGTCACCCGTATGCAGCCAGCCATCGCGCAGTGTCTCGGCGGTGGCCTCGGGGTTGTTCCAGTAACCTTTCATCAGGTGGCGACCGCCGATCAATAGCTCGCCAGCCTGCCCGGAGCCCATGGGGATGGTATTGCCGGCGCTGTCCACGATCTTGATCTCGGTGTGCATCTGTGGGCGACCGCAGGATCCCGCCCTGGCCTGCGCATCCTCCGGCAGTAACAGCGTGCCGGGGCCGCAGGACTCAGTCAGGCCGTAGGCCTGGAACAGGCGAATCCCCAGCGCCTCGTATTCGTGCAGCAGTGATACCGGCACCGGAGCCGCACCGGTCGCAATCCAGCGCACCGAGGAGATATCGTTCTGCTCGCGTTCCGGCGCTATCAACATGAATTGCAACAGGGCGGGCACCGCCATAAAGATAGTCACTCTCTCCTGCTCGATGCAGTGGAACATGCCGCCGATATCCAGCTCGCGCATGATAATGCCGGTGCCGCCGCGGTGGACCAGCAGTGATGCGGGGCTGAGACAGCCGACATGAAACATCGGCAGCGCCAGCAGCCAGCGGTCGCCATCTCGCATATCGGAGGTACTCATACTGGTCAATTGCGCCCACAGCATTCCTTCATGGCTGTGCACGGCACCTTTGGGGCGCCCGGTGGTACCCGAGGTGTACATGATGAACAGGTTGTCATCGTCCCAGGCACCAGTGGCCGGTTCGGCATCGCTGGCGGCCGCGCAGAATGCGTCGTAGTCACGGGCCCATCCAGGTGCCCCGGCCTCGCCGTTTTCACGGCGCAACCACAGCTCGACGGCGAGCGCGCCTTTGCTGCCAGCGTGCAGCGCTTGGGCGGCCTCGTCAAAATCGGAGTCGTAGACCAGCACCCTGGCGCCTGAGTCGGTGAGGATATAAGCGATCTCGGCCGCCACCAGGCGCCAGTTCACCGGTACCATCACCGCGCCAATTTTGGCGACAGCGAAATAGGTCTCGATAAATTCCACGCTGTTCTTGAGCAGGACGGCGACCCTGTCTCCCGGCGTCACGCCCGTGGCCAGCAAGGCGTTGGCCATGCGGTTGGCGCGCGCATTGAGTTCAGCAAAGGTGAAGCGGCGACCGCGTTCGTATTCGACGCAAGCCTCGCGGTCCGGGCAAATTTGCGCGCGTTTGGTCAGCAACAGGCCGATGTTTGTCTGCATAAGTCAACGTCGATGTTGGAGGGGAGGCGCGTAGTATTTCACCAAACCGGTACCGATGGTAGCGCGGCGGACCGCGCACAGGGCTACACCGGCTGCGGTGTGTTCAGGAAGCGCGCATTGTCACGCATGATCAACTGCCGGTCGTGATCGCTGAACGCAGCGAGTTCGCCGACGTACTCCAGCGGTGTCGGCAGCCCCTCGATATGCGGCCAGTCGGAGCCGAAGATAACCCGATCGGTCCCCATGAAGTGTGCCACCTCATTCACGTCGTCCTCCCAGAACGGGTTGATCCATACGTGTCGCCGAAACAGCTCGGCGGGATCTTCGCTGTAGTACTGCCGCATGCGGTCCCTGGATTGTCGCAGCTTGCGAAACAGGTCTGGCAGGTATTCGGCACCGTTCTCGATGGAGGCTATGCGCAGGTTGGGAAAGCGCTCGAACAGCTTCTCGTAGCAGAGCGTGATAAGGAAGTCATAGGCCGCGCGCTCGATATTGAAGTGCTTGATATTGGGAGAGAACACCCCGCCGTTAAAATCGGCGGAAAAGCCGTCCTTGACGTAGCCATGGGTGGTGTAGCCGGAGTCCGAGGCGTGCACCACCATGGTGATGCCCGCTTCGTTGAGGCGTGCCCAGAACGGATCGAATACGGGGTCGCCCGGTGAGCGGGTGGACCCGTCAGCGAGGGTGATGGCCGCCGGGCGCATGCAAACAACCCGGGCGCCGCGCTCCAGCGCCCACTCCAGCTCGCGGCACGCCCAGTCGACATCGCACAGGGAGATGTAGGGCGCGGCAAATATCTTGTCCTGGAAGTTGCAACCCCAGTCTTCATCCAGCCAGCGATTGAATGCGGTGAACTGTGTAGTGACAGCCTCGGTGTCATGTTTCAGCAACTCCTCGTAGAGGACGCCCAGCGTCGGAAACAGCCAGGCCGCCTCCAGGCCCTGTTGTTCCAGCTTGGTGACCCTGGCGGCGCTGTTCAGGTAGTAGTCCGGCAGTGGTTCGCGGGTCTTCATCACCGCGATATCCTCTGCCGTCAGCTGCTTGCCGTGCAGAAAGGGGGCGATGGAGCCGGGCAGGGATATCGGGTTCCAGGTCGGGTTCTTGACCGCGCGGGCAAGCTTGCCGGCGACCAGGTGATGTTGCCGGCCATCAATGGTCACCCACTGCACACAGCGTGCCCGCATGTCCGCGGGCATGTGACGGGTGAAAGCATCGTGTGCCTCGTAATAGTGGTTGTCTGCATCAAAGGCACGGTAATTCAGTGGCTCGGTCATGGCGCTTTCCCGGTTGTTTACTCCAGCTATCCTAGGCCGGTTGCAATCCGGCGCCAATGACCGAGTCTGCCATTTTTATAGGTTGAAGTTACCACCTTGCGGTGTCGCGCTCACCTGCCACGGCCGGGACCGGACAAAATGACGCGGGTACCCACTGTTGTGCCCGGGTATAATGCGGGCCTCTCTCATGGCAAAAAGGCAGGCGTGCGGTTTTACTCGTGTGGCCTCGATACTGCCGGCGGACCGGACACTGGAATCGATAGCATGACCCGGATAGCGGCACTGGTACTGGCGTATTTTTTCCTCGCTCTCGCGCTGGTGGGCGTGGTGCTGCCCGGTGTGCCGACAGTGCCCTTCCTGTTGCTGGCGGCCTGGTTTGCCGGGAAAGGGTCCGAGCGTTTGCACCGCTGGTTGTACCAGCACCCGCATTTCGGAAAATTGCTGATCGACTGGGAGACGCAGCGCGCGATCTCCCGCAACAGCAAGGTGGTGGCGGTGTTGATGCTGGTCGCCAGCTGGATTGCGATGTGGTACCGGTTGGAGAATCACTGGGTGCTGGCCGCCATCACGGCGCTGTTCATCGCGCTGGTGGTATTTCTGGTAAGTCGACCGGAGCCGCAATCACCGCCCGATGGTCACCGCTGATGTGGCAGCGGCTGCGCGCTTGCGAATCAAACGCGCCGCCCGCCGTTACCAGATCTGGACACGCCGCTCCGGTGGCAGGAACAGATCGTGTTCCGGGGTGACCGCAAACGCCTCATACCAGGCATCCAGGTTGCGCACGATACCGTTGACGCGGTAGGCGCCGGGGCTGTGCGGATCTGTCAGCAGTTTGCTCCTGAGAAAATCGTCGGTCTGTATACCGCGCCACACCTGCGCCCAGGCAAGGAAAAAGCGCTGGTCACCGGTCATGCCATCAATAACGGGTGCCTGGCCGTCGTGGGTGTCGTCGAGATAGTTGTGATAGGCGTGGTAGGCGATCGTCAATCCGCCCAGGTCGCCGATATTCTCGCCCAGTGTCAGCTGGCCGTCTATGCGGGCGCCAGGGAGCGGCTCATAGGCGTTAAACTGCTCAACCAGCACCGCAGTCTGTGCCTCGAAGTGCGCGCGGGACTCCTCGGTCCACCAGTCCCGCAACATGCCGCTGCCATCTGAGCGGCTGCCCTGATCGTCGAAGCCGTGGCCCATCTCGTGCCCGATAACGGCGCCGATCGCGGCGAAATTGACTGCGGGGTCGGCGTGTGGATCGAAAAAAGGCGGCTGCAGGATGGCGGCGGGAAAGACAATCTCGTTGCTGGTCGATGAGTAATACGCGTTGACAACCTGGGGGCTCAGCGCCCACTCCCAGACGCGACGGGGTTCGCCCAGCTTGGCCAGCGCGTCATTCATATACCACTCCTGAATGCGCCGGTTGTTGCCGAGCAGGTCATCGGCCTTGATCTCAATGCTGCCGAGATCACGCCATTTATCCGGGTAGCCGACTTTGGCGACAAAGGCGTCCAGCTTGGCAAAGGCCTCCTTCCGCGTCGCCTCGTCCATCCAGGTATTTTGCGCAAGACGCTGGCGAAATGCCTTGCGGATGAAGTGAATGTACTCCTCCATTGAGGCCTTGTAGTCGGCGGGGAAATAGCGATCGACATAGAGTCGGCCAAGGACTTCCCCGAGGTTGGCGCTGACATACTGCAGGGCATTCAGGCTTCGTGCGCGCTGCTGCTCAATGCCGTAGAGGGTGCGCTTATAAAAATCGAAGTTGGCGGCCTGGTAGGCTTCCGGCAGGTAGGGCGCCTGGTTGTCGATGAAATGGAAGACCAGGTAGGAGCGCAACACGTCCACCGGCGTTTCCCCTATCAGCGCCGCTGTTTTCTGTATCGCAGTGTCGTTGGTCACTATCATGCTGTCGATATCCCCAACCCGGCTCTCGTCGAGAAACGACTGCCATTCGAAACCGGGCGCGAACTCCCGCAGTTCCGCCGCGGTCATCGGGTGGTAGTTTTTCAGGCGGTCGCGCTCCTGTGCGGGTGTCCAGTGGCGCTGTGCAATATCAGTCTCAAACGCCAGGATATCGCGCGCCCGCTGTTGCGGGCGGTCGATGCCGGCGCGGCTGAGCACACCCTCGATGTAGGCCAGGTAGGCATTGCGTATCGCGGGGAATTTGGCCTCATCGCTCAGGTAGTAGTCCCGGCCTGGCAGCCCCAGCCCACTCTGTCCGAGGTACAGGGTATAGACATCGGGGTTTTTCTGGTCCAGGGCCACGCCCATGCCGATAGCGGATTCCTGCAGTGGCCGCGCCATCCAGCGGGCAATCCCCGCCGGCGTCTCGGTCGCGAGGATGGCGTCGATCGCCGGTTGCAGCGGCGCCAGCCCGAGCGCCTCGATACGCTTTACATCCATATAACTGCGGTAGAGCGCTGCCAATTGCGCGGCGTCGCCGCTGAGTTCCCCGTCGCTGGCCAGTATCTCGTCTACAATGGCCTGTATCTGGTCTTCGCTGCGCAGAAACACCTCGGTGAAGGAGTCCATCCTGGGCATGCCCTCGGGAAATTGCGCCTGCGCCAGCCAGCCCTCATTCACATACGTGAAGAAGTCGTCGCCGGGCGACACCTCTGGCGACAAATACCGGGTTTCGATGCCCCATTCGCCCAGCATGGCGCTGCCACTTTCTGCGGCCAGCGCGCTGTTGGCCTGGAAGGCGAAGGGGACTGCCAGCAGGGCAGCAATGGTCAAAACGCGGTGTCGCAGGGTGTGCATGTGTGTTCCTCGGGGTCGGCGGCCAGGTTAGTGTCTGGAGCCGGGGCAGTATCGGGTATTGGAGAGGGTGGTAGTGTAGCGAGTGCAGATGCCAAAACGTACCCCTTTTTTGCCAGCGCAGGACACGTTAGGGTAGCCGGTGAGCAGCACAGTCGGTGGCAGCGCGGTAAAGCGGGTCGGCAGCCGGCGGTTTGTATAGTGGTGTCGGATGGGTAAGAATGAGATGAAACTGGAGGTTCGCGCTATGCTTCGCACAGGACTGGTTTTATTGGCATTACTGTGGAGTGCCGGTTTTATTGGCACCTCCCAGGCGGAAGATATCGAGGGCGTCAAGGAGCACGGGTTGGTCTCCCGCTATCCCGGCCAGGAAATCCGCTGGCAGCAGATTGAGAACTACATGCCGTTTCGGGTGCCGGTGGGCGAGGTGACCGGTTACCGGGCCATAGGTGACTGGATTGATACCGAGGGCCGCGTCACCCGCACCTTCTACCGCTACCAGGGTACTGATCGCACGTACGCCGAATTCTACCTGAACTACCTCAGGGCGCTGCAGGAACAGGATTTCGAGATTCTTGGCAAAGGCGTCTCGACGTCCCGCAAAGGTGTCGAAGTGGGCAGCCGCAGCTGGACTGAAGTCTACGGGCTCGCCAACCCGGTCAGCAAGCCGGGTGAGATGGGCACCTTTTTTGCCGGCACTGCCTCCTCGGGTGGGGCAGGTGCCATAGTGGCTCGCAAGGAGCGCGCGGCAGGCACGGTGTACGTGGTCATCGGAGTGGAGCAGCACGCGACGGACTACGTCGGTACACTGATCGATATTGTCGAGGTCGAGGCGGCAGAGACGGGCCTGGTGGTGGTCGATGCGGAGGCGATGGGCACAGATTTACAGGAGTACGGGCGGGTAGTGCTGGACGGCCTCGTATTCGATTTTGACAAGGCGACACTGAAGCCGGAGTCCGATGCCGCGCTGGAGGTGATCGCCGGTTTTCTCAGGGACAACCCTGGCAAAGCCTTTTATGTCGTGGGGCACACTGACTCGGTTGGGACCTTCGCCTACAACGCGAAATTGTCCTCGGATCGGGCCGCCGCTGTGGTCGCGGCGCTGACAGACCGGTATGGTATCGCCGCCGACCGACTGGAGCCACACGGGGTCGGTCCGCTGTCGCCGGTGTTCTCAAACGGGCAGGAGTCCGGCAAGGAAAAAAATCGTCGCGTGGAACTGGTGGAGCGTTGAAGCTGCAGCGTCAGGGTCTTTTGCCAAGTTGTTCACTGTTTCACTGGTAGGCGGGCGACTGCACTGTGGCATAGGATGCATTATCCGCGAGCGGTCCTGCCGGGACTCGCCGGATACCAGCGCGCGTCGACAGTAGTCAAGCGCAGGAGGTAACCGTAGTAATGGCTCAACCCAAGATCACTTCCCCGAAGCCCTACACCCGTGCGCGGCCCCGCGCGACTATCGACTGGACCAACTATGTGCCGGGCGAATTCTACGATGAAATCATCAGCTCTCCCGGGCGGGCCCGTCCCGCCACCCGCAGCCTGGCCGCGTTCATGCGCAAGCAGACGATCAAGCACCTGATCTCCAGGCAGCAGGCGGCAGACCTGGCCATCCAGGAAATGGGTATCACGTTTACCGTCTACAGCGAGGGCCAGAATATCGATCGCTCCTGGCCGATGGATATCATCCCGCGCATCATTCCCCTCAAGGAGTGGCAGGTGCTGGAGCGCGGCCTGATCCAGCGCCTGACGGCGCTGAACCTGTTTATTGACGATATCTACAACAAACAGAAAATCCTGAAAGACGGGGTGGTGCCAAGGGAGATCATCGACAGTTCGCCGGAGTTCCTGAAACAGTGTGTGGGCGCGAAACCGCGCTACGGCGTCTGGTCCCACGTCTGTGGGTCCGACCTGGTGCGCGATGCCGACGGCACTGTCTACGTGCTGGAGGATAACCTCCGGGTGCCATCGGGCGTATCCTACATGCTGGAGAATCGGGCGATTTCAAAACGGGTGCTGCCGCAGCTGTTCGAACGCAACTCTATCCTGCCGGTGGCCGACTACCCCTCACAGCTGTTCGATATGCTGACATCGCTGTCGCCGCGGCGCGTGGCCCATCCGGAGATCGTGGTGATGACCCCCGGTATCTTCAATTCAGCCTACTTCGAGCACGCCTATCTCGCACAGCGCATGGGCGCTGAACTGGTCGAGGGGGCCGACCTGGTCGTGGGCAGTGATGACAAGGTGTACATGAAGACCATCCGCGGGCTGTCACAGGTGGATGTTATCTACCGGCGTATCAACGACGACTACCTCGATCCGGAGGTGTTCCGCCCCGATTCCGCGCTCGGGACGCCGGGTCTGTTCCGCGCCTGGCGCAAGGGCAATGTCGGGCTCGCCAATGCACCCGGTGCGGGTGTGGCCGACGACAAGGTGATCTATACCTTTGTGCCCGCTATCATCAAGTACTACCTGGGCGAGGACCCCATTATCCCCAATGTGCCTTCCTTCCTGTGTGTCGATCCCAGGCAGCGGCAGCATGTGCTGGAGAATCTCGCCACCATGGTGGTGAAACCGGCCAACGAATCCGGTGGCTACGGTATGTTGATAGGCCCTGCCGCCACCAGGAAGGAGCTGGCACTGTTCGCTGACCTGATCAAGAAAAACCCGCGCAACTACATGGCGCAGCCAGCGCTGAAACTGTCCACGGCGCCAACGCTCTGCGGGAACAACATCGAACCGAGGCATCTGGATTTGCGACCGTTTATCCTGCAGGGCAAGAAGCACTATGTCACCCCGGGTGGTTTGACGCGGGTGGCGCTGCGCAAGGGTTCACTGGTGGTGAATTCATCCCAGGGCGGTGGCAGCAAAGATACCTGGATCGTCGATTCGGAGGGCAGCTGATGTTATCGAGAGTCGCGGAACGCGTCTACTGGCTCGGGCGCCTGATGGAGCGCACCGAGAATACCGCGCGCCTGCTGCTGGTGCGCCACAATGCAGTGCTGGATCTCCCCAAGGAGGTGCAGCCCGGCTGGGACCTGCTGCTGCAGGTACTCGGTGCCGAGGAGACATTTGCAAGGCTGTCGGGAGCGGCCACGGAAAAAAATATTATCAGCTTTGTGTTTGGTGAGCGGGAGAATCCCTCCTCGATTATCTCCTCACTCGCCGGCGCACGGGAGAATATGCGCACAACACGGGAGATACTGCCCAGTGAGACCTGGGAGCGCGTGAACAGCCTCTACCTGAGTGTGGCCAGGCGCAGCAACAAGGACCTGCCGCGCAGCATGCGTCACTCTGTATTGAACAATATTGTGCAGTCCTGCCAGCAGGTCACAGGGATGCTCGCCGGCTCCATGAACCAGGATGCGGCATACCAGTTCATTCGACTCGGTCGAAACCTGGAGCGCGCTGATATGAGCACGCGAATAATCGATGCCGCCGCAGCGGGCCTGATGGGCAATGTTGACGAGACGTCACCGTTTCGCAATGTACTGTGGATCAGTGTCCTGCAATCGCTCAGTGCCTATCAGATGTATCGGTTAAACGTCAGGCGCAGCGTGGATAGAGAGGGTGTGCTGGCGTTTCTGTTCCAGAGTACGGTATTCCCGCGAGCCGTGGCACATTCGCTCCAGCAGATCGAGGACAGTATGAAATTGCTCCCCGAACACAAGAAGGCGTCAGACGTTGTCGTTAACCTGAGGCGACAGCTTCGCGAGACCGATTTCAGCACGCTGGCAGGGCCCGACCTGCACCTCTATATCGATGCGCTGCAACTGCAGTTTATATCGGTACACAGTGCCATCGGTGTGTCCTGGTTTGCACACGAAAGCCAACAATAACGCCAGTCAGGCAGATGCCGGGTGAACCATGCAGTGCTATAGAATCGTTCACCATACCTACTACAATTTTTCGGCCGGGGTGACGCTGGGCGGGCACGAGCTGTTGTTGCGCCCGCGAGAGGATCACACGCAGAGAATACAGTCGTTTACCCTGCGCATCCGTCCCGACGCATCGCTGCTGTGGCACCGCGATGTTGAGGGCAACTCTGTGGCCGTGGCCACCTTCGGGGCCACCGCTGTGCAGCAGCTGGCGATAGAGAGTGAAGTTGTCATCCAGCAGTACAACGAAGATCCGCTGGACTTCATCGTGGCGGATTACGCAGTGAATTTCCCCTTCCGTTACCAGCCTGAGGACGCTGTATTACTGGCTCCCTACCGGCGAGCTGAGCGCAGCCCGGTCGACAGTGAGTTACAGGTGTGGATACAGGGGCTGTGGAGGGAGGGGGAAGCGATACAGACGTATGCGCTGCTGCTGCGCATGGCGCAGCACATAAACGCCACATGTACCTACCGTGTGCGCGAGGAGCCGGGTGTGCAGACGGCCCGGAAGACCCTCAGCAGTGGTGCCGGTTCCTGCCGGGATTTTGCCTTTCTGTTCATGCAGGGCGCCCAGAGCCTCGGCCTGGCAGCCCGGTTTGTCAGCGGCTACCTCCACGCGCCCTACGCAACGGAGATTGGCTCCACCCATGCCTGGGCCGAGATTTACCTGCCCGGAGCGGGGTGGCTCGGCTTTGACCCCACCATCGGCGATATCGTCGGGGCCGACCATTTTCCGGTAGCCGTAGCCCATTTGCCGGAATCTGTACCCCCGGTGTCCGGCACCTTCCGGGGTGCGGCACAATCCACACTTGAGGTCGGTGTCTGGGTCAGCCGCTGCTAGCCCGGCCGCTTGTGCCGGGTCAGCGATAGACGACTCGCTACAGCGTTATCGTCACCGCCGCGGCGCAGGCATTGGCCATATCCCTGGCCCGGTCTGTGGAGTCTGCCACGGCCAGCGCGACACCCATCCGGCGTGAGCCCGAAACGGCCGGCTTGCCGAACAGGCGCAACTGCGTGTCTGCGGTCGCGAGTGCCTGGTCGAGATTGCCAAACGCCACATTACTGCTCTCACCCGATACCAGAATGACGCTTGAAGCGCTGGGACCATTCTGGCGAATGGCGGGGATGGGCAGCCCCAGGATGGCCCTGGCGTGCAGCGCAAACTCGGATAAATCCTGGGATACCAGGGTCACCAGCCCGGTGTCGTGCGGACGCGGTGACACCTCGCTGAAGATGACATCATCACCTTTGACAAAAAATTCGACGCCAAAAAGACCCCAGCCCCCGAGCGCTGTCGTGACGTTCTCGGCCATTGCCTGTGCGGATGACAGCGCTGTGGCCGACATCGCCTGTGGCTGCCAGGATTCGCGGTAGTCACCGGCCTCCTGGCGGTGCCCGATGGGGGCGCAGAACGAGGTGCCGTCGCGATGACGGACCGTCAGCAGGGTGATTTCGAAATCGAAATCCACAAAGCCCTCAACGATGACTTTGCCTTTGCCGGCGCGCCCGCCCGCCTGGGCGTAATCCCAGGCCTGTTCGATCTCGCTTTCCTCCCTGACCAGCGACTGCCCTTTACCGGACGAGCTCATGATCGGTTTTATCACACAGGGCAGGCCGATCACTTTGACTGCCGCGAGGTACTCGTCCCGGGTCTGTGCAAAGCGATAGGCGCCGGTCTGCAGCCCGAGTTCCTCCGCAGCCAGGCGTCGAATGCCCTCGCGGTTCATGGTGAGCTGTGTGGCTTTGGCAGTGGGGATGACGGTGAAGCCTTCCGTTTCCAGCTCGGCCAGTGCATCGGTGGCGATCGCCTCTATCTCAGGGACGATCAGATCTGGCTTCTCGGCCTCAATCACCGCGCGCAGGGCGGTGCCGTCCAGCATGTTCACGACATGGGAGCGGTGGGCCACCTGCATCGCCGGGGCGTTGGCGTAACGATCCACGGCGATTACCTCGACCCCCAGGCGTTGCAGTTCGATTGCAACTTCCTTGCCCAGCTCGCCAGCACCACAAAATAGGACTCTTTTGGCGCCGGGACTGAGAGGGGTTCCCAGCGTGACTGACATCAATACCGCCTGTTACTTACTGTATGGAGTCGACGCGCGAGGCGCCGGCGAAACAGGACTTGTCGCCGTTGTCAGGACAGATGACAACATAGCTGTTGCGTTTGCCACAGCCGCTGACGCCAATTGTGTACTCGGCGCGCTCGTATCCGAAGCGGAACGATATCGGTTGCAGGGTCTCCCTGGACAGCAGTTCACCTTTGGCCTCGGGGCAGTTCATTTCAAACGCGCCGCGTCGCTCCGCCATATCAATGGCGGTCGGCTGCATCTGGTCGATGAAGGGTGGGCCGGAGGCGCAGCCGGACAACAGCACAGGAACGGCGATAAAAAGTGACGCGCGCAAGTTCAGCATAACAAAGTCCTCATGTGTATCCCGCTATTGGGGGAAAAGACAGCGAATCGCCCAATCTTAGTAGAAGACAGGAATCAGCGCCAAGAGTTTTTCCCGGCGCTGTAGTTTTACTGTTTTCTGGCCCGGTACAGCAGGTAAAAGGGCAGTAGCACCACAATGGCCAGTACGCCCAGCAGGAGCTGCTTGCCGAAGCGGTCGAGCATCCCGTTGGCGATGCCCTGGAACACCGGGTCGTAGTTTGCCGGCAGCGGCAACACATTGTTGTCGGCCGCGTACTGCCGGTAGTGGTGCAGCATCTGTTGGAAGCGTTCAGGCATGCGCTCTTTCAGGTCACTGGTCTCCCCGGGGTCTTTCACAATGTTGTAAAGATGCCACTCATTGTCGCCCACGGGAGGAATGTTCAGGACGATTTTGTAGTCGCCCTGGAATAGCGCGGCATTGCCCCCGAGTTCATAACCGATGGTGTCGGTAGCAGAGTACACCCGCTCGACCTGCCCGCGCACCAGTGGTAACAGGCTGCGACCCACGATGGCTTCAACCGGGCGGCCGCCGAAGCGCCCGCTGGGAGGGCTGACGCCCGTCAGGTCGAGAATGGTGGGGGTGATGTCGGTGACCCAGGCCAGTGCGTTGGTCGGGCGGGGGCTGGTCGGGATGGTCTCGCCGGCAATGATCAGCGGTACGCGCATGCCGCCTTCGCCGGCATAGAACTTGTAGAAGTCCAGCGGAGATGCCGCCGCACTGGCAAAGCTCGGGCCGATGGTGTTAAAGCTGCCTTTCAGGCCGAGTGTGTCGTAGTCATTCACATAGCCCTGGTTCCACAGTGCGATTCGCATCGCCAGACTGCGTGGGTCATCACCTCCCGAGGCCTCGCTGCCGTTATCGGATGTGAAGATGAAGACCGTGTTGTCATACTGCCCGCTCTCCTTCAGGTAGCTGACCAACCGTCCGATATGGTGGTCCATCGCATCGATCATGCCGGCATAGACGGCCATGCGCTTGGCGTGATAGCGCTGTTCTTCCGCTGAATAGGCATCCCAGTCTCCGGTGGTGGACATTGTCACCATTGCGGTATCGGGTGGGATGATACCCAGGTGCTCGGCGCGTTCCCGGCGCTGCTGGCGCAGTACATCCCAGCCACTGTCGTAGGTACCCATGTACTTGTCGGTGAACGCCTGCGGTGCCTGTACCGGGATGTGAACGGCCTGGAATGGGATGTAGGCGAAGAAGGGCTTGCCGTCGCCGGCGTTGGAAGCGATGAACTCGATGGTTTTATCGACGAGGAAACGCGAGGAGTAGAAGTCCTCGGGAAGCTCAAACACCTCGCCGTCGGCGAACCAGTTGGCTTTCTCGTAGATCGCGAGATAGGGTTTTTGCTCCCAGTTATCGGCGCCGGTATCGGCCATGGTGACGGTGCGCTCGAAGCCGCGGCGGAAGGGCAGCTGATCGGGCTCTTTGCCCAGGTGCCATTTGCCCGCCATATAAGTATGGTAACCGGCACCCTGTAGCAGGCTGGCGACCGTCACTACATTGTGGCCCAGGGTACCGCGGTAGTTTGCATGTTGCGCTTGCTCCGGTGGTATGGTCTCCGGGATGTTTGGCACGCCGTTGCGGTGACTGTCGACACCAGTCAGCAGCATGCCACGGGTCGGTGCGCAACTGGCCGCAGTGTGATAGTTGGTAAAGCGAATGCCAGTGTCAGCCAGCGCAGACAGGGTGGGTGTCTCGATCTCGCTGCCGTAAGGCGCGATGTCACTGAAGCCGAGGTCATCGGCGATGATCAGCACAACATTGGGGCGTGCTGCCGGGGTCGGCGCACTCCAACACAACGCTGTAGCGGCCATCAGCACGGGCATCAACAGTGCGGCGGTCCTGCAGCTGTGTCGGTGCATCGCTTATCCCTCCCGGGTGAGTCTGGACGAGGCCAGCAGCAGCACTGTGGCCATGACCACCTCCACAATAATCATCGGCAGAGCCAGGGCGGCATCGTGTACCAACCAGGCCAGCAAGCGGAATACCGCGGCCAGACCCAGCATCAGGGCAGGTGCCTGGAACCAGCTCGCTGTTGCCGTGATCAGGCCAATCAGCATCATCATACCCATACCCAGGAAGAAGGCGCCGACATCGGCGATCTGGGAGCTGAGTCCAACGCCCTCCATCAGTGTCATGCCGAGGCCGGGCGCCGCGCCTGCGGGATCAACGGCCCAGCGCAGACCCATCACCACGAACAGTATGGCGGGCAGGGCCACCAGTACGCGAAATACGGTCTTCATTCAAAATACTCCTTATCGTTGAGAATACAGTTTTCAAACAACAACAGCCGGTGACCATACCTTGCGGTGCAGGGTCGGGGATTGCTGTTGTCCCACAGCAGATACCGGTGACAGCGGCCTACGGTGCGGCCCACATGCGGACGAGGTTGTGGTACACCGCAGTCAGGCGCTGTACCTGCGGGCACTGAAGGCCGCGCTCCTGCGTCAGGCTCTGGATAGCCTGGTCCAACTCAAACAGTTGCTCGCGCTGCTGTGCGTCGGCCAGCAGGCTCTGCACCCAGAAACAGGCGGCGATACGACTGCCGCTGACCACCGGGTTAACGCAGTGCAGGCTGCTGCTGGGATACAGCACCATGTCACCGGCCTCCAGTTTGATACTCTGCGCACCAAAGCTGCTTTCGATCACCAGATCGCCGCCACTGTAGTCCTGTGGCGCTGTCAGGAATACGGTTGCCGAGAGGTCGCTGCGCATCGGGGTGCCGTCACCCAGTGTCATCACTGCGCTGTCGGTGTGCAGACCATACTCGCCGCCGTCGCGATGGCAGTTGACCAGAGGCGGGAATATATGGCGCGGCAGGGCAGCGGATTGGAACAGCACCGACGCCTGCAGTCGCCGTAGAACCACGCTGCGTATAGCGGCCATTGCGGTGCTGTCCGGGTCGAGTTGAAGGTTGTGCTTCACCTGCTGGGCCGGCCCAGCGGCCGTTTCCCTGCCGTCGCGCCAGCGGGCGCCCTCAAGGTGTGTGGCAATGTGCAGCAGATCGCTGTCACTCAGTACTCGCTCAATGGTAATCAGCATTGATGTCGCGGCTCCTCGCGGTGAAGGCAATCGGGCTGTATGGCCGCTATGGTCGCACAGCCGGTCAAAGCCATCGCTATTTCCAGTTCCTCGCGCAGTAAACGCAGCATATGGGCGACACCGAGGGCGCCCGCCACGGCCAGCGAGAATACCTGGGGTCGTCCGATCAGCACGGCGTCTGCACCCAGCGCGATTGCTTTGACGATATCCGTGCCCCTTCTCACACCGCTGTCCAGCAGCACAGGGAACGCCTCGCCAACGGCTGCCCTGACCGCGGGCAGCGAGTCGATGCTCGCCGGCAGGCTGTCGAGCGTGCGGCCGCCATGGTTTGACACGATAATGGCATCTGCTCCAGCAGACCGGGCCTGCAGGGCATCCTGTGGATGTGATATGCCTTTGACGATCACAGGCAGCGAAGTCTGGGCGCGCAACCACTCCAGGTCCGGCCACTGCGGCGCCTGCGCCATAATACCGTTCAGTATCACGCTGTCACCGCCTCGCAGTGCCATGTCAACGCTTTCGAAGTCTCTGCAGTTTACCGCCTCAATATCAGCCGGCAGTGCAAACCCGGCCCGTTGCGCGCGATTGCGCAAACCACTGACGGCGGCGTCCACCGTTACCACAACCGTGTCGTACCCGGCCTGTTCTGCGCGTTTGACAAGCGTGAGCGTATCCTCGCGTTTTGCCTGCGGGTACAGCTGGAACCAGTTGCCAGCGCCGTTGCAATCAGCGATCTCGCGCAGCGCCACTGAGGACAGTGTGCTGGTAACCATCGGCGTACCCATGGCATCCGCCGCCAGTGCTGTCGCCTTTTCCCCATCCGGATGCACCAGGCGCTGGTAGGCTACCGGCGCGAGGATTATCGGGGTGGCGTACTCCCGGCCCAGCAGGTGTATGCCGGTCGAGGCGTGACTGAAATCTCTCAGCACCCGACTTTGTAGTGTGATGTCCTGGAATCGCTGTGTGTTGCGGTGCAGGGTAATGTCATCCGCGACGCCAGCGGCGATGTATTCGTAGATGGCTTCTGACAGGTGTCCTCTGGCATGGCGCTGGTAGTCATCCAGGCTGACGATGTCACGGGGAATCGCCGACAACTTTTTGCTATAGGTAATCTTCATTGGCGGGTGCCATCGGGTGAAAAAAAACGCGTCGCTGTGCCTCTGCGAACTGCGCAGCCAGGGAGAGGTGAAGTGCGCGAACCCGACGATAGCAAAATCGTGCGGATCCGCGCAATATCAGTACGGGTTAAAACTCGTACGTCAGGTACAGCTGCACATTGCGTGCATCGCCGATATATGTGAAGGCGCCGCTGCGATAGGAGGCCAGGTAGTAGTTGTTGTCCATGATGTTACCGACATTCAGTCGCGCATTGAGCTTTTCGGTGAACATATAGGTGGCGAAGAGGTCATAGACGGTGTAGGCGGGAACCTCGTAGGAGTACTTCCCTGTTTCCGGGTCGAAACTTGCGGCCGAGTCCGGTTGCCCCGCATACATTTCACTGGAGTAGGTCGCCGTGCCGCCAAAGGCAAATTTGGGAGTGGCCTGGTAGCGCAGTTGCAGATACGCACTGTCATCGGCGAAGTTACTCAGCCGGTTACCTTCGCTGGGCTCGTCATAGGATTGCAGGATGTCGGAGTGCATAAAACTGGCACCCGCCAACACACTCAGTTCCTCTGTGAGGTTGCCCGACAGTGAGAACTCGACCCCCGTGACCCTGTTCTTACCGGTATTCAGTGTTCCCAGTGTTTCATAGTCATCGCCGACACTCTCCATGACATCGTTCTTGGTGATCTGGAATACCGCTGCAGTCGCCAGCAGTTTCTCATTGAAGATATTCCACTTGGTGCCCAGTTCAAGGTTCTCGGTTTTCTCTGGCTTGCTGTTTGTCACCTGTGTGGCGTCGCCGCAAATTCCGCCGTAACCACAGTTTCCACCGAGGTCAGACTCACCGCCGTTTATGTTCGATGAGGTGCTGTAGGTAAAATAGACGTTGCCCTGTGGCGTCACGTTATAGACGATGCCGATGTGGCCGTTCCACAGGCCATCAGAATAGCTGTACTTGGTCGTCTCGCCACCGCTGATTACGTCGTTATCGTAGTCAAAATCGTCGTAGCGAATGCCGGCGAACAAGGTCCAGTAGTCATTGATGTCAACGGTGTCCATGATGGAGAGCGATGTGGTTTCAATCTTGTAGTGTGAATCCCACGCCCCTTTGGTGATTTCCCGACCCATCAGGTGTTGCAGGTTGCCGACCTGGTTGCCATTGGCATCGTAGATACAATACCCCGGTGAATCACCACGGCGACCGCTGGTGACACAGTTGGTCGCGCCGGTGTCGGTGACATCGTAGACGCCATTTTTCACCTTCAGGTCTGAGTACTCAAGGCTGAACACGAATTCGTTCTGGTAGCCGGCAATATCCTGGTCGAGGTAGACATTAAAGCGATCTACAAAGTAGTCCACATCCTGCCAGCCCTGGTGGGTGCTGAGCGATACGTTTGATGAGCCGGGCGCAACCGGGTCGGAGTCTGCGAGGGTGGTGCCGCGAGCACCGGTAGTGACATAACCGTTGTTGGTTTCGCCGTAGCGCATTGCATTGTCCAGGCGGAGCTTGCTGCTCATCTCATAGTTCGCGCGCAGCGTGAAGGTGTTGGTCTCGGACTTGAGGAAATCCTGCGACTGCAGGTAGACGGGGATATCAGACACCGGGCCGCCGCCGTCTGGAACGATATAGGTGCCCAGGTCCGGCTTGTCCTTGGCGTCCAGGTAGTAGTAGTCGCCGAGGAGGTTGAACTTGTCCGTGACATCGTAGGAAGTCGACAGTGCCACGCCTTTCCGCTCGCGGTCCGCAGGGTGCCGGCTGGGCACATCCTCGGTGCTGTAGACACCGTTCACACGCACAGCCAGATCGTCGTTCAGCGCGGTGTTGCTGTCCACCGTCACGCGCCCGAAATCACTGCTGCCGAATCCACCCTCAACCTTGTTGAAGTTGTATTCAGTGCTGGCTTGTTTGGTAATGCTGTTTATCGCGCCGCCGGTGGAGCCGCGCCCGGCGAAGGTGGAGCTGGGCCCCTTGGTGATTTCGACCTGCTCCGTGGCGAAGCTCTCCCGCGTGGTCATGCCGGGGTCGCGCAGGCCATCGACAAAAACGTCTGATCGCGCCTCGTGACCGCGGATGATATAGCGATCGCCAAAGGCGTTGCCGTTCTCACCGGTACCCAGTGTGATGCCGGGTTGTGCGGCGACAATATCCTTCAGGTCGGTTTTGCCCGAGTCCTTGATTTCCGTCTGCGTCAAAACCGAGATGATCTGTGGAGTATCTGCAATCGGGCGGGTGTGGCGCGCGTCACCCGATATCTTCGCCTTGTAGGGGGCGCCCGGCTCTGCGTAGGGGTTGGTATCTACTGTTCGCTCTTCAATCTGCAAGGTATCCAGCACGATGGGCTCTTCCGCCTGCGCGAAAGCCTGTCCGGACAGCAGCAGGGTAGGCAGTGTTATGCCCAGTGTGCCGCTGCTGCTGAATGCAGGACGGCGCAGGGAGAGCGGTTTGCGGGTGACGTTCTTCTTCACGGTATTACTCCTTGTAGCGCTGATTGGTTATTAAAGAAAACTCGATAGGTATGACCAGGGTGACCTGCTCGCGATTCATTGATGCGGGAAGTGCCGGCAGCGGCGCGGCGCGCACCAGCATGTCGAGCGCGGCCTGGTCCAGCAGGGTGTAGCCGGAGCCCTTCTTGATACTGCTCGCCAGTACCGTGCCATCCCGGTGCAAAGTGAACTGCAACTCGACAATGCCCTGCTGCTTTTCCTTCTTGGCCTCGCGGGGATACTGTTTGTGCCGATTCAACCAGGCCATCAACTCGGCAAAATAGTTTTTGCTGTCGCCCGGTTTGCCGCCCGCAGAGCGATCACCGCCGGTGCCGGTGGCGCGCTGCTGTGCCGCGGACGGTTTGGCAGCCTCGGGCGGTGTCTGCTCGGCTGTTGCTGCCTCGTCCTTGCGGGCGGGTTCGGGTTCCTGTACCGGTGGCTGCTCGGCGCTGGGTTGCCGCTCCACCTCCCTGGTGGAATCGAGTGTTGCCGCAGTGTTATCCGGCTCGGCGACGGCCTGCACAGGTTCCTCGGTGATATCGGTTTCTGGTGGCACGGGTTCCGGCGGCGGCGTGGGCTCAACCGTGTCAGCGATAGGGTCTTCACGGGGTTTGACCGGCTCCGCTGCTGGCGGCTCCTCCGTAATCTCGTCCTCAGTAAGCTGTGCAATGGTGTCGGTATAGCTGCCGGCCAGCCCGAGGCCGATCTCCAGGCCCGCGTCACCGCTGCCCGCGGCGGAAGATGCAGACGCAGGCGTCGTATCCTGCAGCGCCAGTGCCAGTGCGATATGAAGCAGAAGCGCTACACACAGTGCAGCGAGCAGGCGGAGGGTGCGCATCTATGAATCCTCCGCAACCTTGCGCTGCACATACAATGTGATGTCAGAAATCCGGTGTTCTCGCAGTACCGACAGTACCGGGGACAGCGCTGCGGCCGTCACGTGTCGGTCCGCTTGCAGGGAAATCTTCGTATCGTAGAAGGCGGTACCCTGCGCCTCTATCCAGGTGCCCAGTTGTGCCAGGTCGACGGCGCGCTCGTCCAGGAAGATGTCGCCGGAAGCGGCCACCACGATAGAGACATCCGGAACTGCGGCCTGGTCAGTCGCCGCTATTTCAGGCAGCACAACATTCGCTGGCCGGAAGGCGGCGATCTGGCTCGCGACCATGAAAAAAATCAGCAGCAGGAACACAATATTGATCAGCGGGATCATATTGTCATCACTGGTTCGGCGGAGTCGCAGCGGTGCTGCCAGCATATTGCCGTCAGTCAAGTTCACCTCCCCATGCCTCGCCCAGCGTCAGCTGTGCCGCACCGCGGGCCTGCAACATCTCGAATACCGACAAGATGGTTTGCAGGTCGACATCGGCATGCGGCAGCAGGATGACAGGGGCTTCGGGATCAAGCCCGGCAATGGCGTCCTGCAAATCCAGCGGTGCGCCACCGTCGCTGCCGAGAACGGTTACCTGCCGGTCCGCTGACAGTCGCAGGATTTGCGGGCTGTCGTTGACGGTGTGTTCGCTGGCTGTCGGAGTGTTCAGTGTCGATTCGGCATACTGCGTGAACGATGCCGTCAGCATGAAGAACATCAGGAGTATGAACACCACATCGATCAGCGCTGTGAGGCTGATTTTGCGTCGCGCAGGTGACGCCAGCAGTGTCTGGGAGGCTGTCATGCGTGTTTGCTACGCGCTCTGGCAGCGGTTGAACCGGCCGGGTCGGCACAGTAGAGCGTCATCAGTCGCTCCAGTTTGTCCTGCATGCTGGACGCTTCCACTTCTACACGCCGTTCCAGCCAGCTGTGTGCGATGGATACCGGTATCGCGACGCCAAGACCTACGGCGGTGGTCAGCAGTGCCTGCCAGATGCCGCCGGAAAGGATGGAGGGGTCAACCCTGGCGCCCGCTGCCTCCATGGCGCGAAAGGCTTCTATCATCCCCAGCACGGTGCCGAACAAGCCGAGTAGGGGCGCGAGATTGGCAATAACCTCGAGTGCGCGCAGTGAGCGACTGAGCTCACCGATTTCGGCCCGCGCGCAACGCCAGGTTTCAGCGCGGGCATCGTCCAGTGTCAGTACGTCATCATCGTGCAACTGCACAGCCCGCAGCAGGACTCGAGACTGCGGGTTGCGACTGCCCTGCAGCAGTAACCTGGCCTGAGCCGGGGAGTGTTGCTCCAGCGCGTCCAGCGCGCGCGCCGCTTCGCTGGAATTGAGGCGCTGGTCGCCCCAGAACTGCCAGATTTTCAGCAGGATAATGGTAGTGGCAATGACCGAGAACAGCGCCAGCAGCCAGACGACCGGGCCGCCGGTCAGCAAAAAGGACATAATCATGAGTGTGCGCACAATATTAAATGAGAAACAATATCATCATACAAATGATAATGAATATCAATAAGGTTTTTTGAAGAGTGTGAAAAATAAGCCCAATTGCTGCGGGCTATGCGCTCGCTGGATCGCCTGAAGCTGCGGAACGTCCGGCGATAGCGTTGATCGAAGGAGCCATGCCGTTGCTATGCGGCTATACTGGGCGACATTGATCGATACCGCAGCGACTTGGTGTGCGGTGGTTACAGAGGAGGCTTGCCGGTGCTAACCAGAATGATTTCGATGGGTTTTGATATCGCCACCATGCCCGCCAGGATGACGGTCAGGGGCGCGAAGGCCGTTGTCGATATGCCGGGCGATATCGGGCACCTGATGCAGGAACTCCGGTCCGTGTCTGACGAGGTGGCGCGGGAAATCCAGCTGGTGCTGGACAGTGTCGAATCGGAAATGCGTGTGAAGGCGTCCCACCTGGACCCGCAGCAGAAGGAGCAGGCAGCAGAGCTGGCACTGGCTGCCGCAGGCCAGCACCTGGGTATGGCCGCCATCAATATCCTGCGCGCCCTGTGGCTGACGGGAGAGGCCAGTCGCGACCGGGAGGAGAGCGGTAAACGGATCGTCGAGCGCTAGCGCCCGGCGCCGCTGGCTGGCACTCAGGGGCGGGGCTGCAGGTGCAGGAGGCTGTGCTCCTGGTCTATCTCAAACCGGTAGTTGCGCAATACATTCATTCCCAGTAACCCGTCAACGCCCTCGCCGGGTTCAAAATCCAGCACGGCGATTTCAATGCCGGACAGCCGCAGCTGACCCAGCGCCAGCGACGAGACCCGGTAAACTGATCCTGCCCACCACTGATGGACACCGACTGAAGCGAGTAAACTACGCTACAGAGGTGAAACATGACAAAGCAAACAGGAAAGAAGCCCGCCCCACGGCGGAAACACGCCCCGGAGTTCCGAGCCGAGGCACTGGCCCTAGCGGAAAAAGTCGGGGTAACCAAGGCAGCCAAGGAGCTTGGTCTGCACGAATCACAGCTGTATAGCTGGAGAACTAAGGCTCGCGCGGCCAAGGACCGGAGTGAGGTCGAGCAGCAACAGGCTGTCGAGATTGCCCGCCTCAAGCGCCAGCTGGCCGAGCAGGCAGAGGAGCTCGCCATAGTAAAAAAG
>JAGRIE010000130.1 GCA_020443425.1 Halioglobus sp.
TATGGTCTGCTCGGGAAACCGCTGCGCCACCGCCGCCAGTGACTGTTCCGCCAGTTTGCGCTGTGCCGCATCGGCCACGAAGATGGCACTGCGATAGCTCGGCCCCCGGTCGCAAAACTGGCCGTCCCCGTCAAAGGGGTCGATATTTCTCCAGTAAAGATCCAGCAGTTCCTCGTAGCTCACGACAGCGGGATCGTAGCTGACCTGCACCGCCTCATAATGCCCCTCGTGATTGCCGGAATAGCTTGGGTTTTGCAGCGTACCGCCGGTAAAACCCGATATCACGTCGCTTACGCCCTCGTGTTCCTGGTAGACGGCTTCCATGCACCAGAAACAGCCGCCGGCGAATACCGCTGTGGCGGCGCCTGCCGCAGTGGGGCGGACCGCGGCCAGCAGCGCCAATGCCACCAGTGCAAGCACTGCAGTGGCCAGTGGGGGGCGATGGGGGGAACGGTTGCGCATGGGTGTTTTCCTCGGGATGGGTCGGCGAATGGGGCGTGCAGTAGACAATAGACTGCGCCGGCGCCGGGGAGTTCTGCGCCACGCACCGGTCGCAGTCGGTGAGCTGCGGTGAGAATCGACCGGGCGCATGCCATGGAGGCGCTTATGGTGGTATATTATGCGGTCTTTTTCT
>JAGRIE010000131.1 GCA_020443425.1 Halioglobus sp.
CTGGCTGTGGTGGCCTACTGGTTTTTTTTCATTGCCGGGGAGAGCGGTTACGCACCGGTGATCGGCGCGGTGGAGGCCGGTTCCGTGGCCGATGTGGCCGGCCTGGAGAGCGGCCAGGAAATCGTCGCGGTGGACGGGGCGGCAACGCCCACCTGGCAGGCGCTGAGTTTTCGCCTGCTGGACCGGATCGGCGACACCGGCATCATCCGCTTTGCCGTCAAGTACCCCGATTCCGATGTGGTGTACGAGTCCGGCGCGGCGGTGCAGCAGTGGCTGGCGGATCAGGAGCAGCCGGACCTGTTCGGCGGTCTGGGCATCGCCATGTACACACCCGAAGTGCCGCCCGTGGTGAGTCAGGTGGTTGCCGACAGCCCGGCGCAGGCCGTCGGCCTGCGCGAGGGCGACAGGATACTGCGTGCCGACGGTGTGACCATGTCCCGGTGGATGGATTGGGTCGACTATGTGCGCGCCCGGCCCGCCCGGCCGATAGTGCTCGAATTTGAACGCGACGGCCAGGTGCAGCAGCGGGTGATCGTGCCGGAACTGGCCACCGGCGACGATGGCGAGACATTTGGCCGGGTGGGCCTGGCCGTCGCCCTGCCCCGGATGCCGCCAGAGATGATCCGCAAGTTCG
>JAGRIE010000132.1 GCA_020443425.1 Halioglobus sp.
TGAAGATGGACAGGTTGCCGACGTAGTACAGGCGTTTACGGTCGATTTGAATGTCAGTCATGCGTGATTGCTCATTTATCGTCTGGCTCTTCTTATGACCAGGCGGCGGGCGCGCGCTCTGGCCGCGACTCTTTCACCAGGGCCTACTCAAGCCCCAATATCCGCCGGTTTGTGGCATCGTCGGCCCCGCTGGCCGCAAAATCATCAAAGGCTCTCTCGGTGGGGCGGATGATGTGCCGCTCGATAAACTCCACACCTTCACGGGCACCATCCTCCGGGTGTTTCAGGCAGCACTCCCACTCCAGCACGGCCCAGCCGTCATAGCCATACCTGGCGAACTGGCTGAAAATGCGCGAGAAATCCACTTGTCCGTCTCCCGCTGAGCGGAACCGGCCCGGCCGGTCTTTCCAGTCCTGGTAGCCGCCGTATACACCGCTCTTGCCGCTGTGATTGAACTCCGCATCCTTCACATGAAAGGCCTTGATACGGTCGTGGTAGTAATCGATGAACTGGACATAGTCGAGTTGCTGCAACAACAGGTGGCTGGGGTCGTATAGAATATTGCAGCGAGCATGATTGCCGGTTGCGGCCAGGAAGCGCTCAAAAGTGATGCCATCGTGCAGGTCTTCCCCC
>JAGRIE010000133.1 GCA_020443425.1 Halioglobus sp.
TCAAAAACGCTCGCAAAACTTGAAGCGATCCAGACCGGCTTCAACCAGCGTCAGGCTGGCGGCAAGAGCGTTTCGCTCGCCGACGTCATCGTCCTCGGCGGCGTTGCTGCGGTGGAGAAAGCGGCGAAAGATGCGGGCCATACGGTGAGCGTTCCGTTCACGCCGGGCCGCGTCGATGCGACGGCGGAGCAGACGGATGTCGACTCCTTCTCCGTGCTTGAACCAGCGTCGGACGGATTCCGCAACTATTACGGCGCGAATGCGCGGCTTTCGCCCGCCGACGCGCTGGTCGACAAGGCCGACATGCTTGGACTCACCGTGCCTGAAATGACGGTGCTGATCGGCGGCATGCGCGCCCTCGGCGCGAATGCAGGCGGCTCCAAGGACGGTGTCTTCACCGACACGCCGGGCGCGCTGACGAACGACTTCTTCGTCAACCTGCTCGACATGTCGACGGCGTGGCGCCCTGTCGAAGGCAAGAAGTACCATTTCGAAGGCGTCGACCGTTCGACGGGCGCCAAAAAGTGGACGGCGAGCGAAGTCGATCTCGTCTTCGGTTCGAATGCGGAGCTTCGCGCAGTCGCCGAGGCCTATGCATTCTCCGGCGGCGAAGACAAGTTCGTGAAGGACTT
>JAGRIE010000134.1 GCA_020443425.1 Halioglobus sp.
GCTTGACGAATATGTCATCGGGCAAGATGCGGCGAAAAAAGCCTTGGCGGTGGCGGTTTATAACCATTATAAACGCCTAAAAGTCAGCCAAACCTTAGCTAATGACAGCAAAAAAGCTAAAATCGGCGCTGATGATGCCATGGTTGAATTGGCTAAGAGTAATATCTTGCTGATTGGTCCAACCGGTTCTGGTAAGACTTTACTGGCGCAAACTCTAGCGCGCTTGCTTGATGTGCCCTTTGCGATGGCAGATGCCACGACTTTAACTGAAGCCGGTTATGTCGGTGAAGATGTCGAAAACATCGTGCAAAAGCTATTACAAGCCTCAGATTATGATGTCAGTAAAGCTGAGCAAGGTATCATTTATATCGATGAGATTGATAAAATCAGCAAAAAAGGCGACAACCCTTCTATCACCCGTGACGTATCAGGTGAAGGTGTGCAGCAAGCCTTGCTTAAGCTTATCGAAGGCACGGTTGCCGCTATTCCACCGCATGGTGGTCGCAAGCATCCACAGCAAGAGCTTATCCAAGTTGATACCAGTAATATCTTAATCATCGTTGGTGGTGCGTTTGCCGGTCTTGATAAAGTGATTCAGCAGCGTACTGAAAAAACAGGCATTGGCTTTAA
>JAGRIE010000135.1 GCA_020443425.1 Halioglobus sp.
CTTGCGAGCCGCTCTGATGTCAGCAGCACTGGCTTGGTCTGCCCCATCCTCTCCAGCGCCAGCCTCGCCAGCTCCCGCCTCGCCAGGTACTACGATCTCGTCGGCTCCCGTTGAGGCGCCGGCCGACTTGCTGGCCCGGCGCATCTCCAGATATTGACCGACGCCCCCGGGCAGTTGTTTGATCTGCCCGTCCCCCATCAGCGACCAGATCGAGTCGGTGACCCGCTCCAGGAAATAGCGGTCGTGTGAGACCACGATCAAGGTGCCGGGCCATTGGTCGAGGAAGTCCTCGACCACATTGAGGGTGTCGATGTCCAGGTCATTGGTCGGCTCGTCAAGCAAGAGCACATTGGGCTCACTGAGCAGCAGCAACAGGAGCTGGAAGCGTCGGCGTTCGCCACCGCTGAGATCGCCCAGGCGGGTGGTCAGTTTGTCGCCGGTGAAGCCAAATCGCTCCAGCATCGACGTCGCCGACACATCGCGCCCATCTGCCATCCTAGTCACTCGAGCGACATCGGTGACCGCATCCAGGACCCTCTTCTCAGGATCTCTTGTGGTCACATCCTGGGTGAGATGACGAAGTACGACGGTGCGCCCGCGGCGTACTTTGCCGACATCAGGTTGGAGCG
>JAGRIE010000136.1 GCA_020443425.1 Halioglobus sp.
TGCCGCATCCTGAAGAGCCGTACGGACAACCTTCACAGGGTCTACAATACCGGCCTTTACAAGGTCGCAGAATTCACCAGTCTGTGCATCATACCCGTAATTCGTGTCCTTTTGCTCCAGCAGCTTGCCGACGATGACAGAGCCTTCGGCCCCTGCATTTTCAGCAATCTGACGAATCGGCGCCTGAATGGCACGACGAATGATGTTAATCCCGACATTCTGGTCGTCATTGTCACCTTCCAGCTTGTCCAGCGCTTTTGTCGCATAGAGAAGAGCCGTACCGCCACCTGCGATAATGCCCTCTTCAACAGCAGCGCGAGTCGCGTGCAGCGCATCGTCAACACGGTCTTTACGCTCTTTCACTTCGACTTCGGTGGCCCCGCCAACGCGCAGAACAGCTACACCACCAGCCAGTTTGGCCAGACGCTCTTGCAGCTTTTCCTTGTCGTAATCAGACGAAGTTTCCTCGATTTGGCGACGAATCTGGGCGCAACGCGCTTCGATATCTTTCTTAGCACCGGCACCGTCAACCACAGTCGTATCATCCTTCGTGATGGAGACCTTCTTGGCCGTACCCAGCATATCCAGCGTAACATTCTCCAGCTTGATCCCCAGATCTTCGGAAATCA
>JAGRIE010000137.1 GCA_020443425.1 Halioglobus sp.
TTAAAGGCGTGCCCAGTCCGCTGAAAAATCCTGAAAAAACAGATATGGTCATTTTCCGTGAAAATTCGGAGGATATCTATGCAGGCGTCGAATGGGAAGCAGGTTCGCCCGAATCCAGGAAGGTTATCGAATTTCTCATGAAAGAAATGGGCGTCAAAAAAATTCGCTTTCCTGAAACTTCAGGCATCGGTATCAAGCCGATTTCCAGGGAGGGTACGGAACGCCTCGTTCGCAAAGCCATCCAATACGCCATTGACAACAGACAGAAAAGCGTAACCCTGGTGCATAAAGGCAATATCATGAAGTTTACCGAAGGCGCTTTTAAAAACTGGGGTTATGCGCTTGCCGCCAGCGAATTCGGCGCAACTTTACTGGATAACGGACCATGGATGAAACTGCCGGAAGACAAAGGCGGCATTATCATCAAGGATGTGATCGCCGATGCGTTTTTGCAGCAAATCCTGCTACGTCCGGAAGAATACGATGTCGTCACTACGATGAATCTGAACGGAGATTATATCTCTGATGCCCTGGCTGCGCAGGTTGGCGGCATTGGCATCGCTCCGGGCGCCAATTTAAGTGATTCTGTCGCCATTTTCGAAGCCACACA
>JAGRIE010000138.1 GCA_020443425.1 Halioglobus sp.
TGAATATCTTCCAAACTCTTCAGCACCTTGGTCAGCTCCACCGGATTGTTCGCTGCCCAATCCTTTTGCGGAGCGAGGCGGACGCGGGCACCATTCGCGCCGCCGCGCGAGTCGGAGCCGCGGAAGGAAGCGGCCGACGCCCAGGCGGTTCTCACCAGTTCGGAGGTGGTCAAGCCGGAAGCGAGAATCTTGGCCTTGAGCGCCGCGATGTCGTTCGCGTCGATCAAGGGGTAATCGACCACAGGCACTGGATCTTGCCAAATCAACACTTCCTTGGGAGCTTCAGCGCCGATATAGCGCGTGCGTGGACCCAAATCGCGATGCGTCAGCTTGAACCACGCCTTGGCGAACGCCAACTCGAATTGCTTCGGATCCTTTCTGAAGCGCTCCGCGATCTGGCGATAGCTCGGGTCGAACTTCAGTGCGAGGTCCGTGGTGAACATGAACGGAGCATGCCGCTTGGACTTGTCGTGCGCGTCCGGGACGGCATTGGCCGCCTGACCATTCGCGGGAATCCATTGAATCGCCCCTGCGGGGCTCTTGGTCTGCACCCACTCGAAGGCGAACAGGTTGTCTAAATATTGCGTGGTCCAGGCAATCGGATTGGTGCTCCAGGCGCCTTCCAG
>JAGRIE010000139.1 GCA_020443425.1 Halioglobus sp.
TGCGAAAACCACACGGTTTCGAGGCGGAATTGTTGCCTGACAGAAAACAGGCCGTTCACCGCCCCGAACGCGCCCGATTCACCCTTTAATCGAATCGTCGCCGGGCCTACCCGTGTCCGGTCAGAGGAGGGGGGGCCCCCTGTGCACAGGCTTACGGCTGCCAGGAACCCCGGCCAATTCGACGTTCTTTGAAACAAGCAAACGGTCAGACAATTGAAATATCGTCCAGAGATTGACGGCCTGCGTACGGTCGCCGTGCTTCCGGTCATCCTGTTCCATGCCGGTGCCGCGCCCTTCAGCGGCGGTTTCGTCGGCGTCGATGTCTTCTTCGTCATCTCGGGCTATCTGATCACCACGATCCTGATCGGCGAGCTTGAAGAGGGCCGCTTCAGCATCATCAATTTCTACGAACGCCGTGCCCGGCGGATCCTGCCGGCGCTGTTCTTCGTGATGCTGTGCACGCTGCCCTTCGCCTGGGCCTGGATGCAGCCAAGCCAGCTCAAGGATTTCGCCCAGAGCCTCTGGGCGGTGTCGTTGTTCGGCTCCAACATCCTGTTCTGGAAGACCTCCGGCTACTTCGCCGCCGCGGCGGATGAAAAGCCGTTCCTGCACACCTGGAGCCTCG
>JAGRIE010000013.1 GCA_020443425.1 Halioglobus sp.
CAGCAGCGATCTTGGGACCACTGCATTGCCCTCGCAGAACGTGGCGGTGACCGGCGCGGTGTTCCGCCTGGCCGAGGCCGGCGCACACACGCCTGAGCCGGTGGTGATTGCGGACTCGCATGTCGGCGATGTGGCGCAGCAGGCGCTGTCGATGACCAACACGGCGGCGGCTGATGGTTACTCGGAAAGCCTCAATGCCAGCATCGGCGGCGATACCGGCGACGTCAGCAGCAGCGGTTCATTCAACCTGCTGGCGGCGCAGGCGACGGACAACAGCAGTCTGGTGGTCGGCATCGACACCAGTACTGCGGGCGCCAAGAGCGGCACGGCGACTATCAGCTCCGAGTCTGACGGCACCGGCACCAGCGGTATTGTTCCCAATGTGGCGCTGGCGGACCAGACCGTGAACGTCAGCGGCAATGTCTACCGGCTGGCCGAGGCCAGTGCGCACACGCCGGCGCCGGTGGTACTGGGTAATGTGCATGTGGGCGATGTCGCGCAGCAGGCGCTGACGATCGGCAACACCGCGGTGGCCGACGGTTTCTCCGAGGCGCTGAACGCGGTGCTGGGTGCGACCACGGGTGACGCCACCGGTTCCGGTTCGATTGTGCAGCTGGCGGCCGGCGGCAGCGACAACAGCTCGCTGGTGGTCGGTATCAATACCGCGACAGCGGGCGCCAAGAGCGGCACGGTGGCGCTGGGCCTGGAGTCTGACGGCGACGGTATCAACACGCTGGGCCAGACCGCACTGGCGGGGCAGACGGTGAATGTCAGCGGTGGGGTGTATAGCCTGGCGGAAGCCACCATCAACAACCCGGTGGCGTTTGCGTTTGGCAATGTGCACGTCGGTGACGCGGTGTCGCAGGCGGTATCGATCAGCAACACGGCGCTGGACGGCATCTTCTCCGAGGCACTGAATGCCAGTTTCGGCGCCTCCAGCGATGCGCGCATCACCAACGACGGTGGCAGCATTGCGCTGCTGGCCGCGGGCGACACGGATACCACCAGTATGTCGGTGGGTGTCAATACCAGCGTCGCCGGTGTGGTGTCCGGTACCCAGACGATCAACTTTGAATCGGATGGCACCGGCACCAGTGGGCTGGGTATCACCGCGCTGGATTCACAGGACCTGTCGGTGACCGCGGTGATCGAAGGCGGTGTCTATCGCCTCGCCAACCCGGTGATCAACAACAGCCAGCCGGTGGCGTTCGGCAATGTGCGCCAGGGTGATGTTGTGGCCGAGCAGGCAGTGTCGATCACCAACGATGTGCCGGACGACGGTTTCTCCGAGGCGCTGAATGCGCAGGCGGCGGGTACCACCGGCGGCGTATTGAACAACGGCGGCTCGTTCGCGCTGCTGGGCCCCGGTGCCACCAATGACACGGCGATTGCGGTCAGCATTGACACCAGCACGGCGGGCGACAAGTCCGGCAATGCCACCATCGATTTTGAATCTGATGGCACTGGCAGCAGCGATCTTGGGACCACTGCATTGCCCTCGCAGAACGTGGCGGTGACCGGCGCGGTGTTCCGCCTGGCCGAGGGCGCTGCTTCACCCGACCCGATCCAGTTCTACGCGCGGGTAGGGGACACAGTGGGCCAGAACCTGACCATCGAGAACACGGCGGTCGCGGACGGCTACTCGGAGAATCTGGACGCCAGTGCGTCTGCCAGTGGCAATGCCTCGGTGACCGGTGGCCCGGTTGTCGCGCTGGCGGCCGGCAGCTCTGACAGCAGCACGCTCAGTGTGTCGGCGGATACCGCGACGGCCGGTGTGTTCAACGGCCAGGTCGATGTGGCCTATGAATCAAATGGCCAGGCCTTTGGCCTGGGCGACAATGTCGATGTCGGGGGGCAGCAGGTTGAGGTCAATACATCGGTGTACGCCGAGGCGGTCGCCAGTGTGACACCGGCGGTGGATTTCGGCACCGTGCGCGTTGGTACGGCGGCGCTGTCCAGCATCGATGTTGCCAATACAGGCACCGGTGCGCTGGTGGACGACCTGCGTGAGACCTCGCGTACGGTCGATGCCCCGTTCTCGGTCGCTGCGCTGGGCGGCGACGTCGCCGCGGGTGACAGCACCACACTGGGTGTCGGCATGGATACCTCGGTGGCAGGTGTGTTCTCCGGTGCAGCCAGTCTCGGCTTCGCCAGCCACAACGATCATCTCAGCGATGTGGACCTGGGCAGCCAGACGATCGCCTTCACCGGCACCGTCAACAACCTGGCGGAAGCCGCGTTTGTCGATGTGCCGGATCCGGGTGGCGATGCGGTACTGAGCGGCGCGGGCAACGCCTTCCTGCTGGATTTCGGTACCATTTTCTCGGATGACCTCGGTGCGATGTTCGAGGACGTGCTGGGTGTCCAGAATACCGCCACCGGCCCCGCCGACCTGCTGGCGGGCAGCTTCTCGTCACTGGGCAGCTGTGCCATCTTCTGCCTCAACGGCATGACCAGTTTCGATGACTTCTTCGACATCGCTGCTGGCGATATCCTGGGCAACCTGATGGTGACACTGGATACCACGCTGCTGGGGTTGGGCGTGTACGAGGACAGCATCACGCTGAACCCGTTCAGTACTCTCACCGGCTTTGCCGATATCGCCCTCGACCCGATCGTGTTGAGCCTGCGCGTCAATGTGCGTGAATCCAATGGCGATGTGCCGCTGCCGGGTACGCTGGTGCTGGTGGTGACCGGGCTGCTGTTCATGTCGTCGCGCCGGCGTCGCCAGTCGCCGCGTTGAATGATGAAGCCTGACACCGGCGCCCGACGGCCGGTGTCAGCTCCTCACCCTATCGAGCAGACGGCTGTTGGCTGTTGAGTTCGCCCAGCAATCGCTCGGCCTTCCCTTGTTCTGCAAACTGTGCCTGGCCATCCAGTAATTGCTCCAGTGCCGCGACAGCGCTGTTGGTGTTTCCCTGCGCGACGAGAATCAGTGCATTGTGGTACCGGTAGGCGGGATTATCAGGGGCCTTCATGATCGCGCGGCGCACACTGACCCCGGCGCGCGCATAGTCACCGCTGGCATAGGCCGCCATCGCCAGTGAATCGAGAACCTCGGGGGCATCGGGGGCAAACTCGCTGGCTCTCTCTGCCAGCGCCAGCGCTTTCTCCGGTGCACTGTCCCGCAGCGCCTGTGACAGCCTGGTGAGCGCGATAACACTCCTGGGGTCTGTCTCCAGCGCGGCTTCGTACTGCGCCAGCGCTTCGCGGTGCCGGCCCGACTGCTGTAGTTGCCCGGCCAGCGCCAGCCGCACGCGTTGATCCGACGGGTGCTCGGTGACCCAGTCGAGCAACAACTGGTTGGCCGCACCGGTGTCGCCCGCGGAAGACAGGTAGTGCGCCAGTTCCAGCGCGGAGTGGGTGCCGGGGGCGAGTGCGAACGCCTGTCGGCTGAATGCCACCGCCGCTGTGGGTCGCTGCTCGATTGCTGCCATCGCCGCCTGCAATTGCAGCACATCGGGCGTCGTCGGCGCCAGTTCCAGCAGTACCTGCAGGTGTTGGCGCAGGTCGTCCAGCGCCCGGTCGGCGAGGTCCATGCGCGCCAGCGCCAGCCTCGCCGGCAGGAACTCCGGGTCCAGCGCCAGCGCTGCCTGCAGTGACTGCCGCGCTGCGGCCTCATCGCCGGTACCGGCGACAGCCATCGCCAGCAGGTGGTGTGTCTGCGGTGTTTCCGGTGTCGAGCGCAGCAGCTCTTCCAGTGTGTACTGCGCGTTGATGTTGTCGGCATCTGATATCTGCGACAGTGCCAGCAACAGCATTACCTTCGGCGAGCGCCGCTGACGGCTGTCCAGTGTGGCAAATAGCGGCGACAGGCGCTCCGGCTTGCCTGTCGCGAGATAGTACCGCCCCAGCAGCAACCTCGGTTCCAGTGCGGTCGGATGCGCCGTCATCGCGCGTTCCATGTGTTCAACCACCCTGTCCTCATTGCCCGCTGTTGCCTCCAGCAGGGCGAGCTGGACCAGTGTGGCGAGGTGGTTGCGGTGGTGTTCCAGTACAGTGTCGTAATAGCCTCTGGCTGCGTCCGGCTGTCCCGCTTCGAGTGCCAGTGCGGCCAGCTGGTGATTCGCGAACGGGTCACCCGGTGCGCGTTGCAGGGCGCGCTCAAAAGCCTCCCGCGCCCGCGCGGTCTCACCGTTTTCGAGGTAGGCCTTGCCCAGCAGGTTGTGCGACATCACGTCGTTGGGGTGACGTTGCAGATGGCTTTTCGCCGCCTCGATGGCAGCCGCGTAATCCCGCTCCTGCAAGTGGCTCAGTATCAATAGCACACCTGCCTGCTGGAACTCGGGGTCAAGGTCCAGCGCGGTTTCCAGATGCGTGTTGGCCGCGGTGCTGTCGCCGCCGAGTATCAGCCCCGTACCGAGGCGTATGCGGGCCTGTGCCGAGGCGGGCTGCAACTGTGCCACCCGCTCCAGCAGAGCGATGCCGGCGTCGACACGGTTGTTGAACAACAGCGCATTGGCCATCAGTGTCAGTGTGTCTGTGTCATCGGGGTGTTCCTCCAGCACCGGTGAGAGCAGTTCCTCCACTGCCGGGTAATCCTTCTGTTTCAGGCGTATGGTGGCCAGCAGTTTGCGTCCGGCCACGTTCTGCGGCACCGCGTTGTGAAATTTTGTAGCGTAGCTTGCCGCCTGCTCCAGATTGTCCTGCATCAGGTTGGCGGCGCCGAGGAAGAACAGTGCCAGCGGGAAGGTCTTCCACGCCGGTTCGGCCAGCGACAGCGGGCGCAGCGCATCGGCGTAACGCCCCTGCTGGAACAGGGCGGCGCCTTTGACATAATTGCCGCCGGGGTTGGCGGCGGAATAGCCCAATAGCACCCTCGCATCTGCCAGCGCACCGTCATACTGGTGCGACTGCAGGCGTATCAGTCCTCGCTTGAGGCGGTCGGCAGGGCTGTAGGGCTGGTGCTTGATCGCCTTGCTGAAAGCCTCCAATGCCTGTTCGTACTCGCCCTGTTGCAGATACACATCGCCGCTGACACTCCAGGCCTCCGCCGCATCGGGAGAGCCTGCCAGCGCCTTCCTGCTGGCCGCAAGGGCGCCGGAATAGTCCTGCTCGGCAAAGCGTATCCGCGCTTGGGCGACCCGCACGTAGGACAGCGCTGGCGCCAGTTTCAGCGCCCGTTTGATCAGTTTGCCGGCCTGTCGGGCCTCTCCCTGTGCGTATTCTGACAGCGCCTGTGCGGCCATCAGTTCAGCCCTTGGGCCTCCCTCGAGGTCATCCGCGGGCAGTTCGGAAACGCGCCCATACTCGCCCTGCGCCAGCAGTACTCTGGCGAGGACAGGCAACACCTGCTCGCGCGGCCAGCCCAGCTCGCGCGCGCGGTGCAGTTCCTTGGCGGCGGATTCGAGATCGCCGGTTGCCAGATACGCCTGCCCCAGCAGCCAGCGTGCTCTTGCCGATGCCGGGTCCTTCCGTATCGCATTCTTGAGTTCGATGACAGCGGTGCCGTAACGGGAGCCGTTGATAGACTCCTCGGCCAGCGCGATATGCTCCTCACTGGATTTTCCGGTGCACCCCGCCGTGAGCGTGAGTGTCAGAAGCATCAGGCCTGCGGGCCAGCGCGGTAGAGACATTGTAAAATCCCGGGCAGCGTACGTTTTTCTCTATGACCCGTCACCGGAAGGCGCGTGGTGCCAGGTCGCTGTAGTAGGACAGTATAGGAAATAGTAGGAGTCAATTGGCAAGATATCTACCGTGACAGGGTGATGGACGGCACAGCAGGCGCTTACTCGCGTTGTATTTGCTGCGGGGTTCGGTCTATCATGGCGTGCGATAAAAAACAGTTTCAGGGGAGTATTTATGGCTGGAATCGAGATTGGTCTGTGGGATTACCTCACGTTTCTGGCGCTGATCATCTTTGCAATAGCGGCCGTGGTGGTACTGGTATTAATCGCCGGCCTGCCGGGCAAGATCGCTATTTCGCGCAACCACCCCGATGCTGAAGCGGTCAAGATGATGGGCTGGGCCGGGCTGTTGGCGGTAGTGCCCTGGATACAGGCCTTCATCTGGGCCTTCAAGCCCACCGACATCATCGATATTCGCCGCTTTCCCGCGGAGGAGCGCGAAGCTATTGCGAAAGAGATCGCTCGGCTGCGTGGGGAAGAGGAAGTGCCCGCTGCCACAGAGAAGTCTGAAGACTAGTTCCGCAGCCTAACCCCGGAGATACACGACGATGGCAGCTGCACTGCTGATTTGTATTATCTACGCCGCGATCATGTGGCTGGTTTTCTTCAAGTTCAAATGGTTGAAGTTCTCGATTCCCTGGGCGGTGGTATCCTCCTGGGTCGGCCTGCATCTGATACTGGTGTTCCTGGTCGGTATGCGCTTCATGACCCCCAGCAGCAGCACCGCCACGATTGTGCAATACACGATCCAACTGGTGCCGCGACTGCCGGAACCCACGCTGGTCACTGACGTGCTGGTCGACCAGAACCAGCCGGTGAAGAAAGGGGATCCACTGATTCGATTCGATCGCCGTCCCTACGAGTACCAGGTGGAACAGATGCGGGCGCTGGTGGCGAAAGAGAAACAGAACGTAAAGGTACTGGAAGCCGACGTACTGGTGGCGCAGCAGAAAGTCGAAAAGGCGCAGGCACAGCTGGATTTTGACCTGTACGGGCAGCAGCTGGCCTCCGGCCTGGCCGGGCAGGGCGCCGGCTCGGAAGAGGAGTCGCAGCGCGCGAATGCACAGGCCAAAGTCGGCCGCGCCGCATTGCAGGAGGCCCGTGCTGAACTGGTGGCAGCGCAGGCGCGCTACGACTCGCAGATTGACGGCGTCAATACGTCGGTCGCCGAAGCCGAGGCCAAGCTGAAGCAGGCGCAGTACTATCTCGAGAACACCACCATCGTCGCACCTGAGGACGGGCGCATCATGAACCTGCAGGTACGCCCCGGTATGGTCGCGGGTATCGTGCGTTTCGGTGCCATCGCATCCTTCATCTGCGATGACGATCGCTACATGCTGGCGACTTACAACCAGGAAAACCTGAAGTTTGTGAAGAAAGGGCAGGAGGTCGAGGTGGCACTGGGACTTTATCCGGGGCAGATCTTCAAGGCGAAAGTCGACGATATCTGGAATGGCAGCGGCGCCGGTCAGTATCTGCCCAGCGGCAATATGCCCGCCTATAGCCCACCACCGCCGGAAGCTCCCGAGGGCCAGTTCGCGGTGAAGATAGTGTTTGATGCGCCCGACCAGTCCGGCTTCCCGATTGGCGGGCAGGGCATAGCGGCGATTTACACGGAGCACACCAGCTTTGCGTACCTGCGGCGTATTGCGATACGCATCAAGGCCTGGGGATATTGGCTGTATCCTCTCCCGATATAGCACAGGAAACCGCGGGATGATGGCAGCAACTATGTGGAGAAGAAGTGGCAGCGCAGCTGTCACGCGCGGGGCCTGTTTACTGCTGGTCAGTGCCTGGCTTGGCGGCTGTGCGCTCACCGCGCCGCCGCAGCGCGACGAGGTGTTGCAGCGCGCGCTGCCCGCGACTACCCAGATTCCCCCGGGCTGGCACCAGTCCGGCAGCCTGCCGGGCGAGGTGGGTAACAACTGGCTGGCGAGCTTCAACGATCCGCAGTTACAGGTTGTTGTCAGCGAGGCGCTGGCACACAACCCCGATCTGCGGCAGGCTGCCAGTACTGTGCTGATGGTGGCGCAGGGTATCAATCTGGCGAGCGCGCAAATGCTGCCGCAAATCGGCGCCCAGGTCGGTGAAACCGGCACTCGCGATTACGACGATTCCAATACGGACACCGCGCACCAGTTCAATGTCGCACTGGGCTGGGAGCTGGATATCTGGGGTCGCTTGCGCGCGCAGAAATCGGCGGCGCAGGCAAACTATGCAGCGGCATCACTGGATTATGCCTTTGCGCGCCAGTCGCTGGCGGCGATGACTGTCAAGAGCTGGTTCGCCGCGGTACAGGCCTCGCACCTGTTGGCGCTCGCGCAGGAATCCGAGGCGGTGTACCGGCAACTGCTGCATGTCAGCAGGGTCCGGAACAGCGCCGGCAAGGTATCGGAGTTTGATGTCATCCAGGCGCAGGCCGCTCTGGATTCCAGCGAGGCGGCCCTGCAGGACGCCTACAACAATCTGGCGATTGCCAGGCGTAATCTCGAATTGCTGCTGGGCCGCTATCCCGCTGCGGAGATCGCGGTGGCGCTGCAGACGGACGCCCTGCCCTCACCGGTGGACGGCTCGGCGCCACTGAGCCTGCTGTCCCGACGCCCCGACGTGGTTGCGGCGGAGCAGCAGGTGCGCAGTGCCTTCCGCTCGCTGGAGGCGGATCGGCTGGCCCTGCTGCCGGACTTTTCGTTCCAGCTGGAAGTGGGGCGCTTCAGCAATAACCTGATCGGACTGCTCGATCTCAATCCCTGGCTGGGCCACGCTGCGGTGGGTATGCAGATTCCCGTCTACCAGGGCGGTGCGCTGCGAGCCCAGATCGCGATCGGCGATGCGCAGGAGCAGGCAGCGGTGGCCAATTACGGCAGCGTAGTCCTCAGCGCGTTCAATGAGGTCGAGACAGGCCTCGGCAACGAGCACTATCTCAGTCGTGAACTGGTGTATGTTGAGCGCGGTGTCGCCTCGCTGGATAAAGCCGTGCAGCTGGCCAACGATCGCTACCAGGCGGGGGCATCTGACATGCAGTCCGTGTTGCAGTTACAGGCGCGGGAGCTGGCAACCCGGGCGGATGCAATCGACCTGCGCTATGCGTTGCTGGGTAACCGGGTAAACCTCTATCTGGCCCTGGGCAGCAGCTTTGACAGCGAGCCCATGGTCTCCCCACAACTGCTCAGCCTGCTCAATCCGGACCCGGTCTAGGGCCGGTTCAGGGGATCAGCTCAATCGCCCGGTGCAGCGGGTTGATCATGGCCAGCATGGCCAACACCAGCACCGATATCACGGCAACGACGACATGATTCTGCAGCCGGCCGCGTGGCTCGTCCAGCAGTGCGAGGATACGCTGCTGCGTGCGATTGCCGGCAAAGGCGAGACTGCCCGCGGGGATGCACTGCCGCTGTATCCGCGTCACCTTGAGCAGCGCAGCAGCGACGCATTCGCGTGACAGCATTGACGCCGCGTGGAGATCGCAGGCGTGTTCGCAACACAGTTTCAGGTCATCCAGCGCGACCTGTGACCAGCGTGCAGGCAGCGGGGCGGTCAGCAGTCGGCTGGTCAGCAGGCGCAGGTTGTCGTGCCGTTGGCGATGCGCACTCTCGTGATACACGATGCACTCAATCTCGCGTGCAGAGCAGGCCGCCCGCATGCCTGTTGAAATAAAAACCTGCGGCTGCAGCCAACCGACAGTGAACGCCACCGGCTCGCTGGCGGGCAGCGTCACGACATCGCCGCAGCGGTCGCCGATCTGGATCAGGTGTTGGCGCAGGCGGCGCGCCGGCAGCCACTGGCGCAGCAGGCAGTGTAGCAGCCGGTACAGTGTCCACGTCACCAGTGCGGCAGCAGGCAACACCGCCAGTGATGACTGCGGCCCGTGCATGGCGCACTGGCCGGTGTGGCAGTGTCCGGCGACAAACCACTGTGCCAGGTCGGGTGAGTAGAGCACGGTACCGGTGGTCACGGCGGCCAGCAGCGGCAGTGCCTGCCAGGCGAGTATAAAAGCGCTGGCCTGGGAGGGATCAATGGCGGCCAGTGTCGGCTGCAAAAACCGGTAGACCGCTCCCTGCAGCGCGCCGAACAGGAACCAGAGCGTGACAACGCAAAGCAGTAAGGACGAGAGTAACGATACCATCACTGGTCCCCCCGCTGTTCGAGTCGCTGCTGGACCAGAGCATCCAGTTGTTCCAGTGTCTCGTCGTCGAAGCGGTCTGCAAAATCCACGAAACTGCTGAGTATCGGCTCCAGGCTGCCGGTGTGGAGTTGGCGGATGACACCGCCGAGCAGCTTCCCGAGCAGTTCAGGACGTCCGAGTCGCGCGCGGTAGGTATAGGCGTGTCCGCGCTTTTCCCGCTGCACCAGGTGCTTGCGGTGCAGTCGCTCCAGTGTGGACTGCACGGTGCTGAGGCTGCTGCTGTGCGCGGCGGGCAGTTTTTGCCTGAGCGCATGCGCTGACTGGTCCGGCGCGTCCCACAGCGCTTTCAGCAGGGTGAGCTCCAGGTCGCCCAGCTGTGGCAGGGTGTTACTGGGTCTGGGAGACTTTTTCTGCACTGTCGCTGCCTGCGAAAAACCGATCCACGATCGGTGTTCCAGCGTTCTGTTTTTTCATCGTCGAAAATTCTTAAGTTATTGATATATATATAGTAAATATCTTTGACTGTGCGCCTGGGTGACACTACTCTTGCGACCTCATCCGGCGCAACCATAACGTATTGCAGGGCGCAGTCAAGCGTCCGCCGCAAAAGGCTGCGCCGTATCCGTCTACCGCCACTCTTGGGAACCGCCGAGCTATGTCTACTCGTTTGCTGATCGCTCTTGTGCTGCCTGTTTCGGCGCTTGCAGCGACGGACCCCGGGGCCGGTTTGGAAGAAGTCCAGGTGACGGGCCGGCACATCAACCTGGTCGGTGACGCTGTGTCCGCGTCCCAGGGGGTGGTCAGCCAGCAGGAGATAGCCCTGCGCCCGCTGCTGCGCACCGGCGATGTACTGGAGCTGGTGCCCGGCATGGTCGTGACGCAGCACAGTGGCACCGGCAAGGCCAACCAGTATTTCCTGCGTGGGTTCAATCTTGATCACGGCACCGATTTCGCCACTTATGTCGATGGCATGCCGGTCAATATGCGTACCCACGCCCACGGCCAGGGCTATACCGACCTCAACTTTGTCATTCCCGAAACGATTGCCACGCTGGCGTACAAAAAGGGCCCTTACTACGCCGATGTGAATGATTTCAGCAGTGCAGGCAGCGCCGAGATGGCAACCGCCGACCGGTTTGAGGACGGCCTGCTGGAACTGGGTGCGGGGGAGAATGCCTTTTACCGGATGTTGCTGCTCGACAGCTCACCGCTGCTTGCGGGCACGGCCTCCTACGCGCTGGAACTGAATGGATACGATGGGCCGTGGAGCGATATCAAGGAGGATGTGAAGAAGGGCAACGCGCTGCTGAAGTATGTGCAGGCGCTCGGGGATGGCGAGGCCAGTGTGAGTTTGATGGCCTACGACAATAAATGGAACAGCCCCGACCAGATACCCCTGCGTGCGGTCGAAGACGGTACGATTGACAAGCTCGGTTCTATCGACGAGACGCTGGGCGGCAAGTCGCGCCGTTACAGTGTCTCCACGCAATGGCAGAATCCCGACTGGGATGTCTCGGCCTACGCGATCCGCTACACCCTGAACCTGTGGTCCAACTTCACCTACTTTCTCGACGACGAGGTCGATGGCGACCAGTTTGAGCAGCGTGACAATCGCTGGATCTATGGTGGTAAAACCGTCTACAAGCAGGCCTTGTCTGTGGCCGGCCTGCCGCTGGTCAATCGCTACGGCGCCGAGTTCCGCTATGACGATATCGATGAGGTGGGGCTGTACAAGACGCAGGGCCAGCGGCGGCTGGGGCCGGTGCGCAGCGATCGTGTCGACGAGTGGAGCACCGGCGTCTTCGCCGAGAGCCAGCTCACATGGAATGACAGCATCCGCACCGTGCTCGGTGCCCGCTACGACTACTTCAACTTTGATGTGCACAGCCGTGTCGATGACAATATTTATGGTGTCGATCTCGGCAGCAACAGCGGGCAGGAACACGATGGCAAGCTGGCGTTGAAGGGCAGTGCCATCTACACCTTCAACGACGAGTGGGAAACCTATGTGTCGATAGGGCAGGGCTTGCACTCCAACGATGCGCGCGGCACCGCGGCGACGGTGGACCCGATAGACGGTGGCAGTATCCTGCCGGTGGACCCGCTGGTCGATTCGCTGGGGTACGAGTGGGGTGTGCGCGGGTTCTGGAGCGAGCGTTTGAACACGTCGATCGCGCTGTGGAACCTGGAGATCGACAGCGAACTGTTATTTGTCGGTGACGCCGGCAATACCGAAGCGAGCCGGGGCTCGCGGCGCAAGGGCGTGGAGGTGGCGAGTTACTACCGCCTGGCTGACGAGTGGACACTGGACCTGGAATACGCCTACACCGATTCAAAGTTCACCGACTACGCGCCCGAGGGTGACGCGATACCCGGCTCGATCGACAAGGTCCTGCAGGCCGGTATCAGTGCCGAGTTGGACAGCGGCTGGTTCGGCAGCCTGCGGCTGCGCTATTTCGGCGAGCGGCCGCTGGTCGAGGACGGCAGCGTGAAATCCGACGATTCCACGGTGCTGAACCTGCGCGCGGGATACAGCGCGCGGGCATGGTCGGTGAAAGTGGATGTGCTGAATGTCCTCAACAGCCACGATCACGATATCGATTATTTTTACGCTTCCCGACTGCCAGGGGAGCCGGCGGCGGGTATCGAGGATATCCACTACCACGTTCTGGAACCGCGCACGGTGCGGTTTTATGCCAGCTATCGCTTTTGACTGTCGCGCCCATCGTCGCACGCCGCGCCCACAAGCCGCGCAGGGCGACTGAGGAAAATAGCGCGGCACTGTCTCAGTGCTTGATGCCCACAGGCGGATAGTGCAAAGTGCAGCGATGATTCTGGACAGTCTATGGTTTGTTCTCTTGCACCTGATGGTTCAGGTGCTTGTGATCGTCCGCGTGTTGCAGCGCCCGAACCGCGAGCCCACCTCTCGCATCGCCTGGGTGGTAGTGGTGCTGGCGCTGCCGATACTGGGTATTTTCGCCTATCTGATGCTGGGCGAGACGAATGTCGGCCGTCGCAACCAAAAAGCCATGCAGAGCCTGGTGGGTGGCGAACTGCATCAGCAGACAGTGCACGAGGATCTGGCTGACGATCCGTCCAATGTGCCCGCCCGTTACGCGCACCTGTTCCGGGTCGGGCACTCGATCAGCGCCTTTTCGGCGGTGGCCGGCAACACGGCACGACTGATGTCGGATTCGGTAGCCGCTATCGACAGCATCGTCGCTGATATCGATGGCGCGCAGCGGCAGGTCGACCTGCTGTTCTACATCTGGTTGACAGATACCAGCGGCACCCGGGTCGCCGACGCCCTGGTCCGCGCGGTCGAGCGCGGTGTCAGTTGCCGGGCGATGGTCGATGGCCTGGGTTCTCGCGCGCTGCTGAAGTCCAAACTGTGGCGCAGGCTCAAGGAGTCGGGCGTCGAAACCGCGGTGGCACTGCCACTGGGAAATTTCCTGTTGCGGCCGCTGCAGGGGCGGGTGGACCTGCGCAATCACCGCAAGATCATCGTCGTCGACGGCTACATTACTTACTGCGGCAGCCAGAACTGCGCGGACGCGGAGTTCCTGGTCAAGGCCAAGTATGCGCCCTGGGTTGACTCGGTTGTTCGGCTGGAGGGTCCAATAGCGCGGCAGAACGCCCTGCTGTTTGCCGATGACTGGAAGGTGTACACCGGGCAGGACTCGGTGATTCACGAGGCGCCTGTTGCCAGCGGTGATGAACTCGGCATCGTGGCGCAGGTGGTTGCCAGCGGGCCCACCCTGCGTGCCTCGGCGATGCCGGAACTCTTCGCCTCGCTGATGTTCGCGGCGCGGGATGAACTGGTGATCTCCACGCCCTACTATGTGCCGAACCAGGCGATGCAAGCCGCACTCTGTGCCGCAGCCTATCGGGGCGTGAAAACCATACTGATCCTGCCTGCCAGGAATGACTCCAGGGAAGTGGCGGGTGCCAGTCGCAGCTACTATGCCGAGTTGCTGCAGGCCGGTGTTGATATCCGCGAGTATGTGGGCGGACTGCTGCACAGCAAGACGGTGACGCTGGATGGCGAGATCGTGCTGCTCGGGTCTGCCAATATGGACAGGCGCAGTTTTGACCTGAACTTTGAAAACAATATCCTGATGTACAGCCCGGCGCTGACGCAGACTGTGCGCGAGCGCCAGCAGCAGTATATCGACAGTGCTAACGACGTGACGCTGGCCGAGGTCGAGGGCTGGTCACTGTCGCGGCGGCTGTGGAATAATTCCATCGCAATGCTCGGCCCTGTGCTCTAGTACCCCTTTCAATCCTGTGGTCCCAGCGGCAACAGGCATGCTATCGCGGAGTGAATACCATGCAGGCTTACCTGGAACTTGAAGCGCGCAAGAAGCGCGTGGCAGCGCTCAATAACGCGATGGGGATACTGCAGTGGGACCAGGCGACCATGATGCCGGACGGTGCCGCTCCCGCCCGCGCGTCGACGCTGGCGGAACTCAGTGTGATGGTGCACGAGATGGAAACAGGCAGTGCGCTGTCTGACCTGATCGAGCGGGCGGAGTCTGAGTCCGGACAGCTCGACAGCTGGCAGCGCGCCAACCTGCGGGAGATCAAACACCAGTTTACCCATGCCAACGCAATGCCGGCGGCGCTGGTCGAGAAGCTGGTGCTGGCCCAATCGGAGTCTGAAATGACGTGGCGGCAAGCGCGGGCGCGCAACGATTTCAAAAGCCTGGCACCCAAACTCGATACCCTGTTTGCACTGAAGCGGGAGGAGGCCGAGGTCAAGGCGTCGGTGATGGGGGTGACCCCTTACGAGGCGCTGCTCGACCAGTTCGACCCGGGGCGGCGGGAGGTGCAGGTCGACGCTATTTTCGACGACCTGGAGCAATTCCTGCCGGGCTTCGTGCAGCAGGTGATGGAGAAGCAGGCGCAGCAGCCTCGCGCAGTGATGCCGGCCGGGCCTTTCCCGGTGGCTCAGCAAATGGCACTGAGTCACGAGGTGATGCGGATTCTCGGTTTCCCTTTCGAGCGCGGCCGCCTGGATACTGCGCACCACCCTTTCAGTGGCGGCGCGGACGGTGATATACGTATCACCACCCGCTATGACGAGAGTGATTTCACCCGCAGCCTGATGGCGGTGATTCACGAGACGGGGCATGCCTTGTATGAGGATGGCCGCCCCGCAAAGTGGCTGGGCCAGCCGGTGGGCAACAGCCGGGGTATGACGCTGCATGAAAGCCAGTCACTGCTGTTGGAAATGCAGGCGGCGCGCTCTGAGGAGTTTATCCGCTTTATCCTGCCGACTATCCGCCGGCTGCTGGGCGGCAGCGGGCCGGCCTGGGAGCCCGGCAATATACTGCGGCTCTATCGGCGCGTCGAGCCAGGTTTGATCCGGGTGTTTGCCGATGAGGTGACCTATCCGCTGCATGTGATCCTGCGCTACCGGCTGGAGAAAGCCATACTCGCCGACGAACTCCGCACCGACGATCTGCCGTTGGCCTGGAATGACATGATGGAGCAACTTGTCGGTATTCGGCCGACCGATGACCGCGACGGTGTGATGCAGGACGTGCACTGGCCGGAGGGGATCTTCGGGTATTTCCCCACCTACTCATTGGGAGCCATGGCCGCCGCCCAACTGTTTGCGGCGGCGAAACGTGACGACGCCGATATCCTGCCCGGGCTCGGCAGGGGCGATGTGTCCCCGCTGTTTGACTGGCTGGACAGGAATATCCGCAGCCAGGGCTGTCTCTTCATGCCGGATGAACTCATTGCCAATGCCACCGGCGCCGAACTCGGCACAGCGGCATTCAAGGCCAGCATCCGCCAGCGCTACCTGGAGTAGTCAGGGCTACCCTGCCTGCGGTGGCTAGAAGTCATATCTGACCTCGATACCCGCCATCCGGTTGGCGTATTTCGGGACCAGTTGAATATAGCCGTTCGGCAACAGTGCCGGGCTGTTGGCGTAAATCAGCGAGGCGTAGTTCTTGTCGAAGACATTCTTCACAAAGGCGGTGACGCGGTAGCCTTCCTCCTTGCCTGCCAGCACCGCGCGCAGGTCGACAATGGCATAGGCGTCCTGTTTGGTGTAAGGGTCCTGTGAGAGTTCATACAGGACGTCGTCCTGCGCGCGCAGGTTGGCGCCGAGAATCACGTCAAACGGCATCTCCTGAAGCGCGATGGTGTAGTCCGAGCTGAGGTTCATCTTCCATTTCGGTGTGTAGGGCAGGTCGCCGCCTGCCAGGTCCTGGAAGTTGTTCGGGCACTCGCCCCTGGCCCGCTGGCCGCCGCTGCAGTTGCCCATCGGGTATTCGTCGATTTCGGCATCGGTGTAGACGAGGCCGCCGCTGAGGGTCCAGTTCTCCATCGGCAGGGCGATGAAATCCAGTTCCATCCCCTGGGTTGTCACGGCGCCGACGTTGGTGACGACGATGGTGCCCAGCGGCCCGATATCGAGTGAGGTCTCGGCCTGGAAATCATGGTATTTCGAGTAAAAGACATCGACATTCACGATCAGTCGATTGTCCAGCCATCCCGATTTCAGGCCGATCTCAAACGAGTCACTGGTTTCAGGGTCGACACTGCTGCCACCGGCGACCAGCCCTGTATCGAACGCCGGGCCTTTGTAGCCGCTGACGTAACTGCCGTAGACCATTGCGCTGTCCGTGACGTTCCACTGCAGTGCGACCTTGGGCGAGAAATCGCTGTTGTCCAGTGAGTCTTTTGCCTCACCCGGGGCCGGGAAGACAATGCCGTCGGTCAGGTCGGCCGTGGTGTGGTAGCTGAGGTCGTCATAGGAATAGCGGCCGCCGAGGATCAGTTGCCAGTCGCGCCAGAAATTGAAGTTCACCTCGCCGAACAGGGCGGTGTTCTTGCTGGTGACACTGGTTTTGGAGGTGCGTGTCGTCGCCGGGACAATCGGTTCCAGCAGGCCGGCGGTGGTGGCATTACCGGTATCGACATCCTGTTCGAAATAAAACGCGCCCAGCACATAGGAACCCCACTCCGCAGGTGCCGAAGTCAGGCGGAATTCCTGGGAAAACTGGTTCTGGTCGGTTTTCGGGGGTGAGGGGAAGCTGAGTTTCAGCGGATTCTGCGGCGAGTCATCGAAATCCACGATGCTCTCACTCTGCCAGTCGCGATAGGCCGTGATGGATGTCAACACGTACTCGTCCAGATCCCAGTTTGCCGTCAACGAGTAACCGCTGCTGTGCAAATGCGTAAAAGTGCGCTGATCGTTGTTGACATCCTGGTTGTGCTTTGACGGGACTACGGGCAGCTGCTCCTGCAGCAGTTGCTGCTGGTCGGGCCCGGGCAGAATCTCCCGCACACTGAGTGCGGTGCAATCACAATCGCTTTTGCTGTAGTCGCCTGCAAGTGTGAAATCCAGGTTTTCGGTAGCTTGCCAGGCCAGCTTCCCGCGAATATTGAACGCCTCGTTGTCGTTGACCTTTTTATCGTTATAGTAATTTTTGGAATACCCGTCGTCATCGACGCCGAAGCCGGTCAGGCGGTAGCCCAGCGTGTCGGTGATGGGGCCGGCGACACTGCCATCCACACGGTACTCTCCCTCCTCAATTGCCGTGACAGCCGCGGTGCCGCTGAACTCGGGTGTGGGATCCTTGGTGATGATATGTACCACACCACCGGAGGCATTCTTGCCGTAGAGCGTGCCCTGTGGACCGCGCAGGACTTCGACTCTCTCCACATCAACCAGGTCCAGGAAGGCCATGCCGGACCGCCCCATCACAACGCCGTCCAGCATGGTGGAAACGCTGGGGTCGACACCGGGGCTGAATGTCTGCGTGCCTATACCGCGAATATTGAACGACGATGTCGAGGGGCCTGAACTGGCCTGCACATTCAACGTGGGAATCAGGGTGGCGAGTTCGGCGGCGTTCTTGAGTTGCGCTTCGGCCATCGCCTTGCCGGACAACAGGGAAACTGCCACGGCGACATCCTGCAGGTTCTGTTCGCGTTTCTGCGCCGTCACGATCAGTTCCTCAAGAATTGGCCTATCCCCGGTTGGCGGGTTGTCACCGAGTGCGGCAACTGGCAGCAGGCTGGCCGCCAGGGTGAGAGGCATCAGGGTGAAGCGCTTGTTGTTGATCGTCATTATCAGGGCCTTATTGTTGTTGTAACGGGCTGTTGCGATGCTGTGTGAGGTGCACTTTGCCAGGTGCAGGTCCACTGTGACCGGCTCGCGCCTGCCGCTGTGCCATCCCCGCGCTGGCTAGCGCGGTGGCTGTCGACTGCCCTGTCGCAGGCGGAGGTTGTAGCGTGTGAGCTGTACGCCCAACTGCAGCTTCTTCCACAGCGATGCGGTGTCGATGGATTCCAGCAGGTCGGCCGGGAAGATGCTGTTGTAAGTCGAGATGTTGTGGGTGCGTCGAATAGACTCCAGCGAGTTGTCCCATTCTTTCTCCCACTCAATGTCCATCATCACCGGTGTCTGCCGCCCGTGCTGCCATGCCTCCCAGATGATTTGCATGAGGATGGTAAAACCCCTGGGTTCCTTGAAAGTGCTGATGGCCATCACGGCCGCGAGGAACATTGAGGAATAGTTGTGCCCGAACTGCGCGAGTTGAAACGCCGAGATAGCGATCTCATTGGAGGACGTGGTCTCATAGCCTGCCACAAGGTGCCAGACATCATGCATCTGTAGAATCCGGGCATTCAGGTAGTGCAGGGAGTGGGGCAACTGGCTCAGCGCAATAGCGTCGCGGTCGAGCACTTCCGGGTCATAGCCATTCTCCACAATCATATTGTACAGCGACCGACCCAGGCTGCCGGTCGGGCAGGCTGCCAGTGCCTCGATATCAGTGCGGCCGGGTATAGGGCGCTTCACCGCCTCGGCGGAGCCCGGGTGATGTCGCGCCTGGTGTTCGGCCAGCTCGCTCATGCCGGGGTGCACAGCGCCGGCAAGTGATGCCACTGCCACTGTGATTGTCAGCGCGTCGTAGCCGTCGTCGTGGCCATCGACTACGGCCCAGAATGCAGACCAGAAGCTGTCCTCCAGTGGCGCTTCGGGCAAGTCGTCGGGTATATCCGGTGTCGGCCCGGAACCAAGCCATGCTGATGCAATGTTATCGCAGACTGCCTCGCAGGCGCCGGGACAGGCATAGGCGATCCACGCCATGGCCGCAGTCAGTTGTAAACGTCCTTCGGAGTCGCCGCGCTTTGCGGCGGCGACGGCGGCGGCAATCGTGTTGCGATCCACGTGTCTGGTCAACTGTTGCAATCTGTCTCTGCGCGTCATGACAAGCCTCCTGTTATGCAACGCTGAAAGTCGTGATCGCCTTTCAGGTTTTTGTTAGCGGATGAGCTGTGCAGGCCTGAGTATACGACTTCTGTATATGAAGTGAACCCCTGCCAAAGAATGTTGCAGAATGTTCATGCTGGCGCCGGTGGGAAAGCTGGCGGACTGTGTTCTCAGAGCGATATCGGTGATGTCGACCAGGGCGATTCTACGCTGCTATAGAAGCGTTTTCTGTACACTGCTGTGGCGGTTGCGACGACAAATTGACACTGAACAGCGTGTCAATTTTCCTGGTTTTTTTGCCGCGTGTTTTGCCAGTGAATTCACCGCGCTGGGGATTTGCTCACGCTGTTGCAGGTCGCTGTCTTGCCAGGCGCCACTCTTCAAGACAGAAGCCGAACGCCAGCAGCAGGTTCAGTCCTGTATACAAATTGACAGGGAACAGGAACATCAATGCAATGGCGTAGTAGCCAAAGCTGATAGCCAGTGCGCGGCGGAAGGGTATTCTCAGCGCGCAGAGCCAGACCAGCAGTATCATCCAGGTGGCTTTGCTGAAGTACACCAGTTTGGCGACAGCAAGATGTGCCTCGGGCGTGTCTGCCAGTGCATACTTTGCGAAAATCGCGAAATCGTCTTTGGTCCAGAAATTCCATTCAAACTTGAGATGGGTCACCGTGTAGCACAACAGGAACAGTCCGTACATGGACAGAAATTCGCGTAGTAGCGGTTGCTTGTTTTTCATTATTGCAATCCATTCATTGTCGACCAACAGGGAAGGCAAATCTTACACGCGATGCCGCGGAAAAGAGAACCGGGATATGTGGTGTCGTCGGCGAAACCTGGACGCCAGCGCATCTGTGTCTGTGCGCTCTTATCTGTGTCAGAATGTGCCACTTTGAAAAAAAATCCGAAGGGAGTGTTATGAGCAACGCGAACAAAGCCATTGTGGAGAAAATGTGGCGGGCATTGAGCGAAATGGACTGGGAGACAATGAAGGCGTGCATGCATCCGGACATCCACTACCGGGACGTGCCCAGCGACGATCCCGGTGCACACGGCCCGGAAAATTGTGTCAAGCGTTTACAGATCGCATTCAGGCATCTGCAGAAACAGGAACAGGAGACACACCATATAGCCTGTGATGGCGATATCGTGTTTCTCGATCACACTGAGACCTGGACATTCACATCCGGCGAGACGGCGGCGCACACATTTGCCAGCATGCACGAGATCAGGGACGGTCTCATCTATCGCTGGAGTGATTACTGGGATATGCAAAAATTTGCCGGCCAGTTTCCCGCCTGGTTTATCGAAGAGATGATGAAGTCTACCGCCGATGACTTCACAGACTGACAGGCACTGAAGGCCGCGCATTTCTGCGCGGCTGTCTACGAGGGTGGGCGAAGTGCCCGCTGCGTCAGGCGCCGACGCTGATCAACTGGGTTTCGGGCTGGCCGTTCTCGTCCGTGCGATAGCGATATTTGACGTCACTGCCAGAAGGCGCGTCTTTCAGCCGTGTGTCGGGCGGCAGTTTGAATTCCATCTTCTCGCTGCCGCGCACCTTGCACCGGGATTGCTCATCGTATTGGCTGATCGAATGGATTTTTACACTGGTGGTGCCTTGTCCGGCCGTTTCGCCATGCTGCACTGTGCCTTCCAGCAAACAGTCTTTCTCGCCCGCAGACATCGCCATGGGGCTGGCCAGTAACAGGGCGGGTATGATCATTTTTTTGATTAAAGGGTTCATTATATGTACCTCCATTTTTACCTTCAAAAAAACTGTACACCTAAATGATTGGCGCTTGCCACCTCGCGGCGAAAAAAATTCATCAAATTGTAACAATAATGTGTTTAGGGGCTGTCGAATGGCGCGTTCGGTCGATGGAATGGCGGTGCGAGAGGCAGGGGAGTGAGGGCCGGATTTGTCATCTGGCTGTCATATCACTGTAAAAAACCACCCCTATACTCTCCTCAACGTTCCTGTAGCTACCCCCCGACACGAGATTGTTTGTCCATGAAGTTCCTGATCCGATGCTGCCTGATTCCATTCTTCGCTTACACCAGCCATGGGTTTGCGCTGTCATTCGCTGCCGAGGAGTTCCAGGCGTCCCGACAACTGGCCTGTGTGTTGGTACAGCAGTCGCTCGGGCAGCTGAGCGACGAGGAGTATGGCGCACGCACGCACACGGTTCTCGATGGTTTTGATGAGGCCGAGCGCGACAATATCCTGGCACAGGCAGTCGGCTACTATGGAGGGCTTGTGTTCACCCCTGCGGCTGACGACGATACCGCTGTTGTTGCCGGCAAACTCGAGGAGTTCCTGGCCAGCAACACCTGTGTCGATGGTTACAGCAAGGTAACGCTGAACCTCTGATTTCGCTTCCAGCCGTATCGAAGCTATTCACCTGGTCGGCCGGGGTGTCTCCCGGTCGATAGTCATATCGATACATCCCTCGCGCATATTTTCCCTTTTACCGATATCGCCGACAGCCAGCTTGTCGTGGCACTGAAGTGCGACTGCGATTGTAGCGGCTCGTGGGCAGCAAGCGAGCAGTGCGCGGCCGATATTTAACAAATCTGAAACATAACCGACACAAGACTGTCATTCGATGCCACTAGCATGCACCGGCATATGAAGTCAGTCAGATTCTGTTTACACCGATGTCATGAACAGAGGGTTCGGCAAGCACCTTGTCGCCTCTGGGACTCTTTATCCACATTCATCAACCCGTTTTCAGGTTAAGGCGAACACCCAATATGAAACGATTAGTAGTCTACGCGGGGCTCGCGCTCTCTTTTCTGTCGCACCAGGCGCTTGCCGCCAATCTCTACCTGATGGTGTTTTACGACGATGCGCCTCTGAAAGGCGCGACGGTGTTCCTCGATGAGCGCAACCTCGGCGCGACCAATGTCCGCGGCGGTGCAGAGACGTTTCTCGAAGCCGGTGATCACGTGCTGACACTGGTTGATGACAATATCAAGGTCCCCGTTGAATTCAGCTCTGTTGCTGAAGAAGACGTGGAGATAAAGATCACGTTCACCGCAGGTGCAGCTGATTCCCCGCAGGTGGATATCCGAAAATTTGGTGAGGAGGGTGCGCTGGGCGAAGGGTTTATCACCGGTAAGATCCTCGATGCCAGCGGTGCGGCGGTGGTTGGAGCGACCGTGGCGGCAGCGAATTCCCCGTATTCGTCGACCACCGATGAGTTTGGCGTGTACGTGCTGAAGATACCGCGCGGCGCATACGCGATCAGTGTCAGTGCAGAAGGGTACCAGACGGTATCTGTGCCGGAAGTTCGCGTAATGGCAGATATGGGAGTCAATGCCACTGTCACGCTGAAGGCAGAGGGAGCCCCCGGCGTGCCCGTCATTGCCGCGCCCTCTGCTCCTTCGGCACCGATGGAAGAAGTGTTTGTACTCGGCGTATTCAATCCCCAGGAGAACGCCGCCAGCGTGGAACGCTATGCTGTCTCGATTACCAACGCCATCGATGCGGCACAGCTCGAACGCTTTGGAGACAGCGATATCGGTGCTGCGTTGAACCGTGTCGCCGGTGTGGCGATCGTCGATCGCAAATATGCCACCGTGCGCGGGTTGGACGGTCGCTATATATCGAGCACCCTGAACGGGCTGTTGATGCCTAGCACCGACACCCAGCGCAGGGAGGTTGAACTGGACCTTTTCCCCACAGTAATTGTCGGCGGGATAGAGATACAGAAGTCCTACACTGCAGACCAACTCGCGACCACCACTGGCGGTGCCATACAGATAGAAACCAAAGGCATTCCGGATGAGCGCATCCTGCAGGTGAGCGGTTCGCTGGGGTATAACCCGGGCACTACCGGCACTGACATCCTCAGCTACGCCAGCAGCGAGGGTGACTGGGCGGGCTATGATTCCGGCCTGCGTAAACTTCCCAATGGGGTGCTGGGGGTGACTGACGGTGGTCGTTCACTGACAGTCTGTGATCCCGCGCTGGACCCGGTTCGTTGTACCTCTCCGGCGGAGGCGGCGCAACTCGGTGTCAAATTCCAGGATGATTACAAGGTCGGAGACAAGACCGGCCTGCCCAATGGTGAGGCATCTGTTGCGTACGGCGACAGGTTGCCCGCCGGTGAAAACGAATGGGGTTACTACCTCGCCGCTGACTTCGACCGCAAGACAACTGACCGCGGCCATGCGGAGCTGTCCAACCCCATCGGCGTCGAGGGCGGCTACCAGCGCTCAGAGGAAACAACGGCGATAACGGGTTATGGCGCAGTGGGGTACGAGTACGGTGCAGCCAACGAGGTGATGGCAAAGACCATCTATCTGCACAACACCGACGATATCACGCGGATCGAGAGCGGTGTCGACCAGCAGGAAGACAACCAGGTGGACACGTATGTGCTGGACTGGATCGAGCGGCAGTTTATGTCGCAGTCGCTGACTGGCCACAATGAATTCGATTTTGATCACGGAGTACACCAGTTTGACTGGCGCGGCGCCTACTCGCAGACAGAGCGGCAGGAGCCCGACCGTCGAACCTATACCTACTACAACAACTTCCTGTCCTCTTCAGCATTTGAGCGCCGTTGGTCCAAGTTGAAGGAGACCAGCAAGGACCTGGGTGCCGACTACTCGATTGACCTGGACTGGGGTACCAACAGTGCCACGCAGATAAAGTTCGGCGGCATGTGGTCAGACAAGGACCGTAACTTTGACCAGTACCGGTTCGGTATCGACTTCACTGAGTTCGGCAGCGACATCGACCTGAATATCGACCAGAGTATCGAGAACGAGATACTGCCGTACAACAATTTCGCCATCAACAAAGTATTGCTGACGGCCAATACAACGGACACCGACTCCTACAATTCCCAGGAGGAGACCAAGGCGGGCTACCTCACCACCAACACGGACTTCGGTGAGAGCTGGTCTTTGGTCGCCGGTGTTCGCTATGAGAAATTCAACCAGAAGTTGCAGTACCCGAATGATCCCTCGGTCGACAGCGAACTGGATTACGATGACTGGTATCCGGCGGTCAACCTGACGTGGCGGCCTACGGAGGAGATACAGGTCCGTGCCGGGTACTCCCAGACAGTCTCATACCCCGGCATCATCGAGCGATCCGAGGCCCAGACCTACGACGACAAAACGGATGAAAAGATCTTTGGTAACCCGGACTTGAAAGTCTCGACCATCGATAACTCGGATCTGCGTCTGGAATACTATTTCTCCGATGCCGAGAGCGTCTCCCTCGCCTACTTCTACAAGTCCATCGACAACCCGGTGGAAAAAGCAGTGGTGGACGGTTCCGGGTCGGCCGCGAGGAACTCCTACACATTTATCAACCAGGAAAGTGCAGACCTTTGGGGTATCGAGCTCGACGGCACCAAGAATGTCTGGGAAACAGATGATTACCTCGTCTTTGTCAGCGGTAACGTCACCTATATCGACTCCAAGGTTGACCTGACTGATAAATCGAAACAGCTGGAAGGTGCCAGCGCCGATGGCCGCGAGCTGCAGGGCCAGTCCCAGTGGCTCAGCAACCTGCAGATCGGTATGGACCACTACCCCACGGAGCAGAAGTTCACCCTGCTGGTGAACTATTTCGACAAGCGCATATTCCGGATCGCGCGCGGCAACGATACCGGTCCCAAGTACGAGGACAGCCGTGTGGTCGTGGACTTCACCTGGGAAAAAGAGTGGAACGAGAACCTGGTCCTGGAGGGTTCCATCAAGAATATCCTCAATACCAAAGTGGAGTACTCGCAGAACGACAACACGATTGAAAGCTACAACCTGGGCCGCTTCTTTAAGGCGGGCGTCACCTACAAGTTCTAGGTTTTGTTCAAAGTGAGGCAGGGTCAGATATGAATTATTCAGCAAAGCGAAGAAAGTGCAGTTCATCTGCATTCAATTTTAACTTGATCAGGAAGCAAACCATGGTTAAACAAAAGTTGTTTATTGCACTACTGGTGCCTCTCATCGGCGGTGTCGTCGGCTGTGGTGGCAGTGATGGCGACAACGTCAATATCACCAATGAGTTCGGCAGTTCGAGCAGTTCCAGCTCTTCCAGCGGTGGTGGTGACTGTTCGCAGGTGATCGCTGCAGAATTCGTCGATTTCAACTCTGACTGTTCGGTGGGTACGCTCTCCGGCCAGATTACAGAGGACTACACGCTGATAAGCGATGTGCAATGGCGTCTCGACGGCACCGTCACCGTGGGTGACGGCAACAGGACTATCACCAGTTCGGCCGATGTACAGGCAATTCGTGATGCTGGTGTCACACTGACCATTGAGCCCGGCACGGATATCCGCGCTTTCGACACCGGCACCCTGCTGGTCACGCGTGGCTCCATGTTGATGGCTGAAGGCAGTGCCTCGCAACCGATTACCTTCAGCAGCCTCGACGACAACTACGACGGACTCGGTGAATGGGGCGGCGTAGTCATCCAGGGCTTCGCGCCCCAGTACGGGCAGGGCGATACCGGCCCCTGCTATGGCACAGGTGATGTCTGCAACGTCGAGGGCGAGGGCGGCACGGATGTGTCGGTCTATGGCGGTAACGATCCCGCTGATAACTCCGGAGCACTGCGCTATGTGCGTATCGCTGAGGGCGGTCTCGTGGCCGGTCCCAACAATGAAGTCAACGGCCTGACGCTGCAGGGCGTCGGTTATGGCACGCAGCTGGAGTATATCCAGGTGCACAATAACCTGGATGACGGCATCGAGTGGTTTGGTGGCACGGTAAACCTGAAGTATGCCGTACTGACCAGCAATGACGACGACGATATTGATTACGATGAAGGCTATATGGGTAATATCCAGTACGTTCTCATCGAGAAAAACAATATCAATGACGCACCACAGGGCTCCAATGACCCGCGCGGTATCGAGGCCAACTCCAGCGATGCCGATTACGTTCCGCAGACGGAAGCGGTGCTGGCCAACTTCACCATTATTGGCGGCAAGGTCAACAACAACGCATCTTCTGCGCAGGGCGAACAGCCCGGTATGCGTCTGCGAGGTGCGGTCAAGACCGCGATCTACAATACATCCGTCAGCAATTTCAATATCGGCTGTGTGCGGATAGACAACGCCGATGTGAATGGTGATGGCTCTGTTATCGTACCCACAGTGATAGGTATGGAGAACTTCCTGGGTGATTGTCAGGACGGCTTGTTCCAGAAGCTGTCACCGGATGTCGAGGACAATGTCGGTGCGCTGGTGTTGACGTACAGCGATACCATGGCTATCCAGGAGAGCCAGGCGCAGTTGGATATGGCGCCGACGATCAATGCCGTGAATAACGGCTCCGGCTTTGTGTTTGACCAAACTGATTTTATCGGTGCGGTTGATCCCAATGGCGATGGCTGGTGGCAGGGCTGGACACTGCCCGGCACTGTTACCGAGCTGGAACCTGTGCAGCCGGCTTCCTTTGTCACCTGTAGCGACGACGCTTCCTCCTGCACCATATCCGGTACTGTCGATGAAGATTACACGATGGTTGCCGGCGTCGAATGGCGACTGGACGGCGAGGTTGTCGTCGGCAGTGGTAACGTGACTGTTGCCAACGACGCCGACGTGCAGGCCATCCGCAATGCCGGCGTCACTCTCACGATCCGTCCCGGGGTGGAAGTGCGCGCCTTCGATACCGGTTCGCTGATTGTGACCCGCGGTTCCAGGCTGCATGCGGTGGGCTCACCGGCGGCGCCTATCACCTTTAGCAGCCTGAACGATGACGACTATGACGGTGAAGGCGAGTGGGGCGGTGTGATCCTGCAGGGCTTCGCACCGCAGTACGGCCAGGGCGGCACCGGTCCATGCTACGGCACGGGTACTGTCTGTAACGTCAAGGGCGAGGGCGGTACTATCGTCGGTAACTACGGCGGTAACGACCCGGCTGATGACAGCGGAGCGCTGCGCTATGTGCGGATTGCCGAAGGTGGCAAAGTCGCCGGGCCGAACAATGAGATCAATGGCCTGACCCTGCAAGGTGTGGGATATGGTACCGAGATCAATTACGTGCAGGTGCACAATAACCTCGACGATGGTATCGAGTGGTTTGGAGGCACGGTGAACGCGACCCACATCGTACTCACCAATAACGATGACGATGATATCGACTACGACGAAGGCTACAAAGGCAATATCCAGTACGCCATTGTTCGCAAGAACCCCAACAAGTCTGCGCCCACAGGTAGCAACGACCCTCGCGGTATCGAAGCGAACTCCAGCGATGCTGACTACGTTCCGGAAACGGAGGCCGTGCTGGCAAACGTCCTGATATTGGGTAGTGCCATGAACAACAACGCCTCGTCCGCAAATGGTCAACAACCCGGTATGCGACTGCGCGGCGCGGTGACCACCAGTATCTACAACTCGGCGGTGCGGGACTTCGATACCGGTTGTATCCGCATCGACGATGCTGTGTTGACTAACACCACAGTCAACTCGGACATCACGCTGGTGAACGTCCCGGGTGCCTGCCTGGATGGCTACTATGACAAGCGTCCAGCAAACACGGCAGTAAACGCCGGTGAAGCCGCTGTGACGGTGGACTCGGCCTACGCCCTGACCAACCCTTCAGCCAATGTGATGGCGCCGGGCATCCCGGCACAGGATAACGGCTCCGGATTTGTGTTCGATAACACCGACTATATCGGTGCGGTCGAGCCAGGTACTGACCCGGATGACGCCTGGTGGGCTGGCTGGATTATCGAGGGCTCACTCGACTAGGCATTCAAATCCCACTCCAGGGATACCTTGGGCCGCGCTGTTACAGCGCGGCTTTTTTTTGCCTTTTTTTCAAGCGTGAAGATGCCGGTCCCGTATCTTCTGCAGCGCCACCGCGTCGTTGCTGAATATCCATTCGATACCGCGATTGAGCTCCCGGAACAGGCAGTTCCTTGAGCGTGGGAAGCCGGTGCCCAGTTGCTGTCGATGTGCCTCATGGTGCTGCATCAGACGGTTGTTGAGCAGCAGGTAGTGCCCTCCGAAACCACCGTAGCCGCGCTCGATCGCATGTGCGCTGATGGCGCTGACATTGGTCTCCGCCACCGGGAAAAAGCACTCGTTCGGCAAGAAGTCCAGCGGCTCGAACACCGCCGGATCCAGTGACAGTATGTGGAAGTCATCCACCGGTGCCAGCGGTGACAGCAGCGTGCGCAGTGTCTCGCACTGTCGCTCAGGCTGCGGCCACGGCTCCGCCTTTATCTCCAGCATCAGGTGGGTATTGCCTCCGAACTGCTGAATCACATCCTGCAGGCTGGGAATGTCGGGAACCACAGCGCGCAACTGCTCGCGGGTCATCGCGCTGACCGGGGCTTTTTCGCCGAATACCCGCGCCGGACTGGCATCGTGGCAGATGACCGGTACCAGGTCGGCTGTCCAGCGAATATCGCACTCGATACCCCATACACCGGCATCCCGGGCCTGTGAAAATGCCTGCAGTGTGTTTTCCATCACCGTCTTGTTGTCGTGTTCGCCGCGGTGCGAAATGATCTTGCAGCGCTGCAGTGCCGCGCGCTCGGGGACCGGGCGGGGGATGGCCGCCATGATTGAATCGACGACGGCCATCGGAATATCGAGTAAACTCATGGGCTATCTACACTGACCAGTTCAAGAGACGGACACTGATGGTAGCCCTTGTGTGCTGTCTGGGTAAATGGAGCGGCAACGGGATTTCATGACAGACTCAACTGAGCAGGCCAGGCCTGAGGCGTTCACCCACCCCGCCAGCAACCGCGAGCTGGCAGCCTGGGCATTCTACGATTTTGCCAATTCCGGCTATACCACGGTTGTGATGACGACCGTGTACAGCGCCTATTTTGTCGGTGTGATAGCGGCGGGGCTCGATGAGCAGTCACCCGGGACGGCGACATTGCTGTGGACACTGGCCATTGGTGCCGCCAACCTCTTTGTGCTGCTCGCCGGCCCGGTGGTTGGCGCGATGGCCGATCATCGGGCGCGCAAGAAGCGCTACCTGCTGGTGTCGTCGGTGCTGTGTGTCGCGGGCACGGTGGGCCTGGCCTGGGTCGGTCCCAACGAAGTGGCTGCGGCAATGGTGTTGCTGGTGGTGGCGACCATTGCATTTGCGATGGGGGAGAACCTGATCGCCGCCTTCCTGCCGGAAATCGCCCATCGCGACGGCATGGGGCGGGTCTCGGGCTACGGCTGGAGCCTGGGGTATTTCGGCGGTCTGCTGACACTGGGTGCCTGCCTGATGTATATCAACTGGGCAGGTGATAACGGCTTCGGCGCCACCGACTATGTCCCTGTCGCACTGCTGATTACAGCGGTGATATTTGCTGTCACCGCCTGTCCCACTTTCCTGTGGTTGCGTGAGCGGGCGCAACCCCGGCCAGCCATCGATGGTGTCTCCTATCTCAAGGCCGGTTTTTCGCAGGTGCAGAAGACACTGCGCCACGCCGCGCACATGCCCGACCTGTTTCGCTTTCTGCAATGCCTGACGCTGTTCCAGGCCGGCGTTGCCACCGTGGTTGTGGTGGCGGCTATCTATGCGCAGGAGGAAATGGGTTTTGATACGCAGCAGCTGATCACATTGATTATGGTGGTCAACCTGACAGCGGCCATCGGCGCCTTCGCCTTCGGGCACGCGCAGGACTATTTCGGCTCGGTGCGCAGCCTGGCAGTGGCGCTGCTGGTGTGGGTGGCGGCGATCGTGGTGACACTGCTGGCTGACGAGCCATCTGATCTCTGGCTGGCAGGTAACCTGATGGGGCTTGCGATGGGGGCAACACAGGCCGGTGGGCGCGCATTGATTGCGCAACTGACCCCGGCGTCACGCAATGCGGAGATTTTCGGCCTGTGGGGGTTGGCCAACCGGGCCGCCGCTATTCTCGGCCCGGTCAGCTATGGCGTGATCAGCGAAGTCACTGATGGCAACTATCCGGTCGCCATGCTGTCCACGCTGACGTTTTTCGTACTGGGTCTGCTGCTGCTGTTCACCGTGGACGAGCAGCGCGGCAAGGCCGCTGCCGCGGCACTCGGTGGGGCGTAGCGTCTCACGCCCCGGTGTGGAGCGCGGCTAGTTGGTGCTGAGCGCCAGATAGAAAAAGTACATGCAGATGCCGTAGCTGCCGAGAAACAGCAGCGAGCGCAGCTTGTCGACATTGCCGATGTACGCGGGGATGTAGGCGATCCGCAGGGCGATGAACACCATGACCAGTGTGGATACGCTGCGCAGGTCGACGCCGCCGACAAATAGCGCCAGTATCGCCGCACTGTATACCGCCAGCGCTTCCCAGCTGTTGCCCTGGGCCGCTACCGCCCTGGCGCCGGGCCCTGTGAGCTGTTGCCACTGGTTGCGCGGTTCCTTGTTGTCCACGCTGCCCAGTTGCTGCTGGCGGTAGTATCCGCCGATCCAGGAACAGACGATAGGCAGGATACAGAGGATTAACAGGCTGCTGATAATGGTGTTCATAAATGGTGTTCTCCGTTGTCATTATTGGTGGGGCCAGTGTGCGCCTTGATAGGCGGGAACGTCTTTTTTACTCGCACTGCCGCTTCTCCGGTGGTGTAGACAGGATGGCCTCCAGCAGCAGTGGCTTGTCGGTCATAATAGCATCCACCCCGAGGTCGATCATACGCAGCATTTCCTCGCAGGAGTTGACAGTCCACACCTGCACCGCGAGATTGACGGCATGGCTGTCGGCGATGAAATCGGGGGTGACGACCTCGAGGAAGAAATCATCGGGAATCTGCGGCCCGATCTGGCTGGTATCCGGTGGCACCTGGAAGGCGATGTGCTCTGGCACCGGTGGCATCACACCATCGCCAAGCGCCGCCAGCACCAGTTGCGTGCCCTGGTCCAGCGGTACCGATGTATAGACACACGGCGCCACCGCCTTGAAGTTATTGGCCGCCTCGTCGACAAAGGAGGCGGCGATGACGTCCGTGAAACGACCGTAGCGTTGCAGCAGTGCGGCGATCTGCTGCTCATAGTCCCCGCTGCCGTCGAGGTCCGGTTTCAGCTCGATATTGATCAAATTGTTCGGAAAGCGCGCCAGTGCCTCCTCCAGGGTGGGGATGCGGAAATCCTCAGCGCTGTAGCCCGGGGGCGGTGGCTTGTCGCCGGTGGCGATGCCCCTGAAGTTGTAGTCCTGCGCCGGCCTGTCATGCAGTGTGCCCGCATCCTGCACAAACCAGTAGGCGGCGTCGAGCGCGCGCAGCTCAGCCAGTGTCAGGTCCACCACATTGCCCTCGCCATTGGTGGTGCGGTCCACATCGAGGTCGTGCAGGATAACCAGTTGATTGTCTTTGGTCTGGTAGACATCCATCTCCAGCACATCGGCACCGGCCCTGGCGGCTTCCGCATAGGCGTACAGTGTGTTCTCTGGAAAATCCGTGACACCGCCCCGGTGCGCGAAGTTCAATGGATCCCCGCCCTTCACCAGCCAGGGGTTGGGGTCCTTGCTGAATGGCGTATTGCAGGCGGTGTCGTCGTTGGCGATAGTGCCGATTGCGCTGGTGGCGGTGGGTGTCGCATTGCCGGTGGCGGTGATCTGCAGCGTGAAGGTCTCCGCCGCCTCCTCCTGCCCATCGCCAATCAGGTCCACTGCGATATGTCCCTCGATTGCGCCCGCAGGGATGTCAATCTCGCCAGCAGTTTGCAGGTAATCCTCATCCGCACTGGCTGTACCGGCTGCGGTCTGGTAGCTGACGTTGATGGGCTCGGGCTGCGGTTCGGTCAGCGTCACCCGGAATACCAGCTGCCCCATCTCGCCGGCAGCGCCCTCGGGCGCGGTGGTTGGGACCACAGTCAGGGAGGAGGGTGCCGGTTGTGGCGCCGCGCCCGCGAAGTGCTGGTTTGAGCTGTCGGAACAGCCCAGCAGCGCCGCGGCGGCGAACAGGCTGGAGGCTGCTGCGGTCAAGGTTCTCATAGTGACCTCTTGTCTGAAATTATTTGAGGTGAAGGATACAGTATATTGCAGCCGCTGATGACGTCGTTGCTAGACCTCGCGGATGTACGTTGCGACCAGCTCCGGCGCTTGCATGGGAATGAAGTGATTCATTTGCGGCAGGTATATTTCCCGGCAGTGTGGCAGTGCAGCGGCGAGGCCAGGCCAGGTCGGCGAGCTGCTCAGGTCAAAAGCATCCTCGTCGCCGGGAGCAGCCCGCAACAGGGTGACAGGCGTCACGATGTTCGGCAGCTCCTGCAAGATAATGTCATTGCCCTCCTGGTTGAGGTAAATCCCGGCCTCGTTGATCGGGTCGCAGGCCAGTTGGTACTCTGCGTTCGCATCGGTGGGCAGCAGGGCGTAGTCGCAGTAGTCGCGCAGTACCTCGGGCTGCCAGGTGTTGAACGGGGCCCGCCCCTTGAACCGCTCGAACATCTCGCTGGCACCCTGCCAGGTATTCTTGCGCCGGCTCACCGGATGGTCGCTGGCATGCAGGGTGCCAGCGACCGCCTTGAACGCGGCGTAGCGCTCTGGCGACATGATAACGGGATCGATCAGAATCAGGTGCCTGAAGCAGTCCGGCATGCGGGCAGCCGCGCGCGCCACCAGGTGCCCACCAATCGAGTGCCCGACGCCGATAAGACGATTGAGGCCGAGTTTTTTGATCAGCTGGCAGATATCGCGTGTCATCAGGCCCCAGTCCGGAGACCCGTGGCTATCACTGGCCCCGTGAAAGCGCAGGTCTGCCGCGTAGATATGCCGCCCGGGAAGCTGCCTGACGACCTGGTTCCAGCAGCGACTGTGGAAGCCGGTGGCATGCAGTAACAGAATGGGGTCTCCGTCTCCCTGCCACTCCATTACAGCCATTGACATACCGTCGATATCGACGCGGGTTTCACGGGGTGTTTGCATACCTGGAGTCTGCCTTTGAGCAATTGATACAGTGAGATTGCCGGTGGCGGTCAGCGCAGCGCTGCCCTGACCTTGGGATCGTAGCTCCTGCGGATAAGCGAGGCCGGGTAGTCGTAGTCCGGCTGCTGATACGGCACAGGAGACAGCAGGGGCGGCCTGGCGACAGGGTGTGTCGGCCGTTTCGGATTGCGCCAGCGCCGCTGCACAGGATAGGGGTAGTAATAGGGGTAAACCGTGCTGGAATCGTCTATGTCCGCAGTGTCCTGCGATGACCGCGCGGCGTAGGACTGCGCCTCCATTTGCCGCAGTTCGGCGCGATGCTTTTCCCGGGCCATGCGATCGGCGACCATGCGATCGGTGGTTTCGCGCATGTCACGGAGGCGCTCTGCCGTTGACGCGCCGGGAGCCGCTGGCGGCACCTCGATTTCGATTGTCTCCACCAACACATCACCCTGCGGCAGGGTGTCGGAGAAACTGACGGCACCGCTTTCATCGACAGACCGGTAGACTGTCTCCGCGGACACCGGCAGACCGCACAGCAGTAAGAGCGCGCACAGCCAGTGATATTTTTTCATCGGTTCCATGTCCTGAAGTATAGATACCGGCATTGCGCACAACAATCCCTCCAGCCCGCTGCCGCCTCGCAGCGGGTCGCGCGACCGGCTCAGTGATGGAAGCCGGAAGCCTCAGATGCCGCGAGAGTGGCGTGAACGGGGTGCTGGTCGAAGAAATCCAGCGCATTCCTGATGTCTGTCAGCAACAGTGAGGCGAGATCGCGACTGACACCGTGCCGCACCAGGATGCGCTGGATGGCTATCGATTCGCAGTTGGACGGCAGTGCGTAGGCTGGAACCTGCCAGCCGCGGGCGCGCAGGCGGTTGGCCAGGTCGTAGAGGTTGTAGCCGGGGTCCTCGCCCGGCTTGATGCGCCAGCACAGTGACGGGATGCCGCGATCCATGGCGCCATCGTAGAGTATTTCAAAGGGGCCGAGTTTGGCGATCTCTGCGGCGAGGAATTGCGCGGTGTCGTAGCAGGCGGTGTGAATCCTGCGGTAACCCTCTGTGCCCAGGCGCAGGAAGTTGTAGTACTGGCAGGCGACCTGTCCTCCGGGGCGGGAAAAATTAAGCGCGATATCACGCATATTGCCGCCCAGGTAGTTGACCCAGAAAATGAGCTCCTCCGGCAGGTCCGTTGCCTCGCGCCAGATCACCCAGCCGACACCCAGTGGCGCCAGCCCGAATTTGTGTCCGGAGGCGTTGATGGATTTTACCCGCGGCAGCCGGAAATCCCACACCAGATCCGGGGCACAGAAGGGGGCGAGAAAGCCGCCGCTGGCACCGTCCACATGGATGGGGATATCGAGGCCGGTATCGCGCTGTAACTGGTCCAGGGCGTCGGACACAGCCGCCACCGGTTCATACTCGCCGGTGAAGGTCACGCCAAGAGTGGGTACGACGCCAATTGTGTTCTCGTCACAGCGCGCCAGCACCTCCTCCGGCGTCATCAGCATGCGTCCCTCTTCCATAGGGATTTCGCGGTGCTCGACATCCCAGTAGCGGGTAAATTTATGCCAGCAGATTTGCACCGGGCCGGTGATCAGGTTGGGCTTGTCAGTGGGCTTGCCCTCGGCCTTGCGCCGGGCCTCCCAGCGTCGTTTCATCGCCATGCCGCCCAGCATGGCCGCCTCGCTGGAGCCGGTGGTTGAGCAGCCCACGGCATTGTCGCCGGCTGGGGAGTGCCACAGGTCTGACAGCATATGTACGCAGCGCGATTCGATTTCGGCAATCTGCGGGTATTCGTCCTTGTCGACAATGTTCTTGTCGATGCACTCATCCATCAGCTTATGGACTTCCGGCTCTTCCCAGGTCTGGCAGAAGGTGGCCAGGTTCTGGCGTGCGTTGCCGTCCAGCATCAACTCGTCGTGCACCACGGTGTAGGCGTGGCGCGGATCCAGCTGCTGCTCGGGAAACTTGTATTTCGGCATGGAGACGCTGAGGTCGGAGGAGGCGTAGATATCGTCCGCCAGTTTATCGCGGACAGAGTCTTTGTCGTGCAGGGCCATCGTGTCTATTCCTGTGGGGTGTGCTGCCGATGCAGCAGTAACTCAAGCCGGCTGTCCGGCAGCAGAACACTGCGTTCGACCTGGAAGCATCCAAGCAGGGCTGTCAATTCGCGTTGACTGTGCGGCGCGTATCCGGGCGGTGTTGAGCGCCTGTTCCTGACCTTCAGTGTATCTTTGTGTTTGATTCCGTAGATGTGGTTTAACTGCGGCAGTTTGCGGTTGTGCACGGAGAACGCGTGCGCTACTGCACTCGCTTTCAAATACGGCTGCAGCACCGACAAAAACGTCTTCAGCGTGTCGCTGTCGAGAAAGTTGAACAGGTCCCAGAACAGGCAGAGATCGAAACGGGTGTCCTGCGGAAATGTCAGCAGTGCCTGTAACTGCTGCCGCCGGCTGGCGCTGGCGTCTTCGCCGGTGTCCAGCGGCAGTGCTGACAGCACATCGATGAAATGCAGCTTACAGCGGTAGTCGGAAAAAAAATCCACAGTCTCCGGCAAGGCGGCACCAACGTGGAAAACGGTGAGCCCCTGCTCGGCATCAAACCGCTGGAACAGGGTGGGGAGCAGTTTTGAAATCTGTGTCGATGAGGTAGGCAAGACGGGACCGCGAAAGCCGGAATCCGCTATTGATCAACTGTTCGCAGTGGCAAAACGGCCGTCAAACGCTTTTCAAATCGAGACCAGACGCCTTGAGCTGTGGAGTGGAGGACGGTCCTGACTGGTGAGGTACCACCGGTGCCTTGCTGCCGCTGGCTTCGGCCGGGTCCATGTCGATGCTGCCCTTGAACATGGCGCCATCCTCCAGCGTGACCCTGGGCGCGATGATATTGCCATGCACATTGCCCGATTTGGAGATGATGACCTTTTCCTTGCCGGTGATGTCGCCGGTCACCTTGCCATTGATCTGGATCACCTTGGCGTGCACGTCGGCATACACTTCACCGGATTCCCCGATCGAAACCTGGTTGCCCTGCAGGTTGATCTTGCCCTCAACACGCCCCTGGACGAGAAGATCCTCCTCGCCGGTCACTTCGCCTTTGATAACGATGCTTGGTCCAATCATTGCCGTATTCCTCGCAGGTACAGGGGTAGCGTTTGCAGTGTCGGTGTGGGAATGGGGTGCAGCAGATTCCTGAGCTGGCGCTGGCGTTGTAGCTGCAGCCGCCGCCTTTTTTTTCCTGGTTCGATCAAACATATCAATCGTCCCCATAAAATGAGTCTGGCCAGACATGCTACCAGTCTGCCGCCAGATTCACCAGTACCCCGATTGGGGATAACAGGCGGGGACTGCCCGTTTCGCGTCAGGTCGAGATTGATTTGTCTCGATGAATGCACTACGTTTACGCAGATTTATTTGTTCCGTTATTCCGTTAGAGGACGCTGTAATGTTGAAACGTATTTTAGTTCCCATGCTGGTTGCGCTGTTAGCGGCTTGCGCCAACCCGCAGAGCAAGCTGCCAGCGGTCAGCTCTGACGGCCTTCACCTCGTGCCGGACACCACCCTGGCCGCCGTTTACCTGAAACCCGGTGCGGACCTGGGCCAGTACGACAAGATCGCATTGCTCGAGGCCTATGTGTCCTTCGCCAAGAACTGGCAGCGCAATTACAATGAAGAGGCCACTTTTGAGGATCAGGTCAGTGACAAGGACATGCAGAAGATCCGCCAGAATGTGGCCAAACAGTTCGGCATTGAATTCACCAAGGTGCTGACCGCGGATGGTCGCGAGTTTGTTACAACAGGAGGCACCGGCGTCCTGATCCTGCGTCCCGCCATTATCGACCTGCGTATTACCGCGCCCGATATCATGACGCCCGGGATGGAGACGACATTCGTCGCCAGCACCGGCAGCATGACGCTGTACCTGGAAATGCTGGACGGCAAGACGGGTGATCTTATCGCCCGCGTGATCGACCCCGAAGCGGCCAACCCGGGCGGCGTCGCAGAAGTGGCCAACAGTGTCACCAATACTGCGGATTTTGACCGTATCGTGGAGCGCTGGGCGCAGCTGCTGAACGCGCATCTGGCGCGCCTGACGGCGAAGTCCTGATCACGGGAAGATGTCACGGCTCCTGCGCAGTGACATCACCGGTGTGACCACGCAGGTGCACTGCGCGTGAGTGAAGAGATTCGCATCCGCGACCTGGCCAGCCCTGAGCTCACCGAACTGCAGCTCGGGGCACTGGCCTATGCCGACACCCTCGATATCGACCTGAGCAGCCCGGGTATCCTGGCTGAGGCGCAGCGCGAAACCGGGCTTGCGGACTTCGGGCCGCCCGGGTTCCTGCAGCGGCTGGACCTGCTGTGCGATGAGTGGAACGATGATGCCGGGCTGACCAATCTCGGCCGACTCTCACTGCGCAACAAGCTGTTGCAACACGCCCGCAGTCGACTGCTGATCCACGATGTGCTCAGTCGCCACCCCGAGATTCACGAGGTGGAGATCACCGCCCCCCTGATTGTTGCGGGCCTGCCCCGCTCGGGGACCACCCACTTGCTCAACCTGATGGCCGCTGATTCGCGGCTGCGGGCGCTGCCGTTGTGGGAGTCTTATGAACCGGTGCCCCGGCCCGGCGAGCAGGCGGGCAGTGATGGTGTCGACCCGCGTTACCAGCGCTGTGCGGACCAGTGGCAGATGATGCAGTCGATGACGCCGCTGCTGGCGGCCATGCACCCGATGAATCCCGATCACATCCACGAGGAGCTGGAGTTGATGGGGCCGGACTTCGCCTCCTACAACTACGAGTGGCTCAGTGTGTCGCCGCGCTGGCGCGATCACTACTACGCCAGCGACCAGACGCCGCACTATGAGTACCTGAAAACCGTATTGAAGATACTCACCTGGCAGGATGGCGACCACTCCGGCAGCGCCACGCGCTGGGTCCTGAAATGCCCGCAGCACCTGGAACAGCTCGGTGTGCTGCAGCGCGTATTCCCCGATGCCACCGTGGCCATCACGCACCGCGACCCGGTGTCTGTGATCCAGTCGGCGATCACCATGCTCGGTTACGGGCAGCGCATCAACCGCAAACAGGTGGGACTCGACGGCCTGGCCAGCTACTGGTCCGACCGTGTGCTGCACCTGCTTGAGGCCTGTGTCAACGACAGGCACCTGTGGTCGCCCCGGCAGAGTATCGATGTGCTGTTCCACGAGTTTATGGCGGATGACCTCGCCATGGTCGAGCAGATCTATGCCCGTGCAGGTCTCGAGATGACTGCCGTGGCGCGGCGGCAGTTGCAGGGCTTTCTCGACGCCCATCCGCGCGGCAGGGACGGGCGCGTGGTCTATGACCTGCGCGGTGACTTCGGTGTCGACCCGGCACAGCTGCGAACGCGGTTTTCGTTTTATTTTGAGCGCTTCCCCGTCAGGGCGGAAGTGTAGTCCTGCACCAGGTGAGCCAATGAGACAGCCGATTTACAAAACCCGTCCGGTAGAGCCCAATCCCGCCCGCTTCGGTGGCCAGCGTATCAATGACTTCATTGTGATGTCCGAGGGGTTTTCCAACTGCTACCTGTTGCAGACTCCCGCCGGCAGTATCCAGGTCAACGCCGGCATGGGGATCGAGGCCCCCGTGCACAGGCACAATTTCGATGCCTTTTCCCCGGCGCCGCTGCGCTATCTGGTCCTGACCCAGGGGCATGTCGATCACGTCGGTGGCGTAGCCTATTTCCGCGAGCACAACCCCGGCCTGACGGTGATCGCGCAATCGGGCAATACCGAACACCAGGCCTACGACAGCCGGCTGGCGGCGTTTCGTGGCAACCGCTCTGCATTTGCGTTCACAGACAAATTTGCCAGTGCCTTCGAGCACTATGGCGAGCAGGGGCTAACCGATTTTCCGGCGCAGGATGTACCGCAGCCGGATATCCTGGTGGATGACCGCCACACATTCTCACTGGGTGGCCTCGATGTCGAGCTGATTGCGGTCGCCGGCGCGGAGACCAACGATTCCCTCGTCGTGTGGCTGCCACAACACAAGATCTGCCTGACCGGGAACCTGTTCGGATGCCCGTTCGGGCATTTCCCGAACCTGGTGACCATCCGCGGTGATCGCTACCGGGATGCCCTGACGGTCGCTGCGGCGGTGCAGGTGGTGCTGGACCTGGGCGCGGAGACTATTTTGTACGGCCACCACGCACCGGTACAGGGCCGGGAGCTGATTGCCAGTGAACTGACTGTGCTGCGCGACGCTATCCTCTATGTGCACGATGAAACGGTCAGGGGCATGAACGAGGGCACACCACTGCCGACCCTGATGGCCGAGATCCGGCTGCCGCCGGAACTGGAAGTGGGGGAGGGTTACGGCAAGGTGTCCTGGAGTGTGCGCGCGATCTGGGAGAACTACGCGGGCTGGTTCAAGCACGAATCCACCACTGAACTCTACCCCCAGCCGCGCAGCGCCGTGAACAGCGATCTGGTCGAGCTGGCCGGGGGTGCGCAGCGGATTGTGGCGAGGGCGCAGGAAAAACTGGCAGACGGACAGTATGTTGAGGCGCTGCATCTGCTGGATATCGTGCTGCCGGCGCAGCCACCGCTGCCCGATGCGATACACGCGGCGATTGCGGCGCATGAGGGCCTGCTGCAGGACAGCGCCAACTTCTGGCTGTCGTCGTGGCTGCGGAACCAGGTCAAAGTGCTGCGGGCGCAACTTCCCTGAGCGCGGGCCGCCCAAACGCGGGCCGCCCGGCTGCCGCGGTGCGTCAGATCACCGGCTTCGGCGGCAGGTAATCCCGCGTCAATTCCTCCGACACCTGCCACAGCTGTGCAGCCATGGCGTCATCCTGCATATAGGGCGTTTCGCCCTTGTCCACATTGCAGTCGGCAAAGTAGAACCCGCGCACGTCAACCAGTTCGGGGCTGGTGGCCACGTAGCAGGTGGTGGCGGCGCCTTCCTCCACCGACTTCAGGAACATCCAGCCGATATATTTTGCCCCCCAGCGCTGCCATGCGGGCAGGTACTGCAGCAGGTTGGTGCCGATGACACCGGGGTGCACACTGTTGGCGGTGGCGTCCGTATGTGAAATCCGCGCCGCCAGTTCGCGGGCGCACAGGGCGTTGGCGAGCTTGGAGACGCCGTAGGCGTTCCACGGGTCGTAGTGCTGGCTGCCGTCCAGGTTGTCGAACTCAATACCCTTGTCAGCGCGGCGATGGGCGACCGAGCTGAGCATGGTGAAGCGGCCCTGCGGTGCCGCCAGCACCGGCTCGCACAGCTGGTTGATCAGTATGAAATGGCCGAGGTGGTTCACGGCAAACTGCTTTTCGACCCCGTTAACCCGTTCCAGCTCTGGCAGCGCCATGATGCCGGCATTGGTGATCAGGCCGTCGAGTGGGATGTTCATGGCCCGGATGATCTCTGCACAGCGCACTACGGAGTCCCAGTCGGCGAGGTCGAGGAACAGCGGCGTGGTCTCGCCCTGTATGCTGGCGCAGGCCTCGTCGGCCTTGGCCTGGGTGCGCGCGATGCCGATGATGTGGGCACCGCGCAGCGCCAGCACGCGCATGGTTTCATAGCCGAGCCCGGAGTTGGCCCCGGTGATAGCGATGGTCAGGCCGCTGAGATCAAGCCCTGCGGTGACCTCCTCAGCGGTGGAGTTGCTGTCAAAAGGGCTGCGCGGTGGCTGGCGGGTGATAATCTGCGCCAGTACCGAGGAGGGTAGGGCGCTGAGCACACCCATTGTCGCCATGTGCTGCAGAAACGTGCGGCGACAGAGTGGTGCGTATGACATAGTCCGGTTCTCCTGCTCACTTCAAGCTTCAGTATACGTCAGTAGCGACGTCAGTTCGCCGCCAAGCTTTGCGACATAGTGTAGACACCGCCGTCGCGCCCCCGGTGCCGGCAGCGGCCCACAGCAGTGACGCCGGCTGCAGTTCTGTTACACTGCCGCCCCCCCCCCAAAAACACCCTGGAAGGTCTCTGCTGTGAGCGAACTCTCATTCTCCAATCTGGAGTTGCCCGCGGCGCAACTCGACAACCTGGCAAGCCTGGGTTACCTAGAGATGACAGCGATACAGGCGGCGGCGCTGCCGCTGGCGCTGGCCGGCAGTGATGTCATCGGGCAGGCGAAAACCGGCAGCGGCAAGACCGCCGCGTTTGCGCTGCCACTGCTGGCGCGCCTCGATCCCCAGCAGTTCGCGCCACAGGCGCTGATCCTGTGCCCCACGCGAGAGCTGGCCTCGCAGGTGGCCAGTGAAATCCGCCGCCTGGCGCGCTACCAGGGCAATATCAAAGTGGTGACGCTGTGTGGCGGCCAGTCCATCGGCCCGCAGATCGGGTCGCTGGAGCACGGTGCGCACGTGGTCGTTGGGACGCCCGGGCGTATCCGGGATCATTTGCGCAAGGCCACGCTGTCGCTGGCCTGTGTCAACACGCTGGTACTGGATGAGGCCGATCGCATGCTGGAGATGGGCTTTGTCGAGGACATTGAGGGCATTGTTGCCGGGGCGCCGCAGGAGCGGCAAACGCTGCTGTTCTCCGCCACCTTCCCGGACAATATACAGACGCTCAGCAATCGCTTCCAGCGCGCGCCACAGCGTGTCAGCGTGCAGTCGCTGCACAGCGAACAACACATCGCCCAGCATTTTTTCATCTGCCAGAAGAGCGATCGGCTGGCGGCGCTGGTGCGCCTGCTGGAACATTTCCGGCCCGCCTCGGCAGTGGTGTTCTGCAACACCAGGCAGTTGGTGCGCGAGGCCTGTGACTACCTCGGCCAGTGCGGGCTGCCGGCGTTGGCGCTGCACGGCGACATGGAACAGCGCGACCGCGACCAGGTGCTGATCCAGTTCAAGCACCTCAGTTGCACCATTCTGGTGGCCACGGATGTCGCCGCCCGCGGCCTCGATATTGATGACCTGCCGGCGGTGGTGAACTTTGAGCTGCCGCGCAACGCGGAGGTCTATGTACACCGTATCGGGCGCACCGGTCGCGCCGGCAAGGAGGGTATCGCGCTCAGCCTGTTCGCCGACTCCGAGCGCTACAAACTGCAGGCTATCGGTGACTACCTGCAGCGTGAACTGGCATTCGATGCGATTGAGCAACTGCAGCAGGGTGGTGGCGGCCTGTCGCTGCCGCCGTTTGTGACGCTGGCGATAGCGGGCGGGCGCAAGGAAAAGGTCCGCGCCGGCGACATTCTGGGCGCCTTGACAGGGGAGGCAGGCATCGACGGCAGGGCAGTGGGTAAAATTACCGTGACCGATTACGCCGCCTACGTCGCCATCGCCCGGGATGAGGCCGACAAGGCGCTCGGGCGCCTGCTCAATGGCAGGATAAAAGGCCGCAAATTCAAGGTGCGCCGCCTGTAGCGGCGATTTTGGATTATTACCACAGCTTGGGGTCGATTTCGCGTCGCAAAGCCTCTACAGTACGCATCCTGTTGAAAACCCCCTCGAAACCACACCGCAACCACACTCTCGTGTCAGGAATAGTCCGTTGATCTCTACCGCCAATATCACCATGCAGTTCGCCGCCAAGCCCCTGTTTGAAAACATCTCCGTGAAGTTCGGCGACGGCAATCGCTACGGCCTGATCGGTGCCAACGGCTGCGGCAAATCCACGTTTATGAAGATCCTCGACGGCAGCCTGGCTCCCTCGGCCGGCAATGTGTCGATCACACCGAACGAGCGCCTGGGCCGGCTGAACCAGGACCAGTTCGCCTACGAGCAGTACACCGTGATCGACACGGTGTTGATGGGGCACGAGGAACTGTGGGCGGTCAAGCAGGAGCGCGAGCGCATCTATGCACTGCCGGAGATGTCGGAAGACGACGGTATGAAAGTCGCCGAGCTGGAAGTCCAGTTCGCGGAGATGGACGGCTACAGCGCCGAGAGTCGCGCCGGCGAGATCCTGCTGGGCGCCGGTATCGACCTGGACCTGCACTACGGCCCGATGAGCGAGGTGGCGCCGGGCTGGAAGCTGCGCGTGCTGCTGGCCCAGGCCCTGTTTTCCGACCCGGATATCCTGCTGCTGGACGAGCCCACCAACAACCTAGATATTGATACCATCCGCTGGCTGGAGGCCATGCTGAACGAGCGCAAGTGCACCATGATTATCATCTCGCACGACCGCCATTTCCTGAACGCAGTCTGCACACACATGGCTGATATCGACTACGGCGAACTGCGTGTATACCCGGGTAATTACGACGACTTTATGATGGCATCCACCGCTGCGCGTGAGCGGCTGCAGGCACAGAACGCGAAAAAGAGCGCTGAAATCGCCGATCTGCAGCAGTTCGTCAGCCGCTTCTCCGCCAACGCCTCCAAGGCCAAGCAGGCCACCTCGCGCGCCAAGCGTATCGAGAAGATCAAGCTGGACGATATCAAGCCATCGAGCCGCGTCAGCCCGTATATCCGCTTCAAGCAGGAAAAGAAACTGCACCGCCAGGCGCTGGTGCTGGACAAACTGGGACACGGTTTTGACGAGGGCCCGCTGTTCGAAAAGGGCAGTATGATACTGGAGGCGGGGGCCAGGCTGGCAGTGATCGGCGAGAACGGCGCCGGCAAGACCACGCTCCTGCGCTGCCTGATGAATGAGCTGACACCCGACAGCGGCAGTGTAAAGTGGGCGGAAAACGCCACCCTGGGTTACTGCCCGCAGGACAGCACGCGGGAATTTGACAGCGACCTGAACCTGTTTGACTGGATGAGCCAGTGGCGCAAGCCCAGCCACGATGACCAGATTGTGCGCGCCACCCTGGGCCGCCTGCTGTTCTCATCCGACGATTTCAAAAAGCAGGTGAAAGTCTGTTCCGGGGGTGAGAAGAACCGCCTGCTGTTCGGTCGCCTGATGATGATGGACACCAATGTGCTGCTGCTGGACGAGCCGACCAACCATCTCGACATGGAGTCCATTGAGGCGCTGAACCTGGCGCTGGAACACTATGATGGCACCCTGATCTTCGTCAGCCACGACCGCGAGTTCGTGTCGTCGCTGGCGACGCGCATTATCGATATCAAGGACGGCGCGCTGGTGGATTTCCAGGGCACCTACGAGGAGTACCTGGCCAGCCAGCAGGAAGCGGCACGGCTGGCCTCGGCGTCCTGAGTCAGCCCAGCAGTTCGGGTTGCTCGGCGGTGATCACATCGTACAGCGGCTGAAAACTGAACCATCCCGCCAGCGGGTTGCCCACCGTCTCCCGCGTTGACAGCGCCACCTCGTGGCGGATCAACTTGGGTGTGCCGGCGGCTTCGGCCAGCAACTGCGCCTGGCAACTGCGCTCCATCGTGATAAACCACCAGGCCGCGGCCTCGATGGTCTCGCCCACCGTGAGCAGGCCATGGTTCTGCAGGATGGCCGCCTTGCGGTCGCCCAGCGCCGCCGCGATCGCCTTGCCCTCGCTGTTGTCCAGCACCACGCCGGTGAAATCATCGAACAGCACATGGTCCTCGTAAAAGGCGCAGGCGTCCTGGGTCAGTGGATCCAGCAGTTTTCCCAGCGTGGAGAAGGACTTGCCGTACACCGAGTGTGAGTGAGCCGCCGCCGTGACCTTGGGATTGGCCATGTGAATCTGCGAGTGGATGGTGAACGCCGCGCCGTTGAGCAGGCCTGCGCCCTGCACCACCTCACCGGTGTGACTGACCAGCAGCAGGTCGGAGACGGTCATCTGCTTGAACGACCTGCCCATGGGGTTCACCCAGAAGTGATCGAGCTGCTCGGGATCGCGCACGGTGATATGCCCCGCGACACCTTCATCGAAGCCGAATTTACCGAACAGGCGCAGCGCCGCGGCGAGCTTGTTCTTGCGGTCCTGGCGAATCTCCTCGACTCCGGTCGGCGCCGGCGGGAGGCCGTTGGACTCGTCCATATTCATGACGATGGTGTTGGCCGCTTCGTTCATGGCGCTTACCTCTCTTCAGTTGTGGATGGGTAGTGAAGCGGAGTCTACACGGTTTCAGCCCGATAAATCGATCCCAACACCATCAGGGTGTCGAGGACCACCGCGTCTGGCACAGCGCCATCCACTCCCGCAGCCCCGCACTGTGGAATTTCTCCCTGTGCGTGATCAAAAACCACTCGCGGCGAAAATCGCGCGCGGGTACCGCCAGCGGCACCAGCGAACCGCGCTTGAAGGCGTCGACGAGCGCGACCCGCGACAGGCAGCCCACGCCGAGGCCAGCCTCGACCGCGCGTTTGATGGCCTCTGTGTGCTGCAGTTCCATGGCGATGTGCAGGTCAGTCAGGATACCGTGCATGGCGCGCTCGAAGGCCTGGCGGGTGCCTGAGCCGACCTCCCGCACAATCCACGGCAGCGCCATCAGGTCGGCATCGGACAGCGATGCCGATGTCGCCAGCGGATGGTCGGGCGCGGCGAACACCACCAGTTCATCGCCGCGCCAGTGCACGATATCCAGTGCCGGGTGCTGCAGTTCGCCCTCGATCAGGCCCATATCCAGATCGAAATGCGCAACTTGCTCGGCGATCGCCTCGGTATTGGCGACCCGCAGTGCGATATCCGCCTGCGGGTGACGGCGGCGGAACTCGGCGATCATATTGACCGCAATATAATTGCCGATGGTGAGCGTCGCCCCTATCTGCAGGCGCCCGATCACGTCCTCGCCGGCCAGCGCGTGCTCCAGCGCCCGCGCCTGCGCCAGCAGGTTCTCCACCTGCGGCCGCAACTGCTGGCCCAGTTCACTGAGCCGCAGCCGCTTGCCGAGCCGGTCGAACAGCTTGACGTCGAACTGGCTCTCCAACTCGCGCAGGGAGCCGCTGGCGGCGGACTGGGACATGGCCAGTGACGCCGCCGCCCGTGTCACGTTCTCATAGTGAGCGGTGGCGAGAAAGACTTCGAGCTGACGCAGGCTGTAGCGCATGGCACCTCATATATTTATAAAAACGATTTATATTATTGAATATATCCGTTTTACCGATTAATGGATACGTTTTATTCTGCTCGCATCAGAGTCACACCAGAGGATATACCAGATGGCACAGATACTGCGGGAACAAGTCACGTCGGTTCATCACTGGACCGACCGCCTGTTCAGTTTCAAAACCACGCGCAATGCCGGCTTCCGTTTCAAGAACGGGCATTTCACGATGATCGGCCTGGAGCAGGAGGGCAAGCCGCTGATGCGCGCCTACAGCCTGGCCAGCGCCAACTATGAGGACGAGCTGGAGTTTTTCAGCATCAAGGTGCCGGACGGCCCGCTGACCTCCAAGCTGCAGAAGATCAAGGTCGGGGACAGCCTGCTGGTGAACAGCAAGTCCACCGGGACCCTGGTGCAGGACAACCTGCTGCCGGGCAAACACCTCTACCTGATCGCCACCGGTACCGGGTTGGCGCCGTTTCTCAGTATTATCCGCGATCCGGACATCTACGAGCACTACGACAAGATCGTGTTGACACACGGCTGCCGTTACACCGAGGAGCTGGCCTACCGCGAGCTGATCACCGAGCACCTGCCGCAGCACGAGTACCTCGGCGATGCCGTGCGCGACAAGCTGATCTACTACCCGACTGTGACGCGTGAGAAGTTCGACAACAACGGCAGGCTCACCGACCTGCTGCGCATCGGCAAGCTGACCGCCGACATCGGCCTGCCGCCGGTCAATGTCGATGACGACCGTTTCATGATCTGCGGCAGTCCCAGCATGCTCAAGGATATCTGCGCGCTGCTGGATGCGCGCGGTTTCCGGGAGTCGCGTCACGGCGAGGCCGCGCACTATGTGATTGAGCGCGCGTTTGTGGAGAGTTAGCCCCGGTACCGGCGAGCCGTCTCACTGCAGCCACTGCAGCACCCGTTCTTTTTGGTACTCGTAGAACGGGTTGTGGCGCAGCCGCAACAGGAAATCGCCGGGAATTTTCAACACCCCCCGTTCGCCCTGCATCGCCTGCTGGCCGAGAAATATCTGTCGGCTGCGCTCGGGGCGACGCTGCCCGTAGAGCGCATCGTTGGCCGGGAACGGCAGTGCGACATGCGACAGTGAAAACACCCCCGCGGGCCAGTTCAGGCCCAGGTACTCGGTGCGCGAGTGACCGGCGGCGTAAGGCGCTTTGGTATAGGCCGCTACCGCGCGGCTGTTGGCGTTGGAGTTTGTCACCAGGGTGAAGGTGAAGGGCAGCTGCTGGTCGGCGATCATCCTGGCGGTGAACGGCCCCGGGTCCTTCACCAGCAGGCTGTGATTGGCCGCCACGCGATTGATGTCGAACACCACCAGTTCGTCCCGCTCGGGCGGCAGCTTCATCAGCAGCCGGTCGACCACGGCGTTGTTTGAAACGGTGGCGTCCACCGTGGACTTCAGTATCAGCATCGGCGGCAGCGGTGGCGCGGTCGGCGCTCGATTCGCCAGGCGGTGGCCGACAGATTGCGTCAGCTCATACACCTGCTCGGCCGCATTGGTCGCAAACGAATTGTACTTGTAGGGGTCGAACTCAGGTTCGATATCCAGCCAGGCCAGTCGCTCCAGCCCCGGCAGTTCCGCCAGGCGGCGGCTCCACTTGGCCAGCGCCGCCGCCGGGCTGACGCCTATCGCCGGGGAGATCAGTACCAGCCGGCTGACCGCCGGTTGTGCCGTGGCGGTCTCGCCGGCCCCGGCGTTGTCCAGCACATAGTCCAGCGCCAGCGCCGCACCGGTGGAGTAGCCGATGATATACAGCGGTTTATCCGGTGTGCGCTGCGCCAGATACTGCATGCCCAATCGCACCACGGCGGCCATATCCTGCCAGCGCAGGTCGAGGAGGCCGGACGGTATCGTGCCGTGCCCCGGCATCCGCAGCCCCAGCACCGCAAAGCCACGCTGTTGCAGCGCCTGGCCGAGCGCGCGCAGGCTGTAGGGCGAGTCCGACATGCCGTGCAGTAGCAGTACTGCGGCCTGTGGAGCGTCGTGATCCAGCATGAAGGTCCTGTTCCAGTTTGGCTGGCGCAGCTCAGGGTCGGCGAAGCTGCCCCGGCTGTAGCGCTCCAGGGCCTGCGCCGGCCCCGTGGCGGCATGGGCGTAGATGCGCTGCTCCATCTCGGTGAAGACCGCGCTCTCCAGCCGCAGGTAATCCTCGAGGTTGTCGATTTCCCCCGCTGTGTCGCTGGAGTATTCGTGCTCGAGGATGTCGGTATGCCAGGGCTGGAGTTCGCTGGTGTCGCAGCCGGCCAGGGCCAGCACAGCACAGAGTGCCAGCAGCGGGAGCGACCATTGCGGTGGGTTGTTCAAAGGTATATTTCTCTTGTAGCAGTTGGCATCCAGCAACAATATAGGTTTAATCGCACGTTGAGCCAAGCCGGGCGCCGGGTTTTGTCGCTGCAGCTGCGCGGGTTGCGGTATCGCGATGCAGACGCCGCGCGGTCCGGGGCGATTTATGCTGCCAATAACGAACGTTCCGGGAGACCGGCCAAGGAGTATCTATGTCATCTGTCTACCAACGCGTAGGGGCGGCTATCGGCCTCGCCGTGCTGCTCGCCGCCTGCGCCGGTTTGCCCACGGGTCTCAAGGCGACCACCGACTACAACCACAGCTACGATTTCAGCCGTATCCACAAGGTGGCAATCCAGCCGATTCCGAGGGATACGCTGTCCACGATGATGACATCCGACGAGCAGATCAACCGCATCAACACGGCCCTGACGGCGGAGTTGCGGCGTCGCGGTTTTGAGGTTGTCGCCAGTAATGCCGAAGCCGATATTTTCCTGTCCTGGAAATTCCTGCCGCCGGAGAAAGACGAGGTTGCCACCTTTGATCCGGCCACCCAGCAGATTACCGGCGGTACACTGATTGTCAGCATGATAGACCCGCTGAGCCTGCAGTCAGTGTGGCGCGCCACCATCCACTCCAATATGCGCAGCCAACCCGATACGGAAGAGGCGGCCCGCTATCGACAGCAGGCTGCACAGGCGGTGCTCGCGCAGTTTCCGCCTGACCCCGCCGGCGGCTGAGCGACGTTGCCGGACCAGCGTCCATGAGGTTTGACACACTGGGATTATGCGCGCCGCTGTTGCGTGCCATTGAGGAGCGGGGCTACCGTGAACCCTCGCCGGTGCAGGCCGCTGCCATTCCGGCGGTGCTCTCTGGCCGCGACCTGATGGCGGCGGCCCGCACCGGCACCGGGAAAACAGCCGGTTTCACGCTGCCCATACTGCAGCGCTTGTACGCCAGTGGTGACAGCCAGGCTCACCGCCTGCGCGCACTGATACTGGTGCCCACGCGGGAGCTGGCGGCACAGGTGGGGGAGAGTGTCGCGGCCTATGGTGCACATCTGCCGTTCACCTCGGCGGTGGTATTCGGTGGTGTGAAAATCAATCCACAGCTGGCCGCGCTGCGACGGGGTGTCGATATTCTGGTGGCGACCCCCGGGCGACTGCTGGACCTGTACCAGCAGGGGGAGCTGAGTTTCTCTGCCCTGGAAATCCTGGTGCTGGACGAGGCGGATCGCATGCTCGATCTGGGCTTCATCCGCGATATCCGCCGTATCGTCGAAGCGCTGCCGCCGCAGCGCCAGAACCTGCTGTTTTCGGCGACATTCAGCCGCGACATCCGGCAGCTGACCAAAACCATTTTGCGCAACCCGCTGGAGGTCTCGGTGTCGGCGCCCAATGCGACTGCAGAGCGGGTCGCGCAGTGGGTGTACCCGGTGGACAAAAAGCGCAAGGGGGAACTGCTACTGGACCTGGTGCAGCAGTGCGACTGGCAGCAGGTGCTGGTTTTCATCCGCACCAGGCAGGGTGCGGATCGGCTTGTACAGTACCTGCAGCAGTGCGGCATTGACGCCGCGGCCATTCACAGCGACAAGGGCCAGGGCGTGCGCAGCCGCACACTTGCGGGCTTCAAGTGCGGCGAGGTCCGCGTGCTGGTCGCCACCGATATCGCGGCGCGTGGACTCGATATCGCACAACTGCCGCAGGTGGTTAACTTCGATCTGCCCACTGTGCCGGAGGACTACGTGCATCGCATCGGGCGCACCGGCCGCGCGGGGTTGTCGGGGCATGCCTACTCGCTGGTCAGTGCCGACGAAATCAAGCAGCTCACCGCGATTGAACAGCTGATCCAGCGGCATATCCCGCGCGAGTACATCGGCGGGTTCGAGCCCGGTCACGAGGTGCCCGCCAGCCCACCCCTGCGCAAATCGCGCACCGGCAGGCAACAAGCGCCTGCGGGCAGGCCGGTGGCGCCGCGCAGGCGCGGTCAAAGTCGCAGTGACAGCCGCGGTCGCGGTAAGCCGGGCGCGGGGCGCCGGGCGCCCAACAGGCGAGGCGGGCGCCGCCCCGGTCAGTAGCCGGCTCTGCCGGAGCGCAGCACCTCGGCGTAATCCTCATCCAGCAGCGTGTAGGTGTCGCTGCGGGGCTTCATGACATAGACGGGATCGCTGATCTGGTCCAGGTCATAGGCCTGTTTGCGCAAATCGCCCTTCACCATCTTGAAGGTGCCGGTGGTGTCCAGTTCAGGCTGGATACGCAGGAACACCGGCCGCGCATAGGCGGGCAGGTGCTCATTGACGTAGGCGGAAAAACTCTTGATATCCAGTGCGTCAACGCCCGGTGCGAGTACGAGGGCGGCCATGCCGGCGCGGCCGTCCGCCTTCGGAATTTCCACACCGTAGACATTGCAGAAATCGACCTGCGGGTGACCGTTGATGATTTCGCCGACCTCATTGGTGGACACATTTTCCGATTTCCAGCGAAAGGTATCGCCGACACGGTCGACGAACTGGTAGTGCGGCATGCCGAGCGAGAACCCCACGTCCACTGTCTTCATCAGATCGCCGGTATTGAACCAGGCATCGCCGTCCCTGAAGACATTGCGCAGGATTTTCTTCTCGGTGTCCTCCTTGCTGGTATAGCCCTCAAACTGCGTCTTGCCGGTGATTTTTCCAAGCAGCAGCCCCGGTTCGCCAGTGGCCACTTTTATTAGGCGGCCATTGTCGTCGCGCGCCAGTTCATCAGTATCCACGTCGTACTTCACCAGCGCGATGGGGATACTGGTCGTGCCGACAGTGCAGTCCTTGTTCAACATGTTGACGAAGGCGACGTTGCCCTCGCTGGAGCCATAGAATTCGGCGATCCGCTGGATGCCGAACCGGGCCTTGAATTCATGCCATATATCGGGGCGCAGCCCATTGCCCATCATGCATACCAGCGGGCTGCGATGGTCGTCGGCCTGTCGCGGGGTGTTCAGCAGATAGCGACACAGCTCGCCGATGTAGATAAAGCAGGTCGCGCCGCTGTCGCGGATATCGCTGAGAAAGTGACTGCCGGAGAATTTGCGGCGTATGAACATGGTGGCCCCGGTAGACAGGGATGCGCCTACACCCAGGAACAGGCCGGTGCCGTGATACAGCGGCAGGCACAGATAGATGCAGTCATTCTCATTGCATTTGAGGCCGCCCTTGTACGACATACCGGCGGCCAGCAGGAAGCGGCGGTTGGAAATCACCGACGCTTTGGGAAGCCCGGTGGTGCCGGAGGTGTAGATATACAGTGCGGTATCCGCCAGTGTGTTCTGCCCGGTCTGCGGCGGGTTGCCGGCAGGTTTGCCGTCGGCCTCTGCGCCGAAATCCAGTGCCCAGTCGGGGCAGGGTTCGTGCTGCTGGTCACTGACGTAAAGCCAGTTCTCGATACCCTGCAGGTCCGGCTCTGTGCGTACCTGTGCAACCGCCGCCAGGCGCTCCTCACCGAAAATACAGAGTCGGGAACCGGTGATATTGATGCAGTGGATCAGCGGTTTGCCGGTCAGGTTGGTGTTGATCAGCGCGGCGATCACCCCCAGTTTGTTGAGAGCGATAATGGTGGCGAGAAACTCGATCCGGTTTTCCATGATGAGGCTGACCGCGTCGCCGCGCACCAGGCCCTGCACACGCAGTGCCGCCGCATAGCGGTTGGCGAGTGCGTTCAGTTCGCTCCAGGTCAGGCTCTGGCCCTCGAACATCACGGCCGTGTGATTGGGGAAGCGGGCCGCCGTGCGCTCCGTCCTGGCGGCAAAGCAGTCGCGGGTGGAGTCAGGCCTGGGTTTTACCTCCTTCGCCAGCTGCAGCAGGGTGGAGGTTTCCGCAACTGTGCTTACAACGTCTCGTAGGCTCATCGCATATCGCTTCGTCTATGGATTATCACGGAACGATAGCGGGTCTCTGGCGTGTCGGCAAGTTGTACCGGGGCCCCGTTCAGGGAGTCCAGCCGTGCCCCTGTCAGGGGCCCAGCAGGTTGGCGATTTTTCCCGCCGAGAGCTGTGCAAACCACGCCTCGTCATACGAGCGCTGCAGCAGGTTGATCGCCGACAGCGCCGATACCACCGCATCGGCGAAGGCCGTGCGGCGCTCGACCAGTTCACCGCTGCGCCCGTCCAGCAGCGCCAGGTGCGCGGCCAGGCGCAGGCCGTTGGTGAACAGGTCCTGTGACACCGAGGATTCACAACTGATAGTGCGACGCAGTAGCATCTGCTGCCCCTGGTCGAGTAATTCCCGGGTGAAGGCTTTCCTGTCGTGTACCGGGCGGCCCTCCAGGTCCAGCAGCGCCACCGCGATGATCAGGTAGGCCTCGGTAATGGAGCGCAGGATGGCGTGCCCGAAGCGCGGCGGCTTGTCGCGCAGCAGCTTCTGGATCGACTGGTCGCCGCTGTCCCATTGCGGATAGCGCCTGCCTGTCTCGTGCAGCACATCGGCCCAGAATACATCTGCCGGCTTGTAGAAGAACTCGAATTTGTACAGTTCACGCAGCGCTGTGACATTGCTGTGCAGGGAGTCCGTATTGGGTATCCCGATATCCAGTGCGCACATTGCCAGGCCGATCTCACCCAGCGCCGCGTGCAGGAAATAGTGGGTGATGGTGTTGCGGTAGTAGGCGGCCGCCAGCCGCTTCTCGCCGGGAATGTAGTAAACCGGTACGTGGCCGCCATCGAAGGATTTCACCAGACCCGCGTTGACCAGCGCCAGCACCGCCGCACTGACCTCGGCTTCGTTGTTCAGGCTGAAGCCGGAGGAGGCAGGCAGCTTGAGGTCGCGGATCAGCTCCTCGATACCCGCCGACTGCGTGTACATCTCAGCGGCCGTCAGCGCGCGCTTGTTGGCGCCCAGTAACACCATGGTCAGCACATCGGCGGATTTGATCGGGGTGATCTGTTCTATCCGGGTACAGACCTCAAACGCCATACGCGTTACATCGAAGGGCTGCTGGCCGGTGACCGGGCTGCCCGCAGGCGGGGCCGGGGCCATTGGCTGCTCCAGCGGCAGCGGCTCACCATAGCGTACATACACCTTGCCGTAGGGTTGGCGCATGCCGAAGATGTAGTTGAAGAACCAGCGCAGTGACTCCTTGCGCTTGGGCAGCCCGCTCTGCAGGGCAACGTAATCATCGATCTCGGCGATGCGGTCAAACGCGATGGACACAGGTACCAGCAGTACGTTGGCGGTCTGCTCGCGGTGACAGGATTCCACCACCCAATTCAGCAGTCCCAGTTTTGGTGGCGACAGCTTGCCGGTGCGCGAACGGGTGCCCTCGATAGACCATGACAGCGGTGTGCGATTGCGTATCAGGTGGTGTATGTAGTGCTGGAACACCAGTTTGTACACCGGGTCTTCCTGGAAGGTACGGCGCAGGAAGATGGCCCCGACGCGGCGCGCCAACGCCCCGAAGCCGAGGAAGTTCATGTTGATGCCGGCAAAAATCAGCGGCAGGGGACGAAACCGGTTCTGGTACAGCGACAGCAGGAATACGAAACTGTCCATGTGGGACTTGTGTGACCACAGGAACAGCAGCAGGTGATCCCTGGACAGTGTCCTCAGCTTCTCCAGCTGGTCGAGGTTGATGTCCAGTTCCGGTTCGTAGCTGCGTGTGTAGATGAATTTTGCCAGTTTCGACATCGGTCGCAGCCAGCTGTCCCGCGGTGTTGCCTCAATCTCCTTGAGACATTTGGCCGCGTAATCCCGCGCCTGCACCAGCGTTTTTCCGCTGGCACTCGCGGCCAGCTCAAGCTCTGCGATGAAAGATGCATCGCTGAAAATCGCGTGTGCTGCAGAGTCGTGGGTCATAGCTTGAACACTCCGAACAGTGCGGCGTGGTCGGACAGTTCGCGCCAGGGGCCGGTGCCGAGGCGCTGGCAGGCCACGGGATCCAGGCCGCGATAGTAGATCCGGTCCACCGGCAGCATCGGTCGCCAGACCGGGAATGTCAGCGCGTGGCGACCCTTCATGTGCACAAACAACTCCGTCAGTCCGAGGTCGGCGTGCAGGTGGTTCTCAGCGCGCCGGCGCCAGTCGTTGAAATCGCCGGCGATAATCATGGGTTCGTCGTGGGGCACATGGCTGTTGATGCGGTCAGTCAGCGCCTGCAGTTGCTCGCGGCGCTCCTGCTCCAGCAAACCCAGGTGCACACAGAGCGTGTGCAGGCGGGTGTTCTTGTGCGGCAGTTCGATGACGCCGTGCAGTATGCTGCGGCTGGAGCGCGGGAAGATGGAAACGTCGATATTCTCAAAACTCGCGAACGGGTACATGCTGAGAATCGCATTGCCGTGATCGCCCTTGCGGTAGATGGCATTGCGGCCGTAGGCATAGTGCGGCCAGGCCTCATTGGCGAGGTATTCAAAATGGGGTTCATCGGGATAGGAGAAACGCCGCCGTTTGGCCGCGCTCTTGATCGCCGTGCCGTGGATCTCCTGCAGGAAGACAATATCAGCCCCCGTCTCGGCGATGCGCTGGCGCATGGATTCCAGTACGAAGCGGCGGTTGCCCGTGCAATACCCTTTGTGGATATTGTACGTCAATACATGTATTTCCTTGCTCACGGGCGTCCCGTCCAGTCAGTTGTGAATTGCTCCAGCACCCGTTTATTCCTTTGTTTTGCGTGATTCAATGGCTTTAATCGTCCAGGACATTACATAATCGAAACCGCTGGCCGCGGCCATGAACAGCACAGCTGCGGTACCCGCCAGTAGTATTTGCCCGGGTATAATGGGCACAACCTGTGACAGCAGGACCAGCACGCAGAAGCTGATCTGTACTGCCATATTGCCCTTGCTGAGGCCGGTGGCGGCGAATTCAAACGGGCCGATGAACCGGTAGTAGCAAATGGCCCCCAGCACAATCACCAGATCGCGCGCGATCACCGCGATGGCCAGATACCAGGGCAACAGCCCGACCTCGGCGAGGCAGATAAACGTGACAGTGATCAGGAGCTTGTCGGCAATCGGGTCCAGCACGGCGCCAAAGCGGGACAGGGCGTTGAGGCGCCGGGCGAGGAAACCGTCCAGCGCATCGGATACACCGGCCATTGCGCCGATGGCCAGCGCCCAGTCGTATTGTTCACGCAGTATCAGCCAGCCCAGTGGCAGGGCGAGTAGCAGGCGTGCAAATGTCAGGCTGTTCGGCAGTTGGCGCAGCATGGTCCCGTCTATTGCTTGTGCCCTGGTTGCCAGAGCAAAAATACCGCCAACTCGCGGCGCTCCGCCTCACTGAGAGGGAATACGGGCATCGGCGACTGCGGCGCTTCGAGGGTATCGATCACCGCGCGATAACCCAGGCGCTGCGAAAGACCGTCCAGCGATACCGGGTTGTCGCCCTGCTCATGGCAGGTCTGGCACTGGTAGCGCTGGTACAGGGCGCGGCCGCTCTCGGCCATGCGGGGCAGGTCGGCGTCCGCCAGCCAGGCCGGCGGCTGTTTGTCGAGACGGCTGACAGTCGGCAGCACCATGTCCTGATCGCTGCCGCTGGCGCCGGTGTCGCCGTAGGCGACGCGATAGATCGCGCCGGCGTAATCGTCAGAGACGTAGATGGCGCCGTCCGGGCCCTGGGCGACGTCGACAGGTCGTCCGCTGATATCGCCGTCCCGGTTGAAGCCGGACAGGAAGTCGCGCTCCTCAATGCCAGCTGCAGTCCAGTGCAGCGAGACGACTTTGTAGCCGTCGGGCGTGCTGCGGTTCCATGAGCCGTGCAGCGCCGCCACCGCGCTGCGCCGAAACGCTGGCGGCAGGGCATCGCCGGTGAGGAATGCCATACCCAGCGGCGCATTGTGCGGGCGGAAGCCGTGTGCGGGCGGTGTCGGGGTGCGCTCTGAGGCGAGTGGGTCCGCGCCCATATCCGGGTCGGGGATATTGTCGCCGTTGTAGTAGGGCCAGCCGTAGAAGCGTCCTGTCTCGACCAGGTTCAGCTCGCAGGGTGGGAAATCGTCGCCCAGCATATCGCGGCCGTTATCGGTGGCGTACAGTGCGCCGTTCCACGGTGCCCAGTCGAAGCCCACGCTGTTGCGCAGGCCGGTGGCGATGATCTCGGGGTCGCTGCCATCGAGTTCGAAACGCATCATGGTGGCGCGTCGCTGGTCCTCCTCCTCGCAGACATTGCAGGTGGACCCCTGGGCAAGGTACAGCTTCCGGTCCGGCCCGATGCGGATGGTCTTGGACCAGTGGTTGCCGTCGTCCGTCAAGCCCTCCACTACCGGCTGGATGTCACCGCTCACCGTGCCGCTGGCGCTGTCAAAGCGGATGCGCCCGATGCGGTTCGACTCGGCGATGTACAGCCAGTCGCCGTGGATATCCAGCCCCAGCGGCTTTTTCAGGCCAGACACCAGGGTCTCGCGCGCATCGGGGTGGCCGTCGCCATCAGCGTCGCGCCGCAACAGCTGGATGTCTCCGGCTCCCGGTCGGCTGACCAGCAGGTCTCCGGCCGCGGTGAAGCGCAGGAACCGGGCGCGCGGCAAGTCGGCGGCGTACAGTTCCAGCGTAAAGCCCTCGGGCACCTGGTAGCGCTGGCGCACCGTGGCATCGTCCGCCGCCGGCCCGGACACACCAAACAGGGTGTTGAGCAGGATGGGGAAGGTGCTGGTGCCGATCTGGCCCGTGGCCAGCAGACCGCCGATCAAGCCGGCGATGAGGACTACCACCACCCCCAGGCCGATGAGAAGTTTGCGCATGGATAGTTTCCGTGTTGTCAGTGCATTGCGGTTGAGCGTCAGGCGCGAATATAGCACAGCAGGGGTCTGGTTAGGCACGACTCGCTGCCCCCTCGATTGACCGCGCCGCAATTATCTGGAGAAATCTCCACTTATTTGTGGACAGGTTCCGGGCGCGGCCCTAGTGTCAAACAGTGGAATCCGCCGCCAGTTGAGGTATGACTGATCGCAGCGCGGTATTTGAGATGGGGCAGCAATAACATCGGGACGCCTGACGCCTATGCTTAAAACCCTAAAGATATCGACCAGTGACCTGAGCATTGGCATGTACGTCAGCGGGCTCGACCGGCCCTGGCTGGAGACCCCGTTTATTACCCAGGGCTTCCTGATCGAGCGCGACCAGGATATACGCGACCTGCAGAAATATTGCGAGTCGGTCTACATTGACAGCCGGCGCAGTTCGCGCCCGGGCACGGTCATTCGCCGCGAGCCGCCAGCGCGCGCCGAGCCATCCCGTCGCGGCGAGTCGGGCAAGCGGCCGATTCAGAGCAGTTCCACCGGGCTGAATGACAGACCGCGTATCCCGCTAGCCCACATTTTTTTTGATCGTGTGTTGAAGCCGTACCACGACGACAGTGGCTGGGAAGAGGAGCACCCGCGCGCGCAGCGGGCGCTGAATACACTGATTGGCGATATTGACCAAATCTATGAAAACGTCAGTGCCGGGGAAAAGCTGGATGTCATCAAGCTGCGCAAGTCGGTAGAGCCGATCGTCGACAGTATCAGCCGCAACCCCGATGCCTGCCTGTGGGTGAGCCGCCTCAAGGATCACGACCAGTACACCTATCATCACGCGCTGAGCACGTCCATGTGGGCGGTGTCGCTGGGTCGCCAGTTGGGGCTGCCGCGGCGCGACCTGCGCTCGCTGGCCATGGGCTGTATGCTGATGGATATCGGGAAATTGCGTGTCGACCCCGGCCTGTTGCAGGCGGATCGCAAGTTGACTGCCGATGAGGCCGCAGAGGTGTCACGCCACGTGAGCCACGGCCTGGCGATTCTCGATGAATGCGGGATTCTCAACCAGGACGTCATCGATATTGTGGCGCATCACCACGAGCGCTTCGACGGTTCGGGCTATCCCAAGGGCTTGGCCCGTGACCGGATTCCACCCTTTGCACGCATAGCCGGCATTGTCGATACCTATGACGCGGTGACCAGTAACCGGAGCTACGCGAAAGCGGTATCGCCCAGCGAGGCGATCAAGTTGCTCTACCAGTCGCGGGACCAGGAGTTCCAGGCCGAGTTGGTGGAAGCCTTTATCCAGGCGGTTGGTATCTACCCGGCGGGCACTCTGGTGGAGCTGTCCTCCGGCGAGGTCGGTGTGGTGGTTGCCGAGTACCGGACCCGGCGCCTGCGACCCAAGGTGATGCTGCTGCTGGACGCCAGCAAGCACGAATTGGAGACCACACCAGTGGTCGACCTGCAACATTTCTCGCCCGGAGACGGCGCGCCCCCTCCCTCGATCAAGAAGAGCCTGGAACCCGAGGCCTATGGTATTGATCTGTCCAGAGTGACCGGCTTATAGCCCGACATCGTCGACAGCACCCCAAATACATTTTATATTGACGGATCAGGCAGTTCCGCACTGACAACTATGGGAATTTCTATGTCCGTTAATGTAAAAAAGACAATCGCAGCCGCTTTCGCGGTCGCTCTTGCGGGTGGTTGCGCCTCCATGGCCAACCAGGATGCCATCGACACCGAGCGCCGCTTGTCCGCTGCCGGCTTCCAGATGAAGCTGGCCGATACACCCGAGAAGCAGGCCCATCTCTCGCGGTTCGCCCAGCGGCGGCTGGTGCCGATGGAGAAAGACGGCCAGACGGTGTTTGTCTACGCGGACACCAAGGAGTGCAACTGCCTCTATGTCGGCTCGGAGGCAAACTACCAGCAGTACGAGCGCCTCTCGATACAGCAGCATGTGGTAAATGAACAGCGCGAGACCGCTGAGGACATGAATATGGCGGTGACCAATGAGACCCTGAACTGGGATATGTGGGGTGCATGGCCCCGTCCCATCCTGTACTGAGCAGGCGCGCGCAGTTTTGTTGCGATGCGTCATGGTCGGTGGCACGCCGATGGCAGATAATGCCACTATGCAGGCGTGCCGGACCTGACTCTGAAACCGGCGTGAAGAAGGAGGATGTCAATGGCAGCGAACAGACCGATTCGGGTGGGTCTTATGGGCTTCGGCCAGATAGGCCGACAAATCTATCAACTGGCCTCCCTCAGTAGCGATGTTGAAATCGTCGCCGTTGCCGACATCGGCAAGCCGGAGATACTGCACTACCTGTTAACCTCAGAGGTGGTTGAACCGCAGCGCCATACCCTGGAGCGCAACTTTCTGGTCAACCCGCGCTTCCGGGCGCGGCTGATGCAGATCGATCGCCCACAGGAAATGCCCTGGGATGTCTTCGATGTCGATATCGTGATCGACGCTACCGGCAAGTTCGGCGACAGCGATTCCATGGCCGCGCATCTGGCCAATGGTGCGCCCCGGGTACTGCTGCGTACGCTGCCGATGGACGCCATCGACCGCATTGTCGTTCCCGGAATCAACGACGACAGCGCGAGCCAGGGGGATCGCATGATCTCGGCGGGTTCGCCGACGGCTTCCGCGCTGTGCCTGCTGCTGCAGAGTGTGTCCGAACAATACGCCATCGAGTGTGGCAGCATGACCACGGTACACGCCTATACCTCGGACCAGTCACTGCAGGACTACGCCGGCAGCGACTTCCGTCGCAGTCGGTCCGCCGCCAAGAATATCATCCCCAACACCCATGATGCCGGGCGCTGGCTGGGCCACATACTGCCCGCGTTCGACGACAGGATAATGACCTGGGCGCTGAATGTGCCGGTACAGGAGGGGTGTCTGCTGGACGTCACGCTGGTAATGCGCGATCCCGAGGTGGACGCTGAAGCAATCAACCAGGCAATGCGCGTCGCCGCCGGCAAACGCAAGGGTATTGTCGATGTGGTGGAAGATCCGGTGGTGTCGTCAGATGTGATTGGCAACGCTCATTCGCTGCTGTTCGATGCCAAGGGCACGATCAAGGCGGGCAGCACCATTATCAAGACGCTGGGCTGGTATGAAACGCTGGGGCATGCAGCGCGGTTGCTGGAGGTGGTGCGTCTTTACGCGGCGCTGGGTCTGCCACAGGAGGAGCTGTCATGAGAATCGCGATCAATGGTTTTGGGCGTATCGGGCGCTCGGTTTTCCGCATTCTGGAGGAGCGGGATGACATCGAGGTTGTTGCGATCAATGATCTTTTTGATTACGAGGCGCTGCGCTACCTCCTGAGTTACGACACTGTGATGGGCCCTTTCGCCGGGTCGCTGAAGCTCGAGGACAATCACTTCGTGACCGCCAAGGGACGCGTCAAGTTGCTCAGCGAGCGCAGCCCGCTGGACCTGCCCTGGGCGGAACTGGGGGTGGACGTGGTCATAGAGTCGACCGGGGCCTTTCGCAAGCGCGAGCAGTTGCAACAGCACCTGACTGCCGGTGCCGGTCGCGTGATCCTCACCGTGCCGGCCAAGGATGCCATCGATTACACGGTGGTGCTCGGGGTCAACGAAGAGGGCCTGACGGCGCAGCAGAAGATTATCTCCAACGCCAGCTGCACCACCAACTGTCTCGCCCCGATGGCGCGGGTGCTGGATGAGACCTTCGGTATCGAAGAGGGTGTGATTAACACCGTGCACGCCTATACCAATGACCAGCGCCTCGCCGATGTGCCCCACACCGACTGGCGCCGCAGTCGCGCGGCGGCAGAGAACATCATCCCCACCTCTACCGGGGCGGCCAAGGCGGTTGGCGAGGTGTTGCCACAACTCAAGGGCAAGCTGCACGGTATCGCCGCCCGTGTTCCGGTGCCTGACGGTTCCGTGGTGGACCTGTTTGTAAAACTGGGCAAAAAGGCGTCGGTAGCGGATGTGCACGAGGCGGTGCGGACTGCATCCGCGTCGCCCCGCCTGCAGGGTATCCTGCAATACAGCGAACAGCCCATCGTGTCCACCGACATTATCGGCAACTCGCACTCGTCGATCTACGATGCCGGCTTCACCGGTATCACCGGTGGGCACTATCTGCGTGTGCTGAACTGGTACGACAATGAATGGGGCTACTCCTGCCGGGTATGTGATCTGCTGTCACGGCTAAGAGACTTGACCTGACCGGGTTGTGTACACAGAATAGGGACGGTGCGTTGTCGAGTATCCGAAGGGCGCACCCGACGCTTTCGGTCGTGCTGTCCTGCTATGTGTGCACTCAAACTCAAGGTTCCCATTATGTCCAAAGTGATCAAGCTCGTACTCTTCATCTCGTTTCTGTGCGCCGGTGGTCCCGCCGCCTGGGCCAATAGCTACAGCAGTGCGATCAAGGCGTTCAGCAATGCCGGGGAGAGCGGGCGCTATTTCAAGACAGCCTACGGTTACGCCCTGTTCCCCACTATCGGCAAGGGTGCCTTTGTGATTGGCGGCGCCTATGGTGAAGGCAAGGTATTCGTCGGCACCCGGCACGTCGGCAATTCCACCATGACACAGTTGTCCCTGGGCGCACAGTGGGGCGGGCAGGCGTACAGCCAGATTATCTTTTTTGAGCACGAACAGGCATTCAAGGATTTCACCTCGGGCAACTTTGAGCTGAGCGCCACCGCATCGGCGGTTGCCATTACGGCCGGCGCTTCCGCCGAGGCCAATACCGGTGGCGGCACAGCGGCGGGCATCAGCGGCGGGCGCAACGACGCGGCGACAGTGTCCGGTGGCTACCGCAAGGGTATGGCGATATTTACCATTGCCACCGGTGGCCTGATGTTTGAGGCCGCCGTCGCCGGACAGAAGTTTACCTACACGCCTCTATAGCCTCTATAGGGGCGACGGCACCGGCTGGCCGGGGATTTCCTAGGCCGGGACTGCCGCGCGCGCCAGCGCAAGGGCGTCTGCGGGAACATCGCCCATCAGTATCACATGCCATTTGCGCGGCCCGTGCGCCCCGTAGACCAGCTGGCCCTCGATATCTGCCGTGCTGGAAGGGCCGGCGATAAAGTTGATACCGCGCGGGCGCCCGGTTTTCTCCAGTTCCAGATTGATCCTGCCCCAGGCGTGCTCCATGCTCGACACCAGGTCAGCGGTGTCCACCAGCACGATGTGATGTTCCGGTAACAGGTTGTTCGCCGCCGGGTTGGACTTACCGGTCCACGTCACAATGGCGCCGGTCTCCACCACACCCAACTGGGCGAATGTCAGCGCCACCGGTTCGCCGACCTCCAGACTGCCGAAACGCGGCAGCACGCCGGCATCGCGCCAGGGCATGGCGGCGAGGCGTGGGTCGTTGCCGGCCACCAGTCGGTGGCTGCGAAAATGCGAGTAGATGTGGTGCCCAATCGCCGTGACCGCCTCGGTCCGGTTGGCCACGCAGTCCACCGTCCCCTTGTTTTTCAGCACATTGGTCAGGAAGGCCTGGCACAGCTCTGCGGCCGGTGGCGCAGGTACCGGCGCGCTACCCAGTGCCTGGCGCTCGCGCTGGATACGTTCCGCGGGTGCTTCGCCGGTGATCTCTCGCAGTCGCGCGAAGATTTCCGAGCGGGCGCTAGCGTTCATGCTTTCCCTGTTCCCTGCGCTTCTGCTGCGCTTTGTACTGCTGCATAAAGGTCTTCCCTTCGGGGGCTGGAAAATTGCGCTGGCTGGTCCAGCCAGCGGCCAGGGGCAGGCGCTCGAAATTGCCGTGTTTGCGGCCGAACCAGTGCAGAACGGGAATCACGATGGAGGTCAGCGCATGGTAGAGCGGCGGGTGCCGGGTCAGCCAGCTGTGCAGTTTCAGTCCCAGTCGCCAGCGCGGAGCGGACAATTTTTTGCTGTTCTCCTCATGTCTCAGATCGCGCAGCAGGTCGGGCAGCGGAATATCCGCCGGGCAGACCTCGGCGCAGCGGCCGCAGCTGGTGCAGGCATTGGGCAGCGCGTGGCTCTGTTCCAGAGAGGTCAGCAGCGGCGTCAGTATCGAACCCATCGGCCCGGTGTATACCCAGCCGTAAGCGTGGCCACCGACGGCGCTGTAGATAGGGCAGTGGTTCAGGCAGGCGCCGCAGCGGATGCATTCGAGCATCTCCCGGTAGTCACTGTCCAGGATCTCGCTGCGCTTGTTGTCCAGCAGCACGAAATGCGTCTCGATCGGCCCGTCGACATCGCTTTCCCGGCGCGGCCCGGAGTAAAAGCTGGTGTAGCAGGTCTGCGATTGACCGGTGGCCGATCGCACCAGCAGGCGCAGCATGGCGGTCGCATCCTGTGCCAGCGGCAGCACCCGGTCAATGGTGGTACAGACAATCAACACCCGGGGCAGATTGGCGCACAGGTCCCCGTTGCCTTCATTTGTCACCAGCATGGAATAGCCGTTTTCGGCGATCAGTGCATTGGCGCCGATGATGCCCACTTCGGCTTTCAGGAAATGCTCGCGCAGTACCTGGCGGGCCTCGCTCACCAGATCAACGGTCTCGGGCAGCTCCCGGTCGCCGAGTTTGTGTTTGGCCTGGAACAGCTCGCGGATCTCGCCGGCAGATTTGTGCAGTGCCGGGGCCACGATATGGCTGGGTGTCTCGCCGGCCTGCTGGATGATGTACTCGCCGAGATCGGTCTCCATTACCTCAAGACCAGCGCGCTGCAGGAAATCATTCAGGCCGGTCTCTTCGGTGACCATGGACTTGCCCTTGGCGACATGCCTGGCGTCGTGCTGCTGGCAGATGTCGAGCACCAGGCTGTTGAGTTCGTCGCCATCGCGCGCAAAGTGCACGTGGTTGCCATTGTGCACGGCTTCGTGCTCAAACTGTCCGAGATAGTACTCGAGGTGATCCAGGCTGTGCTGACGCACACGTTTCACATGTTGGCGCAGGGCGTCAAACTCAGTGAATCCCTCGACCGCTGCCGAGCGTATCAGGGGCGCGAACGCTGCGATTACATCCCTGCGCTCGGCCTGTGCAGTGTTGCCCAGGGCCGCACTGGCATTGTCGAGAAACGTATCGCTGTGCTGCTCCACCGGCTACTTTCCTTTTCCAATAGCGGGGCCGTCGAACTGCATGCTCAGCAGTTCCGCGATATGGCGTACTTCGATATCCTCGCCGAGGCGCTCTGCGCGCCCGGCGATATTGAGCAGGCAGCCCAGGTCGCCGCCGGCCAGGATCCTGGCGCCGGTGGCGACAGCGTCCTTCAGTTTGTCATCTACCATCTTGCCGGAGATAGCCGGCATCTTGGCGCAGAATGTGCCACCGAAACCACAGCAGACCTCGCTCTGCTGGAGCTCGCAAACCTCGACACCGCTGAGCTCTCGCAACAGATCGCGCGGCTGCGATTTGATCTGCAGTTCCCGCAGTCCGGCGCAGCCGTCGTGGTAGGCCACCGAAGGCAGTTTGGCGGGCGATTTTTTCCGCTTTGGCCTGATATGCGCAATGTCCTTCAGAAATACCGTGAGTTCAAAGGTTTTGGCGGCCAGTTCAAGGGCCCGGTCGCGCCATTCCCCGTCGAGCAGGGTGGGGTAGTGATGGCTGATCATGCCGGCGCAGGAGCCGGATGGCACCACCACATAATCCGCCCCTGCCAGTAGCTGTATGACCTCCTGCGCCTGCAGTACAGCATCTTCGTAATTGCCGCTGTTGTAAGCGGGCTGGCCGCAACAGGTTTGTCGCAGTGGCACCGTCACCTCGCAGCCGGCCTGTTCCAGCAGTTTGATGCTGGCAAACGCGACCGAGGGGCGAAACAAATCTGCCAGGCAGGTGACAAAAAGCGCAACCCGCTTTTTTCGTTGTGGGGGCGAGTGTTCCCGATCTCGCTCATTCATACAGGCGGCAACCCCTGGCGTTTTTAGGGTGATGGAGCGGCTGGCGCCGCTCCGGATTGCGCAGTATATCCAAATGGGGGAACCGGTGTCGCCCCATGTCGTGTGCGCCGCAACTAGAAAAGGCGCTGCAGCAATAGCAGCAGCACCGCTGCCGCGGTGGCGGCTGCAATTGCAATCGCGCCCAGCGCCAGCGGATGGCGGCTCTCCAGCAGCTTTATCGCAATGGTCTTGTGGTCAACCCGGATCGCACCGAGTGCCGGCGGGCTGATATGTCGCTGCAGCGGCGCCGGAGAGAAGGCCGGCAGCAGGCGATTGCCAGCGTAGACCACGATATCATCGATGGACAGGAATGGACCCCGGTAATGCAGCCTGGGGCCGCCCGCGAGGTGGTACTGGCCGCTGTGGTCGACCAGTAGCAGCCTGTCTCCAAGAACCCCGATATGGCCCACGGGTTGCCGACTGAGCAGGAGCAGGGCGATAGCCGGACCGCTGAGCGCCAGCAGCAGCGCCGCCAACTGCCAGGCACTGACATTCAGGGTGACGGCCAGCAACACCACGGCCAGTGCTGCCAGCCCATAGAACGTGGCGGTGCGCTGCAGTTGTCGCTGGCGATCCTGCACCGGTTCGATCCAGCGCAAGGCATCGGTGTGGTCATCCAGTGGTTCGGCACCCTGCTCACGACGGGGACGATAGACCAGGCCGCGCAGGCCCTGTACGTATCCGGTACCGAAACACACGATGACCGCAAGTGCCAGCACCAGCAGGCTGCCGTGCCAGGCGATGTCCGCGCTGCGAGCGCTGCGCTGTTGCCCGCTGATCAACGCCTGCAGGGAGGTGGAGACGAACGGCACCTCTGCGGCCCCCTCGGCGTTGAAGCGCTGTATCGCAGGCGTCAGGGGGTTGTTGATGAGTGTCCTGCTGCCCCAATTGACGAGTTGCAGTGGACCCGCCGTGCCCGCAGCCAGTGGCACGGTGCTGAGGTAGTTCCACTCCTCGTCAAAACGGTAGACCTCGCCGGTGCCGGACGCATCATCCTGCAGGTAGACCCACCAGGCATCGCCGGACCAGACAAAATCCCGCACGCGGGATTGCTGTAACTTTTCGCTGCCGGGGGGCAGCAGCAGTATTTCATCGAGCTGGGAGCCGAAGGCATCGTTCTCGTAACGAAACACGCTGATTGCCGGACCCTCGGCGCTGTTGATCCACAGCAAGCCGCCGTGCAGTTGCAGCACCGGCTCGTCGGGCAGCGCCACTTGTGCAGTCGCCAGTTGCTCTCCGTGGCGGTCCAGCTTCAGCAGTCGGCCGGCCGCACTGTCGGCAAGTAACACGCTGCCATTGATCGGGTTCAGCGCCACAGCCGTGATGTGACTGTCCTGCAACGGCGGCGAAAACGGGGTGCAGGCCGGTTGCGCCAGGTCGCAGTGCAGCACTGACCACCCGGTGTGTTGTGTGCTGTCGCTGTGGTCGTCGGCCAGCTGCCCCACGGCGATGAGGGCATCCTCGCGGTTGAACAACAGCGGCGGGGACAGCGCGACGACACCCAGCGCGCGCAGCGGGAGGCTCGCTGTGGCGACACCGGCGCGGTCGTGCAACAGCAGCGATTCGCCCGCCAGCAGTACGGGTGCAGATATGGCACTGATGCCCACCGCGCTGGCACCTGTGGTCACCGCCCGGGCGCCGCTCTGCAGGAACGTTCCGGTTGCAATCAGCAGTAATGCCAGTGCGACACTGCCGGCAGTGTAGGCCCGGCGCATGCGATGTCGGGCGAGCTCGGCGCGTGTACGCACTCTCTCTGAGTTGCGAAACGGGCTGATCTTGTAGAAGTTCGGTGCCCCGGATTGGCGTTTGCGCTGGCCGGGTGTGCCGATTTCGGGTGACTCGCCCGGCGTCCGCAGCGGTACGTCCAGGCCGGTTTTTACAGGCGTTTTAACCGGCCTGCCACTGCGGGTCTGAGCGCGCTCGGCCTGCTGCGCTGCCAGACGCTGCCTGTGTTGCTCGGCCTGGCGCCGCGCCTCGTCCTCCGCTGCAAGCTGCTGCTGTGCTTCGAGCTCGGCTTGTTTGCGGGCTTGTTCCTCCGCTGCGCGCCGCCGCTGCGCTTCGAGTTCGGCTTGCTGCCGGGCCTCCCGCTCCGCCGCGAGTCGCTGCTGCTCTTCGCGCTCTACCCGGTGCCGTGCCTCTTCCTCGGCAGCGATGCGTTTGCGCTCTTCCAGTTCCGCCTTTTTCCGGGCTGTGGCCTCGGCTTTCTCGCGTGCTTTTTCGGCTTTTTCCTGCAGGCGGCGTGCCTTGCGTGCGGCGGCTTCCTCCGCTGCCTTGCGTTTGGCAGTGGCCCTGGCCGCTTTCTTCCTGGCGCTCTCTTCCTGTTCCTGCCGTTTGCGCTCTGCCGCTTCAGCCGCCTTGCGGGCGGCTTCTTCAGTGGCCTGCTGTAGCCGCTCCTGCTCAGCGCGCTCTGCCGCGACCCGGGCTTCCTCCTCGGCGATCTGGCGCTGGCGGGCTTCCAGCGCAGCGGCCTCCCTGGCGGCGGTATCGACGAGAGCATCCACGGTATCCGCCGCAGTCACTTTGACCAGTGCGGCCGCGAGGCCCATGAGTTGCAATTGGTGATATAACTCAGCGGCTTCCTTGCGCTCAAGGTTGCGCCGCAGGATTATCGTCTCGCCGCTGAAAAATCGCGCCAGGCGCGCTTGGTCGTCGATACCAAACTTCTCGGCGAATCGGAGCTTGACCTGCTCGATATCTTCGCCGGCAAGGATCTCGCCGCTGAACGTGAGGTTAAATCTGTTCACCTCGCGCTTGAATTCCCCTGTGTTTTTATCGATTCCGGCTGGGAATGTACGAGTTTTTACCCTGTATTACCAGTGCCGCGAATGTTGAATAGTTGGCGGGGAGAGGGCCGCGATTGCCCGGCATACCCAAGCGCTGCGCGTTCATCGGCACACCTCGAACGTCAGGCCGGCACTGTTGGCGAGGCGCTGTTGATAGGCTTCCCCCAGTGCGGAAGCCGGTGTCCAGAATCCGCCGCCGACGGGCAGCGTATCCCGGGCGAGACACACCGCCGCCTCCGCGAGCATCTTTGATGTCGATCCGTATCCCGGGTCCATGTCACCACAGACCTTTACCAGCGTATCCATGGCTCGATCCTGCGCATGGATGCCGAGAAAGAACAGTTCGTAGTAGCCAGCCTCACGCTGCTCCCGGGTGGGGCCCTCACCGGGCTTGGGCAGGAAGCGCTGTACCAGCCGGCGTGTTGGCCCGAGTGCCAGCGCGACCATGCCGACAAGGCCGGCGACGCTGTTGCGGGTGGCTTTGAAGCGCGATGTTTCCAGCGTCGCCTCGCTGTAGCGAAAATCCTCACCCCAGGGAAAGTCCAGCAGGGCGTTACTGCGACGCACTACCCGGGTGTTGACCGCCGCCATAATGAAGGGTGAAGTCCACTGCTCGAAATCCTCGTCGTAGACAGGGCCGGTCTGGTCCGGTCCGTCCGGGCCGGCCGGTGTGCCCTGCGGATACAGTGAATACGGATTGGCGACCAGGCGCCTGACCGAGGCGTCGCGACCGGCTTCCTCCATCATATTCAGCACGCTGGCGATCGTGCCGCCACTTGCCGCGCCGCGATTGCGCCCGACCCGCGCTTTCACTTGGGAGGCGCAGACACCGTGGCGCTGCAGCATCTGCTGTTGCAGATACCAGTTGCCCATATCAAACGGCACGGAATCGAAGCCACAGGTATGCACAATTCGCGCGCCGCTGGCCATCGCCCGGTCCTGGAACTGTGGGATGACCCGCGCCATCCACTGCACCTCGCCGGTGAGGTCGCAGTAGTCCGTGCCGGCGTCTGCGCAGGCCGCGACCAGCGGCGTGCCGTATTTCGCGTAGGGACCGACAGTGGTGCAGATCACCTTTGCCTGCTCAGCGAGCCGGCCCAGGCTGGCGGCGTCCTCGCTGTCGGCCAGCAGGATAGGCAGTTGGTTGCGCTGCGCCGCTGGCAGGCAGGCGTGCCTGACGGCATCGAGTTTGTTGCGGTTGCGCCCGGCGATAGCCCAGCGCAACGCGCCGCCGACACCGTAGGTCTGTGCCAGATACTCCACCACCAGTTGCCCGGTAAAGCCGGTAGCGCCCCAGACGATAACATCGAACTCGCGTGTGCTCATAATCCTGTCCTAGTGTATGCCGTGCATCATTTTTTTCAGCAGCGGCGACAGCAGCAGCAAGAGTGCCGCCACGCCAAGGCCGATGTACAGCAGGCCGTTGAAGAGCTCAGTATAGCTTGCCAGCGCCGCACCGATATCAGACACCGCGCCATTGACGGTTTCGATGTGCGCCAGTTGCGCCAATTGCACCGCGACAAACTCCGAGTAGGCCGTTGCCAGGAACCAGGAGCCCATCATCACGCCGACCACGCCGGGTACAGCCAGCTTGGTTACCGCGGACAAACCGACGGGGGACAGGCACAGTTCACCCGTGGTGTGCAGCAGATAGGCCAGCACCATCCAGTAGCCGGCCACAAGGCCAGCCTCGTCGGGTGTCGCGGCGCCGATCACCAGTGCGCCGAATCCCAGGCCCGCCTGGGCGATGCCGAGCGCGAACTTGACAGGGGTGCCGGGCTCGAGCCCGCGGCGCCCCAGGAATATCCACAACCAGGCGAACAGCGGGGCGAACAGGAAGATGAAAAAGGCGTTCATCGCGCCGAATTGCGAAGCCGTCAATTCCCAGCCAAAAATAGTGCGATCCATGACGCGGTCTGCATACAGCGTCATCGATGCGGCAGCCTGTTCGAACAGCGCCCAGAACACGACTGTGGACATGGTCAGTATCAGTAACACCAGCATGCGACTGCGTTCCACCGGATTGCATTTCACCGTGATGAACCAGCCAAGGCCCAGCAGTACCGCCACCGAAAGCGCGTTCAGCGTCATGCCCACGGCGCCGTGGAACTGCAGCATCGGCCAGGCGATGAAGACCGCAAGCAGGGCGCTGAGGTAAATGGTGTTTTCCACGCTGAGCCCCAGTGGTGACTTGTCTGCCAGCCGCGCAGCGTCCCGGGGTTCGGCGAGACCGTGCAGGTGTTTCTGGCCGGAGAGGAATGTGACCAATCCCAGCACCATGCCGATGCCAGCGAGGCCGAAGCCGTAATGCCAGCCGAATGTTTCGCCGAGATAGCCACACAGCAGCGTGGCTGCAAAGGCACCGATATTGATACCCATGTAGAAGATCGTAAAGCCGGCGTCCCGACGTGGGTCGTCGACGCTGTAAAGCCGGCCCACAATGGTGGAAATATTCGGCTTCAGGAAACCGACGCCGATCACAATCAGCGCCAGCGAAAAGTAAAACACCTGCAGCGCGGCGTCATCGCGCACAATCTCACCGTCGACCACGTGCGCCTGCTGGCCCTCCAGTGCCATACCGAGGTGACCCAGTGCCAGCAGCACGCCACCGAATACCACCGCCTTGCGCATGCCCAGATAGCGGTCGGCCAGCAGGCCACCGAGTACCGGCATGGCATAGACCAGCGCGGCGTAACCGCCGAGGACTTCCAGCCCGTTGGCATCGCTGAACAGGTGGTACTTGGTGAGGTAAAGGAGCAGCAGGAACTTCATGCCGTAGAACGAAAACCGTTCCCACAGTTCAGTCGCAAAGCAGACAAAAAGCCCGCGCGGATGACCGAGAAAGCCGCTGTCTGTTGGCAGCGGTGTAGCCGCTGCGTCGGCGTTGGACATTGTGGTTATCGGTTCCTGTGCGCGGTCTGCTGTGATTGACAGGCCATTATAGGGACTAACGGCCGGGTGTCGCAGTCCTTTTTCGGGTCGCGCGAAGGGCGACAACAGGTTATGCTTGGCCGCTTGCCAGAGTGTCACCGACTGCCGAGCGAATGACAGCCGATAAGCCCATCCACTACACGACTGCCTCACATCGATGCCTGCGCGCGCTCTCGACGCTGGTATTTTTTGTATTGGCAGCCTGTGGCGAGCCACCCTGGAACAACCCCAATCCCCCGGCCCAGGATGACAAGGTCACCTACCAGTCGATGATGTCGCCGGCGCCGCCCAAGCACCTCGATCCGGCGCTGTCCTACGCCACCGACGAATCGCTGTTCATTATGCAGATCTATGAGCCGCCGATGGCGTACCACTACCTCAAGCGGCCGTATGAATTGATCCCGGGTGCGCTGCGGGCGATGCCACAGGTCACCTATCTGAATGCCGAGGGCCAGCCGGTGGCCGAGGACGACGACGCAGTCGCCTATACCCGCTACACACTGCAGTTGCGCGATGACCTGCGCTACCAGCCACACCCCGCGTTCGCGCTCAATGCGCAGGGCGAGCCGCTGTACCTGTTTGAGAGTGCGGCAGAGGGTGCCGGGTTCAAGCAGATTCCCGATTTTCCTGTCACCGGCGACCGTCCGGTGACCGCGGACGACTACGCCTACGCGATCAAGCGGCTGGCCGACCCCCTGAATGCCTCGCCGATGCTCGGTTTCATGTCGCAGTACATCGTCGGCATGAAGGAGTTCTCCGAGCAGCTGGCCGATCTGCCAAGGGATGAGTGGCTGAATCTCGACACTTACGCCATGCAGGGGCTTGAGGTGGTGGATGACCGCACGCTCACTATCACCATCAAGGGCCGCTACCCGCAGTTCGTGTACTGGCTGGCCATGCCTTTTTTCTCCCCGGTCGCAATGGAAGTGGATCGCTTTTACCACAACCCCGGGTTTGCCGATCGCAACCTCACGCTGGACTGGTGGCCGGTGGGCTCCGGGCCGTTCATGATGGTGAAGAATGATCCCAACAGCGAAATCGTGCTGGAGCGCAACCCCAACTACCATGACGACTTTTTTCCCACCGAGGGGGCACCTGGAGACCTGGAGGCCGGTAACCTGGATGACGCCGGCAAGCCCATCCCGTTTATCGACCGCGCGGTGTTCCGGCTGGAAAAGTCGGGGCTCTCGCTGTGGACAAAGTTCATGCAGGGCTATTACGACCGCTCTGGCGAGGTGCATTCCAATACCACAGGCGTGTTTGACCAGGCTTTTGTAGTGCGCCCGGACGGTGTCGAGATGTCGCCGGAGCTGGCGGACCACAACATCACGATGTCGCCGGATGTGAAGCCCGGGCTCTACTACTACGGTTTCAATATGCGCGACCCTGTGGTGGGCGGCTACACGGAAGAGAAGCGCAAGTTGCGCCAGGCGCTGCAGATTGCGTTCCTGACTGAGGAGTACCTCAATGTCTTTTACAAGGGCAACGGGATTGCCGCACAGACCCTGATTCCCCCCGGTATTCCCGGGCACCTGGAAGGGGAGGCGGGTATCAACCCCTATGTGTACGACTGGGTCGACGGCGAGCCGCGGCGCAAGTCGATCGAGTACGCCCGGCAACTGCTCGCTGAGGCCGGGTATCCCAACGGGCGCGACGCACGCACCGGGGAGCCGCTGAAGATCTTTATCGATGTGCAGTCGCAGGCGATCAGCAATACCTCGATGAACTGGATCGACCGGGTGTTCTCGGATATCGGGGTGCAGGTGGAGTTCCGCCCGGCTGATTTCAATCGCACGCGCGAGAAGTTGCTGACAGGCAATACCCAGATCTACTCGCATGGCTGGCTGGCCGACTACCCGGACCCGGAGAACTTCCTGTTCCTGCTGCACGGTCCCGAGAGTCCGCTGGAGTGCGCCTGCGATGGTGCCAATAACTCCAATTATGCCAGTGAGGAGTACGACGAGTTGTTCCGCAAGATGCGTGTGCTGCCCGCGGGGCCGGAGCGCGATGCCCTGGTGGCGCGAATGGTGGAACTGTACCGTCGCGATGCCGTCTGGCTGTACGCGTTCTTCCCCAAGGAGATCTACCTGAATAACAGCTGGGTGCACAATAACAAGCGTCACGGTATCTCCAAGGCCACACTCAAATACACACGGGTGGACGAAGAGGAGCGCGCCAGAATGCAATCGCTGTGGAACCAGCCCGTGACCTGGCCGCTGTACGCTGCGGTGCTGCTGCTGGCCAGCCTGCTGCTGCCGGGTATCGTCGCCTACCGCCGACGACAGAACGCCACCGCCAGGCACACGAGGGAACACTGATGCTCGCGTACATCATCAGGCGACTCTTCTACGCGATCCCGATTCTCATCGGCGTCAACCTGCTGACATTCATGCTGTTTTTTGTCGTGAACTCGCCGGACGATATGGCGGTGTCACAGCTCGGGCAGAAGTATGTGACGCCGGAAGCTGTGCAGGCCTGGAAGCGCAAAAATGGCTACGACCTGCCGCTGTTCTACAATGCACAGGAACCCGGTGCCGCTGCCCTGACAGATACAATCTTTTTCACCAAGTCGCTGAAGCTGTTCGCTTTCGATTTCGGCCGCTCCGAGAGCGGCCGCGATATCACCACCGATGTCTCCACCCGGATGTGGCCCAGCCTGGCGGTGGCGCTGCCGACATTTGTGGTGGGTATCTGGGTCAATATCTGCGTGGCGCTGATGGTGGTGATGTTTCACGCCACACGGTTGGATCGCTGGGCGGTGTTTGTGTTTGTCGGCCTGATGTCGATCTCCTACCTGTTCTATATCATCGGCGGCCAGTACCTCGTGGCCAAGACCTGGAAGCTGGTGCCGATCTCCGGTTTCAATGGCGAGATACAGCCGTGGAAATTCCTGCTGCTGCCGGTGCTGGTCGGGGTGATTGCCGGCATCGGTGCCGGCGCGCGCTGGTACCGCACGCTGTTCCTGGAGGAGTCCAGCCAGGACTATGTGCGCACTGCCAGGGCCAAGGGCGCCAGTGAAATACGCATTCTGTTCCGCCATATACTGCCCAATGCGCTGATACCGATTCTCACCGGCGTTGTGGTCGTCATTCCCACGCTGTTCATGGGCGGCCTGCTGATAGAGTCGTTTTTCGGCATTCCCGGTCTCGGCAGCTATATGCTGGATGCGATCAACGCGCAGGATTTCGCCATTGTGCGCGCGATGGTGTTCATCGGCTCCATTCTCTACATCGTGGGCCTGATACTGACCGACATCTCCTACACCTGGGCTGATCCCAGGCTGCGGCTGGATTAGCCTCGTGAAGCCGTTACTGCTGTGGTCCGACCTGCTGATTTACCTGTTGGTCTTCGCTCTGTGCCTATTCTTCCTGCGCTTGCGGCGCGACCCGCAGACGCGCGAGCACTGGCGGCAGGTGTTCAGTACCCGGCTGGGCATGGTCACCATGACATTGATCCTGGTGTATGTGGGTGTCGCGCTGCTGGATTCGCTGCACTTCCGCCGCGCCCTTGAACCGGTTGCCGGGTCACCGGCGGACGAGGTCTTTTACGACAATAAGGTGACCAGCGTACTGGACGTGATGCTGGGCGGTATGGGCGAGCGCTTCGAGCGCACCTACTCCGCCCCGTTTGCACTGGATTCCTTCGAGAAGCAGGACATGAAGGACGACAACGGGCATACCTACCGGGATTTCCCGCCACTGGAACACGCCGGCTATCACCTGTCGCAGCCAGAGCAGCGCTGGGCGGACGTGGCGGCCAAATCGGGTGTGGCACTGCTGTGGGGGGTGGGTATCTCGCTGCTGGTGATCGGTGCGCAGTGGCTGTTGCTGCGCCGCAGTCCGTATCCGTGGTCGGCTTCCTGGGTGACCCAGGCCGTGGTGATCTGTCTCGCCGTGTGGCTGGTCAGCATCAGTCGCTACTACCATGTGCTGGGCACCGACCTGGGCGGGGCCGACGTCGCCTACCAGAGCATCAAGGGGATTCGCACGGGTGTGCTGCTGGGCACCCTGGCGACGCTGATCATGCTGCCGATCGCGGTCACACTCGGCGTGATGGCGGGGTACTTCAAGGGTTGGGTGGACGATGTCGTGCAGTACCTGTACACCACACTGAGCTCCATTCCCGGCATCCTGCTGATCGCCGCTTCCGTGCTGTTGTTCCAGGTGTATATCGACCTGAACCCGGATTTCTTCTCCGTCGGGCTGGAGAAGGCCGATGCGCGCTTTCTCGCCCTGTGTTTCATTCTCGGGGTGACGAGTTGGTCCTCCCTGTGTCGGCTGATCCGCGCCGAGACATTGAAGATCAGCCAGCTCGGCTATGTGCAGGCGGCCCATGCCTTTGGTGTCAGTCACCAGCGTATCCTGCTGCGCCACATCCTGCCCAATGTGACCCACATCATCCTGATCACCTTTGTGCTGGATTTCAGTGCGCTGGTGCTGGCCGAGGCGGTGTTGTCGTATATCGGTGTCGGCATCGACCCGAATATGGCCAGCTGGGGCAATATGATCAACGGCGCGCGCTCGGAACTGTCCCGCGAGCCGGTGGTATGGTGGACATTGACCGGTGCCTTCTTCTTCATGTTTGTACTGGTGCTGGCCGCCAACCTGTTTTCTGACCTGGTACGCGACGCCTTTGATCCGCGCTCCGGCACCGGGAGGTCTGTCGCATGAACAGCACAACGCCGCCGGTGATGCAGGTGTCGGACCTGCAGGTGGAGGTCGCCGAGACCGGTGAGGCCATCCTCAAGGGCGTGAGTTTCGAGTTGCGGGCCGGAGAGATCTTCGCCCTGGTCGGTGAGTCCGGCAGCGGCAAGTCGGTCACCTCCCTGGCCGCCATGCGCCTGTTGCCCAACGCCCTGCGCATCACCGGTGGCGAGGTGCGTGTGGGCAGTGAGGATTTGTTCGATCTGTCCGAGGCGGCCATGCAGTCCGTGCGCGGCGAGCGCGTGGCGATGATCTTCCAGAACGCGATGAGCGCGCTGAACCCGGTGCAGACCGCCGGTGAGCAGGTGGCGGAGACGCTGCGGCTGCACACCCGGCTGTCGGGCGAGGCGCTGCGAGAGCGTGTTGTGCAATTATTTTCAGAGGTGGGCATCCAGGACGCCGCCGCGCGCTATGCCTTCTATCCGCACCAGTTGTCGGGCGGGCAGCAACAGCGAGTGATGATCGCGATGGCGCTGGCCTGCGAACCCGATATCCTGATCGCCGATGAACCGACGACAGCGCTGGATGTGACCATCCAGGCGCAGGTGCTGGCGCTGATACGCGGGCTGACACGGTCGCGCCAGCTGGCGGTGTTGCTGATCACCCACGATATGGGGGTGGTCAGGAATACGGCCGATGAGGTGGCTGTGATGTACCGCGGTGAAATCATCGAGCGCGCGCCGGTCGATGACTTTTTCCGCAATCCCCGCGAGGCCTACAGCCGCCGCCTGATTGCGGCGCTGCCGGATCTGCGGCACTTTCACGACAGCCCCGCCGATGAAGCGCTGCTGCAACTGGATGACGTCAAAGTGCATTTCCCGATCCGCAAGGGTATTTTCCAGCGGGTGGTGGATTACACACGTGCCGTGGATGGCGTGTCGCTGAAGATCGGCCGCGGTGAGACCTACGCGCTGGTGGGTGAATCGGGCAGCGGCAAATCGACGCTGGGCCGGGCCATTCTCAATCTGGAGCCGGTGGCGGCGGGGCAGATCACCTTCCGCGGCCGGGCGATACAGGCGTTGAACCGCCGCGCGATGATGCCCTATCGGAAACAGATCCAGGTGGTGTTCCAGAACCCCTATTCGTCGATGAACCCGCGTCTCACCATCGCCCAGATCATCAGTGAGGGCATGGACAGTCTCGGTATGGGGTTGAGCGTCGAGCAGCGCGAGGCGCGTATTGCCGCGCTGCTGCACCGGGTACAGTTGGGGGCCGGGTTCAGCCGTCGCCATCCGCACGAATTGTCCGGCGGCCAGTTGCAGCGCGTCGCGATCGCACGGGCGCTGGCGGTGGAACCCGAGCTGATCATCTGCGATGAACCCACCAGCGCGCTCGATGTGTCGATACGGGCGGAAGTGCTGGACCTGCTGCAGGAACTGCAGCGCGAGTTCGGGGTGTCCTACCTGTTCATCACCCACGATCTGTCCATTGTACCCAGCCTGGCGCACCGCGTCGGGGTAATGCAGGCCGGGCGCCTGGTGGAGCAGGGGACTGCCGAGCAGATCCTGACGCGGCCGCAGCACCCCTACACACAGGCCTTGCTGAACTCCGTGCCACGGGTAGAGCCGACATAGCGACGCGCAGGCGCATCCACTAGAATAACGGAACCGCCGATAATACTAACGAGGCCGGAGGTGAAGTCATGGTGACGCCCGGGTACGATGAGACACTGCTGCAGCAGCTGCGCGAGTTGCTGGGCGACGGCGGGTTGCGCATCGAACACGACGAGGTGTTGCCCGACGTCATCCTGCGACCACAGACCACCGAGCAGGTCGCGGGGGTGCTTCGCCTGTGCTCCGCCGCCGCGCAGCCGCTGGTGCCGCTGGGCGGCAGGACGGGCCTCGCCAACGGCCATGTCCAGACCTGCGGCGAGTTCGGGCTGTCGCTGGAGCGTATGACGGCGATCGAGGAAATCGATACCCACAACCGCACGCTGACCGTGCAGGCCGGCTGCATCCTGCAGGTGGCGGTCGAGGCGGTCGCTGAAAAGGGCCTGTTGCTGCCGCTGGATTTCGGTGCCCGCGGGTCGGCGACGCTGGGCGGGATTGCCGCGACCAATGCCGGCGGCAACCGGGTGATCCGCTACGGAATGGCGCGCGATGTAATCCTGGGGCTGGAGGTGGTGCTGGCGGACGGCACGGTGGTCACCAGTCTCAACAAAATGCTCAAGAACAATACCGGCTACGATATCAAGCAGTGGTTTATCGGCGCCGAGGGGACTCTGGGCGTGATCACCCGGCTGGTGTTGCGCCTGCGTCCCCTCCCGCGCAGCGAGAATACGGCGCTGTTGGCTGTCGACAGTTTCGAGGCGCTGATCGGCCTGCTGCACTGGATGGATGAGCGCTCGGCTGGCACACTCTCCGGCTTCGAGGTGATGTGGCCGGAGTTCTACCAGTACATCACCCGTGAGGGCAGCCTGCACCGGCCGCCGCTGCCGCACGGCAGTGCGTTTTATGTGCTGGTGGAGACGCTCGGCTCTGAGCCCGAACTGGATGGAGAGCGCTTTGAGACTGTGCTCGGCGAGGCGATGGAGGCCGGCCTGGTCGCCGATGCGGTGCTGGCCCATTCGCAATCCGAGCGCAATGCGCTGTGGGAAATTCGCGATGATGTGCTGGAGTTCTTCAAGCTGGGCCCTATCATCCCGTTTGATATCAGTGTCACACTGGATACTATGGAGGCGTTTGTCGAGCATATCCGCAGCGGTATGGCCGCGGTGCCGGAACCGGTGTGCATCGTCTTCGGCCACCTGGGCGACAGCAACCTGCACCTGATCCTCGGCACGAAAACCGCAGCGGCATTTGACCACGAGGCCCTGGGTACGCTGGTCTATGAAACCGTGCAGCGGTATGGTGGCTCGGTGTCGGCGGAGCACGGTATCGGCCTGAGCAAGCGCGATCAACTGCACCGCAGTCGCAGTGCCGCGGAGCTGCAGTTGATGTGGGCGATGAAATCACAGCTGGACCCGAATAACATCCTTAACCCGAACAAGATTTTTGCCGCGGAGACACCAGGGCGCGGCTGAACCCCCTTTCACCACATTCGCGGAGAACTGCATGAACGGCGCAGAGAGTTTACTGACCACCCTGATCAACAACGGCATCGATGTCTGCTTCACCAATCCCGGCACCTCCGAGATGCATTTTGTCGCAGCGCTGGACGAGGTGGAGGGCATGCGCTGTGTGCTGTGCCTGTTTGAAGGGGTGCTCAGCGGTGCGGCCGATGGCTATGCACGCATGGCGCGCAAGCCCGCGTCGACGCTGTTACACCTGGGCCCCGGGCTCGGCAATGCGCTGGCCAATACGCACAACGCCAGGAAAGGCCATGTGCCGATTGTGAATATTGTCGGTGACCACGCCACCTATCACCTGCAGTTCGATGCGCCGCTGACCGCGGATATCGAGGGTATCGCCAGGCCTGTGTCACACTGGGTATACACCTCGCAAGCGCCCGCTGATATCGCCCGCGATGCCGCCGAGGCGGTGCGCCAGGCCGGTCACAGCAAGGTCGCGACGCTGATGTTGCCAGCGGATGTGTCCTGGGGTGACAACCCCAACGGTGCGGAGGCCGCTGTCGAGATCACGCCGCCAGCGCTGGTGCCTGCCAGCCGTATCGATGAGGCGGTCGCGAAACTCACCTCGGGCAAAAACTGTATGCTGATGATCGGCGGGCGCGAGGTCGATCAACAGCGCGGCCTGCTGTTGAGCCGTATCGGCAAGGCCTGCGGTGCCCGCGTCAGCACCGATACCTTTCCCACCCGACAGGCGCGCGGCGCAGGCACGGCGGTGCTGGAGCGGCTGCCGTATCTGGCGGAACTGGCGATAGATCACATCAAGGAGCTGGATCACCTGATCCTGGTCGGCGCAGCTGCCCCCGTATCCTTCTTCGCCTATCCCGGTGTGCCGAGCCAGATGGCCCCGCCGGGCTGCAAGGAATTCAGGCTCGCTGGCCCCGATGACGATATCGACCAGTGCCTGCTCGCCCTGCTGGAGCGGCTGGACGCCGACGACATCGAGGCGGAAGTACACCCGCTGTCGCTGCCGGAGCTGCCCTCGGGCAGCCTGGATGTCAACGCCGTGGCCCAGGCCGTCGCCCACTTCCTGCCGGAGCAGGCGGTGGTCGTTGACGAGGCGAACACCAGTGGCCTCGCGCTGGCACCGGTGACCGCCACAGCGAGAAGCCACGACTGGCTCAGCCTCACCGGTGGCAGCATCGGCTGGGGCCTGCCGGCCGCTGTCGGCGCGGCAATCGCCTGCCCCGAGCGCAAAGTCGTGAACCTGGAGGGCGATGGCAGCGCGATGTACACCCTCCAGGCATTGTGGACGATGGCCCGGGAAAACCTCGATGTCACCGTGGTGATATTCAACAATCGCAAGTACAGCATACTGGAACTGGAGTTCGGGCGCACCGGCGCGCGCGGCGGCACTCCCGGTCCCAAGGCGGCCAGTATGCTGCGCATCGACGGTCCCGAGCTGGATTTTGTCGCGCTGGCCCGGGGGATGGGCGTGCGGGCGGAGCGGGCCACGACGGCGGAGGAATTCAACAGGCTGTTCGGTGACGCCATGGCGTCCAGGGGCCCGCGCCTGATTGATGCGATTGTGCCTACACTGTTCTGAGGCCAAGCCACACAGCTTGGTGCTATTTTCCATGCCGCGAAATCTTCTCGATGGAAAGAGCCTGCACATGGATGTGCGCTTTTTGGCGTGCCCCGCCCGCAAGGTAATCATGCAGGCTCCCGGCCTGCAAAGGACAGTGATTTCAACCCCATCATCAGTAGCAACCTCAAACCGGTGAAACTTGGGGTCATCTGCAGTAGAATGGCCGCCTTTTGCGGCCGGGATGCGCTGTTCCCGGCACTTCGTTGAATTGAATCCAGAGAACTAGAGTATGAAGAATTACAAGATCGCCCTGCTGCCAGGAGATGGCATCGGCCCTGAAATCATGGCCGAAGCCGTGAAAATTTTCCGCCTGGTGGAAGAGCGCAACGATGTCACATTTGAACTGATCGAAGCGGACTTCGGTGCCTCTGCGTATTTCAAGTGCGGCCATCCCTTCCCGGAGGAGACCAAGGCAATCTGCGACGCGGCCGATGCCATTATCAAGGGTCCGATCGGGCTGAGCCATGAAGAGTCGAAGAAAATCCCGGTCGATATGCAGCCCGAGCGGGGCGCGCTGCTGCCCATGCGTCGTCGTTACAATACCTTCGCCAATTTCCGCCCGGTTTTCCTGCCCAAGTCACTGGGGCATTTCTCGCCGCTGAAACCGGAGATTATCGGTGAGGGTATCGATCTTATCATGGTGCGCGAACTGGTCGGCGGTCTTTACTTCGGTGAGAAGGAAGAGGGGGTCAACGAGCGCGGCCTGCGCTATGTGAAGGAAGTGCTGGAGTATGACGAGGAGCAGATCCGCAATATCCTGCACGAGGCCTTCCAGCTGAGTATGCGCCGTAAAAAAGTGCTGCATAACATCCACAAGAGCAATGTGCTGAAATCCAGCGTGCTGTGGAACGAGGTGTTGGCCGAGGTCGCCGTCGAGTATCCGGAGGTCGAGGTCAGGCACATACTGGTCGATGCCGCCGCCACCCTGCTGTGCCTCAACCCGGGGCAGTTTGATGTCATGGTGATGGAGAATATGTTCGGCGATATCCTCAGTGACCAGGGCGGCGGGATTCTCGGCTCGCTGGGCCTGATGCCGTCTGAATGCAAGGGGCCGCAGAAGAGTTACTACGAGCCCTCGCACGGCTCCGCTCCCGACATCGCAGGGCAGAATATCGCCAACCCGTACTCGATGATCGGCTCGGTTGCGATGATGCTGGAGAGCAGTTTTGGCATGGTGCAGGAGTCGAAGAATGTCTGGAGCGCGATGCAGAGTGTCTTTGCTGATGGCTATTCGACAGCTGACCTGTCCAAGCCGGGCAGCGGTGTGAAGATGATCAAGACGGCAGAGTTCGGCGATAAAGTCGTTGCCGCGTTGAAGGCGATGCCAAAGGCAGGCTAGTCGCCGCTGCCTGAGCGTCGATGAAAGCTCCCCGCGCTGCCCATTGGCTGGTAACGATCGCCCTGCTGCTGGCAGGGTTGGCCGGCTGTGGTGAGCGCGACCGATACGACGCGCTGCCGCACGATGCCGTGGTGCTGGCATTCGGGGATAGCGTCACCCACGGCGTCGGTGCCGGGGCGGGCGAGGATTACCCCAGTCAACTGGCGGCCCTGACGGGACTGAGGGTGGTGAACGCGGGCGTCTCCGGCGACACTGCGCGCGCGGCCCGCAGTCGGCTGCAACCCCTGTTGGCGAGGGAACAACCGGATCTGGTGATTGTGGAGCTGGGCGGCAATGATTTCCTGCGCAAGACCAGCGAGCAACAGGTCAAGGCGTTCCTGGCGGACATCATTGGCGCGGCCCGTGGCGCCGGTGCGCAGGTGGTGCTGGTGTCCGTGCCGCGCCTGTCCCTGCTGAGGGCGAGTGTAGGTGCGCTCAAGGATTCCGCGATTTATGCCGAGCTGGCGGCTGAGGAGGGTGTGATCCTGGTGCCGGATACCTTCTCGCAGATACTGTCTGACAGCGCCTTGCGCGCGGATGAAATCCATCCGAACGCGCAGGGGTACCGGGTGCTGGCCGACAGTATCCACGCCGTGATGCTGGACAGCGGGCTGCTCATCAATTGACGCGGCGGGGCGCGCAGCGCCCGCCGTCATCAACCCTGGCTGTCTGCCACCAGCGCAGTCGTCGTGCTCGCCTGCGTTTGCCCGCGCTCGTGCAGCTGCAAATTCACGATGCGCAGGGTCGCGAGGATACCGGCGAAGACCTGGTTGGAGTGTACGCCGCGGGTCTTGATCTCCTGGCCGTCGCAATCCCATGTGATGACACACTCGGTGAGCGCGTTGGTATGGCCACCGCGGGGAATGCGCACCTCGTAGTCCACCAGTGTCGGCAGCACGTAATGCCTGGAGGCCATCACTTCGTTCATGGCGTGAATAAAGGCGTCGAAGCCGCCGTTGCCGGAGCCGGTCGCGTGCTGGATGTCGCCGTCCACATCGACGCGAATACTGACGGTCGACTTCAGGTTCAGGCCGCTGGTCACCGAGCAGTTCAATAACTTGATGTGGTGGTAATTCTTGCTCTCCAGTACCTCGGAGATGATGAAGGGCAGGTCGTCAGCGGTGATCAACTCTTTGGAGTCGCCCAGTTTGACGATTCTCGCCAGCACCTTTTTCTGGTTCTCCTCGGACAGGCTGAGGCCCAGCGCCTCCAGGTTCTTCGCCAGCGATGCGCGGCCGCTCATCTTGCCGAGGGCGTAGCTGCGGGTCCGTGAGAAGCGCTCGGGGCTGAGGCGGGTCTTGTAGAGGCCGCCTTTCTTGTCGCCGTCTGCGTGAATGCCGGCGGTCTGCGTGAACACATCGGCCCCGACGATGGGGGCGTTGGCCGGTACGCGTTTGCCGGAGAACGATTCCACCATGGCGCTGAGCTGCACCAGGTAGCTTTCATCAATCGACAGCTCTACCCCCAGTTTGTCCCGCAGGACCACGCTCACTTCAGCCAGTGAGGCGTTGCCGGCGCGCTCGCCGAGACAGTTCACCGTACAGTGGACGGAGCTGACCCCGGCGCGCACCGCCGCCATCACATTGGCGGTGGCGAGCCCGTAATCGTTGTGCGGGTGGAAATCGAACTGCTGCCGGGGGTAGCGTGTGGTCATATCGCTGAGGCTGTCAAACACCTCATCCGGTGACATCACCCCCAGTGTGTCGGGCAGCATGAAGTGCCGGATGCCGCAGTCCTTGAGCTGGTCCATCATCGCGTAAACATAGTCCGGGCTGTTGCGGTAGCCGTTGGACCAGTCCTCGAGATACGCGTTCACCTGCAGGCCCTTCGCCAGTGCGTACTCTACCGTGGCCAGGATTTCAGCCACATGCTGTTCCAGCGTTTTTCCAAGTTGCTCGCGGCAGTGTTTCTCGCTGCCCTTGGTCAGCAGGTTGATGACGCGGCCGCCTGTCTGCAGGATCCAGTCCACGCTTTTGGTGTGATCGACAAATCCCAGCACCTCGATGCGGTCGCCGAGGCCCTGTTGCTGCGCCCAGGTGTTGATATTGCAGACGGCGTCCATCTCACCTTTGGATACGCGCGCGGAGGCCACCTCGATGCGGTCTACCTTCAGCTGCTGCAACAAGGCCTTGGCCAGATTGACTTTTTCTTCGGGGGAAAAGGAGACGCCCTGGGTCTGTTCACCGTCGCGCAGGGTGGTGTCCATTAGCTGGATGTGTCGTGATGCGTTGTCCATAGTCATTCCGTCGATTGCCTGCTGCGTTGGCAGGAGTCAGCTCAAGCGAACCGGCGATTATCGCTTGATTGCCGGTTCTTGTACAATTTGGCCGCAGGGCGCCGCCCGCAGCTCAAGCGCCCGTGCGAACTCTGTTTGCGGTTCGCACTAGGCTGCGCAGCGAGCCTGGCGGCCAACCGGCTGGTGGCGCTGCAATACCGCCCGGATGTCGTCCGGCGCCCGCAGGCGCTTCACCTGCTCGAACAGCGGCCCGGCCTGGGGAAAATACCCCCGCATATAGACCAGCCACTGTTTCAGCGGGTTGCCCGCGCAGTGCGCGTCATACTCTCGCAGCGTCATCTCGAAGAAGCGCAGCAGCAGCGGTGTGATGCCTTGCCAGCCAAGGGGCTCCACAGTGTCGCCGCAGTCGTCCGCCGCCGCGATCAGGCGCGGCAGGTCGGGCCGGCAGATCACGCCGCGACCCAGCATCAGGTCATCGCAGCCGGTGACGGCACGACAGCGCAGCGCGTCGTCGACACCCCAGATTTCACCGTTGGCGATGATCGGGAGTGAGACCCGCTGCCTCGCCTCAGCGATGAACTCCCAGTGCGCCGGCGGGCGGTAGCCCTCGCGCTTGGTGCGGGCGTGTACGGTAAGCTCGCTGGCACCGGCGGCCGCTATACCGTCCGCAATCTCCAGGAACAGTGTCTTGTCCTCGAACCCCAGCCGCGTTTTCACTGTCACCGGGATGTGCGCCGGTACCGCTGCCCGGACTGCGGCGGTGATCTCGTGTACGCGCTGCGGTTCGCGCAGCAGGATGGCGCCGCCGTCGGAGCGGTTCACGGTTTTTGCCGGGCAGCCGAAGTTTAGGTCGATGCCGGGGGCGCCGAGCTCTGCGGCGCGCGCCGCATTCTCTGCCATTACCGCAGCCCGGCCTCCCAGCAGTTGCACATACACCGGCACTCCCGAGGGCGTGGTGCCGCCGCGCTCGAGTTCCGGGCACAGGCGGTGGAATACACGCGCTGGCAGCAGTCGTTCGGTGACGCGCACAAATTCAGTGACGCAGCGATCCACACCGCCCAGCGAGGTGAGCAGTTCACGCATGGTGTGATCGATAACGCCCTCCATCGGGGCGAGCATCAGGCGCATCTGGCAGTCCGGTCAATTTTCCTGGAGGTGGGCATTATACGTTTTAATGGTCGCCTGTTGCTGTGATAATTTGTATGGTGCTTGTCGTGGAATCGGGGCAGATGCGCCTGTGCTGTGCGGGGCAGGGGACGTTCTGCGGGCGTGGCGGGGGCGCCTGTGGTCATAGGGCGCGCTCTGAGTTTTCCCGTGTTTTCGGGGCTTTCTGCGAGCACTGTCCGAGTCCCAAATTTTGCGAAGCAAAATTGGTCGAGTTGCGCAGCAGCCGAAAACACGGGAAAACTCACGCCCGTTCCACAGGCGCCCCCGCCACGCCCGCAGAACTGGCCACAGGGCACACCCACCAGGAGAACTGTTTTGAAAGAATTTGCCGTTACCATCAGCCCGCGTTTCTACGAAACCGATGCGCTTGGCCACATCAATAACGCGACCATTGCCGCCTGGTTTGAGGTGGTGCGTCTGCGTTTCATTGACACGTTGGCCGGCGACAGCGGGATGGATACCAGAAGCTGGATCCTGGCCTCGCTACAGATCGACTTCCTCGATGAGACCTTTTACGGCAGCGATGTGACCGGCAAGGTGGTGGACGCCACGATTGGCAACAGTTCGTTCACACTGCACTGCGAGATGTCTCAGGGCGACCGGCTGACGGTGCGCGGCAAGGCCGTGCTGGTGCACATGGACGTGGCGAGCAAAAAACCACAAAGGGTGCCGGACGTCCTGCGCGACAGCCTCGCGGCGCGCTAGCGCTGCCCGCGTTTCAGCAGGCGGAAAAAGTCGTAGGAGGGATCGTCGGGGCCGGGTCGGCCGATGTGGGAGCCCGCCACCATCGGGTGATCCAGCTGCACGGTTGACGGGTTATTGAAGGTGGCCCAGTCCGCAACCACCGCGCGGTGGCTGTATTTCCACTCGCCGTCGCGCTTTTCGTACTGGTCAAAATAGCGCCCGCCGATGAGCAGGTCGGCAGGGCCGTCATCGGTGCGCACCTGGTGGAATGCCAGCACATAGATCTCGCCCTCGGCGTAGTCGCCGTCCAGCGCGATGTTCACCGTAGTCACGTTGTGATGCAGGATCTGCATCGGCTCCTGGATGGCGGGCAACTGGTCGATAAAGTCCACGGCAAGGCCCTTGAAGAATGCGCCGTGATCGTCTGTGGCGTCCTCGTGGTAGAGCGCGCGCATTTTATCGTGGTCGTGGCGGTCAGCCGCATTGCAGTAGGCGTGGACCAGGTCCGTGATCGCCTGCTTGTCGAGCAGGGCCTGCAATCGCGCGTCCATCACCGGTTCCCCAGTGCGAGCTGATAGGCCGCTACCGTTGCGGCCAGCCCCATGCGAATGGCATCGACGGTGAGGGCGTGGCCGATGGACACCTCCTGCAGGCCGGCAATGGTGGCGAAGCGCGGCAGGTTGTGCAGGTCGAGGTCGTGGCCGGCGTTGATGCCAAGGCCTGCGTCGGTGGCCGTTTCGGCCGCCTCGACGAACTGTTGGAAGACGGCGTCCACATTGTCGCCGAGCCGGTAAGCCTGGGCCCAGGACTCCGTGTAGAGCTCGATACGGTCTGTGCCGGTCTGGGCAGCGAGGCGTATCTGCTCCGGGTCCGGGTCCATGAAGAGGCTGGTGCGTATTCCCAGCGCCTGCAGCTCCTGCACCAGCGGTGCGATGCGCTCGCCATCGCGTTTCAGGTCGAAGCCGTGGTCAGAGGTCAGCTGGCCGTCGCCATCCGGCACCAGCGTGCATTGCGCGGGGCGAATCTCTTTCACCAGCGCCATGAAACCGGGGTAATCCTCCACCCCGGCGCGCTCACTGTTGCGCGGCCCGGTGAAGGGGTTGCCCTCGATATTGAACTCCACGTCCAGCATCGCGGCCAGGTCGAAACAATCGCGCACGCGGATGTGGCGCTGGTCGGGGCGCGGGTGAACGGTGATACCGTCAGCCCCGGCGTCGATACACATTTTCGCGTGCAGCGGGATGTCCGGATTGCAGGTATCGCGGGAATTGCGGATCAGGGCGATTTTGTTGAGATTGACGCTGAGTGCAATCATGGCCACTACTGACGCACAATTTCTTTGATGACAATGGGCTGCTTCGGCACGTCCTGCATCCTGCCGGCGTTGCCGGTCGGGGCGGTGGCGATGAAGTCCACAATATCCATGCCCTGTATCACCTCGCCGAACACGGTGTAGCCGGGGTTCTGTGGCGTCCAGTCGAGGCTCAGGTTGGAGCGCTGGTTGATAAAGAATTGCGAGGTGGCGGAATCCGGGTCGGTTGTGCGCGCCATCGCCAGTGTGCCGCGGGTGTTGTGCAGGCGATTCTTGGATTCGTTGACGATAGGGTCCCCGGTGTCTTTCTCCACCATCTCCGCGGTGAAACCGCCGCCCTGGATCATGAAATTGGGAATCACGCGGTGAAAGATGGTGCCTTTGTAAAAGCCGCTGTCGACATAGTCGAGGAAATTGGCGACAGTGACCGGCGCCTTGTCGGCAAACAGCTGTACGGTGATGTCACCCTCGCTGGTCTTGATCACCACCTGCGGGTTTTTTGCGACGCTGTCCGCGGCGACAGCGACCGCGGGTAACAGCAGGGACAGGCACAGGAGCAGTATGCGAATCATGATAGTCTCCCTCAGGCCCAGCTGGAACTTTTGCGGCGCTTGGGTACCAGTCGTGGAGCGACGAGGGCAATGACGACACCCAGCAGTACCGCCAGTGCCCCGTTCATGAAGTCCTCACTTTCGACCTTGTCCTGCAAGCGCATGTTTTCCGCGCGCAGCATCTCCACTTCCGAGCGCAAATTTTCAGTGATCTCCACCAGCCGGCGGTTGTCGATGTCCAGCTGCTCAGCCTTGCCGGAGACCTGCTTCAGGCGGTACAGCTCCTGTGCGACCGCATTGAACTGCTCGTCGCGAACCTTGAGCTGATCGGCCAGCTCTACAGCGCCGTCGCCCGGGGCGGCGTCCTGGTCGGTGTCATCGCCATCCACCGCTGCCTCGGCTACCCCGGCGGGGGCGACCTCTGGCGTCAGCGGTTCAACCAGCAGCTTCTGGGCTGGAATCCAGCCGGTGACACCGGCATCGGTGGTGATGTCAGCCCACAGGCCGTCATCAGAGGTACGCGACACAATCAGGCGGGCGCCAGGCGGGATACCGCGGTGCACCACCTGGTAGTCGTCTCCGGCACCGGCGCGCAGCGGTACGCTCTGGTCGCCGCTGACATAGCGGATGTCCTGCGCCAGCACAGTGTGGGTGAACAGGGTGAAAAGCATCAATAAAGGTACGAAGAATCGCAAGGTCTGTTCCTCTGAAGGACGTGGTTGAAACAAGCTAATGTAACGCCGCTGGCCGGGAAGGTGAAGCTCAGGGCAATACCAGCTTGTAGGGTTTGACAGTAATTTTGCTGAACACGCCGGCGTCCACATAGGGGTCGCAGTCGGCCCAGGTGGTGGCGGCTTCCAGGCTCTCGAACTCCGCGATGATCAGGCTGCCGGTAAAGCCGGCATCGCCGGGCTCCTCGGCATCGATGGCCGGGTGGGGGCCGGCGGCCAGCAGCTTGCCGGCGTCCGCCAGTGCCTGTAGCCGCGCCAGGTGGGCAGGGCGGGCGCTTTTGCGCAGCGGCGTGCTGTTCTCGACATCCTCACAGAGTATTGCGTAGTACATCCCGGGTTGATCTCCTCGATGGGCCGGTATGGCCGTTACAGTTGCTGTTCTTCAGTCGCGCTCTCTTTCAGGTGCGGACTGATCAGGAAAGCTGTGAGCAGTGTCAGCACCAGCGTGAAGCCGATGGCGGAATACATTTTGTAGCTGACCCAGGTGGCTTCACTGAAGCCGTAGGCCACGATCAGGTTGAGACCGCCCACGATGAAGAAATTGGCGGTCCACAGCAGGTTGAGGCGGGTCCATACCGGCCTGGGCAGATGGATCTGGCTGCCGAGTGTGCGTTGCATCAGGTTCCTGTCGCCGATGAATTGTGACAGGCCGAAGGCCAGCGCCAGTGCCCAGTTGAAGATCGTCGGTTTCCACTGGATGAACATCTGGTTGTGGAAAAACAGGGTCGCGCCACCGAACACCAGGACGGCGGCAGCCAGCCACAGCAGGCGTTTCTCCAGGTGACGGGTCAGCGCGTAGGTGAACACCAACTGCAGGACCGTGGCCAGCATCAGTACCGCCGTGGCGGAGTAGATACCGTCAAAATGGTAGGTCCAGCCCAGCAGGGTGATACTCTCGCCATCGAGCTGGTAGACGATGAAAAACAGGACAATGGGAACGAACTCGGCGATTTGCTTCATGGATTCTGGTGTGCTCCGGCTGTTACCATGTGGGGATGATTATTAACATTGAACCGATGGGTGCCTGTGTCAAGCAGCCGGTGCAACAGGATGCAACACGTGCTGATTGATTTTCACACCCACACTACCGCCTCCGACGGCGCCCTCGATCCCTGCGAGCTGGTGGCGCGAGCAGTGGCCAGCAATGTGCGACAACTGGCAATCACGGATCACGACACGATGGCCGGCTACGAGGCAGCGAAAGCTTACCATAGGCAGACCGAGGACGGTATGCAGCTCATACCCGGAATCGAGTTTTCCTGCCAGTGGTCGGCCACCACCATCCATGTCCTGGGCCTGGGTGTGCAGTGCGATCACCCGGTGATGATAGCGGCGCTGGAGACGATGGCTGCCGCGAGGCGGGACCGGGGTGAGAAAATCGCGACGCGACTCGCCGCCCGGGGCTTTGGCGGTGCCCTCGACGGCGCCCTGGCAGTGGCCGGAGACAGCCAGCTGGGGCGGCCGCATTTCGCACAGTGGATGGTGGAGCAGGGGCATGTGGCCGATCACAACCAGGCGTTTGACAGGCATCTGGGCCAGGGCAAGACCGGCGACGTCAAGGCGTTCTGGCCGGCGCTGGCCGAAGTGGTCGACTGGATCGTCGCCTGCGGCGGCACCGCTGTGCTGGCCCACCCGTTAAAATACCGCTTCACTGGCATGAAACTGCGGCGGTTGATCGAGGCTTTTGTCGCCGCCGGGGGGCGCGGTATCGAGGTTCTCAGTGGCAGACAGACAAGTGACCAGACCGCGCTCCTGAGCCGCCTGGCCAGGGATTACGCGCTGGAGGTGTCGCTCGGCAGCGATTTTCACCGCGATGCCCCCTACAGCGCCGCAGTCGGTGTAGAATCCAGCCCGTTTGAGGGGTTGCACGGTGTCTGGGAGCGATGGGCTCCGGCGCCGTAGTATCGCGACCGTTACGTTGACATAACAAGAGATGACACTGTGAGCCAGTTTTTCCAGATTCACCCGGAAAATCCCCAGGCGCGCCTCATTCGCCAGGCCGTGGACATAATCAAGGGCGGCGGCGTTGTGGTGTACCCCACCGATTCCGCCTATGCGCTGGGCTGCCATATCGGCGACAAGAATGCGCTGGACCGGATTCGCCGTATCCGTAAGCTCGATGCACGCCACAATTTCACACTGGTGTGCAGCGATCTGTCGGAGATCGCCACCTATGCCAAGGTCAGCAATGCCGTGTATCGCCTGCTGCGCCACACTACGCCAGGACCCTATACGTTTATCCTGCCGGCGACCTCCGAGGTGCCCCGTCGCCTGATGCACCCGAAGCGAAAAACCGTTGGGCTGCGCGTGCCGGATAACCCAATCGCGGCGGCATTATTGGCTGATCTCGGCGAGCCGCTGATGAGCGTGACGCTGATCCTGCCCGGCGATGACCTGCCGCTGATGGACCCCTACGATATTCGGGAGACGCTGGAGCACGAGGTGGACCTGGTTATCGATGGCGGTTACTGCGGCCTGGAACCGACCACAGTGGTGGACCTGGCGGACGAACAGCCGGTGGTGGTGCGGGTGGGTAAAGGGGACACTGCGCCGTTTGAGATCTAGCCGACGGCGCAGCCAATCTCACTCCCCGCAACCGGCGACGGCGGGCACCGGCGTCAGCGTCATAGTGAACCCGCCCCGGGCCTCCATGGTGACAGCAATCTCGTCATCGGGAGCGGCGACCAGCACGGTGTTCTGCAACTGCCCAGCTGTGGCACCTTCAGTGATGAGGTTGACCGCGTAGTACAGACCTTCGGTATCCTCACCCTCCAGCAGCCCGGCCATATCCAGCACAAACTCGCGTGGAGCAGCCTCGGCGTTGATGCCGGCGACATACCACTGGTTTGCGTGCCGCCGCGCCAGCACCGCGTGGCTATCCGGATCGCCGTCCAGAAGGCGGCTGTCATCCCAGCGCGCCGGGAGCTGTTTCAGGAACCCCTTCACAAAGGGGAAATCGGCGTACAGCTGGCGGAAGCCCTTGTTGGCACTGCTGTCGGCCTGGCCGGCGAATACCTGCAGCGCCGACTCAAAAACCACCGCGAGTGCCAGCTGGTGCGAGTAGCTGATGCCCTGCAGCGCCAGCGGCTCGGCAAAGGCGAGAGGCGTGTAATCCATTGCGCCGACGGTATTGCGGGTGAACACCAGCCGCACATTGTGTTCGGCGTCCGGGCCCGGTGACCATTTATAGTGCTCCGCGCCAAACACGGCCTCGCTGGTCAGCAGGTTGGGGAACTGCCGCCGCCAGCCCCGCGGCGGCGTGGAACCGTGCAGCACCACGTGCAGTTTGTGCGCTGCAGCAATACGCAATATATCCCGGTACTGCTTGATACGGGCCTGTTTGTCGCTGCGGAAAAAATCGACCTTGACCCCTGCCACACCCCAGGCCGCGAGCCTGGCAAACTCGGCCTGGATCGCGGCCTCGTCGTCGAGGCGCCCGCGCGGCTCGAAGGCAACCGCATTGTTGTCGCCACCGGAGTTGTACCAAAGCAGTAATTTGACGCCGCGCTGGTTGGCGTACTGCACCAGTGACTGCACTGCGGAATCGGCATCGGGCCACAGCGACCAGTCGGCATCCACGATCACATACTGCCAGCCGAATTCCGCGGCGGAATCAATATACTGCCGCTGCAGTGCAGGCGTCTGCGTATCCTGGCTCCACCATGACCAGGCGGCTTTGCCAGGGGTGACCCAGCTTGTGTCACCCTGGAATACCGGGTCCAGCGCGGGACTCAGGTGCGTGCTGAGGTTAGAGGTGACAATATCCTGCAGCGAACCCACGACCGCCAGGCGCCATGGCGTCGCGCCCGGGCGTGCCAGCGTCGGCTGTACCGGCGCCAGCGCGTCGCCCTCATCTGGCGACGGGAAACGTACCTGGTAGACCCTGTCACTGGTGTCGGCATCCAGCCGGGTGCCGGCGTAGGAACTGTCCAGGCCGGCTTCGTGCAACAGCACGTAGGTGCGGCCCTGCGGCAGTTGGAACAGCGCCGGGTAGTAGTACCCATCCAGGCCAGCGCCCGCCTCGGCGCCGGCACTGTGCAGGGAGTAGGGGTTTTCATAACCGGGCTGGTACAGGGAGGGCGGCACCGCCCCGGTGACATAGGCCATTGAGCCTTCCGGCAGTCGAAACGCCGTCTGCTCGCCGGTGACGGTTGCCTCGCCGCTGCCGGGCAGCTCGTAGCGGAACGCCAGCCCGTCGTCGAACAGGCGAAAGCGCAGCGCCATCAAGTCGGCCTCCGGGTTCTGCACGGCCAGTACCAGGTCCCAGGCAGCGTAGCTGTGATCCGCGCGCTTGCCGTGCAGCAGGGTGTACTCGTCGCCGACCACATCCCAGTTGATGCCGACAAGTTGCAGGTCCGAGATGAAGTCGCTGTCTTCAAGTTCCAGCCCCAGCGGCGACCAGTCCAGCACGGTTTCACCCTCGCGTTGCAACCGGTAGTACAGCAGCTGCCCCTCGGGGTATCGCGGCACCAGGAGCCCCAGGTCCATCTGCTTGATAGTCAGCGTCAGGCTGCCGTCCGGTGAATTGATGGTGGCCCAGTCGCCGACCCCGGAGGAGTAGTTCAGCAGCATGCAGGCCGGCAGGTTCTGGCAGTTGGGGTCATCGCAGTTGTAGAGTCCGTCGCCGTCATTGTCCAGGTCATCGAAACACTGGGCCGGATCGGAGCCCTCGTGAAACAGCTGGTTGGCGCGCACGTTTTGCCAGTCGGTTTTCAACGGCCGGCCGATGTCGTTGCCGAAGTAATCGAGGAAGCCGGTGGTCGACCAGTTCTTGAATGTCGCCTCGCCGAAGTTGGCGAGATCGCTGCTGTAGGGGGTGCCGTATTTCTCGTGGATTTCCTTCGGGACAGCGTGCCGGAAGGCGTGGATGGCGTTGTCCCAGGCCACCGGGCTGCAGCTGCTGTTTTCCAGCGCTGGCGCGATGCCCCTCTGGGTGGTGATGCCGCTGTCGATCTGGTCGCGCACAGACCACCAGGTGATAAGTTCTACGCGGGGATTCGCGTGCGCCGTGATGACCAGGTGATTGAAAAAGTCCGATTGTTCCTGCGCGCTGCCCATCGGTTCATCGGGATCCTGGTAGGGCCAGGATACGCCGACGCAGCTGCCGTCGGTGTAGAAGCCGGTCTCCGCATACTGCGGCTCTGACCCCGGTTCAAAATCGAAATCCCAGCACTCCTTGCCCGCGCCGGGATCGCTGCTGACGTGGATGATGACCTCGGTGGCATTCCAGGAGGTTTCCGTGACCACGATGCCCTCGTCCCGTTTGGCGCCGGCGTTCAGCCAGTCGATTTCGGAGAACACCTCCAGTGCATTGTCGTAGAGGAAATGCTCATCGTAGTTCGGTTTGGCGGGGTCGTAATCGGCGTGTGCGTGAGAGAACGGCTGGAACGCAACACCGAATTTATCCCGTTTCAGGGAGGCGGCCCGCGTGATATTCGCCGCCGCGCACTCGCTGCGATCCTGTCCCGCCATACAGCCTCGGTAGCGATTGCTGTTGGGCTCGTAGGACAGCGCGTACAGCTCTTCCACGCCGAATGAGGGGAAGGTGAAAATGCGGCTGTCGACTTTCTTCACCGCGTCATAGGCCGCATTGAGCAGGTCGTCATAGTCCTCATCGCCCTCCAGGCAGGCCCGCTGGCCGGAGCGCTCGAATTCGTCGATCTTTCCCTCCCACGGCGACTGCGCCTCTGCTGCGTGGACGAAATACTTCAGACGCGACCCGAGTTGTTCCGAGAATACGCCTGCCACCCAGCCGACATAATCGGCGTAGCGCTGGGCCGCGTCGGGCGGAATGGCGCAGGTGCGCGGCGGGTAGTAACTGCTGGGTGTGTGGTAGGGCGTCTCTCCGGGTGCCGGCATCCAGTCCAGCCGCTGCATCGGCCGTGTGTGCAGCAGCACATTGCCCTCGGTGTGGTCGCGCAGCCAGATGGCGTAGTTCTCAATGGCCTGCTCCCACCACGCCGGCCGCTGGTCCCAGGGGACACCGAGGTAGTCCAGGTTGACCGCGATGGTATCGAGGTACTGCGCGCCATCGGCATCCTTGATCGGCTTCCAGTTGACCATGCCGACCGGTTCCTCGGTGCCGCAGATATCGTACTGCGAGAGATAGGCGCCGAGTTCATAGTGGCGCACGCCGGGCTGGTTGTGGGAGCCCTGTGCGGATGCCGGATTGGCTGCCAGTGCGCAGAGAAAAGCGAGGGCGGTGAGGCGCCGCCAGCGGGATAAATAAGTGTGCATGAGTCTGGATCTGTCGGAGTGGTGTCTGATGTCGTCGCAAAAAGCCTGTTGGAAATCCAGTATAGGGCAGAGTCAAATCTATCGCATGCGGCAAGCGTGACAGGTGTCACGTTTCGGCATCACTGTGCCGCGTTTTTATCGGTTGGCGGCAGCGCCGGCCCGGCTCACGACAGGCCGGCTGCCCCGGTCTGCAGTTCGGTGCGGTTGCGCCCGGCCTCCTTGGCGCGGTACATGGCGGCGTCTGCCCGCTGCAGCAGGTCTTCAATACCGCGGTCACCCGGCAGCAACTCGCTGATGCCGAGGCTCACGGTGATCTCCCTGCCCTCGGGGGCAGCCGCCATCTGCGCCAGCCGTAAACGCTCGGCGATTTTGCGCGCTTCGGAGATGGGTGTCTCCACCAGCAGGATGGCGAACTCCTCGCCACCGAGTCGCACCACCAGGTCGGAGGCCCGCGACTGCTTCTGGCAGTGCTGGGCCAGCCCGCGCAACACCTGGTCGCCGAAGGCGTGGCCCCAGCTGTCATTGACCCGCTTGAAGTGATCGACATCCAGCAGCACCAGCGACAGCGGGTGGTCGTAGCGACGCGCGCGATCGTACTCCATTTCGCCCTGGATCTGGAACAGGCGTCGATTGGCCAGCCCGGTGAGGAAATCGGTATAGGCGTAGACGCGTTCAGCGGACACGCGGGTCGCGATCGACCAGGTGAAAAAAGCAAACGCCACCGCGCAGCCGATCGCGGGCAGATGCAACAGCAGGTCGCTGTTGGGCAGAACCCCGCTGACCCTCAGGGTGCCCAGCATCGAGCCCAGGTGGGCGATAGTCCAGCCGAGCGCGAATACCGATGCGTGGGGCCGGCGCCGGTACCACAGGTAGAAAGCCAGCCCGATCGTGAACAGCGGTCCCAGCCCGGCGACCAGTCCCAGGATCAGGCCGAGTGTGGCTGTGGACAGCAGCGGTGAGAGAATTACCGCAAAACCCAGCCACTGCAACAGCGCCACCACCCGGTCGGCCCAGCGACACTGGCTGGCCAGCAGCAGGTAGCGGCGGAAGAACAGCGCGCCGAAGCCGAACAGCAAGCCCATACTGGCCAGGTGCAGGGTGTTGATGAACGGCAGCAGCGCCGCGGGCAGCCAGAGACTGGGAAAGCCGTTCAGGAACGCCAGGTAGAGCCCGTAGGAGGTCAGGTAGGCGGCCAGTAGCAGCGCATTGGTCTCCCGGGCCAGTTGCGCCGCGAACAGCAGATAGAGCACGGTGACGGCGACACCGCCGAACAGCACACCATAGGCAAGGCCGAGCAGTTGCTCGTGCCACTGGAACTGCATCGGCGGCCACAGGGAGAGCTCCAGGTTCAGGTTGGACTCGGTGGCGACACGCAGATACAGCGTCTGCGAGCTGTCGGGCGGCAGTTCCAGCTCAAACGCCGCCACGCGGTTGCGAAAGCGGTGCCCCGGTGCGACGGAGTCGCCCGCGATTCGCACATCGCCCGCGCCGGGCCCGGTGAAAACCCGCACGTCGTCGGTGGGCGCATAGTCGTGGCTCAGGATGACCCTGCGAGCAGTGGCATCCGGGTTGGTGATCTGTAGGCGGGCCCAGTAGACCGAGCTGGTAATGCCGCGGTTGAGGGCGCTGGCAGGCGACGGAGAGAAGTCAGCCGCTCGCCAGGACTCGACGACCTGCGCGTAGCTGAGCGAACCGGCGGGGTCCTCAAGCAGTGCCAGGTGTTCAGGGCCAATACGCACGCGGTCGTCGATAGCGGTCACCGCCACAGGCGTCACGGCGCGCGCGAACGCGGAACAGAGCACCAGCGAAAGCAGCAGCCAGCGCAGTTGCCGGGTTGTCGCAGGGCGGGTCTTGCGCACAGGTCATCCAAAACGGGGTCAGGGAACCCGATTGTACCGTCGGGATGCAAGGGTGCAAACCGTTGCCGGCGATGGGGCAGGCGGGCGTTCCGGCGGTAAGCTGCCTCAGTGCACGCCGGACACGGGTCGCATCTGGGTATCGCACACCCCGCCGACCTGTACCGTGACCATCTGTTCCGGGCCGGCGCAGGACTCGCCGCGCTGTGCGATGTTGCAGCTGAGCCCCAGCGGCCGGCCCGCATTCAGCCAGAATGGCGTTTTGCGGTGTCGCCCGACTTCCTGTAGCGCGCAGCCGGCGGGAATGCCGTAGGGTGCGCAGTCGGTGGCGGTGGAGAGCGTCACTTTGCGGTCGTCGACAAGGAAGCCGGGGTAGTCGTCCCTGAACTCGACCGTGTCGCGATCGTCGTCCTCCTGCAGCACAAAGGTGCGAAAGCGGTAGCCATTGCCGACCTTGTCATCGACCTGGATACGCGTGTTGGCGATCAGCGCGAAGTCGTTGCCGTTGCGTGCCACGGCGCCCGACATGTACTCGACGCGCTCGTGCTCCGGAAAACACTTGCCCATCGCGGGCGCGTGGTAATAGTGCGCGGTGCGCTCCAGTTCCGGCAGCGGCGTGCCCGGGAACAGGGCCTGCAGATCGGCGCTGTCGCCAAACAGGATACGCTGCACATCAATGACGTTCTGGCCGTACATCGCCTGCAGTTTGTCGTAGTAGGGCTGTGCCGCGAGGTCGTCGCGCAGGAAGCAGGAGGTGAGACCGGAAATCTGCGTGAGGTATTCATCCCAGATGTTGTACTGCGACACCTTGGTGGCGACGCCGGCAAAATCCCCTTCGGAGGAGCAGCCCTCGCGACTGAAGCAGCGCTGCAGGGCGCGATTGCGGATGGTCAGTGCGATGATATTGCGCTCGCAGGCGCCGTAGGCGTTGCAGCCGCGATCCAGGTGCCCCTCGAACAGGGCCGTGCGCATGGTGAGGTCCAGGTCGCGGGCCTGCTCCAGTGTCTCCTGCGGCCAGCTGCCGGCGCGCTCCTGCTGGAACCCGCGCCAGGCCGCCAGCAGGGAATCGCGCCGCCCGATGAGCCGGCTGTTGGCCTGCGCGCACTGGGTGCTGTTGTGGAAAGCGCGCACCACCGCGTCCGGACCCGCCGTCGCTGCCGGTGTGGCAGAGGCCGGCGCCGGTGTCCCGGTGCGCGGCGGATCAAAAAACGGCACCTTTTCCATCGCGTACAGCTTGCGCACACTGATGACATGGCGCTGGTCGGCGGCGCAGTGGTGGTTGTCCACGGTGAGGGCCTTGCGCTGTGCAATGGCCTCTGCCACGCGCGCAGTTGCCGAATCGGTGGCCGCTCGCGGGTCGACGACTACTTCAAAGCCGACATACGGGGTGCCGCTGGCGTCGGTCAGCGGCTGGCCCTCGCGCACCACCAGGCAGGGAATCAGGGAGGTGCCCTGCACCAGGTTGCCGGCCGGGTTGGCCAGGCCGCTGCGCTGGAATGCCTGCACATCGTAGTAGGGGACTTCGAGGGCGCCGTTGAACTGGTACAGCGTCATCACCGGGGTCGCCGGGATGGCGGCCTGTGTGGTGTGAGCCGCTGCGAGCGCCAGTGCGCCGGCCAGACGTTGCAGTGCGATCTTCAGTGTTCGCATCCGGGTATCTAAATGACTCATGAAAAAGTGGCGCGCCCGGAGAGATTCGAACTCCCGACCAACTGGTTCGAAGCCAGTTACTCTATCCAGCTGAGCTACGGGCGCGTGGAAGAAGGGCGATTATATAGATTCCTGGCCCCGGAGGAAGGCCTTCGACGCCAATATCGCCGTATATCCGCCAAATTTTCCTGGTTTTCGCCCCGCGGGGGCGTGGCCGACGCCGATTTTACCGCGGCGACAACCGCTGCCCGGGACATTCATCCTCACGCATTGGGGATTTACTCAGGTATACTGTGGCCCAGCTAAAATCAGGTTTTTGCCGTGTCAGTCAACGAATCCAGTACAGAAGCGACAAATGAGGGAAGTGCGGCAGCACAGGCTGCCCCTGAGGCGCAGCCTGTGGTGAGTCCGCAGGGGCCGGCGTCGTCGCGCGCGGGCGAGCGGCCGCAACAGGGTGAAATGCCGTTCGCTGTGGTCATGGGCAAGACGCTGACCGAATTCCCCAAGGACCTGTATATCCCGCCGCAGGCGCTCGCTGTGTTCCTCGAGGCCTTCGAGGGCCCGCTGGATCTGCTGCTGTACCTGATCAAGCGGCAGAACCTGGATATTCTCGATATCGACGTCTCCCGTATCACCGAGCAGTACATGCAGTACGTGGAGCTGATGGATGCCATGCAGTTCGAACTGGCGGCGGAGTACCTGTTGATGGCCGCAATGCTGGCCGAGATCAAGTCGAGGATGCTGCTGCCGCGCGCCAGCGATGTGGAGGAGGATGAGGAGGATCCGCGCGCGCAGCTGATCCGGCGGCTGCAGGAGTACGAGCGTTTCAAGAAAGCGGCGGAGGATATCGAGGAGCTGCCGCGCGTGGAGCGCGATACCTGGGTCGGCAGCGCGAGTCCCCCCGAACTGCAGCGCGCGCGGCTGGAGCCGCAGGTCGAGATGCGGGAGCTGCTGCTGGCGATGGGCGAGGTGATGCGTCGGGCGGACATGTTCGCCAGTCACCATATCCAGCGCGAGGCGCTGTCGACGCGTGAGCGTATGAGCGAGGTGCTGGAGCGCCTGGCCGGTCGCCAGTTTGTACCCTTTGTCTCGCTGTTCAGTGCCTCCGAGGGCCGCCTGGGAGTGGTAGTGACCTTTCTGGCCATCATGGAGCTTATCAAGGAATCACTTGTGGAAATCGTGCAGACCGAACTTTTCGGCCCGATCCACGTCAAGGCAAGGTCGGAGTAATATGTCGGACATCGGTTTGGTGCAGATTATCGAGGGGGCGCTGTTGGCCGCAGACAAGCCGCTCACGGTAGCGCAATTGGGGGATTTGTTTGAGGAGCACGAGCGGCCGGATAACACCGCGATTCGCGAGGCGCTGACGGAGGCGCAGGCCCGCTGCGACGAGCGCGGCTTTGAGCTGAAAGAAGTGGCCAGCGGCTTCCGCTACCAGGTGCGGCAATCGCTCAGTCCCTGGGTTGGCCGGCTGTGGCACGAGCGGCCGCAGAAGTATTCTCGGGCGCTGCTGGAAACCCTGGCGCTGGTCGCCTATCGGCAGCCCATCACGCGCGGCGAGATCGAGGAGATACGCGGTGTCGCTGTCAGCTCCAACATCATTAAAACCCTGCACGAGCGGGAGTGGATACGCGTGGTCGGTCATCGCGACGTGCCCGGGCGGCCGGCGATGTATGCCACCACCCGCCAGTTCCTCGATTACTTCAGCCTGAAGACACTCGATCAGCTGCCGGCGCTCGCGGAGATCCGCGACCTCGAGACGCTGAACGCCGAGCTCGGCTTCAGCGATCCGCTGCCCACGGCAGAGGCTGCACCGGCCGGGCAGGACGCATCCGGGGAGGGCGCTGCAGCGCAGGCGGAAGCGGGCCAGATGGAACTGGAGGCTGCGCCAGACGGCTCTGCGCCTGCGCAGGAGGCCGTGGCGTCAGGCCCGGGCCTGAGTGTGGTCGGCGGTACGGCACATGTGCCGGCACCTGCCGGCGAGCAGTCCGAGCCTGTGACTCTTGCCGAAGCGGCGGATGATCTGGAGGCGCGAGCGGCGCAGCCAGGGTCCGGCGCTGCTGCCCCCGTTGCTGACAGCGGGATTGACCCGGCGCCGGATGGCTACGCGGACAGCGCGTCGTCTGAATCCGAATCAAAGAACTGATCTGATATGGCAAAGAAGTCCCACCGGGACGCACCCCGACTGCAGGGCAAGCAGCCGGCCGGCGTCGAAGCCAGGCCAGCCGCTGCCAAAGCCCCTGTGGCCGCGCCCAGCGCCGGCGAAAAACTGCAGAAAGTACTGGCGCGTACCGGTCTCGGTTCGCGCCGGGAGATGGAGCGCTGGATCGAGGCCGGTCGTGTGGCGGTCAACGGCAGGGTCGCCCACCTCGGTGACCGCGTGGATGGCCGCGACAAGCTGGCCGTCGACGGTCGCGCACTGGATATCGCGCCGGCCGAGGAGGCGCGCTGCATTCTGTACCACAAGCCGCCCGGAGAGGTCTGCTCGCGCAATGATCCGGAGGGGCGCCGCACAGTGTTCGGGCGTCTGCCCAAGCTGAAAACCGGCCGTTGGATTTCCATTGGCCGACTGGATTTCAATACCTCCGGCCTGCTGTTGTTCACCACCGACGGTGAGCTGGCCAATGCGCTGATGCACCCCTCGTCCAACATCGAGCGCGAATATATGGTGCGGGTGATGGGCGATGTGCAGGACGATATGCTGCAGCGCATGCTGGAAGGTGTGATGCTGGAGGATGGGGTGGCGCGTTTCACCGACATCCAGCAGATCGGCAAAGGCGGCATCAATCGCTGGTACTGTGTTGTGCTGATGGAGGGGCGCAACCGCGAAGTGCGACGCCTGTGGGAGTCACAGGGTCTGACCGTATCGCGCCTCAAGCGCGTCCGCTACGGCGATGTCTTCATCCCCTCAAAGGTCAAGCAGGGGCAGTGGACAGAACTGGAGCGCACCGATGTGAAATCGCTGTATCGTATGGCCGGTCTCGCGCCGAAAGAGTTGGCGCGCAGCACCGACAGGGAGCGCGAGCTGATGGAGCGCCAGTTCGGCAAGCGCCACGGCGGCGCCGGCGCTGGCCGCGGCGCGGCCAAGCGCAGTGGCCCGAAGCCGCGCGGTCGAAGCTGAGCGCCCGCGCTAGCGCGCGTCGAACGCCTTGCCGGTGACGCCGATGCTGTCCTCGCCCATCAGGTAGAGGTACGCCGGCATGATGTCCTGCGGTGAGGGGTTGCTGGTGGGCTCCTCCGCCGGGTAGGCGGTCCTGCGCATCGCGGTGTTGGTGCCGCGCGGATTCAGGCTGTTGACGCGGATATTCGAGGTGTTCTCCAGTTCGTCCGCCAGTACCTGCATAAACCCTTCGGTGGCGAACTTTGACACCGCATACGCCCCCCAGTACGCCCGGCCGGTGCGGCCGACCCCGGAGGATGTCATCACGATGGACGCGCTGGGCGCCTGTTGCAGCAGCGGCAACAGGTAGCGCGTCAGCAGGAACTGTGCATTGACATTCACCTGCATCACTTCGGCCCAGCTGGCGTAGCCGGCGTCCGCAATCGGTCGGCGATCGCCCAGCAGCGCGGCGTTGTGCAGCAGGCCATCGAGACAGGAAAACTCCTCACTGAGCCCGTTCGCCAGATTGGCGTAACTCTCCTCCACAGCGGTGGCCAGGTCCATTTCAATGATGGCGGGCCTGGCCCCGCCCGCCGCCTCAATCGCATCGTACACCGCCTCCAGTTTGCTGCCGGTGCGCCCCAGCAACAGGACGGTGGCGCCGTGCGCGGCGTAGGTCAGCGCCGCAGCGCGACCGATACCGTCACCGGCGCCGGTAACCAGAATGGACTTGCCCGCCAGCAGGTCGCTGCGGGCGGTGTAGTTGTCGGGGATAAGCAGATCGGTCATGCGATGTCCTGTTGTCGGTTGCCCAGAATCAATTCGAGCAGGTCGGTACTGTGGTGTGCCTGTGCGTTGGCGCCCCACTGCTGCGGGTCGTCGCCGGCCTCGATATAGCCGTAGCCGGCGGCAATGGTGTACATGCCGGCGGCGCGTCCGGCCTCGATATCCCGCAGGTGGTCGCCCACGTAGATCGCCTCGTGCGGCGCACAGCCCAGTTCCCGGCAGTTCAGGTACAGCGACTCCGGGTGCGGTTTGCGGTGGCGGACATCGTCCGGGCAGACTACGCTGCCCGGTGGCGGCTGGATGCCCAGCTTCTGCAGCAGCGGCGCGGTGTAGGCGCGCGGTTTATTGGTGGCGATTCCCCACGCGACACCCTGCGACTGCAATCGCGCCAGCAGGGACTCGATGCCGGGGTAGGGTGCGGCCAGGGTGCCGAGCACCTCGCTGTAGAGTTCCAGCAGGCGCAGTCGATTTCGCTCGAACTCCGGTGCGTCCTCGGCCATATCCAGCCCCAGGCTGACCAGCGCGCGGGCACCACTGGATACCGAGGCGCGAATGCGGGCCGGGTCCATCGGTTCGCGCCCGTGCTCCCGTCGTAGTGCCTGCACCACGGGAACGAATTCGTCGGCGGTATCGACCAGCGTGCCATCGAGGTCGAAAATAACCGCGCGCAGCCTGCCGGCGAAGGGGGGGGCTGGCTGTTGCATCACGCCGGCTTCACTGCGTGCACCATGTAGTTCACGCTGACGTCCTTCTCGTTCAGCCGGTAGCGCCGGCTCAGCGGGTTGTACGTCAGGCCGGTCATACCCTTTAGCACCAGCCCCGCCTCGCGCATCCAGCCGGCCAGTTCAGAGGGTTTGATGAACTTGGCGTACTCGTGGGTGCCCGCTGGCAGCAGCTGCAGAATATGCTCGGCGCCGACGATGGCGAACGCGAACGCCTTCGGATTGCGGTTGATGGTGGAGAAGTACAGGGCTCCGCCGGGCTTCGCCAGGGCGGCGCAGGCGGCGATGACCGCGCCCGGGTCCGGCACGTGTTCCAGCATCTCCAGGCAGCAGACGATGTCGTATACGGCGCCTTCGTCCGCCGCCAGCTGTTCCGCCGTGGACTGGCGGTAATCCACCTCGACACCGGATTCCAGCTGGTGCAGTCGCGCCACGGCCAGCGGTGCCTCGCCCATGTCGATACCGGTGACAGCCGCGCCGCGCTGGGCCATGGCCTCGGCCAGGATGCCGCCGCCGCAACCCACATCCACCAGCCGCTTGCCGGCGACCGGTGAGTGCTCGTCGATATAATTGGCGCGCAGTGGATTGATATCGTGCAGCGGTTTGAACTCGCTGCCCCGGTCCCACCAGCGCGAGGCGAGCGCCTCAAATTTGGCTATCTCCTGTGGGTCGACATTGAGCTGCTTGTTCATTGTGCAGTCCCCGCGGTATGTGCAATCCGTTGTTGCCAGCCGTTGATACGCCGGGTGAGGGTGTCGAGATCAATGCGCGCGAGCTTGCGGTCGGCCATGACGGCCTGCCCGGCAATCCAGCTGTGACTGACCTGGCTGCCGTTGCAGGCGTAGACCAGTTGCGACAGCGGGTGGTAGAGCGGCTGTGTCTCGGGGCCACTCAGGTTCACCGCGATCAGGTCGGCCTGCTTACCCGTTTCGAGGCTGCCGATACGGTCGTCCAGTCCCATCGCGCGGGCGCCGTTGATGGTGGCCATGGCCAGGGCGTCGGCCGCGGGCAGCGCAGTGGCATCGCCGGTGTGCAGCTTGGCCAGCAGCGCGGCCGCCTGCATCTCGCCGAACAGGTTGAGATCATTGTTGCTGGCGGCACTGTCAGTGCCCAGCGCGACATTGACACCCCGGTCCAGCAGGGCGCTGACCCGGCAGGTGCCGGAGGCCAGCTTCATATTGGACTGCGGGCAGTGCACCACACTGGCACCGCTCTCCACCAGCAGCGCGATGTCCTGGTCGCCCAGGTCGGTCATGTGCACGCACTGGGTGCGCGGGCCGAGCAGTCCGAGCCGGTGCAGGGTATCCAGCGGTCGCTCCCCGCTCTGCTCTACCGCCATCAGTACCTCGCCGGCAGTTTCGTGTAAATGAATGTGCACCGGGGCGTCCAGTTCCGCGGCCAGCGTCGCCACCTTGGCGAGATTGGCCTCGCAGACGGTGTAGGGGGCGTGTGGGCCGAAGACCACGGTGACCAGCGCGCTGTGTTTGTAGTCATCACGCAGCGCCAGTCCCTTGCTGATG
>JAGRIE010000140.1 GCA_020443425.1 Halioglobus sp.
GGTCGCGCAACGCCTTGGAGAGCGTGGTGGTGCAGCACGCCTGCACGCTCGCGGGAATGGTCGTCGCCCATTTCAACACCGGCTGGAGCCAAGCCGAAGTGCGCCACGCCTGCGAACTGATCGAGCCGTCGCTTGGCTTCACCGGGCAGGGATTCCGCGACGCCGATCTTGGCGAGCGACTGGCTCCTTTCGCCACGTTCCCGGTGCTGCCGCTGAACGACGTGGCCGCCATTGCCGAGACATCGCGAACTGGTGACCTGCCGGATCCCGGCCCGGATGCGCCCTGTCTCATCCAGTTCACCAGTGGCACCACCGGCAAGAGCAAGGGCGCGCTGCTGAGCCAGCGTTGCGTGCTTTACGGCGGCTGGCTGCGCCCGGCGGTTTACGGCGGCAACGAGCATGACGTGTGGCTCAACGCGGTGCCCTATCATCACATCGGCGGCTCGATTGCGATCATGGTCGGCGCGCTCGCCACCGCCAGCGCCTTCGTCGTGCTCGAACGTTATGACCGTGACCAGACGGTCCGGCTGATGCGCGAGTTGCGCCCGACCCGGATGGGCGGCGTGCCAACGATGTGGCACGACATTCTCTCCTCCCCCAACCTGCCTTCGGAAAGCACGGT
>JAGRIE010000141.1 GCA_020443425.1 Halioglobus sp.
TGCGTTTCGCTGCTCGCAATGGCGATCAACAAACTCGCGCAATGGCTGGTACCACTCGTGCGTTGGTAAACAACATGGTCCAAGGCGTAAGCCAAGGCTTCGAGCGCAAGCTCCAGCTGGTCGGTGTTGGTTACAAAGCGCAAGCAAAAGGCACAGTGCTGAACCTGGCTCTTGGCTTCTCGCACCCAGTGGATTACGAACTGCCGGAAGGCATCACCGCTGAGACTCCTAGCCAAACCGATATCCTGATCCGGGGTATTGATAAGCAGCTGGTAGGTCAGGTGGCCGCTGAGATCCGCGGTTTCCGTCCGCCAGAGCCTTATAAAGGTAAGGGTGTACGTTACGCGGACGAAGTCGTCCGTCGTAAAGAAGCCAAGAAGAAGTAGGGCATAGCAAATGACCGACAAAAAAGTTACTCGCCTGCGTCGCGCTCGCAAAGCACGTCTGAAAATGCACGAACTCGAAGTCGTGCGTCTCTGCGTGTTCCGCTCGTCGCAGCATATATACGCCCAGGTCATCTCGGCCGACGGCAGCAAAGTCCTGGCAAGTGCCTCGACTTTGGACAAAGAACTGCGTGATGCTGCTACTGGCAACATCGACGCGGCCACAAAGGTTGGCCA
>JAGRIE010000142.1 GCA_020443425.1 Halioglobus sp.
CCGCCGTAGACGCCACAGAGAAAGAAGTGACAGCCTTCTGGCTTTGCGTGTATCGCGTTTCAGCATCGCTTCCGATGTTGCCTGTAAAATTAAATACGTTCATTACTACTCTCCTAAGTTAAAAAACCAGCGCCTCGGCAGACCTCCATGCGGTCGGAAGTAGACCACCGGGCGCTGGGTGAAATGGTGGCGGGGCAGGGCGCTACTCCTTGCCAAGCCCGCTGTGGCTCCACAGGGTTCCCGCCATAAATCGTTAAATCACGCCGCCTGCGCCATAGGCGTATAGCCCTTGCTGAGTTTCCAGTACTCCAGCAGCAGACTGAACCGCTGGAAGTGGTCGCCTTCGTCATGGACAATTACCCGAACTTCGCCGGGATGGCTGCGTGATACATAAATATTGGCCAGTGTCGCAGATGGGTAGCCAAGCCCATGCCTGTATGCGTCAAGCTGCATTATCTGATCGTCGTATGCACACACCTTGTCATCAGGCCCAAAATCTTTCGTTTTGAAGTCAGCCACCACGGACTTGCTGTGCAGGTCAACCTTGCCGCCGTAACCAAGCGGCGAGCAAAAGGACTTTTCAGGCATCCACATCTGGCCAGGGAATGCTTCACTGAT
>JAGRIE010000143.1 GCA_020443425.1 Halioglobus sp.
ACACCCACCTGGATTTCCAGCACCTGGCCAAGGTGTATGATGCCGCCCATCCGCGAGCCAAACGCCGCGACAAGGGCTGACCGGGGTCGCGCGCTCGCCCAGACCCGGCCGGGACAACGCTTACATGAATATCAAAGTGATCACATTCGACCTGGACAATACCCTGTGGGACGTGGAACCGGCCCTGTTGCGGGCCGAGCAGGCACAACAGGACTGGCTGCGCAGGCATCGTCCGGGTGCGGTGGAAGCCTATGACCATGAGGGCCTGTGGGAACTCAAAAAATCGGTTTGGCGGCGGCACCCGCAGCTGTTGCACCATGTCAGCCAGATGCGTATCCAGATGCTGTACGAGTTACAAGTTGCCGCCGGATACGCGGAGCGGGAGGCCCGTAGCGGCGCGGAGCAGGCGTTCGCGGCATTTCTTGAACAGCGTCAGCAAGTGCAATTGTATGCTGAGGCGCTGGCCGTGCTGGAGTCGCTGGCAAGCCGCTTTACCCTGGGCGCACTGACCAACGGCAACGCCGACGTCTACCGGACCGATGCCGGGGAGTACTTTGACTTCGCCTTCCTGGCCGAGGACATCGGCGCGAGCAAACCCCACCCGGATATGTTTCAT
>JAGRIE010000144.1 GCA_020443425.1 Halioglobus sp.
CGGCATGCAGCGCCTTGTATTCGGCGATCTTCTCCGGCGCGAGGCCGATGACGGAGCCCATGCGGATCATGGCGCGGCCTCGGTGATCGAGCGGGTGAATTCGGGAATGGCGCGCCCGGCGATGGCGTCCAGATCCCAGTCGATGCCTAGCCCCGGGGTTTCGGGGGCGAAGGCCTGACCGTTCTCGATGCGCAGGCCGGATTGGGTGATCTCGTCCAGTTGCGGGATATATTCGACATAGCGCCCGTTCTGGACCGCGCAGACCAGCGAGGCATGAAGCTCCATCAGGAAATGCGGGCAGACCGGGATGTCGAAACCCTCGGCCATATGGGCGACCTTCAGCCAGGGGGTTATGCCGCCGATGCGCCCGGCATCGACCTGAATGATCCCACAGGCGTCGCGGGCGGCATATTCGGCGAAATGGCGGATGGAATAGAGCGATTCCCCGACCGCGATGGGAATGGGCGTCGATGCGGCCAGCGAGACATGGCCGGCGATATCGTCGGCGGGCAGGGGCTCTTCGATCCAGGCGAGGTTGAAGGGGGCAAGCGCCTCGGCGCGGCGGCGCGCGTTGTCACGCGCAAAGCCCTGATTGGCGTCGGTCATGATCTCGTA
>JAGRIE010000145.1 GCA_020443425.1 Halioglobus sp.
TGGCAATCCCTATCTGGCCGAGTTGGCCGGGCAGGGCGTCCGCTTGCTGAGCCTCGGCGTGGGCCTGCTGTTGGCGCTGGAACTGCTCGATCTGACGGCGATGGTCGGTGCGCTGCTCGGTGCCGCCGGTGTGGTGGGCATCGCGCTGGGTTTCGCCTTCAAGGACATCATCGAAAACCACCTGGCCGGCATTCTGCTGAGCCTGCGTCAGCCCTTCGCCCCGGGGGATCACCTGAGCATTGACGGCCACGAAGGCAAGGTGGTCGGCCTGACCACCCGGGCCACGCTGCTGATGACGCTCGATGGCAATCACCTGCGCATTCCCAACAGCAAGGTCTTCAACGCGGTGATGCTCAACTACACCCGCAACCCCTTGCGGCGCTTCCAGTTTGAACTGGGTGTGGGGGCCACCGACGATCTGGCGCAGGCGCAGCAGCTGGGCATTGCCGCCATTGCCGGCAGCGGCGTGGTGTCGGCCGAGCGCGAGCCGCGGGCCGTGGTGAGCGAGCTGGGTGATTCCAACGTGGTGGTGCGCTACTCGGGTTGGGTGGACCAACGCCGCCACGATTTCCAGGCCGCCCGCAGCCTGTGCCTGATGCGGGCCAAGACCGCTCT
>JAGRIE010000146.1 GCA_020443425.1 Halioglobus sp.
GCCGTGCAGCTCTGCACCAGATGCACCTCGTCGGCCCGCGCTTCATTGAGCAACGACTTGAGTTCCTGGATCTTGATCTGATCTCGGGGGCTGCGTCCGGCGGTGTCCACCAGCACCAGGTCCAGGTCGGACAGCCGAGCGATCGCCTCGCGCATCTCGCGGGGCGTGCTGACCACTTCCATCGGCAGGTCGATGATGTCCGCGTAGGTGCGGAGCTGCTCCACGGCTGCGACCCGGTACGTGTCCACGGTCACCAGGCCCACGCGCCGGCGCTCCCGCAACCGGAAGTTGGCCGCCAGCTTGGCGATGGTGGTGGTCTTGCCCACACCGGTTGGCCCCACCAGGGCAACGCGTCGGGTTTTCCCCTCCGCCAGGCGGATGCCGCCGGTTACCGGCAGCAGGTCCTCCACGAGTTGATGCAGGGTCGAGCGGATGGCGTCTCGGTCCTGGGCGAGCCCACTGGCCTGGACCTGGGCGCGAGTGGACTGCAACAACTGGCGTGCGATGTGCTCGTTGATGCCCACGTCGATCAGGTCGGTGAACCCATGGAAGAAGGCGTCCGAAAGATCGGAGGAGCGGGATTGGTCGTCGCCGTTGTAGAGCTGCTTCACGCGG
>JAGRIE010000147.1 GCA_020443425.1 Halioglobus sp.
TATGGCGCCACAGATTACTGGGGTCGCATTCAGTGTCGATGCAGAAAGCTTCAAGGTTTTCGCGCGGTCACTTCCGAACGGCATCAATAGTCCATCTGGCCAGCCCCTTCAGATCGATGACGTTGTAGATTTTGACATTTGCTGGGCCTACAACTTTGCTGACCCTTGGGGCAACAACTTCGAACTCAACTGCTACGACTATGAGCAAATTCAGGGAGAGCTTATCGAGGTGGATGGCGTCGAGCCAGTACGCTACTGGCCGCGCGAGCTATACCAGCAGTATCAAAAATGAAGGCATTCGGCTTGGGAGTGTTGATGCCCAACAAATCGTTGCAGCGGACGTTTGACCCGCCACCCATTTTTGCTGCCGCAAAAACGGCCGTCGCCTCAAACGCCGCTGAACTCAAGCGTTATGTGGATAGCGACGAGCCGAGCCGTTTCGAATCATGGCCTTCAGTGAGATCGAGCGGGCGCGAGTCGATCGGTACGCTGGCGGCCTCTGTCGTCGCCGCAACCGGCCCGACCTCGAGGACAAGCTCAAGCTGGAGTACGAGGTGAGCGGTCACAGCGTGGTCCTGCAGGAGCGGCGGCCCGCGTACCGCGGCACCGGCTTC
>JAGRIE010000148.1 GCA_020443425.1 Halioglobus sp.
CATTGTTTAAAACTCCTCATCAGCCACATTATCCGGCTAAAGCCAAACCTACATACGAAACACGCCAAATTTGGTCTCTTCAATCGGTGCGTTTAACGCCGCTGACAACGCTAACCCCAGGGTATTCCTGGTTTGTGCAGGGTCGATCACACCGTCATCCCAAAGCCGCGCACTGGCATAGTAAGGATGTCCCTGCTCTTCATACATCGCCATCACCGGTTTTTTGAATTCCGCTTCATCCTCGGCAGCCCAGGTTTCACCACGTTTTTCCATCGCGTCACGTTTGATCTGCGCCAGCACTCCGGCCGCCTGCTCACCGCCCATCACGGAAATACGGCCATTGGGCCACATCCACAGCATATTGGGATCATAGGCACGACCGCACATGCCATAGTTACCCGCGCCGAAGCTGCTGCCAATAATAACGGTAAACTTCGGCACTTTCGCGCAGGCTACCGCCGTCACCATTTTCGCTCCATTTCTGGCAATGCCGCCTGCTTCATACTTTTGCCCCACCATAAAACCGGTCACGTTCTGCAAAAAGATCAGTGGAATTTTGCGCTGTGCACAGAGTTCAACGAAGTGTGCTCCTTTGAGGGCCGACTCAGAAAAC
>JAGRIE010000149.1 GCA_020443425.1 Halioglobus sp.
TGATGAGCTAGTATCGGAAGCACGAGAGAAAGGTGGCTCTGGCATGGTAAGCCTCGCTCTATCTAGATCTACAAAGGATTACATCAACCTTGATTATGTTGGAAAAGACCAGTTTCTCCTTCAAACCGATCGCCTGGTAAAGACAGGATCATTCTGGCAGCGGTTATTTCAATACCCACGTATCATACACACAGCCAATGGCGATAAAGCAGTAAAGGAATTGCTCATCAATTACATAGAAAGAGATCGCAGTGAGTTCGAAGCACTTTACAGCTAACAAGAATGTGAAGTTCGTGTCACCGCGATGCGGCGCCACCGGACGTGCAAACCTGCGGTTCGCACGCCGCTTACATTGGCGTTATAGCGCAGGAGCGACATGAGGCATTTCATTCAATATCACAATAGTGAGGAAATGGGCTTTTCAGCATCTGATATGGCCGAGCCCTATATCCACACGAATAAATCTGTCCGTAATCTCTCTTCAAATCTAGTCTGGATAATCAGTGGGGAAGGGGGTAGCCCCAAAGATTTCTATTTGGCAGGTGTATTTAGAGTTAAACGTGTTGCCGCTGATACATACGATCACCCTGGCTTCAAAAACTCCGCTTACGGT
>JAGRIE010000014.1 GCA_020443425.1 Halioglobus sp.
CCATGCAGTCGATCATGTCGGAACTGGCGCGTCAGGATCGTCTGCTGGTTGTTGAAAGCCTGGATCTGGACGCACCCAAAACCAAGCTGCTGGTCAAGCAACTTGGGGAGTTCGGTCTCGATAACGTGCTGATCGTGTCCACGGAAGTGGGCGAGAACCTGTACCTGGCAGCTCGCAACCTGCACAAGGTCGATGTGCGCGATGTTGAGGGGATTGATCCGCTCAGCCTGATCGGCCACGACAAGGTTATGGTCACAGTCGATGCTGTGAAGAAAATAGAGGAGATGCTGGGATGAACCAGGAGCGCGTATTTCAAGTGCTGGTAGGTCCGCATGCTTCCGAGAAGGCTGCGATTGTTGCCGATTCGAGCAACCAGTATGTGTTCAAGGTGGCGATTGACGCCTCCAAGGCAGAGATCAAAAAATCTGTCGAGCAGTTGTTTAAGGTAAAGGTCAGTGATGTGAATACCCTGCGAGTCAAGGGTAAGGTCAAGCGCAACAAGTTTGGCTTCAGCACAAAAACGACCTGGAAGAAAGCGTACGTGAGACTGGAGCAGGGTCATGACATCGACTTTGCCGTGGCGGATTAAGGAGCAGGAGCGAAATGGCAGTTTTAAAGAGTAAGCCCACTTCCCCGGGTCGTCGCCATGTAGTCCGGGTGGTCAGTGACGATTTGCACAAAGGTGGCCCCTACGCGCCCTTGCTGGAAAATCAAACCAGGAATGGTGGTCGTAACAACAACGGGCGTATCACCACGCGCCACGTTGGCGGTGGTCACAAGCAGCACTACCGTATTATTGACTTCAAGCGGAACAAGGATGCGGTTCCGGCCAAGGTAGAGCGTCTGGAGTACGACCCCAACCGCACCGCGCACATTGCGCTGCTGTTGTTCGCTGACGGTGAGCGCCGCTATATCATTGCGCCCAAGGGTGTGAAGGCTGGCGAAGTTCTGCAGTCTGGTTCTGCTGCGCCGATCAAGGCGGGTAACTGCCTGCCGCTGCGCAACATCCCGGTTGGTTCCGTGATTCACTGCATTGAGTTGAAGCCGGGTAAAGGTGCGCAGATCGCGCGTTCCGCTGGCGCCTCTGTACAGCTGGTTGCACGTGAGGGGCAATACGCCACCTTGCGCCTGCGGTCCGGTGAGATGCGCAAAGTGTTGTCTGATTGCCGGGCGACCCTGGGTGAAGTATCCAACTCCGAGCACAACCTGCGCAAATTGGGCAAGGCCGGCGCTGTGCGCTGGCGCGGTGTTCGGCCTACGGTTCGCGGTGTTGCGATGAACCCGGTTGATCACCCGCACGGTGGTGGTGAAGGGCGAACCTCCGGTGGTCGTCACCCGGTGAGCCCATGGGGTACTCCGGCCAAGGGCTACAAGACACGTAAGAACAAGCGTACCGACAGTTTGATCTTGCGCCGTCGTGGTAAGAAATAAGACCGGTCGTTAGAGACTAGAGACTAGAGGAATACATTGTGCCGCGTTCACTGAAGAAAGGTCCATTTATCGACCTTCACCTGATGAAGAAAGTTGAAGCTGCTGTAGAGAGCAACGACCGTCGACCGATCAAGACCTGGTCACGTCGCTCTATGATTTCACCTGATATGGTTGGCCTGACTATCGCCGTACACAACGGTCGCCAGCACGTGCCAGTTATCATCAGTGAAGATATGGTCGGACACAAGCTTGGAGAGTTCGCGGCAACCCGCACCTTCCGAGGCCACATTGTGGACAAGGCTGCCAAGCGTTAAGCGCTAATCTGTAGCGAGGTTTAGGAAATGGAAGTAGCAGCAAAATTGAAAGGCGCGCAGATTTCTCCACAGAAGGTTCGCCTGGTGGCGGATCAGGTTCGTGGATTGCGTGTAGAGGAAGCTCTCGGGCTGCTGGAGTTCAGCAGCAAGAAGGCCGCTCACATTGTGAAGAAATTGCTCGACTCGGCAATTGCCAACGCCGAGAACAATGAAGGTGCGGATGTCGACGAGTTAAAGGTGTCCAGCATTTTTGTAGACGAAGGTATGACTATGAAGCGCCTGCGACCGCGAGCCAAAGGCCGCGCGGACCGCATTTTGAAGCGCAGCTGCCATATCACTATAAAAGTTGCAGACAGCGACCGCTGAGTTTAGGAGAAGACTAAATGGGTCAGAAAGTACATCCAACCGGCATACGCCTGGGTATTGTCAAAGACCATACCTCGATCTGGTATGCAGACAAGAACTACGCGAAGCAGCTGATTACCGATCTGGAAGCGAGAGCTTACATTGAGAAGACGCTGGATCACGCATCAGTGAGCCGCGTCGTGATCGAGCGGCCGGCACAGACTGCGCGTATTACCATACACACTGCCCGTCCGGGCATCGTGATTGGTAAGAAGGGCGAAGACGTCGATAAGTTGCGGAAGGATCTGACCCAGAAAATGGGTGTGCCCGTGCACATCAACATTGAGGAGATCCGCAAGCCCGACCTGGATGCCAGGCTGGTTGCGCAGAATGTCGCCCAGCAGCTGGAGCGCCGGGTGATGTTCCGTCGCGCGATGAAGCGGGTGGTACAGAATGCCATGCGTCAGGGCGCAGAGGGTATCAAGGTGCAGATCGGCGGACGTCTCGGCGGCGCTGAAATCGCGCGTACCGAGTGGTACCGCGAGGGACGTGTACCATTGCACACGCTGCGCGCTGACATTGACTATGCAACCTACGAAGCGGCGACTACCTTCGGCATCCTCGGTGTGAAGGTGTGGATATTTAAAGGCGAAGTCATTGGCACTGAAGGCCAGGAAGACACCGCCAAGAAGACAGCAACTAATTAAGGGTTACGCAGATGTTACAACCAAAGCGTACAAAATTTCGCAAGATGATGAAGGGTCGCAATCGCGGCCTGGCAAATCGTGGCAGCAAAGTGAGCTTCGGCGAGTACGGCTTGAAAGCCGCAGGCCGCGGTCGCCTGACCGCACGCCAGATCGAGGCTGCTCGGCGGGCGATGACACGTCACATCAAGCGTGGTGGGAAAATCTGGATTCGCGTATTTCCCGACAAGCCTATTACAGGCAAGCCGCTGGAAGTTCGCCAGGGTAAAGGTAAAGGTAACGTTGAGTACTGGGTAGCCCAGATCAAGCCCGGCAAGATGCTGTATGAACTGCAGGGCGTTTCCGAGGAGCTGGCGCGCGAGGCATTTGCGCTGGCCGCCGCGAAGATCCCAATCGCTACTCAATTTGTTAAACGGACGGTGATGTAATGAAAGCAAGTGAGCTACGTGCAAAATCATCTGAAGAACTGGCCCAGGAGCTTCTGAACCTGCGTGAAGAGCAGTTCAAGCTGCGTATGCAGAGAACGACTGGTCAGCTGGGGCAGACACACCTGCTGCAGCTTAACCAGCGCGACATAGCTCGTGTCAAAACCATACTCACTGAAAAGGCGGGTAATTGATCATGTCAGGTGCAGAGAAGCGTACAAGAGTTGCAACCGGAAGGGTTGTAAGCAACAAGATGGATAAGACGATCACTGTATTGATCGAGCGTCGGGAGAAGCATCCCGTCTACGGCAAATACATCACTCGTTCTTCGAAAGTCCATGCCCATGACGAAAGTAATCAGTGTGGCATTGGCGATACAGTGACTGTTGCCGAAACGCGCCCTATTTCCAAGAGCAAGACCTGGAAATTGTTGGAAGTAGTAACGGTAGCCACTCAGGTCTGATCGAGAGTTCAGCAGTTAGGGGTTAGCGGCGTGGCCGCAAGTGGGAGTAAGAGATGATTCAGACACAGTCGTATTTGGAAGTCGCTGATAACAGCGGTGCTCGTCGCGTGATGTGCATTAAGGTTCTGGGTGGCTCCAAGCGTCGATACGCGCGGGTAGGTGACTTGATAAAAGTCACCGTTAAAGAAGCCAGTCCCCGCGGCAAGGTTAAGAAAGGCCAGGTGATGACAGCCGTTGTGGTTCGTACGCGCAAAGGTGTTCGTCGCCCGGATGGCTCGTTGATTAAGTTTGATGATAATGCAGCTGTTCTTCTGAACGCTCAGGAAGCTCCGTTGGGCACCCGTATTTTTGGGCCGGTAACGCGAGAGCTGCGTGGCGAGAAGTTCATGAAGATCATTTCCTTGGCCCCGGAAGTTATATAGTCCACCGGATAGGGATAGGTAGAGAAATGTTTAAGATCAAAAGCGAAGACGAAGTAATTATCCTGGCCGGTAAAGACAAAGGTAAACGGGGTAAGGTGCGGAAGGTACTGGATAACAATCGCGTTCTGGTTGCCGGTATCAACGTGGTGAAAAAGCATACCAAGGCCAATCCCCAGGCGGGCGTTGCCGGCGGTATTCTCGAGAATGAGAGCCCCATTCAGATTTCCAATGTGGCGATCTTCAACCCCAGCACCAATAAAGCCGATCGTGTTGGCTTTAAAGTAGATGGCGAGCGTAAGGTTCGAATTTTCAAATCCAGTGGCGAGGAGATTGACTCCTAGGTCCACAGTGGCTGACTAGTCAACAGGTAGAAGACATGGCAACGTTGAAAGACAAGTACAAGAACGAGATTGTTCCTCAACTGAAAGAGCAACTCGGTCTGGCTAATGTGATGGAAGTTCCGCGCGTCACCAAGATCACGCTGAATATGGGTGTTGGTGAGGCTCTGGGCGACAAGAAAGTGTTGGAAAACGCAGTCGCTGACATGGAGAAGATCGCGGGCCAGAAAGCAGTGGTAACCAAGGCGCGCAAGTCCATTGCCGGCTTCAAGGTTCGCGACGGCTGGCCTATCGGCTGCAAGGTGACCCTTCGCTCCGACCGTATGTATGAATTCCTGGAACGTTTGATTGGCGTGGCGATTCCACGCATCCGGGACTTCCGCGGCGTCAGCCCCAAGTCTTTTGACGGTCGTGGTAACTTCGCGATGGGTGTGACTGAGCAAATCATTTTCCCGGAAATTGAATACGACAAAGTGGACGCCCTGCGCGGTCTGGATATCACTATCACCACTTCGGCTCGTACGGACGATGAAGGTCGTGCACTGCTGCGCGCCTTTAACTTCCCACTGAAGGATTAAGAGGCTTTATACATGGCGAAGAAATCAATGATTGCGCGCGAGAAGAAGCGCACACAGATTGCTGCTAAATACTCAGGCAAGCGCGCAGCATTAAAAGCGATTCTGGTCGATGTCCAGGCCTCTGATGATGAGAAATGGGAAGCGCAGATCAAATTGCAGAAATTGCCGAGAGACGCCAGCCCCGTGCGCCAGCGTCGTCGCTGCCAGATTACCGGTCGCCCCCATGGCGTGTACCGCAAGTTTGGCCTTTGCCGAAACAAATTACGTGAAGCTGCGATGCGTGGCGACGTACCCGGCCTGGTCAAATCAAGCTGGTAGTTGGCGAGATTTTCTACGGAGATGAATAGATTATGAGTATGCAAGATCCGCTGTCAGATATGCTGACCCGCATTCGCAACGCGCAAATGGCTGGCAAGACCCGAGTTGAAATGCCGGGTTCCAAGCTGAAGGTTGCTGTAGCCCAGGTACTGAAAGACGAAGGTTACGTTGAAGGCTTTAACGCCACCAATGAGGGCGGCAAGCCCCGTCTGTCCATCGACTTGAAATACTACCTTGGCAAGCCGGTTATCGCTGAGATTGACCGCGCCAGTCGGCCTGGGTTGCGCAAGTACAGCGGCAGCAGCGAGCTTCCGTCGGTTCGTGCTGGCCTGGGTGTGGCAATTATTTCTACCTCCAAAGGTGTGATGTCCGATCGCGCTGCGCGTGCGGCCGGTATCGGTGGCGAAGTGCTCTGCACTGTTTACTAAAACCCGCTTTGATTTAAAGAGTATTTCGAAATGTCTAGAGTCGCAAAAGATCCAATACAGCTGCCCAAAGGTGTAGAGGTAAAGCTCAATGGTAGCGACCTCACAGTAAAAGGCGGCAAAGGAACACTGGCGCTTTCACTGAGTGAAGGGGTTGAGTTCAGCCAGGACGACAACGTCCTGAACTTTTCCTACAGCAACGCCAAGATGGGCGCTATCGCCGGGACAACCCGCGCACTGGTGTCCAATATGGTGAAAGGTGTCAGCGAAGGCTGGGAAAGGAAATTGTTACTGAATGGCGTCGGTTATCGTGCCAAGGTCACCGGTGACGTTGTCAACCTGTCTGTGGGCTTGTCACACCCGGTAGATTACAAATTGCCCGAGGGCGTATCCGCGGACAGCCCCAGCCCCACCGAGGTGGTGCTGTCAGGTATAGACAAGCACGCGGTAGGGCAGGCAGCAGCGGAACTTCGCAGTTTCCGTCCGCCAGAGCCTTATAAAGGTAAGGGCATACGCTATGCAGATGAGCATGTCCGTCGTAAAGAAGCCAAGAAAAAGTAGGTAAGTGAGATGAGTGCAAAGAATGATTCAAGGTTACGCCGCGCTCGCCGTGCCCGTACCCGAATACGCGATCTGGGAATGAACCGCCTGAGTGTGCATCGAACTCCCAGGCATATTTATGCTCAGATCATCGCTCCCGCAGGAGACAAGGTTCTCGCAAGTGCCTCGACTCTTGATTCGGATTTGCGCAGCAGTGCAACCGGCAATATCGCTGCGGCGGCTGCCGTTGGTCAGTTAGTGGCCAAACGGGCTAAAGAAGCGGGCATCGAAAAAGTGGCGTTTGACCGTGGCGGATACAAGTACCACGGGCGAGTGAAGGCGTTGGCTGATGCCGCTCGTGAGACTGGACTGGAATTCTAGGGTGTAGATATGGCTTTTAACGATCAGAAAAAGCAGCAGACAGAAGGTGACCTCCAGGAGAAGCTGGTCCAGGTGAACCGCGTGGCCAAAGTGGTCAAGGGTGGCCGGATTTTCAGCTTTACTGCCCTGACTGTGGTCGGTGACGGTAACGGGAAAGTTGGTTTTGGTCGTGGTAAAGCCCGCGAGGTTCCTGTTGCTATACAGAAGGCCATGGAGGCCGCCCGTCGCAACATGATCAATGTCGAACTGGACAATGGCACGATCCAGTATGCGGTGAAGTCTGCACACGGCGCATCCAAGGTCTATATGCAGCCCGCCTCAGAAGGTACCGGGGTAATCGCCGGTGGCGCGATGCGTGCCGTACTGGAGATTGCCGGAGTGCACAACGTACTCGCCAAATGTTACGGCTCGACGAATCCTGTCAATGTGGTGAGAGCTACATTCAATGGTCTTCGTGATATGTCATCACCCGAAGCCATTGCCGCCAAGCGCGGTAAGACCGTCGAAGAAATTCTGAATTAACTATTAGGTTGGCTAGTCATGGCTAAAGCATCTATTAAGGTTACCCAGGTCAAGAGTACCCACGGTCGCCTGAAAAAACACAGGGCGTGTGTAGCGGGGCTGGGATTGCGTCGCATTGGTCACACGGTAGAGGTTGAGGATACACCCTCGGTGAGAGGCATGATCAACCGAGTGCACTACCTGGTAAGGGTAGAGGAGTAATTTATGTCAGAAGTTATGCGACTCAATGGCCTGAGCCCAGCGCCGGGTGCACGAAAAGACGCCAAGCGCGTCGGCCGTGGTATCGGCAGCGGTACAGGCAAGACTGCCGGGCGCGGTCATAAAGGGCAGAAGTCCCGTTCCGGTGGGCGTGTTCGTCCCGGGTTCGAGGGTGGCCAGATGCCTTTGCAGAAGCGTCTGCCCAAATACGGCTTTACCTCACGCATCGCCCGTACCACTGCGCAGATCCGCTTAAGCGAACTGAACGCTGTGGACGGTGACACTATTGACCTGGCTGCATTGAAAAGTGCGGACCTGGTTAAAGAAAACGTCGTGCGTGCCCGTGTGTTCCTGTCCGGTGAACTGAAAAAAGCAGTGACCCTCAAAGGTCTCGCCGTCACCAAGGGTGCGCGCGAAGCGATTGAGCAAGCTGGCGGAAAAGTAGAGGACTAGATGGCAATCGGACAGCCGCCCACAGTCAACAAAGCAGGCCTGAGCGAACTTTTCTCACGTCTCCGTTTTGTGTTGCTGGCCATTCTTGTGTATCGAGTTGGCACCCATATACCGGTGCCGGGCATCGATCCCAATCAATTGGCAGCGCTGTTCAACCAGAACCAGGGCACCATCCTGGGTCTGGCGAATATGTTCTCCGGTGGTGCGCTGGAAAGGATGAGTATCCTGGCGCTCGGCATCATGCCGTACATCTCTGCGTCCATTATTATGCAGCTGATGTCGGCGGTGACACCGCAGTTGGAGGCGTTGAAGAAGGAAGGTGAGTCCGGGCGTCGCAAGATCAGCCAGTACACGCGTTATTTGACGGTTGTCCTGGCGATTGTGCAGGCCACGGGCATGACAGTGGGCATGGCCAACCAGGGGATGTCTTACGACACCTCTATTGTGTTCTACGTGATCGCTATTACATCACTGGTCACAGGCGCGGTGTTTATGATGTGGCTCGGCGAGCAGATCACCGAGAAGGGTGTGGGCAACGGCATATCGCTGCTGATCTTTGCCGGTATTGTTGCCGGCTTACCGGCGGCGATCGGTCAGTCGCTGGAGCAGGCGAGACAGGGTGAACTGAACATCCTGATCCTGCTCTTCATACTGACACTGGCGATAGCAGTGATCGCGATGATCGTATTCATCGAGCGCGGCCAGCGCCGTATCACGGTGAACTACGCCAAGCGTCAACAGGGCCGCAAGATGTACCAGGCGCAGAGTTCGCACCTGCCATTGAAAGTGAATATGTCGGGCGTTATCCCGGCGATTTTCGCCAGCAGCATCCTGCTGTTCCCGGCGTCGATAGCACAGTGGTTCGGGTCCAGTGGTTCAGCGGACTGGTTGCAGGATCTCGCCGTGGCAATTGGCCCGGGACAGCCGCTGAACATTTTGTTGTTCACCGTGTTTGTAGTGTTTTTCTGCTTCTTCTACACGGCGTTGATGTTCAACCCCGCAGAAGTGGCCGATAACCTGAAGCGCTCCGGTGCGTTTGTACCTGGTATCCGCCCGGGCGAGAAAACTGCCGATTATATCGATGGTGTCCTCACTCGTTTGACGGTGTTCGGTGCCGCGTATATCGCGCTGGTCTGCCTGCTGCCGCAGTTTCTGGTAGTCATGTGGAATGTGCCCTTTTATCTGGGTGGTACTTCACTGCTGATCGTGGTGGTGGTTGTGATGGATTTTATGGCCCAGGTACAGAGCCATCTGATGTCACACCAGTATGACTCGGTGATGAAAAAGGCAAATTTGAAGAATTATGGTGGAGCTGGTCGCGTCCGATAACTCGGTCCGGTCTCTCCAAGTAGGAGTAGGTGTAATGAAAGTACGTGCATCAGTAAAGAAAATTTGCAGGAACTGCAAAGTGGTTCGCCGCAAGGGTGTGGTCCGGGTGATCTGTAATACCGATCCGCGGCACAAACAGCGCCAGGGCTGAGGTCAGCCCGTTAACGGTTGATTTTTACTAACGATGTCGCTAGACTGCTGCGCCTTTTGTTTACGCCTCAATGCGCGACAGGGTCGACATTTAGGGTTTGAACAAGGTCGTAGCTTTTAGCGACGACAAAATGATTGGAGAGAGTTGAATGGCTCGTATTGCCGGCGTCAACATACCAGATAACAAGCATACGGTTATCTCATTGACATACATTTTTGGTGTCGGTCGTAGCCAGGCCCGTCGCCTTTGCGCAGACACCGGCGTTGCCGAAACTGTCAAGATCAGTGAGCTGACTGAGCAGGAAATGGATGCACTCAGAACCAAAGTGAGCGAGATGATGGTGGAGGGCGACCTGCGTCGCGAACTTTCCATGAACATCAAGCGACTGATGGACCTGGGTTGTAACCGCGGCCTGCGTCATCGCCGGGGCCTGCCTTTGCGTGGACAGAGAACCAAGACCAATGCCCGTACCCGCAAGGGGCCGCGCAAGCCGATTCGCAAGTAATCACCGGATTCAGCGAGTCCTTTTTAGTGTAGCTGCACCCGAGTGCAGTGTTGATATTAAACCAGGAATTCAAGTATGGCCAAGCCAGGTGCAAAGAGCACTCGAAAGAAAATTACCAAGACTGTTGTCGACGGTATCGCGCATATTCATGCCTCTTTCAACAACACTATCATTACCATCACGGATCGCCAGGGTAATACCCTGAGCTGGGCCACCTCGGGTGGTTCCGGCTTTCGTGGTTCACGTAAAAGCACACCGTTTGCTGCCCAGGTTGCAGCGGAGCGTGCGGGTGAAGCGGCGAAGGAATACGGGTTGAAGAACCTTGATGTGCAGGTAAAGGGTCCGGGACCCGGCCGTGAATCAGCCGTTCGTGCGCTGAACTCCTGCGGCTACAAGATCAGCAACATTACCGACGTCACGCCGATTCCACACAACGGCTGTCGTCCACCCAAAAAACGTCGCGTATAACGCTCACAGGATAGAATTGACATGGCTCGATATATTGGACCCAAGTGCAAACTCTCCCGTCGTGAAGGAACTGACCTGTTCCTGAAAAGCGGGGTTCGCTCGTTGGAAAGCAAGTGCAAGGTAGAAACCATTCCAGGACAGCATGGTGCTCGTCGCGGTCGCCTTTCGGACTACGGTGTGCAGCTGCGTGAAAAGCAGAAAGTGCGTCGTATCTACGGCGTATTGGAAAAGCAGTTCCGGAATTACTACAAAGAGGCTGCTCGCCTCAAGGGAGCCACCGGTGAGAACCTCCTGCAACTCCTGGAGAGCCGGCTTGATAACGTGGTCTATCGCATGGGGTTCGGTTCTACACGCGCCGAAGCTCGCCAGCTGGTATCCCACAAATCGATTTTGGTGAACGGCGCCGTTGTTAATATTCCCTCGTACCAGGTGAAGGCGGGCGATGTGATCGCCCTGCGTGAGAAAGCCAAAAAGCAGCTTCGTGTGCAGTCTGCACTGGCGCTGGCTTCCCACCGCGGCGACTCAGAGTGGATAGACGTCAACAGCGAGAAGCTGGAAGGAGTATTCAAGACAGTTCCGGATCGTCAGGACCTGTCCTCGGAGATTAATGAGAACTTGATCGTCGAGCTTTACTCCAAGTAATCCACTGAAGGATCAACCGACAATACAGGTGCCCAAATGCAGAGTGCAGTTAACGAATTTTTAACGCCCCGTGTAATCAATGTTGATGAGAAGAACAGCACGCGCTCCCAGGTCACTCTGGAGCCTCTCGAGCGTGGTTTCGGCCACACCCTGGGTAATGCGCTTCGCCGTATCCTGCTGTCCTCCATGCCCGGTTGTGCCATCACGGAAGCCGAGATCGATGGTGTCCTGCACGAGTACAGCGCCATTGAAGGTGTGCAGGAAGATGTTATCGAGATCCTGCTGAACCTCAAGGGCGTCGCCCTGGTGATGAGCGGCAAGGAAGAAGCGGAAGTAACCCTGAGCAAGAAAGGCCCCGGTGTGGTCACAGCCGGTGATATCCAGGTCGATCACGATATCGAGATCCGCAATCCCGATCACGTTATCTGTCACCTGAATGAAGGTGCTGAAATCAATATGCGCCTCACGGTGGCGCTGGGTCGTGGCTACTCGCCGGCAGATTCACGTGTCAGCCCCGATGACGAAACACGTTCCATCGGTCGCCTGCAACTGGATGCGTCTTTTTCACCGGTCTACCGTGTTTCCTACGTTGTAGAAGCGGCCCGGGTTGAACAGCGCACTGACCTCGACAAGCTGGTACTGGATCTGGAAACCAACGGCACTATCGATCCTGAAGAGGCGATACGCCGCGCGGCAACCATCCTGCAGCAGCAGCTGGCGGTGTTCGTCGATCTGGAGAGTGAGAGCGAGTCCGAATCTGTCGTGGAAGAGGATGAGGTGGATCCGATCCTGCTGCGTCCTGTCGACGATCTGGAGCTGACGGTTCGCTCCGCCAACTGCCTCAAGGCAGAAAACATATACTACATCGGCGACCTGGTGCAGCGCACTGAGGTTGAGTTGCTGAAAACCCCGAACCTGGGCAAGAAGTCACTCACCGAAATCAAGGATGTACTGGCGTCCCGCGGTCTGTCGCTGGGTATGCGTCTGGACAACTGGCCACCAGCCAGCCTGAAAAACGACGATCGGGTGTTGAGCGCTTAAGCAACCCCGGTCAATAGATAGCAGTGCTGCGATAGCACAGTAGAATAGGAAAGCAAACATGCGTCATCGTCACAGTGGACGTCAACTGAATCGCAACAGCTCACACCGTAAGGCCATGTTCCGTAACATGGCGGTCTCGCTGGTGGAGCACGAGCTGATCAAGACAACCTTGCCCAAAGCCAAGGAACTGCGCAGCTATGCTGAGCCGTTGATCACCCTGGCAAAGAAAGACAGCGTCGCCAATCGTCGCCTGGCATTTGATCGCACCCGCGATGCAGCTGCTGTCGGCAAGCTGTTCAATGAATTGGGGCCGCGCTACCAGGAGCGTCCCGGTGGTTATATCCGCATTCTCAAATGTGGCTTCCGCACCGGCGACAAAGCGCCTATGGCCTATGTCGAACTCGTTGATCGTCCGCAGCCCGAGGTTGAAGACGACGAGGATTGATTGACAGCGCCGCGCCACGCGGATCGTTGAAAGGCCCCCGGTATCGCCGGGGGCCTGTTTGTTTCCAGAGTCCCTGTTTGTTCCCGCCTACGCGGCCTTTGAGCGGTTGCGTTTCTTCTTCAGCATCGGCGCCAGAAACTGGCCGGTATAGGAGCCCTTGGTTTTCGCCACTGCCTCCGGTGTGCCTTTCGCTATGATCCTGCCGCCGCCACTGCCGCCCTCCGGGCCGAGATCCACAATCCAGTCTGCGGTTTTAATCACATCCAGGTTGTGCTCGATAATCACCACGGTGTTGCCGTGATCGCGCAGGCGGTGCAGCACTTCCAGCAGCTGCTTTATATCTTCAAAGTGCAGCCCCGTGGTCGGCTCATCCAGTATGTACAGGGTTTTGCCGGTGTCGCGCTTGGACAACTCGCGCGACAGCTTGACGCGCTGGGCCTCGCCACCGGACAGTGTGGTGGCGGCCTGGCCGAGGCGTATATAGGACAGCCCGACATCTACCAGGGTCTGTAACTTGCGGGCGATTGCCGTTACCGGCTCGAAGAACACCAGTGCGTCCTCGACTGTCATGTCCAGCACCTCGTGAATATTCTTGCCCTTGTAGCGCACCTCCAGCGTCTCGCGGTTGTAACGCTTGCCCTTGCAGATATCACAGGGCACATAGATATCCGGCAGGAAGTGCATCTCCACCTTGGTGACACCGTCGCCCTGGCAGGCCTCGCAGCGCCCGCCCTTGACGTTGAAGCTGAAGCGGCCGGGTTTATAGCCCCTGGAGCGCGCCTCCTGGGTGCCCGCAAACAGTTCGCGGACTGGCGTGAAGATCCCGGTGTAGGTGGCCGGATTGGAGCGCGGTGTGCGCCCGATCGGGCTCTGGTCGATATCGATACATTTGTCGATCAGGTCCATACCGGTAATGGAGGTGAACGGTGCCGGGGTCAGCGTGGTGGCGCCGTTCAGATCCGTGGCCGCGATGGGGTAGAGGGTGCCGTTGATGAGGGAGGACTTGCCTGAGCCCGAGACCCCTGTGATGCAGGTCAGCAGCCCCAGCGGGATTTCCAGGTCCACTGACTGCAGGTTGTTGCCGCTGGCCCCTTTCAGCACCAGTTGCTGCTTCGGGTCGGGCGCTGTGCGCCGCGACGGAATGGCGATAGAGCGTTTGCCGGACAGGTAGTCCCCGGTTAGTGAGTCCTTGCTATCGAGGATATCCTGCAGCGACCCGGACGCGACCACCCGCCCGCCGTGGACGCCGGCGCCCGGCCCGATATCGATGATATGGTCAGCGCTGCGGATAGCGTCCTCGTCGTGCTCCACCACCAGGACCGTGTTGCCCAGGTCCCGGAGATGGGTCAGCGTCGCCAGCAGGCGTTCGTTGTCGCGCTGGTGCAGGCCAATCGAGGGTTCGTCGAGAATATACATCACGCCGACCAGCCCGGCGCCGATCTGCGATGCCAGCCGGATACGCTGTGCTTCGCCGCCCGAGAGCGTCTCGGCACTGCGGTTCAGCGACAGGTAATTCAGCCCCACATCCACCAGAAAGCGATAGCGTGCGCGCAGCTCCTTGAGTATCTTGCTGGCGATCTCGCCCTGCCGGCCCTTGAGTTTCAGGTTGTTGAAGTAGACTTCCGCGTCACCCACCGGCATCGCAGTAATGCTGGGGAGGTCGTAATCGTCTATGAAGACGTGGCGGGCATCGCGTCGCAGGCGGGTGCCATCGCAGTCCGGGCAGGGCTGGGTGGCGAGGAATCGCGACAGGTCTTCGCGCACCGATTGCGACTCCGTATCGCGATAGCGGCGTTCCATATTGGGTAGTATGCCCTCGAACGGATGTGTGCGCTTGAAGACATCGCCGCGGTCATTGATGTAGGAGAAGGCGATTTCCTGCTTGCCACTGCCGTGCAGGATGATGTCGCGGTGCTTTTTGCTCAACTCGTTGAACGGTGTGTCGATGTCGAAGCCGTAGTGTTCGGCCAGTGAGTTCAGCATGTGGAAGTAATAGACATTGCGTCGATCCCAGCCCCTGATGGCGCCCTCCGCCAGGCTCGATTCAGGGAACAGCACCAGCCGGTCCTCGTCAAAATACTGTTTGACGCCCAGCCCGTCGCAGCCGCTGCAGGCACCCGCCGGGTTGTTGAAGGAGAACATCCTCGGCTCCAGTTCGTCGATACTGTGACCGCACTCCGGGCAAGCGAAACGCGCTGAGAAACTCATGTCGGGGGCGTCTTCGTCCATATAGCTGATGGCGGCCAGGCCATCGGTCAGCGACAGTGCGGTCTCAAAGGATTCGGCCAGTCTGATGCCCAGGTCATCACGCACCTTTAAGCGGTCCACCACGACCTCGATTCGGTGTTTCCTTTTCTTGTCCAGCAGCGGCGCGTCGTCGAGGTCAGTGACGATGCCATCGATACGCGCGCGGACGAAGCCGCTGGCCCTGAGTTCTTCCAGTACGTGCAGGTGCTCGCCTTTGCGGTCGCGTATCACAGGTGCGAGCAGCATCAGTTTGGTGTCCTCCGGCAGGGCCAGCACCGCATCCACCATCTGGCTGACGGTCTGGGCCTGCAGATTCAGGCCGTGCTCCGGACAGCGGGGTTCGCCGACCCGCGCATACAGGAGCCGCAGGTAATCGTAGATCTCCGTGATCGTACCGACGGTGGACCGCGGGTTGTGTGAGGTCGATTTCTGCTCGATGGAGATGGCAGGCGATAGCCCCTCGATATGGTCCATATCGGGCTTTTCCATCAGCGACAGGAACTGCCTCGCATAGGTGGACAGGGATTCCACATAGCGGCGTTGGCCCTCGGCGTACAGTGTGTCAAACGCGAGCGAGGACTTGCCGGAACCGGACAGGCCGGTGATGACCACCAGCTTGTCGCGCGGGATGTCGAGGTCGATATTCTTGAGGTTGTGGGTGCGTGCCCCGCGTACTTGGATGGTGTCCATAATGCCTCTGATGCGGCGTTGAAACCGAAACCAAACAGTATATGCCTTTAGCTGCTCAGGTGGCAAAGCCGCTGCTTTTATTTCATCCATTGGCCCTGTGCAGTGTCCCCGCCGTCGTGGAACTGGTACCATTCCCAGCTGTTTTTCCTGCCAATTTTCGGTGAAATAACCCTTCGTGATAACTGAAAACCCCATGTCAGCACAGGAGCGTCGGTCGGTCGGTTCGCTGGCGCTGCTTTACTGTTTCAGGATGCTGGGCCTGTTCATGGTACTGCCACTGCTGGCGCTGTATGCAGCAGACCTGCCCGGTTCGACCCCGGCCCTGATCGGCCTCGCACTCGGCATGTACGGCCTTACACAGGCGCTGTTGCAGATCCCGCTGGGCTGGCTGTCTGACCAGATCGGGCGCAAGCCGGTGATCATCGCCGGCCTGCTGATGTTTGCCCTCGGCAGTGTGATCGCGGCCCTGTCCGACTCGATAGGCGGGATCATACTGGGTCGCACGCTGCAGGGAGCTGGCGCCATCGCGAGTACCGTGATGGCGCTGGTGGCAGACCTGACGCGCGAGGAGCAGCGCACCAAGGCGATGGCGGCAGTGGGCATGAGTATTGGCCTGTCGTTCGCAGTGGCGCTGGTGCTGGGCCCTGTGGTGGCATCCTTCGGCGGGCTGCCGCTGGTGTTCTGGTTTACCGCCGTACTGGCGTTTGTCGGGATCGCCATCGTCGTGCTGCTGGTGCCTTCGCCGCCGCGAGGTGCCGCCATCGAGCATGCCGAAACCGGGCCCAGGCTGGGGCTGGTAGGCCGTGTGCTGGGTAATTCGGTGCTGCTGCGGCTCGATTTTGGTGTGTTCGTCCTGCATTTTATTCTCACCGCCAGTTTCCTGGTAGTTCCCGGGTTGCTGGAGCAGAGCTACGGCGTCGGTCGGGAGCAGCACTGGATGGTGTATCTCCCGGTGCTGCTGTTGTCGCTGCTGGGTATGGTGCCACTGATGATAGTGGCGGAGCGTGGCGGGCGCCTGCAGCAGATGTTCCTGCTGGGGATTGCGTTTGTGTTCGCTGCGATCGCCACTGTCGACTTCACGTCCAGCGCCATGCTGTTCTACGGGGGGCTGTGGCTGTTCTTTGTCGGATTCAACTATCTGGAGGCGACGCTGCCTTCGCTGCTCAGCAAGGCGGTGTCGGCCGACGGCAAGGGCACCGCGATGGGCGTCTACTCCACCTGCCAGTTCATGGGCGCATTTGCCGGCGGTGCCGGCGGCGGCTGGTTGTTACAGCATCTGGGTGAGACCACGCTGATTGTCGTGTGCCTGGCACTCGCTGCCGCCTGGTGGCTGGTGGTGTGGCGTGCGCCCCTGCCGAAACAGGCGAAGCCGGCCAGTTCCAGCCCGCTGGCGGGTGTATAGGCAGCATCGGCCCCGCGGTGAAAGCGCTGCCGGGCCAATTGATGGACAATGGCCTGCGATGCTGTCGCATTTGCAGGAGTGGGTTGCTATAGTCAAATCCCAACCCGATATCGAAATTCTGGAATCAATGAGGAAAGTTTATGGCCGCACGGGGTATTAACAAAGTCATCCTGGTAGGCAACCTGGGCAACGATCCGGAAATCCGGTATTCCCAGGGTGGTGCCGCTATAACGAATATTTCGATAGCGACCTCCGAGACCTGGAAAGACAAGCAGACCGGGCAGCCGCAGGAGCGGACCGAGTGGCACCGGGTGGTGTTTTTCAACCGCCTGGCGGAGATCGCGGGCGAATATCTGCGCAAGGGCTCCAAGGTCTATGTGGAGGGCAGCCTGCGCACGCGCAAGTGGCAGGATAAGGAAGGCGTGGACCGTTATTCCACCGAGATTGTGGCCAATGAGATGCAGATGCTGGATTCCCGCGGCGCTGGACAGGGCGCTGGCCCCCAGTCCCACGACGACTACGCGCAGAGCGCACCGCCGCGAGCCGCCGGGCCGTCCGGTGGTCCCTCTGGTGGCGCCCCGCAATCCGTTGGCAGCGGTGCCCCCGCGGGCGACTACGGTAATTTCGATGACGACATTCCGTTCTAAAGGGGCATGCTACAAGTGATGGCACTGTAGGGTTCGGTGGTTGGAACGGCAGCGTGCGCGTACTCTTACTGGGATCTGATACACCTCTGGGCATGGCGCTGCTGCAGCGTCAGGCGCTGCAGGGCCGTCATGACATAGTGCCGATGAGTCGGTCTGCCTGCCGCTGGAAGAGTGAGCGCCAGGCCAAGAAAGGTGTGTCCCGGGCCAAAAGCGATATCGTTGTGGACTTGCGCATTGAGGCCGCCGGCGATGGCGGTTTGCAGATTCAGGAACTCGATCTGCAGCGCTGTCGATGGGTGGCCAAGAGCTGCCAGAGAACCGATACAGCCTATCTGTATATCTCAAGTTCCAGGGTGTTCTCCGGCCAGTTGGACCGCCCCTACGTGGAAACCGATGCGCCCGACAACGAGGAGTCCGTGGGCCAGTTGTTGGCGCGCGCCGAGGAGACCGTGGCGGAGGCCTGTGCCAGGCACCTGATCCTGCGCTTCGGTCCCGTATTCTCGTACGAGGGAACAACGCTTATCACCCAGATGCTGGGTCCGATGCGGGACGGCGACAGCCTCATCCTGGACAATAACCTGCGCGGTTCACCGGTGGCCGCCGATGACGGTGCCCGGGTCATACTGGCCCTGCTGGATCAACTCGGCACCGGCCTTGAACCCTGGGGTACCTATCACTACGGCAGTGCCGATACCGCCACTTACTATGAATTCGCGGAGGCACTGCTCGCCGCGGCGTCACAGTTCTCCGATTTCGGCTCTTCGGCGGTGCAACTGGAGCGCGAGTCCGAAGGGCTGCCGCCCTTGAGCCGGACACTGAACTGCACCAAGATCCGCAATACCTTTGCGATTCGGCAGGTGCCCTGGCGCAGCGCGATCGGCGATCTGGTGAAACACTATTATGAACAGGAGCAGGCCAGGCATGACTAGTATGGATGACGGTGGCGGTCGGCGGTTGTCGATAGCCGTCCTGACGGTGTCAGATACCCGAACCCGCGACAATGATACATCCGGCGATTATCTGGAGGAGGCGCTGCAGGCCCAGGGGCACTGCACCGCCGCGCGCGAGATCGTGCGGGATGATATCTACCAGATTCGCGCGACACTGTCCCGCTGGATAGCTGATCGCAGCGTTGATGCTGTGCTGGTCACCGGTGGCACCGGGTTCTCCGGGCGCGATTCTACACCCGAAGCAGTGCGGCCGCTGTTCGACAAGGAGATTGACGGCTTTGGCGAGGTGTTTCGCGCGCTGTCTTTCACGGAGATCGGCTCGTCCACCATCCAGTCCCGGGCGATAGCGGGGTTTGCCAACAATACCGTGGTGTTTTGCATGCCCGGCTCGACGGGCGCCTGTAAAACCGCCTGGAACGGCATTATCTGTGAACAGCTGAATGGCGACCACCGCCCCTGTAACTTCGTCGGTGTACTCGGGGTGCGGGAAGCGAGCGAGTGAGCCTGCTGCCGGTTGCTGAAGCGCTGTCGCGTGTGCTCGCGGGCGCCCGCCCTGTTACGGAAACCCTCGATGTACCGCTGCTGGACGCGCTTGGCCTGGTATTGGCGCGCGATGTCATCTCCACCATCGACGTCCCCCCGATGGACAACAGTGCCATGGACGGTTACGCGCTGCGTGCCGCTGAGGCCGGCCAGCCGCTGCCGGTGAGCCAGCGTATTCCCGCCGGCGCGGTGGGTGCGCCGTTGGCGCCGGTATCAGCGGCGCGCATTTTTACCGGCGCACCGGTTCCTGAAGGCGCCGATGCGGTCGTGATGCAGGAAAACTGTACCGAGGAGTCCGGTACGGTGTCCGTGACCGGGGATGTCCATGCGGGACAGAATATTCGCCCGCGCGGTCAGGATATCGCGGCCGGGGAGACCGTGTTGCCCGCCGGCCGGGTGCTGCGCCCCCAGGACATGGGGTTGCTCGCCTCGGTGGGTTGCGACACCGTCACCGTCGTCCGGCCGCTGCGGGTCGCTGTGCTCTCTACCGGTGATGAGTTGGCCGAGCCGGGCACTGATGCGCTGCGTGAAGGCGGTATTTACAATTCCAACCGCTACACGCTGGCCGGGCTGTTGCGTGCGTTGAATATGGAGTTTGTCGACTGCGGCATCGTCGCCGATACTGCGGAGGCGACCGCGCAGGCACTGCTCGATGCCGCCGCTCGCGCCGACTGTGTGATCACCACGGGTGGTGTGTCGGTCGGCGAGGAGGATCATGTCAAGGCGCAGGTCGAGCGGCTCGGTCGGCTCGATCTCTGGAAGCTCGCAATCAAGCCGGGCAAACCGCTGGCGTTCGGCAGTATCGGCAACACCGCATTTATTGGCCTGCCCGGCAACCCCACGTCCGTGTTTGTTACTTTCTGCCTGGTAGCGCGCCCTTTTCTGCGCGCAATGCAGGGTGTGGTCGAGCCCGCGCCGGCGCCCCTTCACGCCCGCGCGGCCTTTGCGGTAGCGCGGGCCGGCAGCCGTCAGGAGTATTTGCGAGTGACGCTGGAGAACACCGCGCAGGGGCTGGCTGCCTGCCGCTACGACAACCAGAGCTCCGGCGTTCTCAGTTCGGTGAGTCACAGCAATGCCCTGGCTATTATTCCCGCTGGAACAACGGTCGATCCGGGTGATGCTGTGGAGGTGCTGTTGCTGGACGCCCTGACGCGGTAACCCGCGTCAGGCCGTGGCAGCGGCGTTATTCAGCGTATTTCTGGAATACCAGTGAAGCATTGGTGCCGCCGAAGCCGAAACTGTTGGACATGACCCGTTGCAAATCGACGTTTTCCTGGCGCTCCAGTGCGATCGGGAGTCCGGCAGCTTCAGGATCCAGCTCTTCAATATTGGCAGAGGCCGCGATAAAGCCACGCTGCTGCATCAGTAGCGAATAGATGGCCTCCTGCACGCCGGCAGCGCCCAGCGAGTGTCCGGACAGCGACTTGGTCGACCCCACCACCGGGATTGCCGCCTGATCCTCATAGACAGCGCGCACGGCTTTCAGCTCCTGAATGTCGCCGGCGGGAGTACTGGTACCGTGCGCATTGATATAGTCGACCGCGCCGGTGACCGTGCTCAACGCCTGCTGCATGCAGCGGATAGCGCCTTCACCGGAGGGTGCGACCATATCGTAGCCATCGGAGGTGGCGCCATAGCCGACCAGTTCTGCATAGATTTTTGCGCCTCTGGCCCTGGCGTGTTCCAGTTCCTCAACCACCAGCATGCCGCCGCCCCCGGCGATAACAAAGCCATCGCGGTTGGCATCATAGGCGCGCGACGCGCGCTCCGGCGTGTCGTTGTATTTGGTCGAGAGCGCACCCATGGCATCGAACAGGCAGCTGAGCGTCCAGTGCAGTTCCTCGCCGCCACCGGCGAATACCACATCCTGCTTGCCCAACTGTATCTGTTCCATCGCGTTGCCGATACAGTGGGCGCTGGTGGAGCAGGCCGATGAGATGGAGTAGTTCACCCCTTTGATTTTGAACGGCGTGGCGAGACAGGCGGATACGGTGCTGCCCATGGTCTGGGTGACGCGGTACGGGCCCACGCGGCGCAGGCCGCGCTCGCGCAGGATATCGCAGGCCTCGACCTGGTTCGAGGAGGAGGCTCCACCCGAGCCGGCGATGATTCCCGTGCGGACATTGGAGACCTCAGAGGGCGACAGTCCGGCATCATCGATCGCCTGCTGCATGGCGATGTAGGCATAGGCCGCCGCGTCTCCCATGAAGCGCAGCTGCTTGCGATCAATATGCGCTGCGATATCGATCTCCGGTGCGCCGGAGACATGCGAGCGCATGCCGGCATCGATCTGTTCCTGGCTGCGACGGATACCCGAGCGACCGTGAAAGAGAGATTCTGCAACCGTCTCGGCGTCGTTACCGAGGCAAGAGACGATGCCCAGTCCTGTGATGACTACTCTTTTTCCCATGGGGTTAGAATGACTCCGTTGTTTTGAATAGACCGACTCTCAGGTCCTTGGCGACGTAAATTTCCGTGCCGTCGACAGACAGGCTGCCATCGGCTATGCCCATAATCAATTTGCGCTCGATCACGCGTTTCACATTGATGTTATAGACGACTTTGGTCGCGCTGGGCAGTATCTGGCCGCTGAATTTTACTTCGCCGCAGCCCAGTGCGCGACCGCGACCAGGGTTGCCGCGCCAGCCCAGGAAAAACCCGACGAGTTGCCACATGGCATCGAGGCCCAGACACCCCGGCATGACCGGGTCGCCCGGGAAGTGACATTCAAAAAACCACAGTTCAGGATTGATATCCAGTTCCGCTACGATCTCGCCTTTGCCATAGCCACCGCCCTCTGAACTGATATGCGCTATGCGATCTATCATCAGCATTTTGTCGGTGGGCAGTTGTGCGTTGCCGGGGCCGAACAGTTCGCCATTGCCACATGCGATCAGTTCTTCCTTGCTGTATGTGCTTTTGCCGATCATAGGAGTTCCAGTGTGGTTGGATTGGGGCGCTCATGCGCCGGACAGCGTGTCGCAATGTTATGTCAGTCACGACCGAGACGGTGGGGAGCGTTGGCGCTCCCATTTTAATTGCTGGTGTAAACAAGTCCAGTAGTTTGAACTAATTTACAGTGCGTGTGCCCTGCTGCTGATAAACGTGATGCGGCGATGACCTGCTTGTCATTGCAGTGTCATCCTCGACGGCTATAAATCGGGAGGGCCGGACCAGGGTTTCCGTGCTGCGGACGGCACGCCTCGGCATCCGGGCTGTCACTGTGAACGGTGCGCTGCGTCACGTTTGCAGCCCATTCAGAATGGCTTTTGCTGGCCAAGAATGCAGCCATCAGATACCATGTGAGAAGCTATACTCCCGCCTTGGGGCGTTGCAGAACCCTAACAATTCAAACTATTTTGGCGATCTACAGGGGATAATGATGTTAACACCAGTTCTTCTTTCAGGAGGCGTCGGCAGCCGGCTGTGGCCCGTTTCCCGGGAGACTCATCCCAAGCAGTTCCTGCCGCTGGTGGGTGAGATTACCATGCTGCAGGAAACCTTGCGTCGCACCACCGGGCTGGAAGCGGCCGCGCCGCTGGTGGTGTGTAACGAGGAGCATCGGTTTATGGTGGCAGAGCAGTTGCGCCAGTTGGATGTGCACTCCGGCGCGCTGATTCTGGAACCCCAGGGCCGCAATACGGCACCGGCGGTTGCGCTGGCGGCGCTGCACGCTGTCACTTCTGATCCCGAGGCGGTGCTGCTGGTGCTGCCGGCTGATCACCTTATCAAGGATGTGGATGCTTTTGTTGCCGCTGTCGGCAAGGCGATGCCGCTGGCCAGCCAGGGACGCCTGATGACATTTGGTGTGGTGCCAACCGCCCCGGAAACGGGGTACGGCTACATAAAATGCGGCGCCGCACTGGCGGATGACCTTTTCGAACTGGAGCGCTTTGTCGAAAAGCCGGATGCGCAGACTGCGCAGGAATACCTCGACAGTGGCGGCTATCTCTGGAACAGCGGAATGTTCCTGCTGCGTGCGAAAACGTTTCTTGAGGAACTGGCTACACTGGCCCCTGATATGCTGACGTGTTGCCAGCAGGCCATGCAGTCCGCCACCATCGATTCCTCGTTCGTGCGTCCCGACCCCGAGACGTTCCTGCGCTGTCCGAGTGATAGCATCGATTACGCGGTGATGGAGAAGACCCGTGCCGGCGGTGTGATTTCCCTCGACTGCGGCTGGAGTGATGTCGGTGCATGGTCCGCCCTGTGGGAGGTAGGAGAGCGCGATGCGGACGGCAATGTCACGCGCGGCGATGTTATCGCTGATAACTGCCGCGGGAGTTACTTCCGCAGTGATTCGCGGCTGATAGCCGCCACCGGTGTGGACAACCTGGTGGTGGTGGAGACGACCGATGCGATTCTCGTCGCCGACCGTGAGAAAGTGCAGGATGTGAAGCGTATCGTGACGCTGCTCAAATCGCAGCAGCGAACGGAGGCCTCACTGCACCGGCGTGTCGATCGCCCGTGGGGGTCATACGAGTCGCTGGTGTCCTCCGAGCGATTCCAGGTCAAGCGCATTGTGGTCGGGCCCGGGCAGAGGTTGTCGCTGCAGATGCATCACCATCGGGCGGAGCACTGGATTGTGGTCAAAGGCACCGCTGAGGTGACCTGTGAGGACAAAGTGTTTATGCTCGCAGAAGATGAATCCACTTACATACCCCTGGGCCATAAACACCGATTGGCAAACCCGGGTCATATTCCGCTGGAAATCATCGAAGTCCAGTCCGGTGCCTACCTGGGCGAGGACGACATCGTGCGGTTTGAAGATGTGTACGGCCGCAGTCAGTAATCGGAGCCTGATACCCGTTGGAGAGTGAATACCTTGATTAAAAAATGCCTGTTCCCCGTCGCCGGATACGGCACCCGGTTCCTGCCCGCGACCAAGAGTATGCCCAAGGAAATGCTGCCGGTGGTGAACAAGCCACTGGTGCAGTACGGGGTGGAAGAGGCCATCGCCGCAGGTATGACGACCTGCGCCATGGTCACCGGTCGCGGCAAACGCGCCATCGCAGATCATTTTGATATCAGCTATGAACTGGAGCACCAGATATCGGGTACCGGCAAGGAGATGGCGCTTGCCAGTATCCGCAATGTGCTGGACAAGGGTGTGTTCACCACGGTACGCCAGCGCGAGATGAAAGGTCTGGGTCACGCCATCCTGACCGGCGAGGCGCTGATCGGCAATGAACCCTTTGGTGTCCTGCTGTCGGATGACCTGTGTGTCAATGAAGGGCCCGGTGTGCTGGCGCAGATGGCGGAGTTGTACAACCAGTTCCGCTGTTCGATTGTCGCCATCCAGGAGGTGCCGTCAGACCAGACCCACAAGTACGGGGTGATAGGCGGCAAGAGCCTGAAAGAGGGGATTTACAGTGTCGAGGAGATGGTTGAGAAGCCGCAGCCTCAAGATGCGCCCTCCAACCTGGCGATCATCGGGCGCTACATCCTGACCCCTGATATTTTCGACATCATCCGCGAGACGGGCCCCGGAGCCAACGGGGAGATCCAACTCACCGACGCGCTGCAGACCCAGGCGAGAAAAGGCTGTGTGATTGCCTACAAATTCAAGGGCAGGCGCTTCGATTGCGGCAGTGTGCCCGGGTTTGTCGAGGCGACAAATTTTGTTTACGAAAATTACTACCAGAAGAATTGAGAGAGCCGAGTGCAAGAAATAACCTGTTTTAAAGCCTACGATGTCCGCGGGCGTGTCCCCGACCAACTGAACGAAGAGATCGCACGGCGTATCGGGCGGGCGTTTGCCGAAGTCGTCAAGCCGCGACAAGTGGTTGTGGGTCACGACATTCGTTTGAGCAGCGAATCCATCAAGGCGGCCGTCACCCAGGGCCTGTTGGAGCAGGGTGTTGACGTCTACGATATCGGGCTGTGCGGCACCGAGGAAATTTATTTTGCCACTTCCCACGCCGGGATGGACGGCGGAATCGCGATCACGGCCAGCCACAACCCGAAGGATTACAACGGCATGAAGTTTGTGCGCGAGGAGTCGCGGCCGATCTCAGGGGATACCGGGCTGTTTGATATCAAGGCGCTGACGGAGCGTGACGAATTCACCCCGGCAGCGAAACCCGGGCAGTTGCACACGCTGGATACGTCCGAGGCCTATGTGCAGCACCTGCTGTCCTATGTCGATGTCGCCAGCCTGAAACCGCTGAAGATTGTGGTGGATGCGGGTAACGGCGGCGCCGGTCGGGTTGTGGACCTGCTGGAACCGCACCTGCCGTTCGAGTTTATCAAACTTCATCACGAGGCCGATGGGCATTTCCCCAACGGGGTGCCCAATCCACTGCTGCCGGAAAACCGCACCGCGGCCATCGCGGCTGTCAAACAGCATGGCGCGGATATGGGCCTGGGTTGGGATGGCGATTTCGACCGCTGTTTTTTCTTTGACGAGCGCGGTGATTTCATCGAGGGCTACTACGTGGTCGGGCTGCTGGCGGAAGCGTTCCTGAAGAAACAGGGGCCGGCGCGTATTGTTCACGACCCGCGCCTGACCTGGAACACTATCGATATCGTGACTTCGAATGGTGGCGAGGCGATAGAGAGCAAGACCGGTCACGCCTTCATCAAGGAGCGTATGCGACTGGAGAATGCCGTGTACGGCGGGGAGATGAGTGCGCACCACTATTTCAGGGATTTCGCCTACTGTGACAGTGGCATGATTCCCTGGCTGTTGGTGGCCGGGCTGGTCTGTGACAGTGGCCAGCCTTTGTCAGAGCTGGTCGCCCAGCGGGTGGCGGCGTTCCCGTGCAGCGGTGAAATCAACCGCACTATCGAGGACCCTGCCGGTGTGCTCGCGAAAGTGGAAGCGGCTTATGCCGGACAGGCGGAGTCGGTCGAGCGGGTTGATGGCCTGAGTATGTCGATGGGCGACTGGCGCTTCAATTTGCGCATGTCCAATACCGAGCCTGTTGTGCGCCTCAATGTGGAGAGTCGCGGCGATCACGCCCTGATGGAAAGCAAGACTGCGGAGTTGCTGGCGCTGATCGACGCCTGAGTGCGCCCGCCGATTTTCCCGTCTTAGCGCGTGGCGTCCCGCCAGCGCTCGATCAGGTGTTCCGTCGCTGCATCCATGGTGTCGTCGGCGCCGATGCCGTCAGTCAGCCGTCCCAGTATATCGGTGCTGATTTCCTTGCCCAGTTCCACCCCCCACTGATCGAAGGAATTGATTCCCCACAGCAGGCCGCTGCAATAGGTGCGGTGCTCGTACAGCGCCAGCAGTGCCCCCAGCGTGCCCGGGTTCAGCGACGCCATGGTAATAACACTGCTGGGGCGGTTGCCCGGCATGACCAGATGCGAAGCCAGTGTCGCAGCGGCCTCATCGTCCAGCCCTCGACGCAGCAGCGCCTGCCTGGCCTGCTCAAGTGAGCGGCCGACCATCAGCGTGCGGCTCTGTGCCAGGCAGTTTGCGACCAGGATGCGGTGTTGCTGCTGCTCGCTGGTGTGTGTCGTCAGCGGCAGGATAAAATCGACCGGACACAGTAAAGTACCCTGGTGCAGCAACTGGTGGAAGGAGTGCTGGCCCATGGTGCCGGCCGAGCCCCAGAGCACCGGAGCGGTAGTGTAGTGCAATAACTCGCCGCTATTGCTAACGCGTTTGCCATTACTCTCCATCGTCAGTTGTTGCAGGAAATCGGGGAGTCGTTGCAGGCTGTGATCATACGGCAGCACAACGTGATTACCGGCCCCGAAGAAATTGCAGTACCAGATCTCCAGCAGGCTCATCAGCAGCGGCAGGTTCTCGCCGGGCTCGCTGTGGCGGAAATGTTGGTCCATAGCCTCTGCGCCGGCGAGAAACTCCGAGAAACGCTCCCAGCCGACAGCGATGGCGCAGCTCAACCCAACGGCGGACCAGACGGAGTAGCGCCCACCGACCCAGTCCCACATCGGCAGGCAGTTGGCCTCGGGAATGCCGAAATCGCGGGCCGCCTGCAAGTTGGTGGTGACTGCGAGGAAGTGCCTGTCCAGCTCAGTTGTTGTCGCCCCTGCATGCAGCATCCAGTCGCGTGCGGCCAGGCCGTTGGCCAGTGTCTCCTCCGTGCGAAATGATTTCGAGCAGATGATGAAAGCGGTGGCAGCGGGGTTTAGCGTGGCCAGCGTATCCTGCAGGTCGGCGGGGTCCACATTGGAGACGTAGTGGCAGCGCACCCGGCCGTGAAAGGGTTTCAAGGCCTGTGTCACCAGTCGCGGCCCGAGATCCGAGCCGCCGATGCCGATGTTGACCACATCGGTAATGGTGGTGCCTGAATACCCGGTATGCTCGCCCCGGTGCAGTCGTTCAGCCATCGTCTGCATGCGACTCCGGGCTGTGACCACTTCCCGGAACCTGTCCTCCTGTCCGCCGGCACTGGACGCTCGCAACAGGGTATGCAGTGCCGGCCGGCCCTCGGTGTTGTTGACACGCACGCCGTCGAAAAGGTCTGCAATGCCCTGCTGCACCCCGGCCTGCTCGGCCAGTTGCAGGAGGGCGGCGCGTGCGCCCCGGGTCAGCAGTTGCTTGGAGTAATCCAGGTGCAGCCCCGCTGCCGATGCCGTGAAGGTCTCCGCCCGCTGCGGGTCGGCTTCAAACAGGCCCTGCAGTGATGCCGATGCCAGCTGCTTGGCGAGTTCCTCCAGTGCATTGTAGGCGGGCAGGTCGGGGAGGAGTGCGCGTGCAATCATGGTGGGGTTCCGCTGGGACAGGTCAGTCAGTGCAATTCAGTCACTGCAGTATAGAAAGAGCAATATCCCGGCGCAAACGAAAGACGGCGCAGCTGGGAGGAAACCCCGGCTGCGCGCTCAGTTTTCGCGATTGATTGCCAGCTCTGTCAATCGCACCAGCGCAGTGCGGGCGTCGCCGGCGGGTACCGTTGCCAGGCTCTGAAGCGCGAGGTCACAGTAGTGCCGCGCGCGCAAGCGGGTGTGGTCGAGGGCGCCGCAGCGCTTTACCGCCGTCGTGATCTGTACGATCTGGTCGGCACTCTTGCGGGTGATGGCGTCGCGAATAACGGCCTGTTCCTCGGGGTTTCCCCTGCGCAGGGTATGGATCAGCGGCAGGGTGACTTTCCCCTCCATTAAATCATCCCCGACATTTTTTCCCATTGTGGCAGGGTCGCCGTCGTAATCCAGCACGTCATCAATCATCTGGAATGCGATGCCCAGGTTGAGGCCGTAGTCGCGCAGCGCGTCGCGGGTCTGCTGATCCTGGCTCGACAGGGTGGCGGCGCCATAGCAGGCAGCGGCGAACAGGATCGCGGTTTTGCGGGTGATCACATCCAGGTATTGCGCCTCGCTGGTGTCGGCGTCACCGGCGCGTGTCAACTGCAAGACCTCGCCCTCGGCAATGGTATTGGTGGTCTCCGCCATGTGGGCGAGGATATCCATGTCGCCGAGGCGCACCATCAGCTGGAACGCCCGGGTATACAGGAAATCGCCGACCAGCACCGAGGGGGCGTTGCCGAATTCGGCGTTGGCGGTGGGGCGCCCGCGGCGCAGGGTGGAGATGTCGACTACGTCATCGTGCAGCAGTGTGGCGGTGTGGATAAACTCGATAACCGCGGCAAATGTGATATGCGCATCGCTGCAGCGGCCCAGGGCGGCCGCGCTCAGCAGTACCAGCAGAGGGCGCAGCCGTTTTCCGCCGGCGTCGACGATGTAGTGCCCGACATTCTCCACCATATCCACATCGGAGTGAAGCTGGTTGACGATCAACTGGTTAACCAGCTGGAATTCGTGGGCGACGGTGGCGCGTATCTGTTGCATAGGGAGCGGAGGAATGAAAAGTGCCCGCGCATGCTAGGATGCGACCACGGGTGTGTCAAGCAGCAGGGCCCGGCGGATCGCGTTTGCAACTCATTGTTTTAATGAAAAATTAAACCTTGCTCCACTATGCCGATTTGCGTAAAATCGCCGGCCTCCGGACCGTGCTGCGTGCAATCGTGGTGGTCGCGGGTAAACCCAACTGTTTGTGCCTGACTCTGCCCCCTTGATTTACAAGGGTTTATTACGACTGCGAGCAGGCTAATTGAACGGAGCACACTATGTACGCAGTCATTGAAAGCGGTGGTAAGCAACACCGTGTCGTAGAGGGTGAAACCCTCAAACTGGAAAAAATTGAAGTCGCACCGGGCGAGACCATCGAGTTCGACAAGGTCCTCATGGTGGGTGGCGATACGATTAAAATCGGCACGCCCCTGGTCGAGGGCGGCGTGGTGACGGCGGAAGTCGTTGCGCAGGGCCGTCACAAGAAGGTCAAGATCGTCAAATTCAACCGTCGTAAGCACTATCGTAGAGAGACTGGCCATCGCCAGTGGTTTACCGAAGTGAAGATAACCGGTATCAAGGCTTAAGGGAGGGCTTGGACAATGGCACACAAGAAAGCTGGTGGTAGTACCCGTAACGGACGCGATTCAACAGCCAAGCGACTGGGCGTCAAGCGCTTCGGTGGCGAGGTCGTCAGGGCAGGTAACATCATCGTGCGTCAGCGTGGCACACGCTTCCACGCCGGTGACAACGTAGGTATCGGCAAGGATCACACCCTGTTTGCGAAAGCTGACGGCAAGGTTGAGTTTATCAGCCGTGGCCCGAAAAGCCGCAAGTTTGTGCAGGTGGTGAGCGCCTGAATCGGCGGCATCAGCCGAGCGATTAAAGGCCTCGTCATTTGACGGGGCTTTTTTTTGTGTTCAGGATGAGTTTCAGCGGCTGCGTCGCAGCGGGAAAGGTAACGCCATTATGAAGTTTGTTGATGAAGTCAGTATCAACGTCTACGCCGGCAAGGGCGGTAACGGCTGCCTGAGCTTCCGGCGTGAGAAATACATTGAGCGCGGCGGCCCCGATGGCGGCGACGGCGGCGACGGCGGCAGCGTTATCGTGGTGGCGGACGAGGGCGTGAACACGCTGGTCGATTATCGTTTCACGCGCAACTATCGCGCCCAGAATGGCGAGTCCGGCCGCAGTCGCAACTGCACTGGCAAAAGTGCTGAGGACCTGGTGCTGCGCGTACCGGTGGGCACGACTATTATCGACGAGGATCTCGGCGAGGTGTTGGGTGACCTGTCGGCCCCCGGGCAGCAGTTGGTGGTGGCGCAGGGCGGGTTCCACGGGCTCGGTAATACACGCTATAAGTCCAGCACCAACCGCGCGCCGAGGCAGACCTCACCCGGCAGCGAGGGCGAGTTCCGCAGCCTCAAATTCGAGCTCAAGGTGCTGGCGGACGTGGGGCTGCTGGGTCTGCCCAATGCCGGGAAATCGACGCTGATACGCGCGGTTTCATCGGCCAGGCCGAAGGTGGCCGATTACCCCTTCACCACGCTGGTTCCCAACCTGGGCGTAGTGAGCGTGCAGGCGCACCGCAGTTTTGTAATGGCGGATATCCCCGGACTGATCGAGGGCGCCTCCGATGGCGCCGGCCTCGGCATCCGCTTTCTCAAGCACCTGACGCGCAACCGCATCCTGCTGCACCTGGTGGATATGGCACCCTACGACGGCGTGGAGCCGGCGGAATCCGCGCTCAGTATTGTGCGCGAGCTGGAGCGTTTCAGCCCGACTCTGGCGCAGCGTGAACGCTGGCTGGTACTGACCAAGAGCGACCTGGTGGATGCCGAAACGCTGGAGCAGCGCCGCAGTGCGGTGCTGGATGCACTGGACTGGCAGGGCCCTGTGTATACGATTTCGGCGATTTCAGCGGAGGGCACCGCAGCACTGTGTGGCGACCTGATGACCCGTCTGGAGGAGTGTCGCGAGCGCGAGGCGGCGGACCCCGAACTGCTGGCTGCGGAGCGTGAATTGCAGAGCCGCATGCAGGAGGAGGCGAGGCAGCGTATTGAGGCCCTGCGCGCCGCCTACCGCGCGCGGGCAGCGGACGACGAAGACATTGATGATGACGATGATTTCGATGTTGAAGTCGAGTATCGCGTGTAGGAATCCGGATGACAGACAGAACTGAAATTGCCAAATCCCGGCGCTGGGTGGTAAAAGTCGGGAGCGCGCTGCTGACCAATGACGGTCGCGGCCTCGACGAGGGGGTGATCGCCGCACTGGTGGACCAGCTGGCGCAACTGCGCGCCGCCGGTTGCGAAGTGGTGCTGGTCTCCAGTGGTGCTGTGGCCGCGGGGATTGTGCGCCTGGGCTGGACCGCACGCCCGCACCTGTTGCACGAGTTGCAGGCCGCCGCCGCAGTGGGGCAATCGATTCTGGTGCAGTGCTATGAGGCCGGTTTCAAGCGCCACAACCTCGCCACTGCCCAGGTACTGCTGGTGCATGACGACGTACTGGCGCGCGATCGCTATCTCAACGCCCGCGGCACGCTGAAGACGCTGCTGAAACTGGGTGTGGTGCCGATCGTCAACGAGAATGACACCGTGGTGACCGATGAGATCCGCTTCGGTGATAACGACACGCTGGCCGCGCTGGTGGCCAACCTGATCGACGCTGAGGTGCTGGTGCTGCTGACCGACCAGCAGGGGCTGTACCGGGAGGACCCGCGACAGAATCCGGCTGCCGAGCTGGTGGAAACCTGCGATGTGAAGGACCCGGCACTGGATGACATGGCGGGAGAGGGCGGCGCTCTCGGCCGCGGCGGGATGGTGACGAAACTGCGCGCAGCGCGGTTGGCGGCGCGCTCCGGAACCGAGACGGTCATCGCCTCCGGTCGCACCCCGAATATCCTCGCCAGTATCGTCGCCGGTGCCAATGTCGGCACCTGGTTGCGCACCGGCAAGCAGCCCGAGAACGCCCGCAAGCAGTGGCTGGCAGGCATGGTGCAGACGGCCGGTAGCGTGGAACTGGACGACGGTGCCGTGCGCGTGCTGCGCGAATCCGGTCGCAGCCTGTTGCCGGTCGGTGTCTGCGAGGTGCGCGGCAATTTTTCTCGCGGTGACATGGTCTCCTGTCGCGACGGTCAGGGCCGCGAGGTGGCGCGCGGACTGGTTAATTACAGTGCCGTGGAAACGCGGCGCATCATGGGTTCGCCGTCGCGGGAAATCGAGAACATTCTCGGCTACCAGCTGGACGAGGAGCTCATTCACCGGGATAACCTGGTGCTGTTGTAAGTACCTGATAGCGGTCGATTTACCGGCACCCGGCTGAGTGAGAAGACCGCTTCAGAGGCAGCCTGCCTGGGCCAGGGCCAGAATTGAAATGTAAATGAAATCGGAGGCTTTGGTCCTATCCGATACCTCGTCGTGTCCAGACAATAATGGCTGATTAATAAAAAGGACGACGGAATGAGAACTTACGCACTGACGGGCGGCGCTACGGGTATTGGCGCTGCGATCAAGCAGCGCCTGCGTGAAGAAGGCAGCCAGGTGATCGTTGTCGATATCAAGGACGCCGACATCATCGCTGATTTATCCAGTAAAGAGGGCCGGCAGGCCGCTATAGCCGGAATCCACAGGGCCGCATCGCAGGGGCTGGATGGACTTGTCACCTGTGCAGGCCTCGGCTCGAACGCTACTGACCATGCACTGGTCACACAGGTCAATTACTTCGGTACGGTCGAACTCGTCGAGGGCACCAAAGACCTGCTGGCTGCGAAACGCGGTGCGGTCGTATTGATTTCGTCCAACTCCGCGCCGATGAACCAGAGTCCGGAGTTTGTAGAATCGCTATGCTCCAGTGATGAAGAGAAAGCGCTCAGTTTGGCGACCACGCTCTCGGGGCAGGAAGTCTACAGTGGCACCAAAAAGGCGGTCGCCCGCTGGATGCGCAGCAATGCGGCGAACTACGCTGCCGCCGGTATACGGATGAATGCGGTAGCCCCCGGTTATACACAGACGCCGATGACAGAGCAGGTAGCGAACGACCCGACCTACGGTCCGGCGATCAGGGATTTTCTGGCCAGTATTCCCGTTGGGTTTCCGGGCATGCCCGAGGACCAGGCGGCGGCAACCAGTTTTTTACTGAGTGAGCAGGCCAGGTTTATCTGCGGTTCGGTACTGTTTGTCGATGGCGGTCACGATGCCATGTTCAGGCCGGCGCAAATATGAAGGCGTCGCTATCCCGTCGTGACATCCTGGAATACGGCGCAACGCTGGCCTGGTGATATTCGGTAAAACCGCCAGCCCGGAGTTCGGCGGTACCCCCACGACTGATTTGGCATGAAGCCCAGTCGTGGTCGTGTGCCCAGCGGGCCCAAATCTGCGCTGGCGATCAGCTCAGCCAGCGGCCCAGTGGTGTCTTCACCCACATGAAGTTCATCAACTTCTTCATGCCCTCGGCGCTTTTGGCGCTGTAGGGATAGCCATTCTGCATTTTGCCGCCGAAGCGGTCGATCACGACAGGCATTTCATGGCAGTACCCGCGCATGCCTTTCTTGCCGTTGACCTGGCCGACACCGGAATTCTTGCGTCCGCCGAAGGGGGCTGCCGGGATGCCGTAGCTCACCGCCATATCGTTGACACTGCATGAGCCTGTGTCAATTGCGGACGCGAGGCGGTAGCCCTTCTCCTTGTCCCTGGTCCAGACGTTGCCGTTGAGCCCGAACTCAGAGTCGTTGGCGAGCGCCAGTGCCTCGGCCTCGCTGTCGACTTTCTGGATACACAGAATAGGGCCAAAGGTTTCCAGGATCATGATATCCATGGTGTTGTCGACGTCAGTGATCACCGTGGGTTCGTAGTACAGGCCCGGCAGTTCCGGATTGCGGCGACCGCCCAGCAGGATACTGGCACCCTTGGCGCGCGCATCCTCTACATGGGCTTCGATGATGGCCATCTGCCGGTCCCAGAACACGGCCCCTACATCTTCATCCCAGCCGTACTGCGGACCCTGCCGCAGGGCCTTGCCTTTCTCCAGCACCAGGCGCAGGAACTCGTCATAGACTTCTTTCACCACATAGATACGCTCGGTACCGCAACAGTAGTGCCCGGTGTTCATACACGAGCCCACCCAGGCGCCATCGGCGGCGCGGTCCAGGTCGGCATCGGCGCACACGATCATCGCGTCGTTGCCACCCAGTTCCAGTGTGCAGGGAATCAACTGGCTGGCGCAGGCCTCGGCGACATTGCGCCCGGTTGCCACCGAACCGGTGAAGGACACCTTGTCAACGCCACCGCGGACGATGGCCGCGCCGGTTTCGCCATCGCCGAGCAGCACCTGCAGCACGCCTTCGGGAAGCCCGGCCTCACGGAAAATATCTTCCGCCAGTTTGGCGGAGTAGGGTGTCACCTCGGAGCCCTTGGCCACCACGGTGTTGCCGGCCAGCAGGGCCTGGGTGGCCTGGTTCATCAGCAGTACGAAAGGGCCGTTCCACGGCGTGATGAGGCCGATGACGCCCAGCGGCTTGTAGAGGATGCGCAGCTGTTTCATCAGGCCGAGAATGCCGTGCACCCTGCGCTTGCGTGGCTTTAGAAATTTCTCCGCGTTCTTGGCGTAGTAACAGAGCTGGTCGGCAACCGAGAACACCTCCATGCTCATGGCGTCGGTGTGCGCCTTTCCGGTCTCCTTTACCACGGTGTCGATAATCTCATCCTGACGCGCCAGCACAATTTTCAGCGCCCGCTCCACGATAGCGGCGCGCGCCTTCATCGGGGTGGCGGCCCACGCGGCTTGCGCGGCCCGCGCGGTGGCGATGGCCGCCGCCACATCCTCTTTGTTGGCGCAGATCAACTCGCCGATGGGCTCCAGCGTGACAGGGCTGCGCAGCTGCAGGTGGCGGTGGGAATCAGTGGATTCAATCGGTTCGTAGATAGACATGGCGTCCTCCTCGCATAATGGGGCTAAACTAATGGTCATTAGTTAGGGTGTCAATGTCTTTTGTGACGCGCGCGAGTGACCAAAAAAATCACGGCTGGCGGCATACACGCCGCGGCGCAGGGGCGCGACTCGGGGCACTGCACTTACAATTGCGGTCGAATGTGGAATAATGCGCCGCGTCGCAACCTAACCATCTGAGCGTTTACCGGTGTCGCCAACGTTACTTCTGAGTGTTTACTGTCTGGCTATCGCTGGTTTCTCACTGGTGGGAGGGCTGCTGCCCAGCCTTATCCGCATGACTCACACGCGCACCCAGGTGGTGATGAGCCTGGTCTCGGGGCTGATGCTGGGGGTGGCGTTCTATCACCTGTTGCCGCACAGCGCGGCATTGGCCACTGAATCCGGGGGTGTGGATACCACCGTCTGGTGGTTGATGATCGGGTTGATTGTGATGTTACTGCTGCTGCGTGTATTTCATTTTCACCAGCACGATTTCAGTGGCGAGGAGGGCGAGCAGCACGACCATCACGGCGATCACGATCATGCGCCGGAACTCACCCATGATCACGGTCACAGTCACGGCAAGTCGGTCCACGGCCTGAGTTGGGTGGGGTTGGCGCTGGGCCTGGCGGTGCACACCCTGATTGACGGCGTAGCACTGGGAGCGGTCATGCATGCGGGCAGCCATGCCAGCGGGGTTCTCGGCATCGGTGTGTTCCTTGCAATACTGCTGCACAAGCCGCTCGATGCCATGTCCATCGTCACTGTCATGCAGGCAGGAGGCTGGAGCAAGGGCGCGCGAGCGACCACCAATGTCGTGTTTGCGCTGATGTGTCCGCTGGGTGCGCTGCTGTTCTTTTTTGGCGTCGATGTGGTGGCCGCCGGTCGCGATCATCTCGTCGCCGTGGCGCTGGCGTTTTCGGCGGGAGCGTTCATTTGCATCGCGCTGAGCGACCTGTTGCCGGAAGTCCACTTCCACAGCCATGACCGCGGCAAGTTGACCCTCGCTTTCCTGCTGGGGATTGCGCTAGCCTACGCCATCGGCAGTGTGGAACCGGCCGGTGTCCATGCTGTGGTTCACTGAGAGAGGTGTCGATATGGTCAAACGCATAATTTACCCGCCGATCTGGCTGTTGTTTGGCCTGATTGCGATCTTTGCCTGTAATGAATACTACCCCGGGTTGCGTTTTACCAGTTTGGCCTGGCAGGTGGTGGGTGCAGTGCTCATCGTTGCCGGGCTGCTGCTGCTGGTCACCGCCAACGGTTTGTTCACGCGCGCGGGAACAGGCCTGATTCCATTCCGCAATGTATCGGCGCTGGTAACCGAGGGCATCTACCAGTACACGCGCAATCCCATGTACCTGGGGATGCTGGCTGTGCTGGCCGGCTGTGCGCTCACAGTGGGCGCCGCCACCGCACTGCTGGTTCCGCCGCTCTTCGCGGTGATCATCGAAGTGAGATTTATACGCCCGGAAGAGGAGATGTTGCGCGGGATTTTCCCGCAAGACTACCCGGCCTATTGCGAGCGCGTAAGGCGTTGGCTATAGTCAATGGAGCGCCGACGCTAGAACCGTGTTCCACCCCGGTGATGACGGCAGCGGAGTGCGTACGAATGTTGGTTCAATCACCTGGGAGTTACTATGAATAAGAAATTGATAGCGGGACTGTGTTGCTGGAGCCTGTCCGGGTTTGCCCTGCCGGTTCTCGCGGCGGATACGGATCCCCAGCAGTGTCTGGAGTGCCATGAGCCTATTGAAGACTGGGCGGGTATGACAGTTGATGAGATCATCGTGGAAGCCAAAAACCCGGAGAACAAACGGCATGAAGGCAATGAGGCGCTGACCGATGAGCAATTGCGTTTGATGATAGGCGTATTGATGCCGCCCAAGTAGTACCCACGGCGCTTTCTGATCCGGGCCTGGCTGGCCCGGTCTTCCCCCGCTCAGGCCCGGTCCGGGTCCAGCCATCCTGACAAGTGGTCGTGCGCGATCGCTGCCAGTGCTTCTATATGATCCGGTGCGCTGTTCAGGCACGGTATATACTGGTACTGCTCACCACCCGCCGCCAGGAAGTAGTCCCGATTTTCCACCGCCAGTTCCTCGAGTGTTTCCAGGCAGTCTGCAGCAAAGCCCGGTGAGATCACCTGGACAGATTTCACGCCCTGCCCCGGCAGTTCCTTCAGCACGGCATCGGTGTAGGGCTTCAGCCATTCCTCGCGACCGAAGCGGGACTGGAAGGTCGTCTTGTACCCGGTCTCGTCCAACCCCAGTTCCTCCGCCACCAAGCGCGATGTTTTCAGGCATTCGCAGTGGTACGGGTCACCCTCGTCGAGGTAGCGTTGCGGCACGCCGTGATAGGACAGCAGCAACAGGTCGGCACCGCCATTGGCCGCGCGGTGCGCCCGCACGCTGTCCGCGATGGCGCGAATATAGGCGGGATGATCGTGGTAGTGGTTGATCATGCGCAGCTCCGGCAGCCACCGGCGCCGGGTGAAATCGGCGGCCAGGGCATCGAAGGTTGAGCCGGTGGTGGCGCCGCTGTACTGCGGGTATAACGGCAGCACCAGTAGTTTGCGTACACCGCGCTGCAGCATGTCTTGCAAGACATCGGGAATTGACGGTTTGCCGTAGCGCATCGCAAATTCCACAATGACCTTGTCCCCGTGCTCGCGGTGCATCCGGGCGCGCAGCGCATCGGCCTGGTCCTGCGTGTGGAACAACAGCGGCGAGCCGCGTTCGGTCCAGACGCTGCGATAGGCGGCGGCGGAGCGACCGGGACGGATATTCAGGATCACGCCATTGAGGATGAACCACCACAGCAGGCGCGGTACCTCCACCACTCTGGGATCCTGCAGGAACTCTTTCAGATAGGCGCGCAGTGCCTTGCGCTGAGGCGCATCGGGTGTCCCCAGATTGGTCAGCAGGATGCCGACGCGGGGCGGCTGTTGGTGGTCGTAATTCTCGGTGCCGATATATTTCATGGGGGGACGATATACGTTTGCCCGAGCTGTGCCAAGTGGTGGGTATGCGGTGCTGCCCGCGCGCTTGATCTATCGGGCGGCGAACAGCGACGGCTTACGGCTCGCCGGCGTCGTTTCCGGCGTCATCCTCCAGTGTATAGCCGGCGGGAAGCTCCAGCACGGATAAGCTGGTCTCCTGCTCTGTTACGGAAACCAACTCCACGGAGGTCGCCACAGCCGCTTCGCCGGACTCGGCCGGTCGGTACTCCTCCATTTTGATCGGCACCAGACCGAGCTTGGCCACAGGCGCCATGGGGTTTTCCGGAATGGGCAGCGCGATGCTGCCGAGGTCCGCCTGCTCCATGGCTTCATACATGGCCGAGAGGCTCTTCAGCATGCTGTGCAGTGTGGGTCCGCCCGGGAGTTTTTCGGGTGCTGTGGCACAGATACGGCCGCGTCGCTCGCCATCGACAAGGCTGTCAAACCACTCGCAGCTGATGCCGGCAAAAGTGCCTGCAGTCCCCTCAGGCACAAATGTGGATTCGCCCGCCACAGGTTCCCGCTGCGGAAACAGGGCCAGCAGTTGCTCGCGCGCGGTATTTTGCTGCGCCGCCGGCAGTTCGGCTATACGTGACTCCAGCGCCGCCATGCCCGCCGCGATCTGTTCGGCGAGCCTGTGCACTGACGCCACATCGGATACCCGGTAGGACAGATGGTCGTGATCCAGTGTGTACAGCTTGCCGCTGCCGGCGTCAAAAATGCTCAGCACATCGTTGTTGGCATCAACAGTGGCCACCCGGTCATTACCTATCACAAGCAGGCTGTGTCGCTGTTCAGCGGCATGCTGGTCGAAGACCAGTTGCACGGTGGAGAGTGATTCGGCGCTGTAGGCGCTGGCGGTCAGCAGGAACTGCAGGGCGAGTGCGGGCAGGAAGAATTTTGCAAAGTCCATTGAATCCCCTGATCGATTGGCGGTGGAGTGCGCGCAGTGGCGGGGCGCAGCCGATCTGACCGGCCCGTGCGGCAAAAGTTCCCGGTACCGCGCAGGCGGTACCGGGAACCCATCGGGCTTAGCGCTGTTTTGTAGCGCGGGCCCTGGCGCCACCGATGGCCGCGAGGCCACACAGTAGCAACAACAGGGTAGAGGGCAGAGGGACCGGGCTGCCATTGCGCAGCGTGTTGTAGGCGTATTCACCCAGCAGTTTGTGCGCTGCGGTGGTGGGGTGTACATAGTCCCAGAACAGGGTGGAATCGGCGTTGGCGCAAGCCGTCTCCTGCGTAAACGACGCGCTGCGGCACTCGCTGGTGACATCGGTGAAACCGTAGCTCGCCGGGCTGCTCAGCATTTGCTCAAACAGGTCAAATACGTCGAAGTAGAAGATATCAGCCGCCAGGAAATCGTCATGCAGGCTGATCAGCCGGTTTTCCAGGCCCTCGTTCCACGCCACCGTAATCTCAAACGCTGACTGGCTGTCGGCTGCGTTGCCGGCGAATTCCGGAATTGAGCCGATGTTGGGCAGGTTGGGTACAAACAGGGTGCTGGCTCCCGCCGACAGTAAATCCCCCAGCATACCCTGCAGTGCGTCCAGCGCGGTGTTGACCTCGTCCCAGGGATCGCTGTTGCCCACCAGACCGCGCACATCGTTGCCACCGATCCAGCTGATGTACAGTGCTCCCGGGTCGGCAGCAGGGCTGCCGCTGAGGTAGTTGGACACCTGTGCCGTTGCGCTCTGGGCGACAGCGCCGGTGAGGCCGGAGCCACCGTCCACCAGTGCCCCGCCGTAGGCGTAATTGGTGCCGCCGCTGCGCGATATGCCGAGGTTGTCCTGGGCGACAATGTCATCATTCAGGATCAGGTATTCGTGCCAGACGGGGCCATTGGAAAAGCGCCCATTGCTGCCGTAGCCGATTGAGTTGCCAAGTACAGAGCCCAGAAAGCCCAGTGAGTTTTTGATGTTCCCGGTGTCAGAAAGGCTGTCGCCGAAGACGTAGGCATTGGTGTAGGCGGGTACGGCCTGTGCGGCAGTGCTCAGCACCAGTGTGCAGGTGGCGGCTATCGTCGCAAGGTGTGTTTTCTGTAGTAGGCGTTGAAACATCATTATTGGCTCCACGGGTTCGACTCATTCGGTGGTAGTGTTGTCTGCCGCTCCGCTGGTCAGGCAGGGGGCAGGCGCAGAAGTATGCAAAAAATATGCCACGCATGTCTACATGCCACTATACAAAGCCTTGTGTTCTTTCGCCTCGCCGCAGGAATGGATCAGGGTGCTGGATCCTGCCGTTGATGTAAAAAAAACTGACACCGCTGAAAGCCGCGCAGCCCTTGTGGTTACTGCGTTCGCGTGGGGCAATGCGGTACCGACACCGGCGGTGCAGCGCGCGCATGTTGCGCTTGTCGCGCGCCGAAGCGTGGCGCAATGAGGTAGACTGCTCGCTCCATGATTGTGGTTGAAACCACGGAGGCAGTCTTGTCGTACAAACGGATCTCAATTGATGAAGCGAAGGCCCTGATCGATAGCGGGGGCGCCACCGTTGGCGATGTGCGCGCTGCCGATGCCTACCTTGAGGGCTGTATCGAAAACGCCATCCATATCCAGCAGGAGACGCTGGATGAATTCCTGGCCAGTGCCGACAGGGACAAGCCCCTTGTGATCTACTGCTACCACGGCAATTCCAGCCAGGGCGCCGCAAACTACTTCTGGGAGCAGGGGTTTGAGGAGGTGTACAGCGTCGATGGCGGCTACGAGGCGTGGCGGCTGAAATACTGACAGCGGTCCTGCGCCGCGGCCTGAAGCCGGCAATAGCCGGGGGAGGCGCTCTGTTACCCCGGTTTGTTGTCCACCCGCGGCTGCGTCAGCACCGGCACATAGCGCACCAGGAATAGCGAGAACGCGACAATCCAGAGCACTGCGGAAACGCGCCACGCCCACAGGGTGAGTGCAACATCCAGCACGGGTACCGCAGCGCGCACGATGGCGGCGACAAATAGCAGTGCGAAGGCAACCGACAGGTAGCGGGGCACTTCCAGTGGTCGGCCGGTATGCCCCAGCGAGACCCGTGACATCATCGCCAGGATCATGCCGCCGATGGCGCCGATCGCCAGCAGGTGGACCATGTTCTTGCTCGCGGCCGGGTCGCCGCCGGCGGCCGCCAGGCCGAACATCGCCAGCGGGATGCAGAGATAGCTCAGGTGCATGGACCACAGCAGCGGTACACCGGCGGTTTTCCAGCCCTGCCAGCGGGCGAGGCGGACACTGTGGATGACGCCGCCGGCGATATAGAGCAGCACCACCGCGGGATGCGAGGCTGTCAGCGGCGAGCCGGCCATTACCAGTGCGATCAGCACGGTGCTGCCGATGGCGAGCGCCTCAAACCACGGTGGCAGCGGCGGGATTTTCAGGCCCAGCCGGTTGCCTGTGAACAGGGGCGTCACGCGGCCGCCGATGATCACCACCAGTACGGTGATCATCCATACCGCACCGTAGTGCAGGCGGACGCTGAGGCCCGGGTCGTCGGCACTCCAGTAGCTGGCGCAGTTCAGCGCCGCCAACCCCAGCAGCACCGGTGTGAACAACATATTGCGCCGCTGTTTCACCGCCCACACCCGCCGGCTCAGCTCCCAGGTAAGCAGCCCGATAAACAGCATCTCCGCGAGCCACGCGACGGCCAGGTACTGCGGTTGCAGCCACAGTGCGGCACGGGCGACCAGCCACAGGCCAAACAGCAGTTTCAGGCGCCAGCCGGTGGTGCCGGGGATGCCGGTCCAGGTGGCGACCGCCGACAACAGAAAGCCGGCGACCACCGGCATCGCAAATCCGAATACCATTTCATGGGCGTGCCACCAGCCGGGAAACACCGTGAAATCCCAGCCCTGCGGCTGCCACATCCAGTGCAGCCAGCGCGCCATCGCCAGCACCGCAAAGGCGCCGGCCAGCAGGAAACCCGGCCGGAACGCCAGGCGCCACAGGGGGGCGGACTGGCTGCCGTCTCCCGATGCAGTGTGTTTCATGGCGGGGCTTCCGGTTTGGCAAATCGAGTGCTGAGGGTATCCTATGCCGCAGCGCCGCGAAAGCCGCTGTTCGCGGGTGAAGTTTTGCCGGCGTGGGCTGTCACCATTGCCCAACCCAATGGCGCGGCAGCACATGCGTCGGCGCCCGGCGTCCATTAGTATGGGTGCCCCTGAATCCGATATCGCTGCGAGAGCAAGACTATGGCACTGGACTTTGATAGCGCGCGCCTCCCCAATCCCAACCTGCGCGAAGAGCACCACGAATGGCGCACACAGTTGCGCAAGTTTATCGACGCCGAGATCATGCCCCACGCCGACGCCTGGGATGAGGACTGTCACATCCCGCTGGAGCTCTGGCCCAAGGCGGCGGCGGTGGGCCTACTCGGCCTCGGTTACCCGGAGGAGTTCGGGGGGACTAGCGAGGGTATCGATTGCTGGCACATGTGGGTGGCCAATGAGGAGCTGGCGCGTATCGGCGCCGGCGGTATTCCCGCCAGCCTGATGGTACACGGCATCGGCCTGCCTCCGGTGATCAACTGGGGGTCGCAGGCACTGAAGGAGATGGTGGCGCCCCCGGTATTGGCCGGCATCCGGCATATCGCGCTGGGGATTACCGAGTCGGGGGGTGGCTCCGATGTCGCGCAGTTGTCGACCACTGCCGTGCGCGATGGCGACCACTATATTGTCAACGGCTCCAAGACTTTCATCACCGGCGGCATGCGGGCCAACTGGGTGTCGACAGCGGTGCGCACCGGCGGCGAGGGCGCCGGGGGTGTCTCGATGCTGTTGATCCCCACCGATGCAGAGGGCTTCAGCCGCACGCAGCTGGACAGGAAACAGGGCTGGTGGGCCTCGGACACCGCCACCCTGTACTTCGACAACGTGCGGGTGCCGGCGACCAACCTGATCGGTGAGGAGAACAAGGGCTTCCTTGTGATCATGACTAACTTCAACAGCGAGCGCATGGCGATGGCCGTGGGCATGGAGGCGCTGGGCAGGGTGTGTCTCGAAGAGGCGGTCAGCTGGGCCCGGGAGCGCAGGACCTTCGGCAAGCGCCTGGCGGATCACCAGGTGATCCGGCACAAGATCGCGCAGATGAAACAGAAACTGAATGCGACACAGGCGTATATCCGTATATGCTTTGAAGCCATTGAGGCGGGCACTGCCAACCCGGGTGATATCGCCATGCTGAAGGTGCAGGCCAGTGAGACCATGGAGTTCTGCGCGCGCGAGGCGATGCAGATCCTCGGTGGCATCGGCTATATGCGCGGCAGCCGCGTGGAGCGGATCTACCCCGAGGTGAGGGTCAACGCGATCGGCGGCGGCTCAGAGGAAATCATGCGTGACCTGGCTGCGCGCCAGTACGGGGTATAGAGATGAAGCTATGGCATTGTAACAGCGCGCGCTCACTGCGGCCGCTGTGGACACTGGAAGAGCTGGGCATGGACTACGAGGTGGAGATCCTGCCGTTCCCACCCCGACTGTTCCAGCGCGAGTACCTGGACGTCAACAGTCTCGGGACTGTGCCTTATTTTGTCGATGGTGACACGCACATGACGGAATCTGTCGCTATTTGCCAGTACCTGGTGGATCGCTACCGGCGCTACGATTTCGGGCTGGAGTCGACGCACCCTGAATACGGGGCCTACCTGAATTGGCTGCATCACGCGGATGCCACCCTGACATTCCCGCAGACGATTTCCATGCGCTACTACTTCCTCGAACCGACACCGGAAAAGCAGGCGGTGGCCGACGACTACGCGAAATGGTATATCTCCAGGCTGCGTCGTCTCGATGCGCATCTGGAGTCGCATGAGTATCTGGTCGACAAGCGCTTTACCATCGCGGATATCGCCGTGAGCTACGCCCTGTACCTGGGGCGGGCGATCGGGCTGGACCAGCGATACAAGCCGCAGACAGTCGCCTATCTGCAGCGCATGATGGACAGGCCCGCGTTCAAGCGGGCGGATGAACAGGGAGAGCCCATGCAACTGCCCCGGAGGGAGTCTGATAAATGAGTGCCAGCGAGAAAGAACTACAGGAATTCCGGGCCGAGGTCTCCGCCTGGATGAAAGAGAACAACCCGCCGGACCCCGGCTTCCTGCTGCCGCAGACGTTCATGGAGGTCGGCGATGAGCGACAGCTGGAGTTCCTCAGGGAGTGGCAGCATAAAATCTGGGCCGCTGGCTACCTCGGCATGGCATGGCCGAAGGAGTACGGTGGCCGTGGACTGGACCCGGTCTACCAGAGTATCGCCGACCAGGAGATGCGCCGCCACGCAGTGCCGATCTGTTTCAATGTGATAGGCCTGGGTTGGGCCGGCCCGCTGATCAATGACATCGGCACAGAGCAGGAGAAAGCCCGGTATCTGAAAGGCATCCTGACGGCAGACGATGTCTGGTGCCAGGGTTTCTCCGAGCCGGATCACGGTTCCGACCTTGGCAGTGCGCAGTTGCGCGCGGTGCGCGATGGCGACGAGTACGTGCTCAATGGCCAGAAAATCTGGACCACCATGGGCAACTTCGCCAAGTACATGATCCTGCTGGCGCGCACCAACCCGGATGCGCCGCGCAAATACGACGGCCTGTCCTTTTTCCTGTCGCCGATGCAGGTACCCGGTATCGAGGCCCGTCCGATCCGCAAAATCACCGGGGAGTTCGGTTTTACAGAAACATTTTTCACCGATGCACGCATCCCGGCCGATTGCCTGATGGGCGAGGAGGGGCAGGGTTGGAAGATCGCGATGCAGACACTGCAATACGAGCGCGGCGCCGAGGCGGGCGCAGCCGGTGGCCTGTCGATGGTGCGCGTCACGGTGGACGATATGATTGACCAGCTCGACGGCGTGATGCGCGACGGCGAGCCGGTGCTGAGGGATGCAGTGGTGCGCGACCAGCTGGTGCAGGCGATCATGGAGGAGAAGGCGATGGTGCTCTGCGACCGCCGCTCCCGTATCGGCGCGTTGACCAACGATTATCCCGGCTCCCTGCCGCTGTCGAGCAAGCTGCGCCTCACCGAGATGACACGGCGGATGCGCCAGCTGGCCATCAACCTGCAAGGCGCCGAGGGTGCGCTTTATGTGGGGGATGATGAGGCGCGCCAGGGCGGATTCTGGCAGCGGGCCTATTTCAACAGTTTCTCCGCGACCATTGGCGGCGGCACCAGCCAGGTGCAGGCCAATATAGTCGCCGAGCATATTCTCGGTTTGCCGAAGTAGGGGGTGTTTATGTCTGTAGTGGGGAATACGGCCCTCAGTTTCACTGAAGAGCAGGCCATGTTACTGGATGTCGCCAGGCAGTTCTGCCGCGACAAGTCGCCGATCACTCGTGTGCGCGAGCAGCTCGAAACTGCAACCGGGTTTGACGGCGCGCTGTGGGATGAAATGGTGGCGCTGGGCTGGACCGGTATCGCGCTGCCCGAGTCCTGTGGCGGTTCGGGTCTGGGGGTGGCGACGCTGGTGCCGGTCGTCGAGGCCATGGGCCGCGCGATGCTGGGCACACCCTTGATCAGCAGCGCACTTGCGGGGCAGCTGTTGTTGCGCGCCGGAAACAGCGAGCAGTGTGAGCGCCTGTTACCGGCTATTGCGGCCGGGACTGTGGCCACAGTGGCGCTGCTGGACAATGCCGACTGGGGTAACGAGTCGGTGGCGCTGTCCCTGGATGGGCAGGGCGTATTGCAGGGCGGGAAGAAGTATGTCCCCGACGCTGCGGTCGCGAGCCTGTTCGTGGTCAGTGTGCGCTACCAGGGCGAGATCGCGCTGGCCGTGGTACGCTCCGAGCAGCTGGGTGCGGGTGCGCTGCGTCCCAATACCCTGATCGACCAGACCAAGCGCTCGGCCAATGTGGATTTCACCGGTGTGACCGTCGACCGGGACAATATCATTGCCGGCTCGAATGTCGTTGCCGCGCTGCGGGATATTCGCCTGTTAGGGGCGCTGCTGGTGGCGGCGGAAGCCACCGGCAGCGCAGCGGCCTGCCTGGATACGATTGTGGATTACCTGAAAACCCGCAAACAGTTCGGCAAGTTGATCGGTTCCTACCAGGCGCTGAAACACCCGACCGTGGATATACTGACAGCCACTGACTCTGCGCGGTCGTTTGTATATCATGCGGCGACCCTGGTCAGTGACGCGGTGTTGGACAGGGATGCCGAGGTCGCCTGTCGCATGGCGAAGGCGCAGGCCTGCCAGACACTGATCTACGCGGGTGATCGCGCCGTACAGTTTCACGGCGGCATGGGCTTTACCTACGAGTGTGATGCGCAGCTTTACATTCGCAGGGCGCAGTGGAGCCAGCAGCAGTTCGGTGATGCCCAGCACCATCGAAAACGACTGGCGGCACTGCTGCTCGACTAACAGGAATGTATCTTACATGGCGAAAAAGCATCGCGGTTTAAAGGGCAGCGCACTTCCCCGGACGCTCTCTGTATCCCTGGCCGGGCTCCGTGCCGGCGGTGCCCTGGCCATGGATGGCGTGGTGCAGCGAGTGATGGGGCGAGGCCCCGACGATGACGATTCCGAGTTCGCCCGGCGCGAGGCGCGGCGTTTTGTCCAGGAACTGGGCAAGCTCAAGGGCACCTACATCAAGATTGGGCAGATGCTGGCGCTGTTCGGGGAACAGTTCCTACCGCGTGTGCTGGTAACGGCACTGCGCGATCTGTCTGACAGCACCGAACCACTGCACTGGGATGCCCTGGAATCCTCCGTCCGGGACAGTCTGGGAGAGCGCTATGGGGAGTTGGATATCGATCCCCAGGCAATCGCTGCAGCGTCGCTGGCCCAGGTCCACCTGGCGAAGATTCGCGCAAGCGGTGAATGGATCTGCCTGAAGTTCCAGTATCCGGGGCTGGCACAGGTGATCGACTCGGATTTTGATGCGGTGGTGCGTATGCTGCTGCTGGCGCGCTGGGTGAAAGCGGGGCGGGAGTTGGATGACTGGCTGAAATCCATGCGTGCCCACCTGCACAATGAAATCGATTACCGCCGTGAAGCGACGTATACGCAGCGAATGAGTGCATTGATCGCCGGTGTCAACAACGACAGCTCGGTGCGCTACCACGTGCCGCAGTTATACCCGCAGTACTGCACCGACACGGTGTTGGCCATGGAGTACATTGAGGGGTTTTCGGTGGCAGACCCGGATGTGGCAAAGCTGTCGCTGGAGCGGCGCAACGCGCTGGCTAAAGCGATGCTGGAACTGTTTTTTTACGAACTCTATGAATGGGGCCTGCTGCAAACCGATCCCAATTTCGGCAATTACCTGTTGCGTGTCGACGACCGGCGCAAGCGAATCGCCGAGGATGAGCTGGTGCTGCTGGATTTCGGCTCTGTGCTGGAATGTCCCGAGGATTTCCTGCTGCATCTGCGACGGACGATCGATGCGGGTATGCGACAGAACAGGCCGCAGCTGGTGGAGGGCCTGATCGGGCTCGGCTGCCTGCAGCCGGATGCGAGCGACGAGGGGCGCGCGCTTTTTGCGCAGTTCTGCCAGCACCTGCTGGAGCCGCTGCGACCGCCGGAGCGGCTGCCTGAGCAATACCTCAACGAGAACGGTGAGTACTGCTGGGGTCGCTCGCAACTGATGCGCCGTGCCGGCGCGCTGGCCGCGCAATCGACTGTCAGTCGGCATTTCACGACACCCTCGCGCGATTTTGCGTTGATCGCGAGAAAGTTAACGGGCGTGTTCAACTTCATTGTGGCACTGGATGCCCAGTTCAACGCCTATGAGCTGGTCGAGGCCCACATCCGTCGATGGCGGCAGAGGGAGCGGCGTGGCGCGCAAAAATAAAGACAAGGACGACGGCTCGAAATCGATTCCCACCTCCCGTGCCGCACGGTTCGCGCGCATGGCGCGCATGGCCGGCGGTGTCGCTGGCGGCATGCTGGCTGAGGGTTCGCGCCAACTGCGCGCCGGCAAGCGCCCGTCGACCAGGGATATGTTATTGACGCCGGCCAACGCGCGCCGGGTGGCAGAGCAACTGGCCACCATGCGCGGCGCGGCGATGAAGGTCGGGCAGATCCTCTCGATGGACACCGGGGAGTTCCTGCCGCGCGAACTGGCTGACATTCTCGCGCGCTTGCGCGACGACGCCCGTTACATGCCGGTGCAGCAGTTGCACGCCGTCATGCGTGAGGCCTATGGCGCAGACTGGGAAAGCCTGTTCTACGGGTTTGAAACCCGGCCGCTGGCGGCTGCCTCCATCGGCCAGGTGCACAGGACGATTTCTCCCGACGGCCGTGAGATCGTGCTGAAAGTGCAGTACCCGGGCGTTGCCGACAGCATTGACAGCGACGTCGACAATATCGCCAGCCTGCTGCGGATCTCGGGGCTGCTGCCCGAGGGCCTCGATATACAACCGCTGCTCGACGACGCCAAATGCCAGCTCCGGGACGAGGCGGACTATTTCAAGGAAGCGGAATTCCTGCAGGCGTTTGGCGAACTGCTCGGCGATGACGATCGCTTCCTGCTGCCGCAGGTGCTGCCTGAGCTGACCCGCCGCAATGTGTTGGCGATGACCTATGCCAGCGGAAGCCCGATCGATTCCATTACCGACCTGCCACAGGCGGAGCGCGACCGTGTGATGAGTGCACTGATCGAACTCATGTTGCTGGAATTGTTCGAACTCAGGATGGTGCAGACCGATCCGAACTTTGCCAACTACCAGTATCGCCGTAAAACGGGTGAAATCGTACTGCTCGATTTCGGCGCAACGCGTCGCTTCAAGGCGAGTTTCGTCAACAACTACAAGAAACTCGCCCGCGCGGCGATCGCCGGGGACAGGGCCAAGGTCGCTGCGGCTGCAGAGCGGCTGGGGTTTTCCATGGGTGAAAAGGACACCGAGTACCGGGAGCTGGTGCTGGAGGTCCTGATGCTGGTGCTGGAGCCGTTGCGCGATGATGTCGATTACGATTTTGCCCGCTCCACCATGGCCCGCGACCTGTCAACGCTGGCGGAGGATGTGCGCGGTTACCGCAATTTCTGGCGCGCGCCACCGATAGATGCGGTGTATTTCCATCGGAAGGTGGCAGGCATGTACCTGCTGGCGACACGCCTGAAAGCGCGTGTGAATGTGCACCGGCTGGTCATGCGCTGGCTCGATTGAGCCCGGGCGCTAGCGGCGTCGCGATGTTCTGCCTGCCTTCTTCTGCGGCAGTGCCGCCGCCCGCAACTCCTCAAACGACTGTTGCAGGCAGTCCGCATAAAAGGCCGGGTCCGGCAGCATATCGCGGCAGGCGGTGAACGACAGGTTGACGCTGCCCTTCTTGTTCTCGACCGAGCTGTAGACGACGTGAAACAGGCCGACATTCGGCAGCAGTGGGCCGAGGCTGATCGAGTCGATCAATGCGGCACCGCACATGTAGAGCTGGAACGGCGGCCCCGGAACATTGGTGACAACCGTGTTGAACACGACACTGGCCTCCGCCAGCCCGGTGGCGCTCGCCGTGCGTATGGCCAGCGATAGTACATTGCCCGGCATCACGTCGGTGAGGTCGACAGCGAAGCGCGGCCCCAGTGCCTCGGCATAGGCTTTGGCAGACTGCGACTCCTCGTGCACGGCGGCCAGTCGCTCGCAGGGGTCGACGATGTCGGTGCGCAGGCCCACATTCATAAACCCGACCATGTTGCCGCCGGCGGCGCGCTCCTGGGCCGAGCGCACATCGATCGGGCAGCCGGTGACCAGTGAGTGGTCGGGCAGTTCGCCCTTGCTCTGCAGGTATCTGCGCATGCCGCCGCCGACGATAGTCAGCATGACATCGTTCACCGTGGTGCCCGGTTGGGTATTCTTGATAGCCCGGATTTCCTCAAAGTCGAATTTGCGGGCCTCGACCACCCGGTGCCGTGATATCCGGCCCTGGAAACGCGTTTTCTGTTTGTCCTCCAGGTTGTGGAAGCTCTTTTCCTGCCGGCCCTTGCGCAGTCGCATGAAGGTGGGGCCGGCGTCTTTCAGCATATCGAAGACCTGCCCCGGTTTGCGCCACGCATCCAGGTACGCTTTACCGAGCATTTTCGGCATGGAGAGGCGCTCCACGATCCACGGTGGCGGCTCGCCGACGTCGCGAGTCTCCGGCGTGAGATCGTGCACGATATTCATGAACTGCGTGCCGGTGGCGCCGTCCATCGCGCAGTGATGGACCTTCATCAGCAGTGCGAAGCACCCCGGCGGGTAGCCCTCGATATTGTTGAGGCCTTCGATGACATAGATTTCCCACATCGGTTTGTCGCGGCGCAGTGGCTGGGAGTGGATGCGCGCGGTCAGGATGCACAGCTGTCGCCAGTCGCCCGGTTTTGGCAGGGCGATATGGCGGACATGGTATTCCATGTCGAAGTCAGGATCTTCAACCCAGTAGGGTCGCCCCAGGTTGTAGGGCACGAATGCCAGCTTGCGCCGGAAAATCGGTGACAGGTGCACGCGGCTGTGCAGCATGTCCAGGATTTGCTTGAAGCGGACCTTGCCGTCGGGGACAGTGGACTGGTCGTAAATGCTGACACCGCCGATATGCTGTGGCAGGCCGTCCAGTTCGGCGTGCAGGAACATGGCGTCCTGGCCGGATAACTGCTGCATGCTGGTACCTCAGTAATATGATTATTGTTGCACCCAGCATACTGCTGCCACTGCTGGCGTCAAGAGCTATCTGGTGGTGACTGCGGCCGGTGTCGTCACTGCGCACTGACCGGCGTCGCCCGGCCCCGCTGCAGCCGTCCGAGGTGGCGGGTGTAGGTGGCGGGAGAAAACGGCCTGCCCAGGAACGCCTCCACCATATCTGCTGCAGGCTTGCTGCCGGCAGCGGCGAGTATCTGTTCCCGGTAATCGCGGGCGGTACCCTTGTCGCGCAGTCCATGGCGCTGGAAACGGCTGAACAAGTCCATCGAGATAGCCTGCGACCACTGGTAGATATAGTAGTTCGACGAATAGCCATTCAGGTGGCGGAAGTTGTTGTAGAAGTGTGTGCCCTGCACATACGGATAGGGTGAATGCTGGGCCTGTAATTCTCTCATCAGCGGCAGCAGTTCGAAGCTGCCGGGGTCGCGGTTGTGGTAGTGGAGCGCGAGATTGGCATAGAAAACCTGTGTACGGGTGTTGGCCGCTTCGCCAAAGTGCTGGGCAGCGTTCATTGTCTCCACCAGGGCCGGAGAGATGCGCTGGCCCTGATCATTGATGGCTAACTCGCGCAATGTCTCGTAGTGCCACGCCCACTGTTCCAGCAGTTGCGACGGTGCCTCGACAAAGTCGCGCTCCATGGTCATGCCGGCGATATCCAGCCATCGCTGGGTGCCGGAAAACATATTGTGCAGCAGATGGCCGAACTCATGCAGGAAGGACTCCACCTGCTTATGCTCCATCAGGCCACGCGGGAAATTGGTCGCCATGCCGGACAGGGGTATCTGCCTGTCCTTCAGGCCCGCGCGCAGGGTCCAGTGCGCGGCGTGGCCGTACTTGTTGTCCCGTGGATGCATGTCGAGGTAGAAACGCCCGATGGCCCTGCCCTGTTCACGGATCTCCCACGCCGTGACATCGGGGTGCCAGGTCGGGGTCTGCCACGGCACGATCCGGACACCAAACAGGTCTTCGGTGAGAGCAAAGATTCCGCTCTGTACCCGGTCGAAATGAAAGTAGTTGCGGATCTCTCGCGCATCCAGTGCGTATTCCTCCTGCTGTACCAGGTTTGTCAGCCAGTCGACCTGCCATGCCTGCACTTGCTGTGCCTGCGGGTCGACCCGCTGCAGGCGCGAGAGCAGGGTATCAACGTCGCTGTTCGCGGGGGATTGCAGCGCTGAGTCCAGCGCTGCCAGGAACTGCTGGACAGTCTGTGGGCGGGCGGTCATCAGCCCGTCCATTGCCAGGGCGGCGTGGCTGTCATATCCCAGCAATACGGCCAGTTCATGGCGGCGCGATAACAGCCTCTCCAGGGTCTCGGTGTTGGAGGGGGTGGCGATACTTTTGGCGGCCTTGAACAGGCGGTGGCGCAGTTCATCGCTGGATGCGTATTTCATTACCGGGAGGTAGTCGGGGTAGTCCGTCGAAATCGTCACGAGACCCTGTTCGTCCACCGGGTGTGCGTCCACAAAATCCCGGGGTAATCCCGCCAGTTGGGCCGGGGTAACCTGAACGTAGCGCTTGTCGAGGCGGATGGCTTTCTCAAAGCGGCTGCCGAGATCCGTAATGTCGGTGACCAGCGCGCGCACCTGCTTGCGGGTGGCCGCATCGCGGTCGACACCTGACTGTCGAAACAGCCTGAGTTTCCTGTCGACCATGTAGCGCTCCTGGTCGCTGGCCTCGCTCAGGTCGATTGCCGCAACCCTCTGGTAAAAAGCCGGGGACAGATTCATGGCGACGATGAAATCCGTGTACTGAGAGATGCAGCGCTCGGCGGCTGTCTGCACGCCGGGCGACGGGTGTACGGCTTTCATGTACCAGATATGCTGGATTGGCTGCAGGTCTGTCAGTATTGCGTCGTAGGCGCCGTAAACCCGCTGCAGAGTGGCCGCTTGCGTATCCTGTTCGAGCCTGCCGAAAGCCTCGCGGGCAGTGGCCAGGGTGCTGTCGCACAGCGCTGTGAGCCCGGCGCCGGTGAGTGTGTAGTCCCAGCCATCGCGGGCGCTGGAGTGAGAGCTGTCCGCCGCGACGGCGGTGCCGAGGGTGAACCACATCCAGATCGCGACAGGCACGGCGAGTCGGATTGCTGTCACTTCGACCTCCGGTTTGCCGTGCGTGAGGGGTGAGGTGGTCTGGTCATCGGTTACAGGATTGTCCAGTTGTTGCCAACGGGTATTCTACATTAAAAAAAAGCACCGCCCGCCACCACGGTCGGGAGCGGGCAGTGCTGGAGCGTCGCCGCGTCAGTTGGCGGCGACGACCTGGCGGTTCTCACTGGCCTCCTCTTTGCGTATGCGCGCTACCAGCGGTACCAGCACCACGGCCAACAGTGGTGCAAAGATCGCCAGCAGTATCAGCAGTGTCGAGGTGACGCCATATCGGTCCAGCGCATAGCCCAGCAGTGGGCCGGTGCCGATAAAGATCGCGCGCACCGCCAGGCTGACCAGCGAGTTGACGGTGGCGCGAAAGTTTCCCGGTACCCGCCGATTCAGGGCTTCGTAGAAGAGGCTCATGCTCAGTCCCCTGGATATCTGCAGGGCGAAGCCGAACATGACCCCGATCCATCCTGCACCCAGGGCCATACCGAGCAATCCCAGCAGCGGCAGCGTGCCTATCAGCAACAGGACGCGGTGCGTACCCAGACGCTGCTCCAGCGCGCTGGCGTAATTGGCGGATACGCTCACGGTGAGCGCAAACGCCGCCCAGATATAGCCATTCCACTCTATCGGGACGCCCTGGAACTCCCAGTATTTCTGGTAGATCCAGAATACATACACCGCCAGCAGGCCAAATGCCGCAATAGCGAAGGCTGTCCACAGCACCACGGGCTTACCGAACAGCAGTAACTCCAGAATGGAGCGCGCGTTATTGCGGTGGTTGACCTCGATAACCGGTCGCGGCACCTCGACCAGTGCCAGCGCCAGCAGCAGTGGCATAAGCCCGATCACGGCCTGTGCGATGACGACGGCATCAAGCGACCACAACAGCAGCAGGCTGGCGATGATACCGGCGATGCCGGACGCGGCGGCCTCGATGGAAATCAGGCGGCTAAGCGACTTACTGGTTGTGGTGCTGCCTTCGCCGCCCTGCTCCTGCAGGTACACCTCGGTATCAAACAACAGCGCCAGATCAGCGCCTGAGACCAGGCTGAAACCAAGGCCGAGGATCACCTCGTAGATCAGGAAATCGACGAAGCTGTCGGCCAGCAACAGGAATAAAAAGCCAATCGCGAAGAACACCGCTCCCAGCAGTATCGCGCGACGCCTGCCCCAGATGTCAGCAATGTAACCGGAGGGGACTTCGAACAGCGCGATGGTCAATGCGAACAGGGCCTGGGTCTGCAGGACCTCGTTCATGGACAGGTCGTGGCCCTGCAGCAACGGCACGAACACGGGGTTGATCACCATAAAGCTGTTGAAAAATCCCAACAGGTAGATGTTACGGATATTGTTGTGTAAAGACTTGTTCACTTTCCTTGTCCCATTGTTGCCCGGGACCCTGAAAGCGGAGGCGTTTCTTGCGAGAATAAAAAAAGGCCTCCGGAATCAGGGTTCTCGGAGGCCTTTTCTAAAGAGTGTCTACTTTAAGCGCTTCCAAAAACCTCGCTGTCCGCCCACAGGCAGACGGCGCGCATCACGGCGATTGAGCCGTGGCGCACGGGGGTGCTTGTCTGTTTGAATGCGGTGTTCATGGTGTTCACTTCAGTGTCAATCATTCGGTGTGCCGGTTGGCAGCGGCGAATAATGCGCCCGCATTTTTTGCGCGTCAATCGAAGAATGCAAAACGTGGAATAGTTCACAGCCCTGTGTGCACCCGGCCGTGCGGGGATCGAGTTTGGAATGGGGGCTCCACAGCCGGCATTTTTCGCGCTATCCTCCCGGGTTCGCCAAAGGAGAGAGCCGATGATAAAACAATCTGTAAGCGCCGTGGTGTTCAGCCTGCTGGCCGCGATGCCCGCTGTCCACGCCGATGAACTGGCCGATGCGGCACAGGCCTTGTGTGAGAAAGTGAAATCCTGCGCGATGGCGCAGATGGAGGGGCAGGAGCTCACCCCCGAGACCCGCCAGATGATGCAGCCCATGCTGGACAGCATGTGTACGCAAGTCCGCAGCAGGGTCAGTGCAGTGCCTTCCAGTCACGCCTTGTACCAGCCGGCAGTCGCCTGTATGCAAAGCATGAACACACTGACCTGTGAGAACATGCAGGATGCAGGTGAGATTGTGACCCCGGAATGTGAGGAATACGAGCAGCTGGTGAGTGAGTCCGGCGCCGCGAACTGAAAATCACTGAATCAAACGGCATAACTATTATGAAAAAAATCATTGCCGCGCTGGTCTGGGTGAACCTGTCAGCGTTTATTGTATCGGGCTGCAGCAACAGCAGCGACAGCGACAATCCGGCAGCCGCGGCTCCCGTTGTTGTCCCGGCAGATGAAAATTCAGTGTTTGCGGTGGCGAATGGCTGCTATGCCATTTCGGGGGATGGCGGTGGGAGCTTCCTGTCCACACTGGACTATCCGATACGAGACCCCGATACCGGCAATGTGACGGAGGTCAGCGCTGCTGTGGCGCTCGATTCCAACGCCAGCCGCTTTTTGTTCAGGCCCTCCGACCTCGGCAAATACCTGCTCTACGACGACAGGAATAGCTACCTGAGCTCGGATGGCGAGCGTCTGCTGGTGCAATTGCATCTCGCGTCGGATATCGGCGAGGTCGAGGGAGAGGTGGTGGTCGAGGACCACAAGCAGTCCGAGGGCGAATGGCAGTTGCGAGCAGCGCCGGATGGCAAGTTTACGCTGCAACACATCCTGTCGGGAGCTTACCTCGGAAATGGCGGGGCAATGGTGGCTGAGGCGGAAGCGGCCATGTTGTCGCTGCACGAGCAGTCCGACTGCGCGGTCTTTCCGGAGCTGACCGTGGATGCCAGCGGCGAAGTGAGCGTCACCGAGTTTGAAGATGGCTCCCTGTACGGGTTTGTGGAGACGCACTCCCACCTGTTCACCAACCTGGGCTTCGGCGGCGGCGGGGTTTTTCACGGCGCGCCTTTTCACCCGCTGGGCGTGGAGCACGCGCTGCCCAGCTGTGAGTTGAATCACGGTGTCGACGGCCGCAAGGATTTCATGGGCGCCACCTTCAACGAGGGCGTGGGTGATTTCAATGACCTGCTGCCGGCGGTCGCTGTTGGCCAGCTGCCACAGAAGGATCACGACACGGACGGCTACCCGACCTTCACCTCCTGGCCAGCGGCGCCGCACAGCGCCACCCACCAGGTGCAGTACTACAAGTGGCTGGAGCGCGCCTACCTGTCCGGGCTGCGGCTGTTGGTGCAGCATGCGACCACCAATCAGGTGCTGTGCCAGCTGGTGACGGGTATCGGCGCCAACCCGAAACGCTACGATTGCAACGACATGATCGCGGTGGACAGAATTATTGAGGCGACCTATGCGCTGGAGCGCTATGTCGATGCGCTGGCCGGCGGCCCCGGGAAGGGCTGGTTTCGTATCGTGTTCAGCCCTGCGGAGGCGCGCGAGCAGATCAAGGCCGGCAACCTGGCGGTGGTGCTGGGAATTGAGACCTCTGATTTGTTCGACTGCTTCCTGGTGCCGTTCGGTGAGTTCAGCAAGTGCACAGAGGCCGATGTCGTCGCCAAGCTGGATGACTACCATGCCAGGGGCGTGCGCGTAATTTTCCCGGTGCATAAATTTGACAACGCCTTTTCCGCCGGTGATGGCGACAGACGGGTCAGCGACGTGGGTAATTTCGGTCACACCGGGCATTACTCCAACTTCGTAGAGTGTCCTCCGGAATTGCTGACATTTCCGGGTGGTTTCGACAAGGGCGGGCTGAACTTCGCTAATCTCAACCACCCGCGTGAAGTCTACGATTCGCCACCGCCATTTGATGTCAGCGGTTTCGACAAAAACCCGATTGGGGTGCTGCTGCCGAATCTCAGCTTACTGGGTGGCGGGCGACTGGAAGGCGAGTACTGCCAGAACCACGGCCTCACCGATTTGGGTGAATTCCTGATGACGCAGCTGATGCAGCGCGGCATGATTATCGAAGTCGATCACCTGCCCCGAAAGAGCTACCAGCGCGCGTATGAGATGCTCGAGGAGAATGACTATCCCGCCGTGGGCAGCCACGGGCGTCACAACAACGGGCGCCTGTACCAGCTCGGCGGCATGTCGAAGTTCAATTTCGGCCGCTGTCGATCTGCCGATACCGCCGCCACCATGGATGACGGCCTGCAGGAGCGCGTGCAGCTGATGCGTGACGCCGGTGCCTTCGAGGCAGAGGGTTTCGGCTTCGATCTCAATGGTTTCGCCGGTGCGCCGGGGTCTCGGTTCGGCGACAGGAGCAACTGCTCTGATCCCCAGTCTGACCCCATTACCTACCCGTTCAAGTCCTATGCGGGTGACGTGACACTGGAGCAGCCGGTGGTAGGCAACCGCGCCCTGGACTTCAATACCGAGGGTCTGGTGCACCTGGGTCTGGTCGCCGAGCTGATTGAAGACGTGCGACGCGACGGTGTCACTGACGAGGAACTGGAGCCGCTGTTCAAATCCGCCGAGGGCTATATCCGTCTGTGGGAGAAATCTGAGCGCCGGGGTGAACAACTGCGCCAGCCCTGACAGCAAAATTGGTAAGGCCACATTGATCTCAGGTATGATTCCACCTGAGGTCTCCCCGCTCCCTGCTGAAATAACGATGGTCTGACTATGCGACTCCCCTTCATTCGATTTGTTTATCTCACCCTGTTGGTACTGCCGGTGATCGCCTGCAGCAACGGCAGCAACAATAACGACAGCAAGCAGCCCGTCACATCGGCCCCAGAGCCTGTGGCGCCTGACGAGCAATCAGTGTACGCGGTGGCGAACGGGTGTTTTGCGATATCACCGGATGGTGGTGCCCGCTTTCTCTCTGTGACCGAGGCGGTCGCCGCAGATGAGGGCTCCGCTGACGCGGTCGTCGGTTCTTTTGGGCTGGGCGCAGATTCTGCCGCAGAGGGCGCCCGCTTCCTGTTGCGTCCGTCCGACCTCGGCAAATACCTGCTGTATGACCAGAACCACGGTTATCTGGTATCCGACGGCAACAGCCTGCAGCGACAGGTCGCACTGGCTTTCGATGTGCGAGCAGTCGATGACAAGGTGGTGGTGGATGCGGATATGCAATCCGAAGGGGAGTGGCAGTTGTGGGCGGCGCCGGATGCACAGTTCCTGCTGCAGCACGTTCAATCGGGTAACTACATCGGCGCGGAGGGCGCGCTGGTAGCGGCAGCGGATGCGGCCGAGCTGCAGTTTGTCGCGCAGGATGCGTGTGCGACATTCCCGGAGTTGACACTGAATGCCACCGGCGAAGTCACGGTCACCGAATTTGACGACGGCTCGGTTTTCGGCTTTGTCGAGACCCACGCCCACCTGTTCACCAATCTCGCCTTCGGCGGCGGCGGGGTGTTTCACGGTGCGCCCTTCCACCCGCTGGGTGTGGAGCATGCACTGCACGACTGCGACCTCTCACACGGTTTTGAGGGGCGCAGGGACCTGATGGGCGCGGGTTTTTCCGGCGGCGATATCAACGCGCTCCTGCCGGCACTGATCTCGGGTGAACTGGCGGAGAAGAACCACAATACCGATGGTTACCCGACGTTCACCGACTGGCCCAATGCGCCTTCCAGTTCTACCCACCAGGTGCAGTATTACAAGTGGCTGGAGCGCGCCTATTTATCTGGAATGCGTCTGCTGGTGCAGCACGCGACCACCAATGAGTTCCTCTGCAAGCTGGCGGTAGGGGTGGGCGCCCAGCCAAAACGCCATGACTGCAACGACATGGTCAATGTCGATGCCATCCTGGACGCCACCTTCGCGATGGAGCGCTATATCGATGCGCTGTCCGGTGGCCCCGGCCAGGGCTGGTTCCGCATTGTCTACAGCCCGGAGGAGGCGCGCGAGGAGATTGTTGCCGGGAATCTTGCCGTGGTACTCGGTATCGAGACCTCTGTGCTGTTTGACTGCTACCTGGTGCCGCCCGAAGGCTTCAGCAAATGCACTGAGGCCGATGTGGTCGCCAAGCTGGACGAGTACCATGCCAAAGGTGTTCGAGTGCTGTTCCCCGTGCACAAGTACGACAATGGTTTTTCAGCCGGCGACGGGCATCGCGGCATTATCGACATCGGCAACTTCGGGCACACCGGGCACTTCAACAATTACATCGAGTGCCCCAGCGAGTTGCTGACCTTTCCCGGCGGGTTTGACACCGGAGGCCTGGCTTTTTCCGCCCTCAACCAGCCGCGCGATGTGTATGACGCCGCGCCGCCAGTGGATGTCAGCGAGTTCGAGCAAAAAGTCGTCGGCACGCTGTTCCCGTATGTGGCGCTGATTTCCAGCGGTCCGCTGGCAGGGGAGTACTGCCAGAAGCACGGGCTTACTGACCTCGGTGAATTCCTGATGACTGAGATGATGAAGCGCGGCATGATTATCGAGGTCGACCACATGCCGAGAAAGAGTTACCAGCGCGCCTACGAAATCCTGGAGGAGTACGACTACCCCGCGATGGGTACGCACGGCCGCAATAATAACGGCCGCCTGTACAAGCTCGGTGGCATGTCCAAGTTCAATTTTGGTCGCTGTCGCTCGGCCACCGCCTCCGCCACCATGGATGATGGTTTCCAGGAGCGTATCCAGTTGATGCGGGATATGGGCACCTTCCCGGCCGAGGGCTTCGGCTTTGATTTTAACGGGTTTGCCGGTGCCCCCGGTCCGCGCTTCGGCGACAATGCCCGCTGCTCCTCTTTGCAGACGGATGAGGGTGTTACCTACCCGTTCAAGTCCTATGCCGGTGATGTCACACTGGAACAGCCGGTAGTGGGGAATCGTACGCTGGATTTCAATACCGAGGGGATGGTGCACCTGGGCCTTGTTGCGGAGTTGATTGAAGACGTGCGCCGTGACGGTGTCAGCGATCAGGAACTCGAACCGCTGTTCAAGTCCGCTGAGGGTTATATCCGCGTGTGGGAGAAATCCGAGCGCCGCGCGCTTGATATCACCAAGCGCTAGCACCGTGCGATTGTGTGATGCTGTCTGTTGTTGATGGGTTGATTTGCTGAGTAAGGAGACGTGTATGAGTGCGAAGGATGACAGCCAGAATCATGCCGAACGAATAGGCCGCTTGCCCCAGGGGGCCGGTATTGAGTGGGACACGCGGCGTAAGTTCCGGCTGGCCGGCTATCGGTTTCATATGCCGCTGTCGCTGGATCGACTTTCCCGCAGCGGCAAAAATGAAAAGAACTACGCCGACAACGTCTTTTTCCTGCTCAAGAGCCCGGACATCATCGCCCGATATCTGGGGTTGTTGCGAGAGGCCAAATTAAAAAATGTAGTGCAGCTAGGCGTGTTTCGCGGCGGCAGTGTCGCTTTCCTGCAGCTGCTGGCGAGGCCTGAGCGTTTGCTCGCAATGGAATTGCACCCGGAAAGGCAGGTTTTCCTCGACCGGTTTATCGACCATGAGGGTTTAGGGGAGTCTGTACGCGTTGAGTATGGTATTGATCAGGCAGACACTGAAAACGTGGCTCGACTGGTCCGGGAAACCATGGGGCGGGGGCGCCAGATTGATTATGTGTTTGATGATGCATCGCATATGCTGACGCCCACGCGCAGTTCCTTCGAAACGCTGTTTCCCCTCATCCGCCCCGGCGGTGCCTACATTGTGGAAGATTACGCAGCAGCCCAACTGGTTGTAGGGGGTTTCCAGCAGGCGGCCAGCGGTAGCGATTCAGACAGGGAAGTTTTCAACCACCTGTTGGCGCATTCGCTGCAGGCGGATCACCAGCCCGTTCATCTGCTCGCAGTCGAGGCGATGCTGGCATCCATCAACGACCCCGGTATTGTGCGCAGGGTGGTGGTGGATAGGCAGTGGCTGAAGATTGTGCGCGGCGTCAGGGAGATCGACCCGGCAGAGGGATTTGATCTGCGCAGGCTCGCGAATGATCGCTTCGGGCTGCTGGACAGCTCACCGGATGCCGAGTTTAAAACGTACCTGGATGCAAATTCACGTTCCGGCTGACTTCGCCGTCCTTCTCTGTTGCAGGAACCGTGGCGTATCGCTGGTCATATCGACCACCGGGTAACATTCGCTCGAGATTGCGTTCATCAGCGACATCAGTGGTTTGATGTGCGGCCCCAGAACCAGTTTCCCGGTGTTCATCAGGCTGACTGCGATATCCCGCTGTGGGTCCGCCCAGCCAAAGATATTGGCATAACCGAGATGTCCATACGCGTACTGCGTATCCAGCCCATAAATGCCGACCGGAGACCCCCCCAGCATAAATCCGGCGCTGTAGCGCATCGGCAGCATCAGTGAGCGGTCAAACTGGAACCCTCCCAGAGGCCGGACCGCCTGGTGCACCGTCAGCGGGTCGAGAATATTTTTCCCCTGCCACTGTCCCTGGTTCAGCAGCATCTGGTAGAAACGACTGACTTCCTCAGCGGTTGCAAACAGGTTGGCAGAGGGGATGACAGCCTTGTAGAAGCGGGGGTCATTGGTCATCGCAACTACCGTATCAGGGTGAGCACCCAGTACCGACGCGAGTGCGCGGTTGATCAGCGAACTGTCCAGGCCGGTAGCGGTGTTGACGGCAACATGTGGCTGGTCGCGTTTGTTCAGGCCGAAACGGAAGTAGCGCATGCCCATCGGTTTGCTGATATAGCGGTACAGGAACTGCTGTGCGTCCAGGCCGGTGGTGATCTTGATCAGCTCGTTGAAAATAAACCCCGAGGTAACCGCGTGATAGCCCTGTACACGGGCATTCGCGTCGGTGGGCGCGGCATCGCAGATCAGCGCCAGCGCACCGTCGTGGTCGTAGAGCAGGTCGAGGTCTGTCCCGGGCGGGATTTTCGCGATGCCGCTGCGGTGGGTCAGCAGTTGCAATATCGTGATACAGCCCTTGCCTTTGGCTGCGAACGCGGGGATGTAGTGGCTCACCGGGTGCAACAGGTTGACCTCGCCCTGCTGTGCCAGCAAATGGATGAGCACGGCGCTCACTGCCTTGGATGCGGAGAACAGGCACACGGGTGTGTTGAGTGTGGCGACCCTGTCCTCGGCCGCGTGCCCGAAAGTCCGGTTGATAACGATCTGTCCGCGCCGTCGCAGACACAGCGACAGCATCGGATAGGCGCCGGAGCGGTACAGGTCTTCGCAGGCCCCAAGCACACGCGCCACCGCCTCCTCGCTGAGATCAGCGGCCGCCGGGTTTACCTCAGCTGCGGTGTCGATGTCTGCCAGGCCTCGCAGGTCTTGCGGTACCGGGACAGTCCTGAAGACTCTTCGACGGAGGTTTTCACGGTATTGGTATGTGTTTATCACACGGCACCTCTTATGTAGTTATTTCAGTGGAACCATCAATCATATCGCATGCGATCGACTCACCCTTGATCTGTCGCAAGGACTTGGGTGGCGAGCTCATCACTCAGTCACCGAAGAGACCCGAATCCACGTGAAAAATGGCGAACGGGAGCTCCAGTGGTTTCTTCAGGACGTAGTTCACCACATCGCTCTTGATGACGTAGAGCCGGGATTCGGCAACTGTCGCCGTCGACAGGCCACTTTCCTGCGCTACATTGACCACCTCGCCGGTCCTGAAGTCGGGGCCGGGACGGACGCGGCTGACACTGTCGCCGGAGACGGCGTAGAGATCCCCATCCAGTACGGCCAGGCCATCGGGGGAGGGGAGTGCATCGCCGCTCAGCGCGATGGGTTCAATGCTGTCCCCGTCGGGCAGGCCGACACGGAGCAGGCCGGCCGGGAAAAACACGGCGACGATCAGTGCACTGCCGTCGGGACTGAGTGCAATGCCGTTGAGGCCGAGCCCCGCACCGGTAACGTCCCTGAACAGTGGGTCGGTGGCGAGGATGTCGCCCACGCCGGTGTCCGGGTCGAGCCGGTAGAGGAAGGGGTTGGCCGGGTCGGTGACGTAGGCGACTCCCTCGCTGTTGAGCACCAGGTCATTGCAGGATGCGTTGGTATTGATGGCGCCCAGGAAGAACTCCATGACCCGTTCCGCGCTGTCCAGATCGAAGACCCAGACGCGGCTGTCGCCACCATCAACACCCTGGGCACAGGCCCAGAGCCGCCTGCGCTCGGCATCGACCTTGGTGCCGCCCACCTGGGCGCGATTGTCCGCGGCGCGAAACACGGTCTCGCGGCCCCCGGCATCGATACGCACGATGCCGCCGCCCTGCAGGCTGGTGGTGTAGAACGCACGCTGTTGCGGGTCGAATGCGACGCCTTCAGGGACGCTGTCAGGGCTGCTCAGTTCATACCGCGCGGACAGCGGCACCTGTGCCGCTGCAGAGTGGCTGGAGTCGCTGGAGTCGCTGCAGGCTGTCGCGATGATGACGGTGCAGGCGAGGAGTGCCAGATGGTTGCGCATATCGTGGTTGCCCCTGAGTCGTCTTTATCTTGTGCGCTACTGAATACCGTATGGTCAGAAGCTGTCAAGCTTTTCATGAAACCCGGGTACAGGCCGCGTGGTCCTGGAGGCGGCTATGGGTCCGTCCAGGCGTCTGGAGGCGGCGTCGGAATCAGCTCGTAGTCCCAGGCGGCGATGGTCTCCACATGCTGCTGGAATACGCTGTTGAGGCCGGCAATCTGGTCGGCGGTCAGGGCCGCTATCTTTCTGCTGTTCAGGTCGGTGATGGGGCGGTTGCGGGTGCCGTCGATGGAGTGTATTTCAAAGTTGGCCGATGGATCCATATCGGACAGCGCCGGCATAAAGTCCGCCAGTTGACCACAGGCTGTCGCGGGGTCCTGTACCAGCGATTCGTAGGTTATTACCAGCGTGTCTTGCAGCGCGTTGGCGTTGTCCAGTTGAGTGCGCAGGCACATCATCGAAAAATTGGCCGCCCGGGACGGTGTCCAGTTGTTGCGCCGCATCAAACCCTCGGCCTGCGCGTAGGGGTTCCTGACCATCACGATAAAACGCACCGGGTCGAAGTGTGCCAGGATCTCGTGCGGGCGAATCAGGTTCGGTGGACTTTTTTCCAGCAACACCGGTTTGCCGCTGTCCCAGTAGCGCTCCCAGACCCGCTTGATGTCAATCCAGGGCAAGGGATGATCACGCCGCCAGGGCTTTTCGCGCATGATGTGCTCCAGCTCGGGAAGAAACTGGCCCTCCGTCGGCAGCGCCGATACATTCGCCGAGGTCGACAACAGCTTCCACAGCAACGTGGAGCCACTGTAGGGTGGGCAGAGCACAAACAGGTAGGTCGACATCGAATCCAGCCGGGCCATCGGTGAGGTGAGCGAGGACTTGCTTTAGGCAGCACACTAGCAGAGCATGACCGCATGTTCCAGCGCCTGTGGGGCTGGGAGTTTCATTCAGAGGAGAACGTTATGGTAGGTGGATTCGGGATCGGCGCGATTGCGTTCGTGCTACTGGCAGTCATCACCGTATTGGCGGGCGCCAAAGTGGTGCCACAGGGCTCGGCCTGGACAGTGGAGCGCTTCGGGCGCTACACCAAAACCCTGAAACCCGGATTGAATATCATCGTGCCCTACATCGACCGGATAGGGCACAAGGTCAGCATGATGGAAACGGTGCTGGATATCATTCCCCAGGATGTCATCTCCAGTGACAACGCGATGGTCACCACCGATGCCGTGTGCTTCTACCAGGTGCAGTACGCCGAGAAGGCGGCCTATGAGGTAAACGATCGTGATCGCGCCATGCAGAACCTGGTGATGACCAATATCCGCGCGGTGATAGGCTCGATGGAACTCGATGCCATGCTGTCCAACCGCGACCGTATCAATGCCGAGCTGCTGTCGAAAGTGGATGAGGCGACCACGCCCTGGGGGATCAAGGTGACGAGGATTGAAATCAAGGATATCGCGCCCTCGCCCGATCTGGTGGAATCGATGGCGCGACAGATGAAGGCGGAGCGTGAAAAGCGAGCCACCATTCTGGAGGCAGAAGGCCAGCGTGAGGCGGCCATCCAGGTGGCGCAGGGCCGCAAGCAGGCACAGATCCTGGCCGCGGAGGGTGAACTGGAGGCGGCCATGCGCGAGGCGGAAGCGAGGGAGCGGCTGGCGGAGGCAGAGGCGAAAGCCACGCAGATGGTCAGCGTGGCCATCGACGAGGGTAACGGGCAGGCCATCAATTATTTTATCGCCACCAAATACACCGAGGCCCTCGGGCAGCTCGCGGCCTCATCGAACAACAAGGTGATGATGATCCCGCTGGAGGCCTCCAGCCTGATCGGGTCGCTGGCCGGGATTACCGAGCTGGTGAAGCAGACCAGCGCGTCCGACGATACCGTCGCCTGAACAGGGAGGGCCTATGGAGCTTTTTAATACCTTGCAAGCATGGCACTGGTTTGTCCTCGCTGTGTTGCTGATAGTGCTCGAAGTGACCACCACCACCGGCTTTGTGCTCGGGATCGCGTTCGCGGCGCTGGCACTGGCGGGGCTTCTCTGGCTGGTCCCGGCGCTGTCCTGGGACTGGCAGCTACTGGTGTTCGGGGTGCTTTCCGTCGTGATGACGATCGCCTATCGCAGCTATTTCAAACCGGGTAAGGATGCCCCGGACACCCCGGTGCTGAATGACCGCGCAGCGCAGATGCTCGGCAAGCTGTTTGTACTCGGGGTCGACCTGGATCGGGCCGGCGCCGATATGATTGGCGATACCCGGTGGACGCTGCGCAGTGCCGAGCGCATCGGGAAAGGTACCCGGGTGCGGGTGGTGGGCGTCGAGGGTATGGTGCTGGTTGTGGAGGCGGAGTCCTGGACGGGTGTACCCGGCGACAGGGGGGCTAGGTCTTGACCAGGCTGATCAGTCCCAGCTCCATTGCTTTTACCGTGGCCTCAGCGCGCGAGTTGACCTGCAGTTTCTGGTACACCGATTTCAGGTAGCCGGCGCCCGTGTGATACGAGATAGACAGCGCGGAGGAGGCCTCGCGGCTGCTGTAGCCCTTGGAAATGAGCACCAGCATCTGCTCCTCTCTGGGGCTGAGCGAGACGGATTCTTCACTCCGCTCGGGCCGGAATACATGCAGCATCTGTGTCGCTATCGAGGCGGACAGCGGCGGGCGGCCGGACAGGATGCCTGCGAGATTCTCTGCGAACACCCGCTCTTCCTCGTCCTTCAGGAGATACCCATCAGCGCCTGCCCGCAGTGCGGGAAACAGGTGGTCGGCGTCATCGAAAATCGTGGTGACCACGCAGGGCGCGGCCGGGTGTCTCAGTTTGACCAGCGGGATCAGGTCGGTGCCATCGCCATCGGGCAGCCCGAGGTCCACCAGCACCAGGTCCCAGCTGGCGCTCTCGATCTGCGCCCGCGCTGCAGCAAAGGATGTGGCGATGCTGATTTCTGTCTGCCCGAAAACGTCGGCAACCCGGGCGCCCAACCAGCCGGCAACGTCGCTGACGTCCTCGATGACCAGTGTGCGCGGTTGTGTTTCCATGTATGTCTCACCTTGAAAAATTGGTAGCATTTGCGGTCGGGTGGCTGCATGCTGCCCGCTGGTCCACCCAATGCCCTGCGGTAGCTTAGGGTATTGAGTCGCGTAGTGGCCAGCAAAACAACCCCCTGAATATGGGGTGACGTGTGAGGGGCTCAATTGTCATCTATCCGCTTGCGATTAACGGTTGCACTGCTGGTGCCTGTGCTGTTGTTTTTTGGCGGCGTGTTCACTGCGCTGTCGCTGCCCCAGGCCGATGCGCTGTTCCGCGCAGGGCCTGATCAGCTGCTGATCATCTCCGGGCCGGCCGATCAGGGCCGGGTGCTCTCCGGTTTCACCGTCGACTCGCAGTTCACCATAGGCGCCACGCCCGACCTGGTGATTGAAGAGCCTGATGTGGTGCCGACCTACACCGATATGAACGACCTGTTCAGCCGGATCGGCCAGTTGACCGATGCGCTGCTCGCCGGGCACTTGGTGGCGCAGACCGCCACCGGTGAGCTGCTACCCGTGCAGTCCGTTACGCGCAGCCCGGGGGATCTTCCCGCGGTCTTCTGGCTGCAGATACTGTGTGCCACAGCAGCTCTCGTCGTCTGTGCCCTTATCTGGTCGACGGTGAAACCGGCACTGGGAAGCCTCGGCTTCATCCTGTCCGGGATCGGCTTCGCGCTGGCAGCGGCATCGGCCAGCATCTACAGCACCCGCAGCCTGTTCATCGATGCCGGCCTGTTCAGCTTCCTGTCATCGATCAACTCGATCGGCTGTGTCCTGTTCGGTTCCGGCCTGATCCTGTTCCTGTGGAACTACCCGTTGTCGCTGTGGCCGCGGCTGAGTAAATCCATAACGCTGCTCACTTTTGTGGCGTTTGTCGCACTCAGCCTGAGCGAGGTTGTCGACGACATCAGTACCTCCCGTTACCTGCCCATGCTTATCATGCTGGTGTTGGCGCTGGCGGGGCTTGTCTGCCAGTGGTTCAACACCAGTAACAGTGCCGCAGAGCGCCTGATTGTGCGCTGGATTACCATTTCAGTGCTGCTGGGCACCTCGATTTTCATGTTGCTGGTGGCGCTTCCGATTATCCTAGGGTTTGCCGAACCGGCCCCACAGAGCCTGACAATCGCGACGTTCCTGCTGATGTACCTCAGCATGATGCTGGCAGTGGTGCGCTATCGCCTGTTCGACCTGGAGCGCTGGTATTTCGCGATCTGGACATGGATGCTTGGCGGCCTCGCGGTGCTGGTCGCCGATCTGGTGCTGGCATCCCTGTTAACGCTGTCCAGCGCGGCGACGCTGACACTGTCGCTGGCGCTGGTGGGCTGGATCTATTTCCCGCTGAGGCAGTGGCTGTGGCGACGCGTTTTCCAGCGCGAGGGCGATGGCCTTGCGGCATGGCTGGAGGCCTCGCTGCCTGTGATGCTGCAGGCTATACAGGGGGGGCAGTCGCCGGAAACGGTGCTGAGACAGGCGGCAGAAGCGGTTTTTTCGCCGCTGGAAATACGGCAGATTGCGCAGGAGTATCCACAGATAGAGGCGAGCAGGAATGGCGACTGCCTGTATATCCCCCTGCCGGTCGGCGGTGCCCTGCAAGTATTCCACCCCGCGCAGGGGCGCCGGCTGTTTAGCCAGCGCGATGAGCTGCATGCGCAGCTGATCCTGTCCCTGTACGGATTGATGATGTCCTCCGTTACCGCCCGCAGGGAGGGCGCGCAGCAGGAGCGCCAGCGCCTGAAGCGCGACCTGCACGATGATCTCGGGGCAAAACTGCTGCGGCTGCTGCACCGTTCCGACCGGGACAACCAGCCGCTGGTGCGGGAGGCTATCGCCGACCTCAGGAAGCTGCTCGACAGCAAGTCCGCGGAGGAAAACGACACCCTCAAAGCGGTGAATGGCTGGCGCGAGGAGGCGCAGATACGCTGTGCCGATCATAATGTCGCGCTCAACTGGCAGCAGAGCATTGCGCCGGCACCGATGGATGCAAAATTGTTCGGCAATGTAACCAGCGTGTTGCGCGAGTCGCTGAGTAACGCGATACGCCACGCCAGTGACAAGGCTGTGGATATCCGGATCGACGGGAGCGAGGACAAACTGGAAATTCTGGTCACCAATCGCTTTGCGGGTGGAGGGCCGGGCGCGGGCAACGGGCTGGATAACATCAGGCAGCGCCTGCTCGACTGCGGGGGAGTGTGCGCGATTTCACAGAATAACAATCTTTGGCAGGTGGAATTCGCAGTGGGACTGCGGGATACCGTAAAAACCCCCTAATTCAGGGGGTACTGCCGCTCAGCGCCCCCATCTTAGTATCGCCCCAAACTATTTATAAAGTTACCGGGGCGATTCATGAAGACTTTCCGAAACGGCGGACACAACGCCATTGTGCGACCACTGGGGCTCACCTTGACGCTGGGCCTCAGTTTTTTACTGGGAGCTTGCAGCGGTGGCAGCTCCTCCTCCAACGGCAGCGGTGTGGTCAATGAGGTGGTCACGCCGACACCCACTCCCACCACGCAGACACTCGAAGGCACCGCGGCGGTTGGCGCCGCTATTGTCGACGGCATCGTCACGGCACGCTGTGCCAATGGCAACAGTTTCACCGAGGAGGTGAAGACGGATGCCGATGGCAGTTGGTCGGGAACCATCGACAGCGCGGCGCTGCCCTGTGCGCTGCAGGTGTCCGGAGGGACGCCCGCGGTGACACTGCACAGCTATGCCGCTGCACCGGGAACGGTGAACATCACGCCGCTGACCGATCTTGTGCTCGCGCTGGCAACGCTGCAAACGCCGCAGGACTGGTTTAATGGCTTCAGCGGTGACAGCGTCGATATCGGTACCGCCTCCGGCACCCTGTTGGACAAGTTCGCTGGCAACGGCTTTGATATCCCGTCGACAGGAAACCCGTTTACCACGCCGTTCACCACCAACGGTACCGGCTGGGACGGCCTGCTCGACCAGATCGGGCAGTCTATCGCGGATGACCCGGGCCTGGCCGATCACGCCGCTCTGGTCACTATCGTAAAAGACGGCAATCTGGATAACCTGCCCGCCGCCCCCGCGCCTGTGACCTACACCATCAGCGGTACCGTCACCGGTGCCAGTGCCAATGTCGTCTGGGAGACCATCGTCGGCGGCCAGCTGTTGCACGATGGTGGCAGTGGCAACGGCGATGTCACCTTCAGCCCCAGTGAGGGTATTGCTCAGGGCAGCAGCTGGCGGGTTGCAATCAATACCGCGCCGGCGGGCCAGTCCTGCGTCGTCAATAACGGCAGCGGTACGCTGTCGGCGAATGTGACGAATGTTGAAATCGTCTGCACCGAAGCTGCGAGTTTCAGCCTGTCCGGCACTATCAGCGGCGCCTCCGGCGCAGTCGGTTGGACGGCGCGCAGGAGTGGCGCCAACTACAATACCGGCAGTGACAGCAACGGGGCAGTCACGTTCACCCTGCCTGCCGGTATGGTTGAGAACAGCAACTGGCGCGTTCTCGTGACCAGCGCGCCCGCCGGCCAGACCTGCAGCGTCAGCAATGGCAGCGGCACGCTGAAAGCCGATGTTACCAACATCGCGATCCAGTGCAGCGATGAGGTGATAGTGCCGAATACGTACACGATTTCCGGTTCCATCACCGGTGCCTCCGGCCTTGTGCAGTGGCAGACCTTCAACGGCATGAATTTCCATCACGACGGCAGCAATAACAACGGCAGTGTCGCCTTTACCACGGCTGCCGGTATGGAGGAGGGCAGCAGCTGGCGTGTCCAGGTGTCGGCAGCGCCGACCGGACAGAGCTGTGCGGTCAGCAACGGCAGCGGCACGCTGGCGGCGAACGTCAGCAATGTACTGATCAGCTGCAGCGACACCAATGTTGTCCCGGGCGATGCGATCTATGATTTCTCGTCGCTGAACCTGAAGCCGACCGTTCCCGGCATGACCCCAATCGCGCCCAGCGTCAACCCGGTCGATCCCTCACTGGATATCGCGGCGCTCTACGCCGCACTGGGAGAGCGTGAGAAGGCGCGGGTTTTTGCCCCGGCCCCCGACAACCTGCAGGTGGAGATCGACAGCTACCAGCGGGAGTACTACCTCACCCAATCTGTGTCGGCCTTGGAGTGGACGCGGCGCCTGTCGATTGACGCCGGTGCCGATGGCGAGACCAACACCGCTGACGATATCATCACCGCCTACACCGTCTATCCGGATGGCGTGCAGGGCGTGGCCTACTCCTTTACCCACCCTGGCCCGGATGCTGTCTGGTTCACCGAGGATGACGTTCCTGGCGTCCATCTCAGCGGTCGCAAAGTCTACTTCCCGGACGGTGTGGTGCTTGAGTACGAGGATGCCAGCGAGGGCGTTATCCTGGTGGTGCCCTTCCTGGATACCGGAGCCGACGGCAAGCTGTTCACGGCAGATGATGTGGTGAATTTCAGTGTCGGCTACCAGATTGCCATTCTCGATGGCGAGGGCAACCGCGGCCAGATCGTGACCTACGACGCCTACGGAGCGGACAAGCAGTGGTTCACCGCGGATGATGTGGTCGACAACTATGTGATGGCGACAAGTGCGCTGTCGGGGCGGCAGCTGATCAGCGTGGTGTACAACAGTCCCGGTTCCGATGGCAGCTGGTTCACGGCGGACGACGTGGTAAAACAGCACACCCAGATTCAGCTGGGCAGTGACTACCTGCCGCGTTACAGCGCCGTGTACGATTCACCCAGCGGTGACAGCACCTGGTTCACCGCTGACGATCGCGTGCTCGCGTGGACTTACTACGGCTACGATGGCAAGGGTAATGCCGTACTGGTGGCCACGCATACCAACAAGGGCAGTGACGGCGTCTGGTTTACGGCGGACGATACCGCAAGCGGACTTGTCAGCCTCAAGGATGCCAACGGGCGGTCCATCGTCGAGGCGATTATCAGCGGCTCCGGTGCGATGGGTCCCGACGGCATCTGGTTGTCCGGCGATGAAACCCTGTACGGCTACGCGTATACCGAGTTCGACGCTAACGGCAACAAGACACTCAACGCGCAGATCCAGAGCAAGGGCGCCGACGGCAAGTGGTTTACATCCGATGACCTGCCGACAGCGAGTTACAACTACTGGACGCGCAACTTCGACAGCCAGGGTCGTATGACACAGCAGGTGTATTACAACCCCGCGCTGGCGCCGGCCAGCCCGGCGTTCAGCGAGGCGCAAATCGAGCGGTACACTGTGTACAACCCCGACCTCGACATCTCTGTGTCGGTATACCGGGATCTCTATGGTTCGAGTTTTGGCAATGACGGCAAGCCCTTCACGGCCGATGATTTCATAGGCTGGCCCTATGTCATCACCACCGACTCGGGCAGCCTGCAGTACAACCAACCCGGCCCTGACGCCATCTGGTTCACCGATGACGATGTCAGGAGTGGCTCGATCGTGCAGCAGTTTGAGGGTAACCGCAAAACGCTGGAGCAGTATCTCGACGCCAACGGCGATGTGGTTTCCTATTCGGAGGTCTCGGAGCTGACACCCACCAGCTACCGCACGGACAGCTACCAGGTCGATGAGACGGGTTCGCCAGTGCTCACCGGCTACAATATCGTCGAGGAAGACGGCAATGGTTACCCGCGCTGGACAACCTGGTACACGGTGGAGGATGTGATCACCAACGTGGGCTACACCGAGTACGATAGCCGCGGCAATATCACTCGCCAGAGTTCTGCCTACTCGCCGGGCAATGACGGTATCTGGGCAACAGCTGATGACTTCGGCTACTACGCGCTGCAGTTTTTCAACAGCGATAACGAACTGGTGTCGGATGCCACGGAATATCCCGGTGCGGACCGTGTCTGGGGTACGCTTGACGATTACGTCGGCCCCAGCCGGATTCTGCAGCTCGAATACGATTTCGACCAGCTGCAGGATAACGCCGGTTATGTCGCGCGCAGCTGTGACGACCTGATGATTGTATCGAGCGGGTCGATCAATGTGCTGGTGCGCGACCAGGACGGTGAGCCACTGGCGGGCGTCATCGCGCAGCTGAACAGCCAGGGCAGTACGGTCACCACGGATGCCAGCGGCACGGCGAGCTTCAGCGGCCTCAGTGGCGCACAGGATGTTCACCTGTTCAAGGATGGCTACAACTGGGAGAGCTTCTACTGTGTGGCGCCGGGCAGCGATGTCACCGTGCAGGGCCGCCTGGCCAGCCGCAACCAGCCGGCGTTGGATTCCAAGGTGAACTTCCAGGCAACACCCGGCAACTATTACTACACGCTGCGCCTGCTGGATGACGAGGGTTACCCTGTTTCCAGCCGCTCACAATCCTCCAGCAGCGGTGCCGAGTACGGCCAGACCTACGGTTCCATCTACTTCGGCCTGCCCGCCGACTCGGAAGTCACCGGCGAGCTGTGGGCGTTACAGGTTGACCGCTACGGCGTGCTGCTCAGTGCCCAGTCGCTCGGCCAGCAGACACACACCACCATAGCCAGTAACCTGTATTCGGATTACCAGCCGATAGAGCTTGCGTTCACGGAGTCCCAGCCCATCGCGGTGGCTGCACGCGGAACGCTGGCGGCCCCGGGTGGTCAGTTCGCGACTATGGCTGTCTCACTGGGAGGCCTGTATGACCTGCCGTTCCGCTATGACGCCTCACTGGGCGGTACGTACGCGGCAGTGCCTGATGTGACGGATGTCGAACTGCCGCTAAGGGCACAACCGACAGCGTTGAAAGCCACCGGCGATAACTGGGAGGCCTGGTACCCGGGCGACTATCCAGAACTGGGAGAGGGTGTATTTGTCGCCTCTGTCATCACCGGCTTCCAGTACGAGCCGCTGGTGCAGACACAGTCTGCCCCGGGTGACCAGCCGACGATACAGTGGACGCCGGTTCGCCAGATGAAAGAGGATGCCTTCGCCACAGTGACCTCTCTGGAGTTGCGCAGCGCGGTAGGTGGCCAGGGCTATCAATCGCACTGGACGCTGCACCTGCCCGCCGGTGACAGCAGTGTACAACTGCCCCGTCTGCCGGCAGGCATCAGTGATGCCCTGCTCCCGGAGAAGGAGTACAGAATGGTGATACGGTCTCGCGCCATACCGTCACTGGACTACAGCACGGCGGTCGCGACCGAGGATCTGCATAAGCTGAGCGCCGGTCTCGCCACCGAGCGACTCTCCACCGGGAACGACTACGACGGCGGCAACCTACTGCAGCGCCAGTAACAAGTGACCTTTCCAAGCCCGGTTCATGCCGGGCTTTTTTTTGCCTGCAGTTCCGGTCGCAGCCTTGCACCCGGCCCGGCGCCACTACACAGGATGCGGTCGCGGTGGCGTCACCGGCACTGCATGGAAGCAGCAGAGAAGCAGGCGCAAGACTGAACCGGTCGGCTGTGGTGTGCGTATAGCCTTTAAACCTTCAAGGGAGAGCGCCATGAAAAAAATCATCGTAGAAAGCTGGGATGCGGTAATGGACAATCGCCGCAACCCCCTCAGGCACCTGGATTTGGCGTCGCAACACTACTTCATGCAGGTACTCGGATGGATGTGGAGCATGGTGTTCAGTTTGTCATTCCTGTCGATTTTCCAGTTCGGCTATATGTGGTTGGCGCACCTGCTGGTGATAGCCGGTATCTGTATGACGGTCGCGGTATTCAGGGAGGCTGAGAAGCAGGCCCTGAATGCAGTGCCGTCACCGGCCGCGTTTGGCAATTCGTCCCGCTGTGTCTGGCAGCTCGACAGGGAAGCCTGACGGGCGCTGAATGACAATGCAACTGGACAGTGATGCCCTCGCCGGGATGGCGCCGCGTACAAGAGCGGCGCTGGTAAATTCGATCAGTGGTTTCAAGTCAGCCAACCTGATTGGCACGGCTAGTGCGTCCGGCGAGACCAATCTCGCGATTATGAGCTCCGTGGTGCACCTGGGCTCCCACCCACCGCTGTTGGCGCTGGTGGTGCGCCCCGGCGGTGAGGAGAGGCACACCCTGTCGAATATACTGGCGACCCAGAGCTATACCATCAACCATGTGAACACGGCCATTATCGAAGCGGCGCACCAGACCGCCGCCAGATACCCGCAACAGGTCTCTGAATTCGACGCCACCGGCCTCACCCCTGAATGGGTGGCAGGGCTGGGCGCGCCGCTGGTGGCAGAAGCGAACGTGAAGCTGGGCATGCGGCTGCGTGAACACCAGCCACTGGCGATCAACGGTACTCACCTCGTCATCGGGGAAGTTGTTGTTGCAATCTTTCCCGAGGAGAGCTTGTTGAGCGATGGCGCTCTCGACCTCAGCGCCTGCTCAACCACAGCGCTTTCAGGGCTGGATGCCTACCACCAGGCAGTACCCCTGAAACGGATGGCCTACGCCAAGCCTGAGCTGCCGCCGCGATTGCTGGGTTAGCGGAGCTTGTGGTGGAAGGGCGAGCGGTGCACGGGCTCAGTAGAAGCGCACCAGCGTCACGGCCAGCCAGGTGGACATGAGTACCGGCCAGAACAACAGTTTCAAAGTCAGGTTGTCCCCGAACTCAAACAGCCGCCATTTGACACCGCGCAACAGCATGGCGAGGACAATCGCCTCCAGGGTGATGAATACATACATCGAAAAATAGAACATCTCGATGTAGGCAATCTCCGGCGTCATAATGCGGTTGCGCTCATTGACGTGTGCCAGCAACAGAATGAACAGAAAGCCCGCGGAGCTCTGTATCACATTCATGGTGGTCATGCCCGAGCGGCCTTCCTCCCTGCCCGACGATATGAACAACACGATAAACATGATCAGCGCGACTATCAGGATAGGGATGATATTGGCGATGAACGGGCTCAGCCAGATGCGCTTCATCACCATGTCGAAGCCGAGGGCGACGTGGTTCCTGATCCGCATGTCGGCACCGAAATTGGTCTTGTAATCGATGTTCCTGAATGTGAAGAACGTTGAAATGGTATCCGAGGAGGGGACGGAGACATTTTTGTTCAGGCCCGGTCGTACCGATGGATTGAGGATGTCATAGCTCTCAAGATCCGGCACTAGCAGGATGTGCTGGTTGAAGTCGGGGTAGAGCACCGTGATGCGGATATCGTTCTGCTCAAACGGGAACTGCTGGTAACTGAAACTCTGCTCCAGTGTTGCGCGGAACGCCCATGTGACCAGTATGTAGTCGTCATGCGGTATCTCGGAGATCAGTTCACTGCTGACGCCGCGTGTCTCCAGCGCCGAGACATCGGGAAAGTAAAAAGCCGGTGGTGCGGTGTCGTACAGCGCTTTCGGGTACTTCATCCACAGCCGGCCGATGACACTGGCCTCGAACGAACTGAGCTCATAGGATTCTATGAAAATACCCGTAGGCACCCGGTTGTAGGCGCTGCCATTGAGTTTGCGCAGCTCCCGATCGTACTGGTCGGCGTATTTGTTCATGATCGTCTGGTTGACGATGCGTTCATTGTCATTGTCGAGCAGTGAAAAGTCGGTCGCCAGGTTGAGGTACCAGACCACGACAATGTTGCCTGCTGCAATAATCGATACCGCAAATACCAGCCACCACAGCCGGCGCGCGTTAAAACGATCGACGCGCAGCGCCAGCAGCAGTACTGCCACCAGGGCCAGGCTGGCTCCGAGTGTGATGTGGATCAGCTTGCGGCGGCCCTCGTCGGAAGCACCGAGCAGATCGTCCTCGGCAAAAACCAGTACACTTTTCCAGCCAGTCGATTCCAGCTCGCGGAAGAAAAACCAGGAGTACTTGTAGGTGTAGGTGCTGTCGTAGGCGACTATTCCCTGGGGCAGCGTCCGCAGCTGCTCCACGATGGCCTCGTCCTTGCCGTCCTTGAGCTGGTAAATATTCTCCAGCAGATACTCTGAATCGGGGTGTGTCAGAATGGCGCCATCGGCGTCATAGGTAAAGCCATAGCCGGCGTCGCCGACGCTGAGTGCTTCCACGGTGCGGGTAAAATCGCTGAGTGCGATCGAGTAGTCCACCACGCCAATCACATCGCCCCTGGTATTTCTCAGCGGTGTGCTGTAATCGACCATCATCGCCCTGGCAGCTTCGCCGTAATAGGGCGCTGACCAGCCGGGGCTGCCTGTCGCCACTGTGCGGGTGTACCACGCTGCTGTTTCCCGGCTGGGTTCGGTGTAGTCGTAGCTGTCCTCGACGAACTGGAACCTGTTCAGGCTTTTGTTGAAGAAAGGGGCGTATAGCGGTTTGCCCAGAAACGCGTCCGGCTCGTAGGCCACGGTGACACCCAGCACCAGTGGAAAGCGCTTGCTCTCCTGCCGGATGCTGCGGAGCAGGTCTTTTTCGGTGTCGATGCCGGCGATATCGGCGGCGTATTCACCCGCCCGGTCGGCAATCGCGGCGAGTTGGGCGTCCAGTGCCTCGGCGACGCGGTGGCCGGCCTCCTCACCCAGGCGGATACTCTGCTCCCTGCGTTCCTGGGTGTAGTGCAGGTAGTCCACGACAAGGTAGGTGGTGAGTGCGAGGCTGGCCAGTAGCAGCGCGGTGTACAGTAGCTTCAATTTGCGCACGTTACAGCCCCGAACATCATTCTCACGTCATTTGCAGTCGATACGGTATTCATGGCCTTGTGCCTGTAATGTCGAGTCAGTCGCCGTGATTGTCCCACGCGCGATCAAGCCAGCGCCGTATCCAGGGTCATCATCAGCGCAAAGCCGACCATCAAGCCCAGCGTGGCCACTGTTTGATGGCCATTGCGATGGGTCTCGGGAATGACTTCATGGGATACCACGAAAATCATCGCCCCGGCTGACAGGCCCAGGCCAATGGGGTAGGCCAGCGGTACACCGCTGGACAGGGTGACACCCAGCAATGCGCCTATCGGCTCAAGGAAACCGGTCGCCATCGCGATCAGGACGGAGTTGACCCGCCTGAAGCCGGCGGCGATCATCGCCAGTGCGACTGCGAGCCCTTCCGGCACATCCTGAATGGCAATGGCCGTGGTGAAAGGGATGGCAACCGATGTATCACCCTGGGAAAAACTGACGCCGATCGCCATGCCTTCCGGCACGTTGTGCAGCGCGATCGCAAAGACAAACAGCAGCACCCGGTTGCACTGCTCGTGGCCGGGGCCGCAGGGGCCTTCGCGCTCGTGCTCGTGCGGGGTGAACTGGTCGAGCCCCAGCATCAGTACAACGCCCAGTGCCATGCCGCCGACCACAATCCCTGCCGCACCCAGTGCAGTCCCGGTGAGCAGGGCGCTGGCATCCAGCGCCGGCAGGATCAGCGAAAAGGCGCTCGCCGCCAACATCATGCCCGCCGCAAAGCCGAGCATGGCATCCTCCCAGCGACGCGACACACCCTGCAAGGCCAGTGCAGGGAGCGCTCCCAGGCTGGTCGCTGCAAACGCTGCCATCCCGCCCACCAATGCCCAGCGCAGCAGGATGCCGCTGTCACTGAAAATCGCCAGCCACAGGCTCTGCGTCAGCATGACCAACAGTGCCAGCAGTGCTGCCAGCAGACCGAGTGCGGTGAACGGGTGCTGCCTGACGTGCTGCAGGAACTCAGTGCGCCAGGCGGGCGCAGTTGTCATGGACTCAGTGGGCATAGTGAGATGTCTTCAGGATCTTTGCTCGAACCGCGAAGCACCATTTCTACCATAAAATCCCTGTCCACGCAGGCAATTGGAACGCCATTGGCAGTATTTCGTGAACGGCTAGGCCAGTGCGAGGCCTTCTCCCGGCCAGGCCATGCTGTACGCTGTGTTACATCGGCAACCGCCCGCTCGCTTCCCGCTCGCAAGCTATACCTGTATGGGCATACACACTAAACACCTTTTTTGTGTGAGACAGTCCGCATATTTTCAACGACGGGCAGGGCCGCAGTTGCCCTGGCCCGGCGCAGGCTTTACAGGGAATAGGGTTGCCGGTATTGTTCAGGTGCATCTGCGGTATTGATCGCGCCGCAGGCCGCTGCGGAAGACTCGCACGCATTCGCCGCTTTAGCTCAGTTGGCAGAGCATCACCTCTGTAAGGTGAAGGTCCCTAGTTCGACTCTAGGAGGCGGCTCCACATTTCCCCCCCGCGCCCCGTCACACGGGATTGAGTGCCGTCCGCGCCAGTGTGCCGATGGATTGACCATCGCGCTGTCCCCGCGTGCGGTGGTCATCGACCGCTTCATTTTTTGGCAATCCGTCACGATACTGGAAGAAAAATTCCCCCTTAGGCCCCTTATCCGTTTTATACTCCACATTCCGCGTTCGAACTTATAATTTTTCCGCGCCTGCTATTATCTCGGAGTAATTGTTCATGGCCTGTCGAACACCCGCCCTCACGATAGAGCAGGTCGTAGCCCAAGCCCAAGCCAAGTCGCAAAGACCTCTCGCCGTGGTTGTCAATACCGGCGATGCGAATAGTTACGGGATCATGGTAAATCTCGGTCGAGCAGGCGTTGCGGTGATCTCGGTCGCTTCGGACCCGGACAATTTTACGTTCAAATCGCGCTACGTCACCCCTCTGTTGAGCCCCGATTTTGCAGTGGAAGAGGCCGCCTTCATTGCCACCCTGGTGAAGCTCGGGCAGCAGCTCGCCAGCAAGCCTGTGCTGCTGGTCAATGGCGATGAGCCTATGATGGTATTGCTGCGTCATCGCGCCGAGTTGGAACCTTTCTACCTGATCCCGCTGCCATCCTATGAATCGGCGGAGGCATTGACCAACAAGACGGCATTCTACCCACTGCTTGAGTCGCTCGAGGCCCCGCACCCCCACACACTGTCGCCGACAACGCTGGAGGAGGTTGAGGCCGTCGCGCCGACTTTGGACTATCCGTATATCGTCAAGCCGTCGCAGTCGCAGACCTTCTCGACTTTATTTGGTAACAAATGCCTGGCAGTGCATTCTGCCGCTGAGTTGATCGAGACCTACCTGCGCGTGCGGGATACGGAGCCCGCGGTCATCCTGCAGAAGCAGATTCTCGGGACTGAGCGCTACCTGGTTTACGCCTATTTCAACGCCCAGTCCCGGCCATTGGGCCTCAATTCCTATCGCAAGGTTCGCATCCTGCCCACGGACTTCGGCAATGCCTGTGTCTGCGAGACAGTGGTGGATGCAGAACTGACTGAGATGTACCTCGACCTGATGCGACGCCTCGGCTACCACGGCCTGGCCGAGGCCGAAATCCAGCGCGATGCGCGTGACGGCCAGCTAAAGTTTGTCGAGATCAACGCTCGTGCGACCACACAGACCCGGCTGTCCGCGTACTGTGGGGTGAACATGGAATATATCGCGTACCAGGACGCACTGGGATTGCAGCCCGCGCCCATCGAGAATCAACAAACCGGTGTCCGCTGGGTGGACCTGTACCGCGACCTGTTCGCCGTTTTTGGACGCGCCGGATATTACGCGCAGGGCCGGCTGTCGCTCTGGCAGTGGCTGCGCTCGCTGTGGGGCCGCCGCGTGTTTGCCTACTTCTCCTGGGAAGATCCGGGGCCGGCGCTGCATTTGTTCGCTCGTCACCTGCGCGTGCACCTGTTTCGCGGTAAACGCCTCGCTGAACTCCTGCGCCCCGGCAATGCCCGCAGCGCTGCCCGCGAACACCGGCCGAGTGATGATCACAAGTCCGGTCCAGGCTGATTTTGCATTATGTCCAACCGTTGGCACCTTGAATCCGCGCAAGAAAATTTTCCACGCCGCAGTGAAGACTGGCAGCGGCTTGCGCGTCACGTGCTGGGGTGTGACCATCCGTTGGCCAGCCCTGACTATGTGGGGCCTTTGCTGGGTCACTTCGGTACCGCCGACGTCCTCCTCGCGAGGCGCGATGAGGATGGCAGCGGGGGGATGGTTTTGTTGCAGCGCGATCGGGCCGGGGTTTGGGGGTCTTTCCAGCCGCATACCGGGCCCTTCACCTTTGGACTGATTCCCGATGATGAGCACGGCAGCGCCGATGACGCAATCGACGAACTGATCAAAGCGCTGCCGGGCTACGCGATATTGCTGGCTTTCAACAAGCTGGACCCGTTTCATCTGGCGGTGCGGGCGCAGCGACACCCGGACAGGACCGAGCGGGTTGATTATTACGAAACCCTGCAGATTCCCACCGACAGGCCATTTGAAGACTATTGGCAGGAGCGCAGCAAGAATCTCAGGCGCAATATTGTCAAGAAAACGAACCGGCTGGCTCATCAGGGTATTACGCACCAGCTTGTCGAGTTGCGTGATCGCGCTGATCTGGCGCCTGCGGTGGCAGTCTACAGCGCGCTGGAACAGAGCGGCTGGAAAGGCGAGATGGGTACCGCTGTTGATCCGCAGAACGCCAGCGGCAGGTTTTATGTAGACATGCTCGATCGCTTCGCGGCCCGGGGCCAGGCGGCGATCTACCAGTTGCGGTTTGACACAGAGGTCGTCGCATCGGCTATCACCATCCGTGGTGGCGATATGCTGATTATTTTGAAGATAGCCTATGACGAAGCGATGAGCGATTACTCACCGGGGCTGTTGATGATGTACGAACTGCATAAGCTTGCTTTTGGTATGCCCGACGTCAAAGTGATCGAATACTACGGCGCTGCCACGCCCCGCGCGCAGCAATGGGCGGTGCGCCTGCGCCAGCTATACCATATCAACTGTTACCGGTATGCGGCGTTTCGCAAGGCCGTCAACGTTATCCGGACGGCGCGCCGGCGCCTATCACCTGCAGGTAGCGGGGCCGCAGGGGACGCTGGCTCGGAAGCCCCGGACTCATGACAACTCCTCGACTCTCAACGACTGACATCATATGCAAGACCTTCAGCGCTTAGCCATCAAGAGTGTGTTCTGGGTGGGGAGCATAAAGTTCCTCAGCCAGATGCTGTCTTGGGGGGTTACGATTCTCCTGATCCGCCTGTTGTCGCCAGAAGACTACGGGATGATGGCTATTGCGCTGGCCTACAAGTTGTTTGTCTCCATCTTTTTTGACCTCAGCATCGGCGAGGCAATCCTGCAGAAGCAGGAGATTGATGATCGCGATACCAGTACCGCTTTCTGGATCTGTATGCTGTTCGCCATTCTGCTCTATATCCTGACCTGGGACCTGGCTCACGTGTGGGCAGGTTTTTTCGGCGATGAGAAGCTGGTGGATATTATCCGGGTTATCGGCCTGTCGCTGATTTTTCTCAGTGCCAAGGAGATTCCGCAGCGCCTGTTGGCACGCCGCTTCGAGTTCAAGCGCCGCTCCCAGTTTGAATTCATCGCAGCCATCGCCGCCCTGGTGGCGAGCCTGACACTGGCACTTGGCGGCTATGGCGTCTGGGCGCTGGTCATCGGCGAACTGGCGAAGGACGCCGTGCTGGCGGTACTCATCATCGGCTATACACGATGGTGGCCGAAGCTGTTGTTCTCCCTCTCCAGTGCGCGCGCACTGCTGCGTTATGGCCTGCCGGTGACCTGGCATTATATGTTGGAGTACGTGAGCAACAAGAGTGATTCGCTGATCGTCGGGCGCGTCCTGGGCCAGGAAACCCTCGGCTATTACACGGTTGCGATGACCGTCTCGCGAATTCCGGTCACCAAGGGCATTCAGATTATCCAGCAGGTGATGTTTCCACTGTTCTCCACGCTGCAGCGGGATATCAAGGAGTTCCAGCGCTATTACTATCATGTTTGTTATGTGGTGGCGGTGATGTTCTTTCCGGTCTTCTTCGGGATCCTGGCGATCGCGCCGGAGATTGTGGAAGTCATTCTGTCGTCCAAGTGGCTGCCGAGCCTGTTCGCACTGCAGGTGTTCACGGTGCTGGGCCTGTTGCTGGCGTATTCCGGTATTTTCCTGGTGATCCTGAAGGCGCGCGGTAATACAAAGGATGTCGTGCGTTACTCTGTGATCTCCGCCATCCTGTTGCCCGCCAGTTTCCTGGTATCGGCAAACTATTTCGGGCTTAACGGTGTCGCCATATCCTGGTTGCTTGTCTATCCGGTACTTTTTGTGTTTCTGTTCCGGGCGGTAGCGCGTGAAGTCGGCGTCAGCATTGCGTCCACCCTGGTGAGGGTGCGACCCGCACTCATCGGCGCGACGCTGATGCTGTTCGCAGTGGTGGCGGTCAAGTCCCTGCTGTTCGCGGGGCAGCCGTCGATAGCGAGCATGGCTTTCGGTATAGCCTTCGGCGGCCTGGTCTACACCGCCTACTTCTGGTTTTTCAGTCGCCATACTTTTGCAGACATGCGTTCGATCTGGACGAGCCTGAGATCAAAATGAGCACGCCGCCACGCCGCTCCGCCACACCGGATCAACCCACAACTGATACGCCGCCCGGAGCGGCCGCTGATGTGCCCTTCTCGACCCCCACAGGGTCGCCACAGCAGACTCGACAGATTCCGCTTTACCCGGCCTTGCGAAGCATGGCCAGGCCAGCCGCAGTATCTGCTGCCGGCCCTGTTTTTCCCGGGTTTGACACCGCGGGGGCTGTGAGCGGCACCGTCAACGCGCGCAGCGCTATTGAGATAGCACTGCGTACGCTCGACCTCGCACCGGGATCAGAGGTGCTGGTGCCGAGCTATCACTGTCCGGTTATGATCTACCCCATTGTCAAACTGGGCCTGGTGCCGGTGTGGTTCAATGTCGCAGAGGACTGCTCTATCGACATGGATGACCTGGAGCAGCGGATCGGGCCGAACACGGCAGCAGTGATAGCCGTGCATTACTTCGGCTTTCCCACCTCGCTGGCAGCGCTGCGGCGGCTGTGCGATGCTCGCGACCTGTTCCTGATTGAAGATTGTGCCCATGCTTTCTTCGGTTGGTGTGACGGCGCCGCGATCGGCAGCGTCGGGGATATTGCGGTCGCCAGCTATTACAAGTTCTTTCCGGTCCAGGATGGCGGTGCCATTCGCTTCAACAACCCGGTGCTGGATGCCCACCAATCACCCAGGCCATCCTCACCACTTTTTTTCCAGCTCAAGTCCGCCCTGAATACACTGGAGCGACGTCGCGATGCTGACAACCCCAACCGGCTGCTGGACCGGCTGCTGCAGTTGCAGGACTGGCTTTGGTCGCGGCTGAAGCGCGAGCCGGCGAAGCTGCCCACCCCGAACAAGGCAGGCCGGGCAGCCCCTGCAGCCCCTGCGGAGGAAGGCAGTTCTGACGGTATTTTCCATCCCGATTTGATCGCGCCGACCTACCAGCCGTGGCAGCGACCCTGGTTCTGCTCAGCGGTTATCCGCCGCAATGATTACCCGCAGATCTGCGCTATCCGTCGCCGCAACTATACCTGGCTGTTAGCGCGGACAGATGCCATTGAAGGTGTTGCACCACTTTTTCCGATCCTGCCCGAGACAGTCGTACCCTACAATTTCCCGCTGCTTTGTGACGATGCAGATGGCGTCGCAGCGCGGCTTCGCGCGCATGGCATCAGCGTGGCCCGCTTTGGTGAGTTTTACTGGGACGAGCGAGATCGGGTTCCGGCTTCTGTGGCTGATACCTATTCGCGGGGTTGTATACAGATCCCCATACACCAGTCAGTGACGGCTTCGGACCTGGAATACATCGCGAGCGCGCTGGGCAGCTCCTGACATCTGTGGTTCCCATGCAAGTGCCCGCCTGGTCAGCTCCGCGTCCGTTACCTCTGGGCAACAGCCTCACCGAGTGGTCGTGACGCGGGCGTGACGGAGCCGCCATATATTGTTGCGGAGTGCCCATTGGACTGGCGTTTCCCGGGGCTGTAGCCTTGCCACTCGTTTTTGGAATTTCACTGAACACGGTAACAGGAGTCGACTATGAAAATAGCCCTGATCAACGAAAACAGCCAGGCGGCTAAAAACTGCATCGTGGACACCGCACTCAGGAATGTGGTCGAACCGATGGGGCACGAAGTCTTCAATTACGGCATGTACTCGGCAGATGATACTGCAGTGCTGACCTACGTGCAGAACGGTATTCTCGCGGCCATCCTGTTGAATTCCGGGGCTGCTGATTTTGTGGTGACGGGCTGTGGTACCGGTGCCGGCTCCATGCTGGCGCTGAATGCGTTCCCGGGGGTGATCTGTGGTCACGCGCAGGACCCGGTGGACGCCTTCACCTTCGCGCAGATCAATGCCGGTAATGCGCTTGCCATGCCTTTTGCGAAAGGATTCGGGTGGGCGGCCGAACTCAACCTGGAGTATATTTTCGAAAAACTGTTCGGTCAGGAGATGGGCCAGGGCTATCCTGCAGAGCGCGCGGCTATCATGGCGAAGAACCGCGATATCCTGAATAAGGTCAAGGCCGTAACACATACCGATATGCTGACGATCCTGGAAACCCTCGATCAGGATTTGGTGAAAGGTGCCATTGGAGGAGAGAAGTTCAAGGAATACTTCTACGCCCATTGCACCAATGATGACATCAAACGGGCTGTGACGGCCATTCTCGGCGAGGGCTGACCCTGTGTGAGGCTCCGTCGCCGGGGTTCAGTTCGAGGTGTCTCCGTAGCGCAGTGAGAAATAGAGCAAACGGGTATTGAGCAGCACCGGGATTGCTGCGCCTTTCTGGGAAAGCTCGTTCCCCATGTCATCAAGCTCATGCTCGACAACCCCAATACGCTCTGGGGGATGCGACGTATCCGGTGGTTGACGGTTGACTAATGTCAGCAACCCGTCAACCGGCCCTCGGCGAAAAAGCACGCGTGCACCCACCCTCCCTGTGATGCCACCTGCTCGAAAACTTTACCTGTATGGGTATACACGCTAACCACCTTGCCAAAGATCAATAGAATGGCGACCTGTAACTGAAAGATAGGTGAACGAACGAATGAAGCTGTTGCACACATCAGATTGGCATATCGGCCGCACACTGTATGGCAGGAACCGCTACGAGGAGTTCGAGGCGTTTCTGGGCTGGTTGGCGGGCCAGATTAGAGAGCGTGATATCAGTGTTCTGGTGGTGGCCGGGGACATCTTTGATACCAGTGTCCCCAGCAATCGCGCGCAGGCACTGTATTACCGGTTCCTCTGTGAGGTCGCCGCCTCCGACTGCAGGCATGTGGTGGTCGTGGCGGGCAACCACGATTCGCCGTCCTTCCTGAACGCGCCCCGCGAGCTGCTGAAGGCGCTGGATGTGCATGTTATTGGTAATGCCTGCACAGCGCTTGAGGATGAAGTCCTGTTATTGCGGGATGACAGGGGCGAGCCCGAGCTCATCGTCTGCGCCGTGCCCTACCTGCGCGACCGTGATATCCGCCTGGCCGAGGCCGGCGAGAGTACCGCGGATAAAGAGAGCAAGCTGCTGCAGGGTATTCACCGGCACTATGCCGCAGTCGGGGAGTTGGCTGAGCAACTGCGCGCAGAGCTGGGCGAAGATATCCCCATCGTTGGCACCGGCCACCTGTTCACCGCCGGTGGACAGACGGTTGAGGGCGACGGTGTGCGAGAGTTGTACGTGGGCTCTCTCGCCCATGTAAATGCCGCGATCTTCCCCTCCGCGTTTGACTACGTTGCCCTCGGCCATCTGCACGTGCCGCAGACCGTGGGCGGCAATGAGCATATACGCTACAGCGGCTCGCCCGTCCCGATGGGCTTTGGGGAGGCGAAACAGCAGAAAAGCGTCTGTGAGGTGGAGTTCAGCGCCAGAGCACCTGCCGTGACACGCGTCGAAGTGCCAGTATTCCAGAGGCTTGAGCGGATTGCGGGCGACTGGAGCGCGATAGAGCGACGCATACAGGCACTGGCCGCTGACGGCACGGAGGGTTGGCTGGAGGTGGTGTACGAGGGAGCGGAAATCATCGGTGATCTGCGTGACCGTCTGGAAGAAGCGATTGAGGGTTCCGCTCTGGAGGTCCTGCGCATAAAAAATACACGTATCGCAAACAGGGTGTTGGAACAGATCGACGACGATGAAACCCTCGATGATCTGGATATATACGATGTGTTTGAGCGTTGCCTTGGCCAGCACGGGGTGCCGGATGAGCAGCGATTGGAACTGCTGCAGACCTACAGGGAAGTCATCACCTCCCTGCAGGAACGTGACGTGCGGGCGGAGTAGTACGAGCGATGAAGATACTGAATGTCCGTTTCAAGAACCTGAATTCGCTGGTGGGTGAATGGGAGATTGATTTCACCCAGCCAGGATATGCTGCCGATGGCATTTTCGCCATCACGGGGCCCACAGGAGCCGGCAAGACGACGATCCTGGACGCGATTTGCCTGGCGATCTACGGCCGTACGCCGCGATTGGCCAGGGTGACCAAAAGCGGTAACGAAATCATGTCGCGCCAGACCGGAGAGTGCTTTGCCGAGGTGACATTCGAAACACAGGCTGGCCGGTACCGCTGCCACTGGGCGCAACACCGCGCGCGCAGGAAAGCGGACGGCGAACTGCAGGCCCCGCAACAGGAGATCTCCAACGCCGATACCGGGGAGATTTTTGAGGTCAGGAAAAGAGGCGTGGCGGATCAGATCGAGACGGTCACCGGCATGGATTTTGACCGCTTCACCCGCTCCATGATGTTGGCGCAAGGCGGTTTTGCCGCGTTCCTGCAGGCGGCCCCGGATGAGCGTGCACCCATCCTCGAGCAGATCACCGGCACCGCGATCTACAGCGAAATCTCAGTGTGTGTGCACGAGCGCCAGCGCGAGGCACAGGAGGTATTGTCCGTGCTCAGGGCCGAGTTGGCCGGCATTGAACCGCTGGAGATGGAGGAGGAGCAAGCACACCGCGAACAACTGGCCGCACAGGAGCAACAGGCCAAAGCGATCGCGACCGAGATGTCGCAGGTCACCGAGGCGTACTCGTGGTTGACCGGTATGCAGACGCTGGAAAGCGATCTTGCAAAACTGCGCGGGGAAGCAGAGGACTTCCAGGCAGAGATAGCCGCCTTTGCACCCCAGAGAGAGCGACTTGCCCGGGCACAGCGCGCCGCGCTGCTGGACGGTGACTACGCCTCCCTGGTGCAATTGCGTGAACAACAGGCCCAGGACCAGGCCGCGCTGATGGCGCAGAATCAGGCGCTGCCTGAGCTTGAGACCTCATTAGATAACAGCGAGAAGGCGCATGTCACGGCCGAGCAGGTGTTACGCAACGCCAAAGCAGAGCGTAAAGATGCGGAGCCCCTGCTTCGCGACGTGCGCTCACTGGACCAGAGTATTGCCGACGAGACCGGGCGGGTGGCCAGCGCGCAGCAGCTCTGTGATCATGAGGCGAAGGACATCAGTGGCTTGCGTGAAGAACTGCGGCTTGCAACGGCCAGGCTGGCTGAAACGGACGATAGTCGAGGGCGGATCGAGGGTTATCTCAAGCAGCACGCAGAGGATCAGTGGCTGGTCTCCGGATATACCGGTGTAGAGGCAACACTGAAAGGGCTGGTGGCCCAGCGGGAGGCTATCAAACGTCTGGAGTCCGACCAGGGCCTTGCCGCGACGGCGCTGGAGCGCGCACAGCAATCACTGGAGCTGACCAGTGCACAATGTGTAACGGCGACGCGAGAGCTGGAGGGGGCGACGCAGGCCGTGTCACAGGCGAAGGCCGAACTTTCGACCCTGCTCGACGGCAGGCTGCTGCGCGAATACCGCGCCGAGAAGGAGTCACTGCTGCGGGAAATGAGCCTGCTCAAGCAGATCGCGGAGCTGGAGGACCATCGCGCACATCTGCAGGACGGCAAACCCTGTCCGCTGTGTGGTGCCAGTGAGCACCCGTATGCGGAGGGTAACGTACCCACACCCGATGCCACTGAGGAGAGAATTGAGTCACTCGCGGTACTGATTGCGCAGGCAGAGGAGCAGGAATCTGTTATCGAGCGGCGGCAGAAAAAGGAGCAGTCTGCGCGCGACACATTGCAGCTTGCCGATAACGACAGGAAGCTTGCCGAAAACCAGTTGGCAGGCGCCCGCAAGGACGTGGAGGCGGCAGTCGCCACACTCCAGAACAGTCGCCGCGAGTTTGACGCGCAGAAGCAGTCACTCGAGCGTCAACTGCGGCCACTGGGTATGACAGCCGTTACACAGAGCGAGCTGGATACACTGGCCGCGCAACTGCGGCAGCGCCGCGATGACTGGCAGGTCGCCATCCGGGAAAAAGAGGGGATTGAGCAGCGGACTGCTCTGGTAAAGGCTGAGATACAGCGGCTGGAGACAATGATTGAGGCGCAGGGCAGAGCGCTGGCGACAAATCAGGAGCGGTTGAGCAAGAGTAAGGAGGCCTTGCAGCGACACCAGCTGCACCGGGCCAGCCTGTTTGGCGACAAACAAGCCGACGATGTGGTGGCGGCGCTCGACAGCAGCGTTGCCAGCGCAGAGGCCGCTGAACTGTCGGCACGGGCAGAGCATCACCGCTTGAAGGAAAAGCGGGCAGCAGCCACAACCCGTATAGAGACACTGCGCCAGCGCATCGAGGTACGGACGGATGAACTCGCGCAGGTGCAGGCGCAGTTCAGCGGCGCTCTGTCCTCGGCTGAGTTTGCCAGCGAGGTGGAGTTTGTCGAGGCGCGGCTGGACAGTGCACAGCGCAGCGGCCTCGCGGCAGAGGCGCAGGCGCTGGATACCCGGCACACCGAACTGCACGCCAGAATCAAGGACCGGCAGGCGCAACTCGCGCGCGAACAGGAAAAGCAGCTAAGCGACAAGTCGTTGCAGGAGCTGCATGTGCTGCGCGAGTCCTTGCAGCGACAGCACCAGGATATTCTGAACGCGGTGGCCAGCGTCAACCACCTGCTGCAGAAAAACGACGAGGCGAAATCGCTGCTGAGCAACAGGCAGGCGGCAATTGATGCGCAGGCACGGGAGTGCCGTCGATGGGGAGACCTGCACGCCCTGATCGGCTCCTCGGACGGCAAGAAGTACCGCAAGTTTGCCCAGGGGTTGACCTTTGAGATGATGGTCGGCCACGCCAACCGCCAGTTGCAGAAGATGAGCGATCGCTACCTGCTGGTACGCGATCCCTCGCAGCCGCTGGAGCTGAACGTGATGGACAACTACCAGGCGGGGGAGGTGCGCTCCACCAAGAACCTTTCCGGCGGCGAGAGTTTCATCGTCAGCCTGTCACTGGCGCTGGGCCTGTCCCAGATGGCCAGCCGCAATGTGCGCGTGGATTCCCTGTTCCTCGACGAGGGCTTCGGCACCCTCGACGAGGAAGCGTTGGACACGGCACTGGAAACGCTCTCGGGGCTGCAGCAGGAGGGTAAGCTGATCGGCGTGATCTCCCATGTGCAGGCGCTGAAGGAGAGAATCAGCACGCAGATCCAGGTCACTCCGCAGACGGGAGGGAGAAGCCAGATTGCCGGGCCGGGATGTCGGCGAGTGGTGCCTGCCTGAATACACGGGAGAGTACTCTGTGTGGCGCTTGCCCGAGCGATGCCCGGTGGGCGCCTTGCGGGAGTCGCTGTGACAAGCGGGCTATCACCCATCAACCAGTGCCCGTGGTCACTATCAGTCCGGTGCGTGGCTTCTTTTCGATACTCTCCGGGGGACAAAGCTTGCGCGCTACGCGTTTGTCATCGGCCCCATCAGCGGTATGACAGGCAAATCGGCGCTGCGTGCCATCGAGCGGCAAGCGGAGTCGCAGCTTATTGCTAAAGATCGAAACCCGTCGGAGACCACCCGATGCGGTTTCCATTATCTCTCAGCTTATCCTGGCTGCTCGCGATCGCGCTGCGATAGTATTTTATACTGAGGATTCCAACCTGTACGCGACCGTCGCACACGGCTTCAAATCCGGTGGTTTCAATATCAATCCCGGCACTACCGCGATGGACCAGCGGCAATTCCGTGATGAGGATATCATGCATTATGAGACCGGCCTGAAGAGCGAACAGCTTGGCGGAAAATACTGGGTGGATTTCAGGGTGGGTACGCGCCTGGATAACTACGAGCTGACAGCCTGGGTGAATAACGCGCTGGATGAAAATGTGGCGAACTTTGAGGCACTGCTGACCCTGTTCCCCAATGACCCAAGCTACCAGACCTTCCGCCAGCCTCCGCGATCCTATGGTGTGACACTGCAGATGGATTTCTGAGCTGAATGGCACATCGGTAATACGTCATTGCAATCATCCGCTTTGGCTTGTGCCAACAATGTACTGGCCTGGATGTTCCGGTCATCCGGCTGTCGTACGATCCACGCCTGTTCACACTCGGTATAATTTCGGGGAAGAACACCAGCTTTCATAGGTGTTCGCGGCTCCACGTCGATACCGATGGCACGATAATGAGCCTGGGATACAACGGCGGCAGCACAAAATCCCGCGGTGTGAGTGATACTGCCGACATACCCAACAGGCCACTCCTGACGCTCTCAGGCCGCAGTTGACTCGTTCATAATTTTCAGATTTTCAGTCCCAACGACGCCGTTGGAGAGCTGATTCAGGCTGGCTTAGGCCTATCTGCTGCCTCCTCCTGCAGCCATGGGTCCGACTGATAGAAAGTAGCCCCGTGGCCATTATCGTCAATAAGTGGCCCTAAATATCATTCAAGCCTTGCGGCCGTATCCCTACTCTAGCCTGCCAATGAGCAACCCCATGCACTCTTGGCCCTCAATAAAATAATCTCAGAGGAATCGATAATGAAGAAAATGAATACTCGCTCAATTTCTGTCGCGGTAGCGATCGCTGCAGCCACATCGTCTATACAACCGAGTTTTGCAGCGCTGGAGGAAGTCGTCGTTACCGCGCAAAAACGAACACAGAACCTACAGGATGTACCTGTTGCGGTAACAGCCATCACCGAAACCATGATGGCAGACGAAAATATTTTCGACATTGCAGATCTCACTTGAAACGCCGACCCCAGCGGGATGAACTGTGCTGGATATTTTCAACACACGAGAGAACTCGACAACAAGCGCATGCCCTTGGCCATGGGTGATTTGATTGAGAACCGTCCACCGCTGTCTCGCTAGCATCCGGATTACCAGGACGAGTTTGATCATTTCCTGCAGCGGTAGGGAGAAAGGGAGGGCATTCGGATCAAGTGCATTAATGGCAAAGTGACGCGCCTTGGCTAATCCCGCGCTCACGTCGGCCGGATGGGTTGGAGACCGGTAGCCTTATCCCTTGAAGTGGTTTGAAAGAGCTAGACCTTGGCTGCGCGCTTTCGACCAAATACACCGAGGGCAGCCAAACCCATGCCCAACAGGGCCAAGGTGGCTGGCGCAGGTACTTGTGCTGCAGGTCTTACGAACCAGGCGCCAGCACCGTCCCAAGCCTGGCCTCCGTAGGAACTATTCGTCTCCACTGAGTCATCATAGGGGTCGCGGTCCCAAAGCTTTGGAGACCAGGCCCAATTGTCACCCCCGTATGTGCAGGTATATCCTGTGACGAGTCTCGCCCGGCTAAAAACCTGGACGGGGTTGAAAGAGGACAAAAACAAGGGAGCCCAGGTTGAACCGGCCTCATGGTAATAACCGGGCGCCACTGTCGACTGCCCTGTAAAACTATTAAACAACGCCTGCACATCCTGGAGGGATGCCCAACTCCGGCACTCATGCACGTGAATGCCCCGGCTGCCACAGGGCAGAAAGCACCTCGGCCTGCTGCAGCACTGTCTGTACCGCCGCATCCTGTAGGTCGGGCGGGTAGCCGTACTTGCGCAGGATGCGTTTGACCAGCACGCGCAGCCGTGCCCTTGCCGATTCGCGGTGGGCCCAATCGACGGCGACGTTTTCGCGCAGGCTCACCAGGAGTTCGTGGGCAATCACGCGCAGCTTGTCGTCACCCAGCACCTGCAGCGCAGATTCGTTTTCTGCCAGCGCGTCGTAGAAGGCGATCTCCTCGTCGGACAGACCTTGTTCTTCACCCCGGTTACGGGCAGCGCGGATGTCCTGGGCCAGCTTGATCAGTTCCTGCAGTACCTCGGCGGTGGTGATCGCGTTGGCGTGGTAGCGCGCGATGGCATCTTCCAGCCGTTCGGTGAAAGCACGGGTCTCGACCACGTTGCTGCGGGTGCGCGAGCTGATACTGTCACCCAACAGCTTGCGCAGGGCTTCCAGCCCCAGGTTCTTCTTCTCCATCTGCTGTACTTCGAGCAGAAACTCGTCGGAGAGAATAGAGATGTCCGGTGTCTGGATACCGGCTGCAGAGAGGATATCGACGATCTCGGTGGAGACCACAGCTCGACTGACGACCTGTTGGATGGCGAACTCCCGGTCCTGCCGAGTGGTGCCTGAAACGCCTGCCGTCTTAGCCAGCGCGGCACGGATCGCCTGAAAAAATCCGACTTCCTCGCGTATGGCCCGCGCCTCATCCGAACTGGCCGCCAGCGCAAACGCCTTGGATAACGCCAGAACACCATCGGCAAAGCGCCGATGCGCCACCTTCTTGGCCTCCGGTGTTTTCTCTGCTGCTGCCCACTGCTGCTGCCTGGTGAGAATCCATTCGATAGCCCCGGCCATCATCGCCAGCCGCTCGCCTGGGGTGCCTTGGAGGCCGGTGCCGTAGTCAAAGCCGTGGAACATGTCGCGCACGATCTCGTACTTCTCCAGCAATACCGCCACGGCCTCAGATTCGTCGATGCCGGTCTTGTCCTGATCGGGTTTGGAGTACTGTGCCAGCGCCGACTTCAGGTTCTGGGCGATGCCGATGTAATCCACGATCAAGCCAGCGGGCTTGTCGCGGAACACGCGATTGACGCGCGCGATAGCCTGCATCAGGCCATGGCCGCGCATCGGCTTGTCGATGTACATGGTGTGCATGCTGGGCGCATCAAAGCCGGTTAACCACATGTCGCGTACGATCACCAGCTGAAGCGGATCTTGTGGATCACGGGCACGCTTTGCCAACAGGTCGCGGCGCGCCTTCTGCCCGGATGAGCCGGTGATATGCTGCTGCCACTCCACGGGATCACTGGCCGCGCCGGTCATCACGATCTTGATGCTTCCAGCATTGTCGTCCGCACTGTGCCACTCGGGCCGTAGTTTGATGATCTCGTTATAGAGCGCTACGCAGATGCGGCGACTCATGCACACCATCATCGCCTTGCCGCTGAGCGCCGCTACCCGGTCCTCGAAGTGCTGCACCAGATCGTCGGCCACCAGCGCCAAGCGCTTATCACTGCCGACCAATGCCTCCACTGTGCTCCACTTCTGTTTGGTGCGTTCGGCGCTGGACTCGTCCTCGTCCTCCAGCAGCGCCTCAATCTCAGCGTCGATGCGGGGTTTCTCATCCTCGTCCAGCTCGATGCGCGCCAGCCGGGATTCGTAGTAAATAGGCACTGTGGCGCCGTCTTCCACGGCGCGGCTGATGTCGTAAATGTCGATGTAGTGGCCGAACACGGCCGGCGTATTCACATCGGTGGCTTCAATGGGTGTGCCGGTGAAGCCAATGAAGGAGGCATTGGGAAGTGCATCGCGCAGGTACTTGGCAAAGCCATAGGCGATCTCGCCGGTTTTACTGGCCACCTTGGCCTTGAAACCATACTGGCTGCGGTGCGCCTCGTCAGCAATAACCACCACGTTGGAGCGCTCGGTCAGTGCCGGAAAATCTGTCTCGTTCGTCGCCGGCGAAAACTTCTGCAGGGTGGTAAAGATCACGCCGCCGGAAGCGCGATTGAGCAAAGTGCGCAGGTGATCACGATCCTGCGCCTGCACTGGCGTCTGGCGCAGCAGGTCTTTGCACATAGCGAAGGTCTCGAACAGCTGGTCGTCCAGATCGTTGCGATCGGTGAGCACCACCAGTGTGGGGTTGGCCATTCGCTGATCGAATACAAGCAGGCCCGCATAGAAAGCCATCAGCAGGCTCTTGCCGGAACCCTGGGTGTGCCAGATCACGCCCGCCTTGCGGTCACCTTCAGGCTGGCTTTCCACACTGGGTAGGCCGTACTCCGCAGGGTCCTCCGCCTGCACGTTTTCCATGCTGGCCCGCAGTGTTGATGTGACAGCCTTCTTCACCGCGTGGAACTGATGGTAACCGGCGATGATCTTGATCAGACCAGACGGGCCTTCGCCAAACACGGTGAAGTGGCGCAGCAGGTCAAGAAGCCGCCCCTGTTCGAACACGCCCTCGATCAGCGTGGCCATCTCGGGCATGCCCCTCGGCTCAATGCGTGTGCCGTCGGTGGTGCGCCAGGGCATGAAGCGCTCCTGCTCCGCCGACAACGAGCCGACGCGGGCCATCAATCCGTCTGAGGTTACCAACAAGGCATTGCTCTGAAACAGGGCAGGAATCTGCTGCTTATAGGTCTGCAGCTGGTTGAAGGCGCTGCTCAGTGTGGCACTTTCCCCACCGGGCGCTTTCAGCTCTACGACCGCCAGCGGCAGTCCGTTGACGAACACCACCACGTCGGGGCGGCGTTTGGCCTGGCCTGCCACCACAGTGAACTGCTGCACTGCCAGCCAGTCATTGTTGGCAGGCTGTTCGAAGTCGATCAGCCGCACCTTGCCCGCCGTGAGCGTGCCGTCCTCACCGTAATACTCCACATCGGCACCTTCGGTGAGAAGCCTGTGTATGCGGCGGTTCTCTTCCAGCAGGTTCGGCAATTCTGATTGCGTCAGGCGGCGCACGGCATCCGCTTGTGCCTCTGGCGGTAAGGCCGGGTTCAGGCGCGCTACAGTGGCGGTGAGTCGCGCCGTGAGCACCACCTCGTCGTAGGCATCCCGCTCTGGTTGTTTACCATCGGGGCCGATGACATCGTCGGAGGCGCAGGTATAGCCCAGCACGGCAAGCTGCTCCAACAGTGCGGTTTCCAATTGTGCTTCCGATAGAAAGGCCATCAGTCGTCCCTGGCCGCCGAGTCAGTTGTCAATAACACAAAATGCTCCACCAGCTTCACCATCAGCTCTTTTTGCGCGGGTTTGCTCTCTGCTACCAGCAGCGCCAGCGCTACCAGCGTATTGTCGTTAATCAGCCTTTCCACTGGCCGTGCCAACAAGTGCTCGTTCAGGCGCAGGTACCACAGAAACAGAAATGAGCCAGTGCGCTTGTTGCCATCGGCCAAGGGATGATTTTTGATAACCAGATACAGCAGATGCGCCGCCCGGCTGGCAACATTGGGGTAGAACAGCTCATCACCAAAGCCCTGCTCTATAGTTGCGATGGCGGAGGCAAGCCCATCTCCACGCAACTGGCCGAACAGCTCGGTGGCCTCGCCTTTGGCGATCAGCTCCGCCTTGAGCTGGGCAATCGCCGGGAGTACGTCGTCCAGATGCAACGAACGCATACCGCGTTGCGTGCTGGTCTGCCCGATCAGGCTCTGCTCATCATAGCCCTGCAGCATGCTCCAACTGCGGGCGTAGTCGGCGATCACCTGCAGCACCGCTTCACCCTCCGGGCTGACCAACTGCTGGTTGGCCAGGGTGCTGGAAAGCAGGTCGAACGCCTGCTCGAACTCAATGCCGCGTTCCTCCAATCGCTGCTGGTTGAGGCTGTAACCCTCCACCAAATGTTGGCGGAGCACGCCGGTGGCCCATTGGCGGAAGCGGGTAGCGCGAGTGGTACTGACCCGGTAGCCTACCGAGATGATGACGTCGAGATTGTAGTGTTTGAGCTGCCTTTTGACTTGGCGCGCCCCTTCCTGACGAACTACCGAGAAATCCTCGGTAGTTGTCGCCTCGTCCAACTCCTTGTCTTTAAAGATGTTTTTCAGGTGCAGGCTGATATTGTCAGCCGACGTGCCGAATAATTCCGCCATTTGTGCCTGAACCAGCCAGACAGTCTCGCCCTCCAGTCGCACTTGTACCGGTTGATTTTCGGTTTCAAAAATTATGATGTTACTCATGGGCTCCCTCCCAATACCCGGTCGAACACCGCTTCACAAAAGGCCGATGGATTACACATCCCCAGTTCAGCAGCGCGGTTTCCAGTTGGGCTTTCGAGAGAAGTGCCATCAGCCGGCGGCCTCCATATCAATCCCGCTGGCATCCGCTTCGGCGATTTCATTGCTGCTGGCACTGCGTGCAGCGTTCAAGGCTTCCACGTAGGCCTCGCGATCGAGCTGATACAACAAGCGGCTGACTTCGATTGTTAGCGGCAGTACATCGCCGCCCGGCAGCAAGAACTGTAGGCTGGGTGCACCCTCATCATCGGTTTCAACGGCCAGCCCCACGTACGTATCGATCAGGGTGTTGTTGTCGGCGAAGCGTTCCCACGGCTCGCGGGAACTGGTGGGGTCCAGCCGTGTATCCAGATAGGCTTTATGCAGAAAGGTCACAATGGCATCGGCGGAGAGCACCGCCGACCGCCGATGATGAATCGCCAGCCGCTCCAGGTACGGGTCTTTGCCATGACTGGCGGGGCCAGCTTGGTTGCGCAGATCGTTGAGTGCGTTGGCCAGCTTGTGGTGGCTGGACACCAGCTTCTTGAATTTGTCGTCGCGGATATCGCCCAGCTTCAAGGCACGCACGGCGGCGCTCAGCCAGTGGGAAAGGTTCGGGGTTTCCTGCACCGGCTTGAGCGGTGCCATGGGAGTGTGGAAGCTCTCGACGATAACCCGGCAGACCACCTCGACCATGGTCTTGGCACAGTCAATACAGGTATCGTTGTTCTGGTCGAGAGTTTGCTCCAGAGCTTCCAGATTCTGCTGCAGCATCGGCGCATCGCGCCAGTAGCTGCACGCTTCGCGGATGACGGGGCACCAGTCCGTGGTCATGGCTGCGTCCATCCCAAAACAAATCGCGCTCGTTCCCAGCGCAGCATTTCGTAAGGGGTCATTGCGTTGCCATCTCGACCTGGGCTTCGGCTTCATCTGCGTAAGCATCACCCATCATCATCTTGTAATGGGACAAGTGCCCTGCCTTATCAAAGATTGCCCGAAATACTTTCAGGTAAATATCGACAGTGGCATCGTCGATGGTGATATAAAGGTCGTCATGCGCAAAGTGGGAGCCATCGTTAACCCAAGAGAAAAGCGACTTGCAGATCAGCTTTTCCTTGCCTTCGAACATGGTGCAAAGTTCGTCCGGATCAACCCCGCCCAAGATTTTGAAATAGTTCTCTAGAATCCGGCGCAGTGTGTTCTGAATGGTGAGCTTCGACTTGTCGTGTCTTCGCACTTCAGCCCAGAGCAATTCATAGGATGTTTTGATGGGGTTAGAGTCATGTTGCTCAACCTTGGATACGAGATCGGATTTGCGAACCACCCAGAATGTCTCCTCGTTCATCGCTTTACCAGTCCGCTTCTGGTTGAATGTTACCTCTTTGTGAAAATAGACATTGTGGGTGAGTACAAATATCTGCTTGATATGACCAGCATCTGACCGCACTTCATCGAAAAGTCCCTTGATCAGACTCCCGACGATAAACAGGATGTCGCTATCCAAACTGGAAACGGGGTCATCAATGATCACGATGCGATCTGTCGTCATGCCACTTTCAGAATCACTGCCTTTCAGGAGGTGATAAAAGTACAGGAAGGTAACAAAGGTTCTCTCGCCCTCACTTAATGTGTTTTTTGCGTCGGAGCCATCCGCTCGCACAAGTTTATAAGATGTACCTTTTGCTGCTTTCGCAAGAGAGAATCCGTTGAACCCAAAAGAGCGAAGCAGTGTATTGATGGCGTCAATGGTTGGCTGGACGCTGGTTGTCTGTTTCTCTAACGCCCGGATTTCGGTTTCTATCTGAGCCATTCTGGCATTACTCGCAGCAGTTTTCTCTTCAAGGCTGCTAACAGCTTTTTTTATCGCCTCAGTCTTCTTCTGATAGTCGCCAAGTTCAGCCTTCAGCTCTTCCAGAACAAACTTCCAAACCTGGGAAGTCAGTGATTGCCTCTCTTGCGCTAGGTTATTCACCATGGCGTTATGCACGCTGATTTCTGCACTGGTAGCATCAGTCAGGGATTTGATCTCGTCGATAACGTTACCCAGTGGCTCCAGTTCAACGATTTGGTTTGCCTCTTTCTTCTTCTCGGCCAGGCGCTGAATGTTGATGATAATTTTTGAGTCGAGTAGTTCTTTCTCCGATTTCAGTTTATCAATATCAAGGAATCGTGATGGAGCGGCCATAATTCCGCCTATTTGTTGTTGCAGGCGCTCAGTATCGGTTTTGTAGTTGCTGGCGAGGTCGTCAATTGCCTTGCTGTTGGCGATGAATGTTTCATCAAAATAGTCTTCCAGACTTTTGGCGAAAGCTTCATCTGTACTTTGTTGGCAAAAAGGACAAACATCCTCATTGATATTAAAGTAGCTCCTACCTTGGCGCACCCAGTCACTGTTTCCTAGTTTTCTAATCATCGCCGCAATGTCGACATCTTCCTTGCCGATAACACGCTTATTCAAGATCGGGTTGGCTTCATGCGCGATTAGTCTCGACGTGTCGATGACGGGAAGCGCTTGCTCCGTCGTGGGTGTTGTGCCAAATACGGACGCGCATTTTTTTTCAAGTTCGCCCAGCGGTACAATGGCTGAAGTGTTGCTTTTCAGTTCTTGCAGGATTTTACCTTTGAAACTCTCTTTGTTGTTACGATAGCCCTCAAAGGCCCCTTGCAACCTCGTATCGTACTTCTTCTTCTGCGCCCAACATTTTTCCTTGAGCGCATTTTCAAGTTCGGAAAGTTCGCCTTTTTTGCCGCTTGTGCCGTCATCTCCTTGCAAGGTATTTGTCAGGCTCTGAATCGTGTTATTCAGTTCATCAAACGCTGTCTTTGCCGTCTTGATTTTTATCAGGGTTTCAGTCTGGTTTTCGCCCAGAGTAAAAACGCCTTTGAGTTCAGTGGATTGGTTGAAGTTGCGTTCTACGAAATCACGGTTATAGACCATAGCCTGAAGTGGTGCGCCACCTTTCCAGCCGATAGTGCAGGTAGGATGTCCGGCCTGATCGGCGACAACCCGGCTGATGGTTGTTTTGCCGCTACCATTTGAGCCATACACAAAGTTGATCTGTGAAAGGTCGTTGAGCGTCTCTGCTGGACCTGTGTAGCTGGCAACGCCCGATAGGGTGATTGACTCAATCATACGCGGGCTCCTTCCATAAATCTTTTCGCATCCTTGATACGCAGCTCGCCCGAGAGCAGTTTGGGCAGCAGGGTGTCGCGGAGTTCACCGAGCCACCGTATCTCTTGGGAAATGCATTTCCCCCGTTGGAACAGTGGGTCGGTCTCAGACCGAAATGCTTCCAACAATTCGGAGGATGGGGTCAGCAAGGGTAATGACTCGATGTGCCCTTTGGTGATCGCCTCGCGTGATGCACCCGCGTTTAGCCCAAGCATATAATTCTTGATATCTGGTCGAAGTAGGTGCATGTGCACGAAACGCGGCGGCACGCCCGGTTTGGTGCGAATGATGGCTACGTGCTGGTTGACCCGAGCTGGGAGTACACTGGCTTCGACGATGCAGGTGCGCAGAATCGACGCCCCGGTGATGTTGAGAAGAACATCTTCCTGTTGAACCGTGACCCCCTTCAACTGCTCTGCGGCTTCATCCGAAATACGAACCAAGCCATCCCAAACGAACAAGCTGTCGTAGACATTTTGGCTACGGATAAGCGCTACGCCCTCGTCAATATAGACCTTGCTCCCGCCACGCGGGGTTGCTCCACTACCAACTTTATCGGTGAGCTGTGCCAGGGTTTGGTATCTCCATCCCTCTGGAATTTCCCCCAGTTCCGATTCAACGAGTTGGTCGGGGAAGAGGTCGTAGATGTGGGTAGGTAGGCCCGGGATGGACTGGCCAGGCTTCCAGCGACCTTCCATCTTGGCGCGGACGGGACCGAAGTCGACGAACCAGTCATTGAACAGGGCGCGCGCCATGGCTTCCAGGGTCTGGTTGCGGCGGCGGTTGAGTTCGATCTTGTCGTCCAGTGTGCCCAGGATATGGGCGATGGCGCGTTGCTCGGGTTTGGGCGGCACATCGACGTCCTGCATGTAGACGGCTGCACGGGTGGTCGACGGAATTGGCGACCCATCATCAATTTCGCCCAACTTGTAATGCTTGACTGCGTAATAGAGCCAACGCATATCCAAATCAGTCTTTGGGACCAAGTAATAAGCTGTGTCGATAACCCAATAAGGGTCGGGCCAGTACTCAACCCCACGATATGCCCCTTTTCGTCCGAGGATGACTCCGGGCCCCTGCGCGAGGGGTTCGGCAGTCCAGCCAATTGGTCCGTTCGAGCCGAAAACGCGATACTTGCCGTGAGTTTTGCTATATCCGCGGATTGCCTTTCCGTATTCGAGCGATACCTCGTCACCCCAGTTCGATGGACGCCATTCACCCGCCATACCCAAGCTCCCTCAGGTTGACCTCAATCGCCGCATCCAGCCGCGCGGCTTCCTGCTGCTGCTCGCGCCACTGCGCACTGAGGCGCTGCATCTTGTCAGCGAATGGCTCACCTTCATCCTCCACAGCCTCGGCACCGACATAGCGGCCGGGGGTGAGCACATGGCCATGCTTGCGGATGCAGTCGAGGGAGGCACTCTTGCAGAAGCCGGGGATGTCCGCGTACTTCCCGGCCTCTTTCTCGCCGCGCCAGGCATGATAGGTGTCGGCGATCTTCTGGATGTCCTCGTCAGTGAGTTCGCGCCGGGTGCGGTCCACCAGCGCGCCCATATTGCGGGCATCGATAAACAGCACTTCGCCGCGCCTATCGCGCAGGGTCTCCTTGCCGCGCTTGCCGTTGGACTTGTCGCGGGCCAGGAACCACAGGCAAGCGGGAATCTGGGTGGAGTAGAACAACTGCCCCGGCAGGGCGACCATGCAATCTACCGCGTCGGCCTCGACCATGGCCTTGCGGATCTCGCCTTCGCCGCTCTGGTTGGAACTCATAGAGCCGTTTGCCAGCACCACGCCAGCGGTGCCAAAGGGCGCTAGATGCCAGTGGATGTGTTGCAGCCAGGCGTAGTTGGCGTTGCCCACTGGCGGCACGCCGAACTGCCAGCGCGGGTCTTCGCGCAGGCGGTCGCCGCCCCAGTCGGATATGTTGAAGGGCGGGTTGGCGAGAATGTGGTCGAAGCGCAGGTCGCGCAGCTCGTCCTTGTGGAAGCTGCCCTCGTTGTTCCAGCGGATATCCGAGTCGATACCGCGTACGGCCAGGTTCATCTTGGCCAGGCGCCAGGTGGTGTAGTTGCTCTCCTGGCCGTAGATGGCGATGTCGCCGATGCGCCCGCCGTGTTGCAGTACGAACTTTTCACTCTGCACGAACATTCCACCGCTGCCGCAGCAGGGATCGTAGACGCGGCCTTGGTAGGGTTCGAGCATCTGTACCAATACCTGCACCACGGAGCGCGGGGTGTAGAACTCGCCGCCGCGTTTACCCTCGCTGCCGGCGAACTGGGCTAGAAAGTACTCATAAACGCGGCCGAGTAAGTCACGGGACTTACCGCCCTGTTCGTTCATGGTGATGCCGGAAATCAGGTCGATGAGCTCTCCCAGCATGACCTTGTTGAGCGCGGGGCGAGAGTAGTCTTTGGGGAGTACGCCTTTCAGGGATTCGTTGTCCTTCTCGATGGCGCGCATGGCATCGTCGATGAGGGTGCCGATCTCAGGGCGCTTGGCGTTGGCTTTCAGGTGAGACCAGCGGCCCTCTTTGGGTACCCAGAAAATATTATCGGCAAGGTATTCATCCTTGTCCTCCGCTGCTTGTGCATCTTCGGCCAGCAGTTCGGCGTGGCGGGCCTCAAAGGCGTCAGAAATGTACTTGAGGAAAATCAGCCCCAGGGCGACGTGCTTGTAGTCGCTCGGCTCCATGTTGCCGCGCAGTTTGTCAGCGGTTTTGAATAGCTCGGCTTCGAAGCCAAGCTGCGATTGGGACTTGCCGCCGTTGCTCTTGTTTTTGCCCTTGGCCATTATAGTTCCTGTTGTTCAGTCGCGGTGGGGGTCAGTCCAGCACTGTTAATCCAGCACCACAAGAAATTCGGTGGCCAGCGCTTCCGGGCGCACGGCGCGGGTGTCCGGGCTGCGGTGCAGCTTGACCAGGCCGTAACCCTCCAGATTGCGCAGTGTGCGCGACAGGTTGCTGGCCGCGCGTCCAGACAGTTCTGCAAGTTCCAGTACCGTGCGCGGCTGCTTATCCTCAATCAAGCGTAGCAATGCCCGGTTCTCGTCTGACAACACCCCGGCCAGCTGGCGCCATGACGCGAACCAGACCGTGGGTGTAGGTTCTTCGCTGTGGCGGGAAGCTTGGCTGGTCCGCTTTTCAGAGCGGATGCCGACGACTGTGCGCATGGGTACCCTCTTTGTTATGGGGTGGCAGCGTGTAAGCACCTGATGCTATCACGCGAACATCGTATGGGACAGTGAGTTGGCGAGACGGTTTGTAAAATGTCGTAAACGTATACCTACAGTATACGTTTACGATAGTGAGTGAACCTTAGGATGGACCCTGTTTGGACGTGCGCAGGCGCTCTCGACACTGGAACAGGTGTTGCGCCGGTAAGCACGCGCTCAAGTCACTGCCAAGCGCAGCGGGTAGTGACGTGGGCGCCTCCGCTCTACGGCAATAATCTCAGTACCTCATCTGCTCAATGAGTTTTCAGGCATGGTTCCACTGGAACCACTGCATTAAGTAGCGAAATGTGTGGATACCCGTGTGCGAAACCGCGCTCATTCCCCCTGTAGTGTCATTCTTCGACCGAGTCCTGATAATCAAAGTTCTGGGCGTTCGATAAGGACCACGCCGGATGGGGATCGAATTCCCTGTGACACCCGTATTACGGGTTCGTATAGTAGATCCACTAAACGCGGCCACTGCGGAAAAGTGGCAAGGATGACCCCACCTTGCGCAAGCGAAAGGGGTAGGTAGAGTCTCGTTGTTTTGGAATCTGTTGAACGCGTCACTCAGGGTCTGTTTAGGCGCAGCGGTCAGTTATGACCGGGTCCATCTTCAAACCATCTCAGTGCCGCATCGTTTGGGTGCGACGCCTTCAAATCTCTCCCTCTTGTTAGTAGTGGGCCTGTTTCATAACCGCTGTTGAAACCCGGTCACGTTTGACCGGTCTTTTCGACAGTCTCTTCAACCACGCAAGCACACTGGCGTTCAGTGCGTTCTGCTCAATTCAAAAAGCAGGAAATTGGCTCTTCATCATTAACGGGGGGCTTCCACAACAAGATGGAAATGATCTCGAGGAGGGCCTTTGGTTTTAGAAACTTTGAGAATTATCGGTTGAGAGTGCTGACCCATTGCGGGTGGGAC
>JAGRIE010000150.1 GCA_020443425.1 Halioglobus sp.
ACTCGTCGAACACGAACACGCTCTTGTTCGCGATCGACGTCACGTCCACCTCGTTGTTCCGGATGGCCTCCATGGTCCGGCCGATCACGGTCTCGGACTTGTCCAGGTCACCGAGCTGTCCGAGCAGTTCAAAGCACAGCCCGTGGAAGGTGGTCACCCGGAGCAGTCCCCTGTATTCAGGCACCATGCGTTGGATGCGTTCCCGGAGCTCCAGCGCTGCCGCACGTGAGAAGGTGAGCATCAGGAATTGCTCGGGCTTCACGTCCTCCAGCAGGAGCAGGCTGGCCACCTTGTGCACCAGCACCCGCGTCTTGCCGCTGCCCGGGCCGGCCGCCACCAAAATGTGGTCGGAGGCATCATTCACCACCCGGGTCTGCGTGGCGTCCAGTTCGCCGAAAAGCTCCTTGAAGCGCGCGTTGGTCAGTGGCCGGGTGATCTCCGTCTCCCGCTTGGGGAAGTAACGTCGGATGAAATCACCGTGTGCCAACTTGAAGTAGTCGTCCACGAAGGCCAGGGCGTCCTTCAGGTCCTTGAGCCTGCGCCGCGCGTACTCGCCCACGGTGTGGATCTGTTCCACCTTGTTCTGGTAGTGGTGCCGCAGGTGGCCGTAG
>JAGRIE010000151.1 GCA_020443425.1 Halioglobus sp.
GGCCAGACCGTGGAGGCCCGATTGATCGGAGCCGCACCGGAATCCGATGTGGCCCTGGTGAAGGCCGAGGGCCTCGAGGGCGAGGCCGTCCCCGCCGAACTGGGATCCTCCAGTGACCTCCTGGTCGGCGACGACGTGGTGGCGATCGGCAACGCGCTCAACCTCGGTGCGGAACCCAGTGTGACCACGGGGATCGTCTCGCAGACCGGTCGTTCGATCAGCGCTCCCGACGGCACCGTGCTCGACGACCTGATCCAGACCGACGCAGCGATCAACCCCGGCAACTCCGGTGGCCCCCTCGTGAACGCCCAGGGCCAGGTCGTGGGCGTCAACACCGCGATCCTCGCCGATGCCCAGAACATCGGGTTCGCGCTGGAGATCGACTCGATCCGCACCCTCATCGACGATCTGCAGGCCGGACGCGACGCCGAGAAGGAACGGGCGGTGCTGGGAGTGAGCACCCTCGACGTCGCACGGGTCGATCCCGATGTGGCGAACCGGTTCTCGATCACGGCCACCTCCGGTGCGTTCGTGCAGTCCGTGAACGCCGATTCGAGTGCTGAGGTCGCGGGATTCCTGCCCGGGGACGTCATCGTCGAGGTCGACGG
>JAGRIE010000152.1 GCA_020443425.1 Halioglobus sp.
TGATGGTCGATGCCAACCAGGCGTTCTCGCTGGCCGAGGCGCTGCGCCGGGCCGACATGCTGGCCGACATCGGCATCCACTGGTTCGAGGAACCGATGCCGGCGGATGACATCGGCGCACACCGCCGGCTGTCGCGCCAGTCGCGGGTGCCGATTGCGGTGGGCGAAAGCATGTACAGCCTTGGCCAGTTCAAGGACTACCTCGAGGCCGGGGCCTGCAGCGTGGTGCAGGCCGATGTGGCCCGCGTCGGCGGCATCACCCCCTGGCTAAAGATCGCGCATCTGGCCGAGGCGTTCAATGTGCCCATCTGCCCGCATTTCCTGATGGAGCTGCATGTGAGCCTCGTTTGCGCCGTGCCCAACGCGCCGACGCTGGAATACATCCCGCAGCTTGACGCGGTGACGCGCGCGCCGCTCGACATCCAGGGTGGCCACGCCCATCCGCCGGACGCGCCGGGGATCGGCATCGACTGGGATTGGGACGTGATCCGGGGCCGGATCGTCCCCGGCACCCGGCATCAATTCGGACAGAAAGGAGCCTGACGATGCAACGCATGGCCATGGTGATCGGCATCAAGCCCGAGCGGATCGAGGACTACAAGCGCCTGC
>JAGRIE010000153.1 GCA_020443425.1 Halioglobus sp.
CTAATTGTACTGACACAGTGACTTCCAAAGTTCGAAAGAGGTTTTGGCGATACAGCGTCTGCAGCCGCGGAACGCGCAAAACCTCTATATTTATAGGCTGAAACTTGAATCAAGAATAAAGTGTTTTGGCGGCGTGTGTTCCCCACAGGGAAGGTAGCGGTTTATCGATTGTTGAACGCTCTGTGCCGATGCGGGTGGTGATTTATGGATGGGTGGTCCAAGGAGGGTCCCATACCCGGGACTGAAAAAATAATATCCTTATAAATCAATTGCTTATAAGTAAAAATGGCGGAGAGCGAGGGATTCGAACCCTGAACCATGCTATTTTACGCCTCGCCATGCCTCCTAATGCCTTGTAAATCAGAGAGTTAAAAAATGAGCTTGGCATTAGAGGGCATCAGAAGGCGTGAGGATGGTCCCATGGTGGTCCCACGGGTATTGGCCCGGAGATGGTTGCCGGGAAGCTCAGGACATGGCTGGGCCGCCTGGGCACGAAAACGCTCTACATCACGCCAGGTAGCCCCTGGGAGAACGGTTACTGTGAGTCCTTTAACGGCAAACTCAGAGGTGAACTGCTGAACGGAGAACTGTTTTACACACTCAGGGA
>JAGRIE010000154.1 GCA_020443425.1 Halioglobus sp.
CGCCAGCGACTCCACCTCGGTAGATACGCCCTCCGTCTCGTTGCCCAGTACATAGACGACCGCGGGGCGGGGCCGGTAATCAAACAGCGATTCGCCCGCGTCAGCCGCTAGGGTGCATATCTCGAATCCCCGCTCGCGGCAGCGCCGCAGCGCTTCCGGCAGGCTCTCACAACGCAGCAGCGGTGCGCGGTAGACGGTGCCGGCGCTGGCCTTGATGACCAGCGGGCCCAGGGCGGCGTTGCCGCGGCGGGGGCAGATGATGCCATCCACCGCGCCGGCCGCCGCCGAGCGGATAATCATGCCGAGATTGGCCGGGTTGCTGATACCGTCAAGCGCCAGCAGGCGGACGTGGCTGGACTTGTCCGCGCGTTCGAGCAGGTAGCTGTCAATGCCTTCGAATGCCGGGCACAACACATCGAGGGCAACCCCCTGGTCCTGTTTGCCGTTCTTTGATATCCGCGCCAGCTCGGCCCGGCTGTGGTGGGACACGGGTACATTGCGGCGCCCGGCCAGGGCGGTCAGTTCGGCAATGATCCCGCCCTCGCGATTGTTATCCGCAAGGTGCAGGGCATGACACGCCAGGGACGCGTCCTGCAACGCCTCCAG
>JAGRIE010000155.1 GCA_020443425.1 Halioglobus sp.
TCGTGTTCGGACGCTATCACGGAACTTATCTCGCCACCGGCAAGACGCTCGATGCGCAGTTCGTTCACCACTGGACGGTGAAGGACGGCAAGATCGCCACGTTCCAGCAATATACGGATACGGCCCAGCATCAGGCCGTGATGAGCGAATAGGGCGCTTAGACGCCCATCTGGCGCGCGGCGAGGTCGAGCATGATCTCTTCCGAACCGCCGCCAATCGCCATCACCCGCACTTCGCGGTAGATGCGCTCGACCCTCTGCCCACGGATGAAACCGGCGCCGCCAAGGATCTGCATCGCCTCGCGCGCGCAGAATTCCATCGTGCGCGTCGCCTGAACCTTGAGGAGCGAAAGCTCTGCGACCGGCGCCTCGCCGCGCATGACGCGCCATGTGCAATTGTCGAGCAATGCGGCGGAAGCGTGCACGTGACGCACCATTTCAGCGAGTTTGTGGCGGATCACCTGATGTTTTGAGAGCGGCTTGCCGAAGGTCTGCCGCTCGCGCGCCCACGCCGCCGCATCCTCAATGCACACGCGCGAAAAGGCGATCGCCTGCGTCGCCATCGACAGGCGCTCCATATTGAAGTTCGTCACAATGCCGGCGAAG
>JAGRIE010000156.1 GCA_020443425.1 Halioglobus sp.
TAAGGTCGAACTGTTTCACGTCCATGCGCCGCGCCGACTCCTCCATCTGGGCGATGCCCTGTTGGCGCCCAGTGGTCCATACCTTGGTGGCCGCGAACAGCGGGGGGCGCTGCTCCATGGCGCGCAGCACGTCCCCCACCCGCGACTCGGCCTCGCCGTACATGGGCGATGAATCGATCACGGTGCCGCCGCCGGCGAAGAACGCCTGCAGCACCTCGGTCAGATTCGCCAGCGACTCGGCGTCCGCCGCGGTGTCGAAGGTGCGCGAGGTGCCCATGCCCATTACCGGCAGGGTCTCTCCGGAGCTGGGTATCAGGCGCTGGATCAAAGGCAGCTGCGCGCCTTCTCCGGCAGCGGGTTGCGCCCGCAGGCCCAATGACTGGCCGGCCAGCAGGGCGGCACTGACTTGCAGCAGTTGGCGGCGCTTGATCATGGCGAAATCCTCCATTGGGGCGTGGTGAGCAGTGTTTCAGTCTCACCGCGCCCGGTCAAGATGGGGGAGCGGACAGCCGGCGTTAGACCCGTTCAGTAGCGGGGCATTGCCAGTGGGGTGTCGCTACGGGGGTGGTACCGCTGGTCATCCTGATATCGGCAGTCATAG
>JAGRIE010000157.1 GCA_020443425.1 Halioglobus sp.
GCTACTCTCTCTGAAAGTCCTGGTCTCGTCCGAGGTGGACCCCGACCGGTCGACGCCCATGCTGACCGCCAGATCGCGCATTTCGTTCGGTCTAAAGCTGTCCTCATCGTCGTCCCCACGGAGATCAACCATCGCTTCCGGCTCCAGGACAGCGCTCCTCGAAGTGCTCTCTCCGCTGCTCGGTGCGGGGCTTTCCGTGCGGCTCTCGGTAGAAGGCTTCGTACTGGTACTGGTACTGGTACTGGCGCTACTACTGGAGCTGGAACTGCTATTAGAGCTGGAACTGGAACTGGAACTGGAACTGGATACTGAAGAGGATGAGCTAGCAATGGTCATAGACCTATGATAGCCCATCCTACTTTGAGAACTACTTTAAAAAATGCGGATCTCGACCTTTCAGGCCTTTCTAGGAGGCTGGCATATACGCGTTATTGGCATCCACAAGAGTGTAGTTGAAGCCGTTCCTCCCAATAGCATTCGTGAAAGCGGAATGCTGACTCGGAATGATGGTCTGGCAGCCGATGGAGCTCGGACTGTCTCGCTTCCCGTTGTGAAACAGGATAGCGCTGGCCTGGTATCCGCCGGACAAAGCGGCATTCC
>JAGRIE010000158.1 GCA_020443425.1 Halioglobus sp.
CAGGCCCAGCGCAGCGCGCGCTCGCGCAGTGCGCCTTCGGTCTTCATCACCAGCCAGGTCGCGCCGAGCAGGGTGTAGCCCGACGCCAGGCCGATCGCGATCAGCGCCGCGAACACGAAGCCCGATGCGTCGCTGGCGAAGCCGACGATGTAGCTGCCGAGCATCCAGCCCTGGGCCAGCGCGGCGAGCAATGAGCCGGCAAAGAAGGCGGTGTTCCACAGCGGCTTGTGCTCGTCGTGGGCCTTGACCCGGAAATCGAACGCCACACCACGCACGATCAGCGCGATCAGCATCAGCGTCACCGGCAGGTACAGCGCGCCGAGGATGATGCCGTGGGCGGCCGGGAAGGCGACCAGCAGCAGGCCGACGCCGAGCACCAGCCAGGTTTCGTTCGCGTCCCAGAACGGCCCGATCGAGGCGACCATCGCGTCGCGCTCGTCGGCGCTCGCCGTGCGCATGAGGATGCCGACGCCCAGGTCGTAGCCGTCGAGTACGACGTAGACCAGCATGGCCAGCGCCATCAGCGCGGTGAAGATCAACGGCAGCCAGGCATCCATCTCAGGCTCCTTCGAGCGCGGCGTCGTCGACCGCGCGGGTCTT
>JAGRIE010000159.1 GCA_020443425.1 Halioglobus sp.
ACCAACGGTTATCCAGCCTGGGGCTGGGGTGGAATTACCTCCTCTTTTAAGAAGAGCAGAACGCGCTGACCGCCAGTGCGTTTGCGGGCTTGAAGAAACTGTCTTTCAGGCCGGCATATCTGCCCGGCCATCCACAGCGCTTATGGAACCGATCCCCGTACCAAGCGGGACGGATTTGAAGGTGCGCTACCCGGACGAAGCGGTATCGCGATGGTTCGAAGATGGACCCGGTCATGACAGACCGTTGCGTCTTAGTGGCCCTGAGTGACGCGTTCAACAGATTCCAAAACAACCGGATTCTGCCTACCCCGTTTGCAAATGCAAGGTGAGGTCCTCCTTGCCACTTTAAGCGCAGTGGCAGCGACAAAATTCAGCGTTGGGACAGATTATAGGAACACAGAATACGAGTGTCACAGAGAACTCCGCCTGAATCGGGCGTGGTTTCTGCCAGGCAGCGCAAAATCTTGTTGCCATCAATGGTCCGGAAAGCTCACTTCAAGGCAGTTTGGCCATATTTGACTGTGTTTGCACAACCAAATCCGCCTTTCAGGGGGTGGTTCCACTGTAACCACCCCTGAAAATACCTTGTCCCGACCTG